>OMZE01000006.1 GCA_900315455.1 uncultured Prevotellaceae bacterium | reverse complement strand
CCGATGAGTTTCGCGTGGCGTTGGTACCATCCGGGCACCACCCCCGCATGGGTAATCAGGCATTTCACCCCATCATACTCCACGTCGTATGCCATGGAGAAGAACCCACTGAACGTGTCGAAGAGGTACTCGTAGCGTTTGGCCAGTTTGTACGAGTATCTGCTTCCCATGGCGAGTTCACGGAATACCTGCGACTTGTAGTGCATGTCATGGTTGCCCAACAAGAGCGTGGTTTGGTCACGGTGGTCGACGGTGTAATGGAGGATGTCGATAAAATTGTTGTGGGCTTCCTCGGGCGAGATGCCCTCATAGGGATAAGGGTCGGTATAATCGCCAAGAAACACCACATGGCTCCATGAGGTATTTTCTATGGCATCACGCCAAAATGTGCGACCGTGTATATCGGGAATGAGGAGAATGTTGTTCATTTTTATTGAAGATTGAAAATTGAAAATTGAAGATTATTCAGCATAGCCCCTAAAGCCCCTGTGAACTTTGCAAAGATAACTATAAAAAATGGAATGAGCAAATATGGTATCGGTGATGTAGGCAATAAAATAGCCTTGATGTCGTTTTTATGATAAAGGCAATCCCCTACCCCATGAACCACAGGTATGTCATACTTCTCACTGCTTGTATTGTGATTTCCATGTCAGCGAAATCACAAGATTACTTGTTGGATTCCATCACCTTTGAATGTTGTTCAGCCCCCGTAGGCACCCACATCACCTACGACCTGACAGCAGAGGCTTCGGCAGGAACGGGCGACTACACCGCCTATCAACTCGCCACCAACCGCCATCATGTAGTGGGTACGCGCTCCAACACAGCATATCTGCGTGGTGCCATCAACGTGAAGCATTTCTTCAACAACAACCTTGCCGTCTCAGGTGCCATCGATGCCTTGGCCTCCGTACACGCCGACCACCCGGCGTATCTGCAGCAGTGCTACGCCAACCTGTCGTACGGGCCGTTCTTTATCGAGGCAGGCAGCCGCGAAGAGAAACAGGTGGCACGCGACGACCTCCTCTCCAGCGGGTCGTTTGCCAAAGGCATCAATGCCAAGCCCATACCACAGGTGCATTTCGGCACCAACGATTTCTGGACCGTGCCATTCACCAAAGGGTGGCTTTCCATCAACTTCGACTTCGGCTACGGCAAGTTCATGGACAACAACTATCGTGAGGAGAGATTCCGTGAGGCTGGCGACGTGAACAAAATATACGCCACAGGAGCCTATTATCACCAGAAACACCTCTACCTGCGCACCCCCACCAACAAGCGGTTCTTCATCCTGGCAGGTATAGAACATGTGGTGCAGTTCGGCGGCACCGGCTACGGCTATGAGCACGGCGTACTCACCGGCAAGACGAAACCTGCCAGCCTCAAGGCGTTTTGGAATGTAATCCTCCCCCTTGGCGACAAGAACTACGTGGAGAACGAGGCGATGGAAGACTGGATATTCGGCAACCACCTCGGGACGATGACCGTGCAGTTAGGGTGGAACATCACGCCGTCGCACCTGCTTCAAGTGTATTATGACGACCCCTTTGAAGACGGCTCGGGCATGCGAAAGAGCAACGGCTACGACGGTCTGTGGGGACTTCAGTACAACAACAAGGCATCCGGCAGACAGTATGTCAGGGGAGTTGTGCTGGAGTTTTTCCAATCGACGAACCAGTCGGGTCCCATCCATTGGGACAATGCCGACTTTCCAGAGCCTATCCGTAGTCAGATCACCGACTACGTGACCGGCGACGACAATTACTACAACCATGTGTTCTACGACAGTTACACCCACTATGGCATGACTCCGGGCACCGCCCTCCTCGCCTCACCTATATATAATAAGGATGGTTACACGAAATTCCGCGACAACAGGGTGAAGGCCTGGCATCTGGGCATGAACGGCGAACTGAGTCAGCGGCTCTCCTACCTGGTGAAGTGCTCATACCGTGAGGGCTGGGGCACCTATGCCGCCCCGCTGCCGGTAAAGCACCACTCCTTCGATGCGCTGCTGCAGTGCAACTACGACCGGGGGCCATGGCACGTCAGCGGTGCCTATGCCTTCGACAAAGGCAACATCTACGGCGACTGTTCTACATTCAACATCAAGATAGGCTACCATGGCAAGATACTCTAAAGCACTTCTCCTCACGCTGCTCTTCCTCCTGGGGGCATGTCAGGAGGGTGGCGAAGCAGGCGACCTGTTCGGTCAGTGGCGCCTGTCAGACTCCGACACGAAATACGTGAGTTTTTCGGGCGCTATCGTCATGTTCCGCTCATTGGGCGAGGGCGAGGTGTATGGCAACTTCCAGCACCAGGGCGACAGCCTCTTCATCCAGTGCCATTCCATTGCTGGTGAGCGCAGAGACACCGTAATGATAGAGCAGTCGTATGGGCTGAAGCCCTTCTCTGATATCCGATTGAAGGTCACCGCTCTCGACAGTGAGCACCTGACACTCGAAAAAGGTGGGCAGACGTGGAAATGGAGAATTTACTGAAGATTGTATTTTTTGTTGAGATTATTTTCGTCGAATTGGAAAATTCACTATATTTGCCACAGTGTTCAACTATTAATCCATTAACCCCAATATTATGAACGATTTTGATGAGATTATTGCCTCCTTGAAGAAAGGGATTGGCGAGATGGCAGAAGATGCCCAGAAGAAATACAACGAGTTGGTAGAGTACCTCGACAGCCACAGTTCTGATGAAATCAAGGCCGACCTGCGCAAACACGCCGAGAACATCGGTGCCGAGGCGAAGGAAGGTTTCGAGAAGGCCAAGGAGAACCTGAGCGAAGCGAAAGACGAAGCCATCGACAAGATTGGCGACAGCAAGGACGGTCTGCGCGAGACCCTTGGCAAAGCCAAGGAGCGTCTTGAGGACATGAAGGAGAAGGCTCAGGCAAAACTCAACGACCCCGAGGTGCAGGAGCGTATCTCCGGTGCCCGTGAGAACCTCAACGAGGGTGTCGACAAGGCCAAGGAGATGCTCGACAGCGGTCTGGAGATTGTCCAGAAGCAGTTTGACGAACTTCGCAAGAAATTCAATATCTGATGACAAGGAAAAAGGCTGGCGCTTGCCAGCCTTTTTTATGGGTTTATAGATTTCTATAGTTTTCTATAGTTACTATAGTTTCTATAGTTACTATAATCTAAAGCATCTAGTTTTCTCAGAATGGCAGGAGGTTGTCGCCTTCTACGTTGCAGTGCTCGAATCCCATCTCGCGCGACTTCTGCTCGTCGAGCACGCAATAGGTGGCATCGCCTTCGGCACACACTTCGCCATGGGCATTCTCTACCGCCACATGGATATCGGCAAACTGTCGGCGCTGGAGGGTAATCTGCGCGCGTATGGTGATTTGTGTCTCATCTGCCATCAGCGCCTTATGGTAACTGACGTTGAGTTTTGCCGTCATTCCCGCCGCTTGCAGTTTTCGTGTCACCACCCATCCTGCCGTCTCATCGATGAGTGTGGCGATGATGCCGCCGTGCAGCACCCCCACCCATCCCTGGTAATGCTCCTGTGGCCGCCAGAAACTGATAATTTGTTCACCTTCCTCGAAAAACTCCATGTGGAGTCCGATGGGATTGGAGGGGGCACAGCCGAAGCAGTCGTATCCCTCTTTATGTATCCATGGGTTGCTGATTTTTCTCATAGTTGTTGCGGTGATTAGAAATTGAAATGGAAACCCACGCGTACTCCATGTCGGTGTACGCCCTTGAAACCGGTGTAACTCATGCGGTGCACATAGTCTACCTCGAAGAATTTCAGGATATTGTGCAAGCCCACAAACATCTCCCAATAAGGCTCTGCCCCATGCATGAGATGTGAGTCTTCGGGGAACACGAAGAGTGCATTGTCGTTGGCATTGGAAGGCAGGAAGGGGTTGTTCTTGTCGGTGAGCCGTCCTATCATGCCCTTCACGCCGAACACCTCTCTGAACTTCAGTTTCCGGACAAGCGGTATGCGGTTAAGAATCTTGCCGTTGGCATCCCACTTGATGTCGAGCATCAGGAAGCGGTCGTTGAGGAACTCCATGTTGTTCATCAGCGCGAAAGTTCCCTCGTCGAGGATATACGACAGGTTGGCTGGAGGAAGGATAAGCAATGGGAAGGGCACCTTGTTCCACTGTGCGCCTCCCTTGATTCTCACGTCGCACTTTCCCCAACTGTTGAGCCAGAATCGTTTATAGATGCCCAGTTCGGTATAGTTGTACTTATACTCTCCGCCAAGCACGCCGTCGAAGCCCATGGTGTGGGTGACGGAGAACTCCGGCGCATCGGTATTGACGGGCAAGCGGTGCTGCTTGGTATTGATATATGTGCGTCCGGGACAGTAGATGAAACCGAGCGACATCTCGGCGGTGCGCATCTTGTAGACGGGAGCGCCGTCGCTGAGCCTGTTGAACGCCAGTTCGCCCGTGGGCTCATTGCTCTCACGCTTCAAGTCGAAGATCGTGCGGAATCCATCTTCCGTCTCCCAGTCAAACTTCAGTTCCTGCCTGTGGTAGAAATACATCTGGTCTACCTTCTTCCACCTGAACGCTGTGAAGACATTATCCTTGTCGGTGACGAGGAACTTGTCTGAGGGCGACATCACATCGTAGGCATGAGTGAACGAAATGCTGCGGATGGGGAACTCTGTGGGCTGGTATTCTTTCTTGTTGAACGAGTAGGTGACCTGCGTGTTGAAGTAGTGTCGCTTCCCCTTCGTGCCATAGGCATAGTATCCCTTGAAGAAGAGGTGCGGGTTGAAGGCAGCCGTCGACTGTCCGCTAATCCTGAATCGCAGTCCGTCGACAAAGTTGTTCGACACCACGGTATTCACCGGTCCGAAGTCGAACTTGCTCTTCCCGTTGGGACCACTCGTCTCCACGAAGTTCTCGATAAGCAGTTTGGCAGCAAAGAGGATATACTTGAATCCCTTCACGTTCTTGATTTTGTCGATGAAGTCGTCCATGGAGTCCTCACCCTTGGTGAGGTCCACCTTGCGGTACTCACTCCAGAACTCATCGCCATGGAAGCGGGCGTTGGGGTCGACCTTCGTCTTCGCCTTGCCCTTGAAGAGCGTTCTGGAAATCTCTTCGAAGGAATAGTCGTGCAGGTAGGTATTGCGGATGACGGCAGCCTTGCTGAGAAGGTTGCTGAGCGACAGTTCCACTATCATGTTGTCGACATTGAGCACCCACTCTCCGTTGGGCAGTTGCATATATTCCTGCTCCACTTTCATGCCCTCCACGAAGTTGACATCACTCCGTTGTGGCAGAGTGAGGTTACATTTCTTCACGTGGAGTGAGGAGTCGTTGATGATGTAAATCTCACCCCTGAAACCGAAGTCCTGCTGGTTGTTGGGTGTGAACTGCAAATGGATGCACTTCTCGTTGCCCACGTAGACGGTGTCTTCGATATAGAACCGGTAGAACGCCACGGCATCCTTTCCTATCGGGCTGGTGAAGGGGTGTTTCAGCAATCTTATCTGGTCGTCGTAGATATCTACGTCGGTGAAGGCATCCTTGAGGATGGAGTTGAGGATGTCGCCGGTCTCAATGAGTTGGTTCACACCCTTGGTCGACTGCCCCTTGATGATGTCCTTGTGCTGTTTGGGCGACTTGCGGTAGATATGCTGCAGTGCCGTCTCGTCGACGGAGAGCGGCAGGATGAGTTTGTTGTTGAGCGGGCAGATTTCCACCTGGTCGAGCATCCACTGCATCTTCCGCTCCTGCACCTCCTCCAGTTCGGTAGGAGTCACGTCGTTCAGGGCGAGCGTGATTTTCTGGTACTTGGAGTATTGGTAGAAGTCATGGTTCTCCAAGTCGGTGCGCTTCTTCGCCTCCACCACCCGTTTCATAAGTTCCACTGCGGGATTGTTCTTGCGGCTGTACTTGCTGCGGCGTTTCGATTTCACCACCACCTCGTCGAGGCGCTGTGCCTCGGGCTTCATCCTGACCACCAGAGGCATTGGCGTGTCGGCCTTTACGCTGACGGTGAACGTCTTGTATCCCACGGCCTTCACGGTGAGAGTCCATCCGTTGTGACGCTCAATAGAGAAGGTGCCATCGGCCTCGCCCACTGCCGTCACGTGATGCCCTTTGTAGAGCAGACTGGCAAAGGGAATGGTGTCGCCGCTTTCCTTGTCGACGACGATGCCAGTGACCTGCGCCTGTGCGGCCAGAGCCATCACCAGGAACAGGAAAATCAGTGATATTTTTACTATTGTTTTACTCATCGGGTATGTTGTCGTCCTCCAAATGGATGACATTTTTCACATTGTTCGTCTTTGAACATGCAAAGATAAGCATAATAAACAATTATAAAAAATTTTATTCCGTTTTTATTATCATTATTGTTTCGCTTCCGCTCAACTCTCGAAGTTAGAGGCTTGCGAAACATCAACGTACATTCTACACGAAAACATATTTTTATGCGAGCATATTTTGGTCTTTCGCATGATTTTCACTACCTTTGCCCCCAAAGACGGGACGCGTTCCTTTCTTTTTTATTTTATTGCATACACAACGAGAAAAATGGAATTCGAACTTATTGCCAAGACTTTCATGGGCCTGGAGCCCATCCTGGCACAAGAACTGACCGAACTGGGAGCCAACGACGTGCAGATTGGCCGTAGAATGGTGTCGTTTAAAGGCGACAAAGAATTGATGTACCGCGCCAATTTCCAACTCCACACCGCTATCCGTATTCTGAAACCCATCATCCACTTCAAAGCCCGTAGTGCCGACGACGTGTACAACGAGGTGATGAAGGTGGACTGGTCGGAATTTATCGACAACAACAAGACCTTCGCCGTAGACTCCGTCATCTTCTCCGAGGAGTTCCGCCATTCGAAGTTTGTGGCCTACAAGGTGAAAGACGCCATTGTAGACCAGTTTCGCGAGCGAACGGGCAGTCGTCCGAACATTTCGGTGACCAACCCCGACATCCGCCTGCATATCCATATTGCCGACGAAGACGGCACGCTGAGTCTCGACTCCAGTGGCGAGTCGCTCCACCGCCGTGGCTACCGTCAGGAGTCGGTGGAAGCCCCCCTCAACGAGGTGCTGGCAGCCGGCATGATTCTCATGACCGGCTGGAAGGGTGAATGCGACTTCATCGACCCGATGTGCGGGTCGGGCACACTGCCCATCGAGGCCGCCCTCATCGCCCGCAACATCTCTCCCGGCGTTTTCCGCAAGAGTTACGCCTTTGAGAAATGGCCCAACTTCGATGCCGACCTCTTCGAGGAAATCTACAACGACGACTCCCGCGAGCGGGAGTTTGAGCACCATATCTATGGCTACGACATCGACATGAAGAGCGTGAACACCGCTCGCCTCAATGTGCGTGCCGCCGGTCTTACCGCCGACATCACCATAGAGCAGGCCGATATCAAGGACTTCACGCAACCCGCCGAAAAGAGCATCATGGTGACCAACCCGCCCTACGGTGAGCGAATCTCCACCCCCGACCTGCTGGGCACCTACGCCACCATCGGCGAGCGCCTGAAACGCGCCTTCGTGGGCAATGAGGCCTGGATACTGAGTTACCGCGAGGAGTGTTTCGACCAGATAGGCCTCCGTCCGTCTATCAAGATTCCCGTCTACAACGGTTCGCTGGAGTGCGAGTTCCGCAAGTATACCATCTTCGAGGGCAAACTCAAGGAATTCCGCAGCGAAGGCGGCATCGTGAAGACCGAGGAAGAGAAGGCGGCAATGGCAGAGAAGCGCCGTTTCAAGAAGAACAGGGAGTTCAAGCAACGCCTTGAAGAAGATGCGAGCAACGAAGAAGGCGACATCCGCACCTTCACGTTCCATCACCACCGCCTCGGCTCCTTCCGTCGCGATGAGGAGAATGCCGGCCGCAAGCCCGATAAAGAACGCCGCTTCCGCGACGACGACCGTGGTGGCAAGCGCCGTTTCCGCGACGGTGACCGCGATGGCGACCGCCGTTCAAGAGGCGGCGGCCGCAGCGACAACAGACGATTCAGAGACAGTGGCTGGCGCAAGGACGGCGACGACCGTCAGCGCCGTGGCCGCCGTGAGAACGACAGGAGGAACGACAATGAAGACTAACCCCGCATCGCGTTGGGCGACCTTCATCCTGGCCGTCCTCACCAGCACCACTCTCATGGCACAAGACAAACTCTTCACCCTCGAGGACCTGAACTTTGGCGGGAAGAACTACCGCAACATGACCCCCCAGACGAAATACTACACCTGGTGGGGCGACATCCTCGTGAGTACCGAGCGCGAGGGCTGCGTAAGCATCGACCCCAAGACACGCCGGCAGCAGGCCCTCTTCACCCTTGCCGACATCAACAGCCATCTCGCTGAGGAAGAGCAGGTCTACCGGCTCGACTACGCCCTCTTCCCCTACCCCGACTCCACCCTCGTGATGGTGGAGAACGGCTCATGGCGCATACTCTACGACTGGGAGCGCAAGCAGGTGAGTTGGAAGCAGAAAGGGCGTTTCGATGCCAACGACTGGTGTGCCGCATCGCGTGCCACCGCCTACGTGGATGCCCACCAACTCTACGTGCGCGACGCCAATGGCAAAGAGCACCAACTCAGCACCGACGGCAGCCGTGAGATTGTCTACGGCCAGAGTGTGCACCGCGACGAGTTCGGCATCTACAAGGGCACCTTCTGGAGCCCCGACGGGCAGCGTCTTGCCTTCTACCGCATGGACCAGAGCATGGTGACCGACTATCCCCAGGTGAACATCACCACCCGCATCGCCACCGAGGAGCCCGACAAGTATCCCATGGCTGGCGAGACGAGCCATCTCGTCACCGTGGGAGTCTACGACATGACGACACAGCGCACCATCTACCTGAAGGCGGGCGACCCCACCGACCGTTATTTCACGAATATCCAATGGAGCCCCGACTCGAAGAAAATCTATATCTTCGAACTCAACCGCGACCAGACCGACATCGAACTGGTGGTCTACGATGCCGTGAGCGGCAACCGCGAGGGAGTTATCTACAGCGAGCACAACGACCGCTATGCCGAGCCCCTCTTCCCCATCACCTTCGTGCCATGGGATGCCAACAAGTTCATCCTCATGAGTCAGCGCGACGGCTACAACCACCTCTATCTCTACGACACCAAGGGCAAACTGATCAAGCAAATCACCAAGGGACCGTGGGTGACGCTCGACCTCGTGGGCTTCTGCCGCGACCGCAAGAGCGTGGTGGTGCTCTCCACCGAGGCCAGCGACATACAGAACAACCTCTATGAGGTGAGCCTTTCCAACGGCAAGCGCACGCTGCTCGACAACGGCCGTGGCTGTCATGCCAACACCTATCAGGACGACGGGCGCCACACCTCTATCCTCTCTGCCTCGGGAAAACACCTCTACGACAACTACAGCGAGCCCGATGTGCCGCGACGCATCGAGTTGGTGACCCTGGGCCGCGCCGACAAGCATGTGCTTTTCGATGCCCCCGACCCCTGGAAAGGCTATGCCGTGCCAGAGTTCTCATGCGGCACCATCAAGGCTGCCGACGGTGTGACCGACCTCTACTACCGCATGGTGAAGCCCCCACATTTCGATGCCACGAAGAAATACCCCACGGTCATATATGTCTATGGCGGTCCGCACGCCCGCAACGTGGAGGCCCGCTGGAACTATATGTCGAGGGGCTGGGAGACCTACATGGCGCAGAAAGGCTACGTGCTCTTCATCCTCGACAACCGCGGCAGCAAGGACCGCGGCCTGGCCTTCGAGCAAGCCACCTTCCGCCAATTGGGCGTGGTGGAGACAGCCGACCAGATGTGTGGTGTCGACTTCCTGAAGTCGCTGCCCTATGTCGATGCCGACCGCATCGGCGTGCACGGATGGAGTTTCGGCGGTTACATGACCATCACCATGATGACCTCACACCCCGATGTGTTCAAGGTGGGCGTGGCAGGCGGTCCGGTGATCGACTGGAAATGGTATGAGGTGATGTATGGCGAACGCTATATGGACACGCCGCAGACCAATCCAGAGGGTTACGAGAAGACCTCACTCATCGGCAAGGCGAAGGACCTGAAAGGACACCTGCAGATTATCCAAGGACTGAACGACCTCACCGTGGTGCCGCAGCACTGCCTCTCGTTCATCGATGCCTGTATCAAGGCAGGCACTCAGCCCGACTTCTTCGTCTACCCCGGCGAGCCCCACAACATGCGTGGACAAAAGAGCGTGCATCTGCATGAGCGCATCACGCAGTATTTTGAGGACTATCTGAAATAAATTAAATAAGGGCTACGTTCGATTGAAAATTGAAAATTGAAAATTGAAGATTTTGGCCAAAGAAAAAACTTAAAACTTAAAACTCAAACCTCAAATATAAAAAGATGAAATTATTGCTTTTAGGAAGCGGCGGGCGCGAACATGCGCTGGCATGGAAAATCGCCCAAAGTCCACGTTGTGAGAAACTCTACATCGCTCCCGGAAATGCCGGAACATGCCATGTGGGTGAGAACGTGCCTATCGGTGTCAACGACTTCGCAAAACTGAAGGACTTCGCCGCCGACAACGCCATCGACATGGTGGTGGTGGGTCCCGAAGACCCGCTCGTCAACGGCATCTACGATGCGTTTGCCAACGACCCCCGCACCGCTGCCATCCCCGTGATAGGCCCCTCGGCCAGTGGCGCTCGCCTGGAGGGCAGCAAAGACTTTGCCAAGGCGTTCATGCAGCGCCATGGCATCCCCACCGCACGTTACGAGACCTTCGACGGCACGACACTCGACGCTGGCCTCGCCTTCCTTGAGACCCTGCAGCCGCCCTATGTGCTGAAGGCCGACGGACTGTGTGCCGGCAAGGGCGTGCTCATCCTCCCCACCCTCGACGAAGCGAAGAGCCTGTTGCGTGAGATGCTCGGCGGAATGTTCGGCAACGCCTCTGCCCGTGTGGTCATCGAGGAGTTCCTCTCCGGCATCGAGTGCTCGGTGTTCGTCCTTACCGACGGGCGTCACTACCAACTTCTGCCCGAGGCAAAGGATTACAAGCGCATCGGCGAGCACGACACCGGCCTGAACACCGGTGGTATGGGTAGCGTGACTCCGGTGCCCTTCGCCACCCCGGAATGGATGAAGAAGGTGGAATACCGCATCGTCAGGCCCACAGTAGAGGGGCTCGCCTCCGAAGGCATCGACTACAAGGGCTTCATCTTCTTCGGACTCATCAACGTAGGCGGCGACCCGATGGTCATCGAGTACAACTGTCGCATGGGCGACCCGGAGACAGAGAGTGTGATGCTCCGCCTGAAGAGCGACATCGTCGACCTCTTCGAGGGCGTGGCAGCCGGCGACCTCGACCGTCGCAAAGTGGAGTTCGACGAGCGTGCCGCGGTATGTGTGATGCTCGTCAGCGGCGGTTATCCGCAGGCCTACAAAAAGGGCTATCCTATCAGCGGCATCGACAAGGTGGAGGGCTCCATCGTGTTCCATAGCGGTACGGCATTGAAAGACGGCGAAGTGGTGACAGCCGGTGGCCGTGTCATCGCCGTGAGCAGTTATGGTGCCGACAAGGAAGAAGCATTGCGCAAGAGTTTTGAGGAGGCACAGAAGATTAGGTTTACTGATAAGTATTTTAGGAGCGATATTGGGAGTGACCTGTAAGCCTCACCCCCAACCCCTCTCCAGGGGGAGAGGGGCGTGATATGCTGTGCTTCATCTTGCAGACTTCTACTTTATTGTGATGTGTTGGCTTGCTGGCTTCTACTTTATTGTGACTTGTTGGCTTGCTGACTTTTACTTCTTTGTGACGTGTTGGCTTGCGGGCTTCTACTTTATTGTGATGTTTTGCTTGCTGACTTTGCTTAATTGTGATGTTTTGGCTTGCACTTTAAACTGACATGGGGTGAGACTATTTGTCGGTGATGGTGCTTGATGATTATTGGATAAAAGACTAGGATGGCTTTCAAGAGATTCCAGAACAGCGTGGCGGAGAGCCGGTTTCTGTTGCCCCTCTCTGCCCTCATCACCGCCGGAGCCTGCTACCTGTCGGGACTGGTGACCGACGGGCTGTGGATGCAGTTGGTGTGCCTGGCGCTCTCCGTGGTGCTGGTAGTGGAACTCAACAACACCCATCTGTTGCTGCGTGTGCCTAGCCTGTCGACCCCGTCTTTCCTGCTCCTTCTCACGGCGGTGGCCATCTTCATCTTCCCCGACCTGCGCGCCTGCATCATCCAACTGTGCGGCATCGCTGTCTATTTCACGCTTTTCCACTGCGAGCAGCGCAGGCCATCGCCCGGATGGGTGTTCTATGGCTTTTTCTGCATCGGTCTGGCGAGCATGGTATGGGTGCAGATGCTCTACTACGTGCCTGTGATGTGGCTGCTGATGGCCACCCACCTGCGGGCGATGACGGCAAAGACGTTCTGGGCGTCGGTTCTCGGACTCCTTGCCCCCTACTGGATAGGGATGGGCTACTACCTCTATCAGGGAGGCGTGGAGAGTCTGGGTGCCCACTTCGCGCAACTGTGGGCATTTGGCGCACTGGGCGACTACTCCATGCTGAATGAGCACCATTGGCTCGCCATCTGCTGGACGGTGCTGCTCGCCTTCATCGGCATCGTGCACTACATCCGCAAGGGTTACCAGGACAAGATTCGCACACGTCTGCTTACACAGATTTTCATCGTCGTCGATGTGCTCTCCATCACGTTCCTCTTCCTCCAGCCGCAGCATTATCCGTTGCTCATGGCACTGATTATCGTGAACACCGCTCCCTTGGTGGCACATTTCATCACCCTCACCCACACCTGGCTCACCAACATGGCGTTTTTCTTCATCATCGTCATTACCCTTGCCATCATCTTCTACAACGTATGGATGCCTTCATCGAATTTCTTGTCAGTTACGGCTACGCAGGTATGTTCGTATCTGCCTTTATAGCAGGCAGTTTCCTACCTTTCAGCAGCGAGGTGGTGATGATGATGCTCATCGCCACGGGTCTGCACCCGCTGCCCTTGCTCATCTATGCCACGATAGGCAACTGGGCGGGGAGCATGTTCAACTATTGGGTGGGACACCAGGGAAAGATGGAGTGGATAGAACGCTATCTGCGTGTGAGCCATGAGAAGTTGGAAAAGGCGCAGCGGTTTATGGGGAAGCGTGGGGCATGGATGGGCTTCTTCTCATTCATGCCGGTCATCGGCACCGCCATCTGCATCACCCTCGGCCTGATGCGCTCGAACCTCCTTATCTCGTCGCTGAGTATTTTCCTGGGAAAGATAGTGAGGTATGTGATTATCGCCGTAGGGTCGAAGATGGTGTTTTAGCGGCCTGCGGCCGATTGAAGATTGAAAATTGAAGATTGAAGATTAAAGATTAAACTTCGCTTGATTATCGGCGGCGTCCATCATATTAAATACGACACAGAGGCACAGAAACACAGAGAAAAATAAAAACTCTGTATCTCTGTGCCTTTGTGTTGATATAGATATTCTGGGCTTCATTTTGGGTGTTACCCAATTTGTTACTCAGCATAGTGGAAACATGTTTTCCCTCTGCATCAATGGTCTTTACACCCCCTTCGGTTCAATATACGAGGTAGGCTATTTTGCCAATATCAAGTCTATCAGCTTCGTCACATCGTAGATATCGATACTACCATCTATGTTGACATCCGCGAGTTTGTGGTCGTATTGCGTGAACCTATATGGTGCCTTAGTGTCATCCTCAAGGATGATATCGATGAGTGCCGTCACGTCATAGACATCCACGCCAGCGTCGTGGTTCACATCACCAAGGACAAAACTCCCCGGCAGACGGAAATAACCCAACTTCCACTCGAAATACGGCCCGTCGGTCTCCGTGCCGAAATCAAAGCCTTCGGGAGCATAGATGACACAAGGGGTCTGCGGAGTGCCTGTACCCCAACATGCATCCTCATTGAGCCGATACATGGTTTGGGATATGCTGAGCGACGTAAGTCTCTTCATTTGCCCAAGCATAGAAGATGTATTCGTATTCTCACCGATAAAGAAGCCAGACAAGTCAAGACTCGTGAGGGAACGGCAGCCATAAAACATACGATTCATATCCGTGACATTTGACGTATCAAAATGGCTGACATCGAGACTCTCAAGTGACGAGCAGTTACGGAACATATATCGCATGTTCTTCACGTTAGACGTGTTAAAACTGCTCAAATCAAGTTGTTTCAAACTGGAATTATCATAAAACATATACTTCATGCTTGTCAATCCACTGACATTCAAATTCTCCAATCCCTCATATTTCTCAACCATGAATGACTCTAAACGAGCATCATCGTTCATACACCAGTAGTCGGAGAAAGACTCGTCGAAGACGACTTTCGTGATTTCATAGCGGTTGAAAGGGTCACTCATCGAATAGATTGTCCCCTCTCTGGTATCCTCTTCACCATCATAATAATAGACAAGTTGATTGCCATTGCGCTCTTTATATGCCACCCAAGGCGAAACACCTTCAGTGGCAAAGAAGTTACACCATAGAATAACTCCTACTATTGGATCATCACCGTTTCCCGGGTCTTCCCCGTCAATGATAATATCTTCACGGGGTAAGCCTTCGGCTTCAGGTGCCAACAAATCCAACCAGAAATAGCCATTAAAACTTCCTCCCCAACCCCAATTGATGTGAAAGCGGTCTTCGGTTGCATCATAACCGTCGCAGACAAATGCATGACCAGCAAAATCATGGTCTGGGTCCGGGTTATCCTTTTTTCTCCAATATCCACCAGCCATGAGCACGGGATTACCTTTCCGCAATTCACTATACATAGTCTGATTTAGTTTTTCCAAATCATCACAGTCCTGATCATAATCCCAGAAACCTGTAAATTCGATATCGCTTGCATACCCGAAATAATCGTTGAAATATAAACCATAATCGGTATAGCCTGGTGACTCATAAGGACCATATTCTATCTGAGCAACCTGACCGCAATATCTCATCAACTGAGCCACTGCAGCCTTCGCCGCCTGGGTGTTGGGCTGCCCGTTGGTCATCGTCATGGCATCCCAGTCGAAAGAAGCGACGGCGGGAAGGGCAGGAATCGTCACACCACTCCCAGTCACATAACTCTCCAAGGCATCGCAGCCATGCTGGAAATGCCTGCCAGTCTTTCCTTTTCCCCAGTAATAGGCCACCTGCGCCATGGCCGTGGCCACACAGCCCGTCAAACATCTCTTCCCGTCGAAGATACACTGGTCGTTGTATGGCTCCTCTTGATCCCATTCCACGTCAATAAGTGGCGGAATGTCTATGCGGTCATCGGCTGTCGCCGTGGGAACCTTTGCCGGAGCATTCACTCCCAGTTGTCGCCTGAGCGAGACCAGCCTCGAGCACATGTCGAGCCAGATGCGCATACCGCAGGGGATGCTGTCGGTATTGAAATGTCCCTTGTCACCATGCCCGAGGATGGCAGGTGTGGCATCGTCGCCCGAGACGATGACAAAACCGTCGCCAGTGATGTTGAAGGCGTAGAGCACGGGATTGTTGTCCGCCACTTTCATCTGCCTGGGCATCATCGTATAAGCCAGTTCAACACTGCGGTTTCCCTTCACATGCCGTGCATTCCCCCGACTGAAGAAACTCATGGCTTTCTGCCGTGCCTCTTCCACAGAAATGGGATTGCCCCATGTGGGGAGCGACAAGCAAATTATCGAGAACAAGAGGAAGATTTTTTTCATCATAGGAAGATTAGGTTGGTTTTCTGCCAACAAATTTAATACAAAATGATGAATAACCTACTCTTTTTCACATGGTTTCTATATCTGTTTTCGTTTACAGACAAGGATTAGACAACAATGGGCAACTGAGGGTGGAGGTTTGAGGTTTTGTTTTTGGCCGAAGTGGATTACTTTCATAAAATATACAACACAGAGATACAGAGGCACAGAGAATAATAAAAACTCTGTATCTCTGTGCCTCTATGTTGATATTGATATTCGGGGCTTCATTTTGAGTGTTGCCCAATTCGTTACCCAGGAATGAAAATAAAAATTGGCTTTTCGCTCGCTTATTCGTACTTTGCCGCTGCGCGGCGAAGTTAGGCTTCACCTCAGGAATGAAAATAAAATTTGGTTTTTATTTTGCATTCCGTTCGGTTTGCACTAACTTTGTACCCTTAAACATCAATTACACCAGAATCAATGAAGAAGTTTAGATTAGTGGACAACGCACTGGGGTGGCTGACATTCCTTGTCGCCGCCATCGTGTATTGCACCACCGTGGAACCGACAGCACCCTTCTGGGACTGTCCTGAATTCACCACTACAGGTTACAAACTCGAGATTGGTCACCCGCCAGGGGCACCGTTCTTCATGCTCACAGCCAACCTTTTCTCACAGTTGGCCAGCGATGCCACACAAGTGGCCTACATGGTGAACATCATGAGCGCGTTGCTCAGCGCGGTGTGTATCCTGTTCCTGTTCTGGTCGATTACCCACCTCACCCGCAAACTCATCCTGCGCGACTGGAGTGAACTGTCCACCTCGAAACTCATCGCCATTGAGGCATCCGGACTCGTGGGTGCACTGATCTACACCTTCAGCGACACCTTCTGGTTCAGTGCCGTAGAGAGTGAGGTCTATGCCTACTCCTCCGCCTTCACCGCCGTGGTGTTCTGGCTCATCCTGAAATGGGAAGACGAGGCCGACCAACCCCACAGCGACCGCTGGCTGGTGCTCATCGCCTACATGACAGGTTTGTCTATCGGCGTGCACCTGCTCAACCTGCTCTGCATCCCCGCCATCGTGCTGGTGTTCTACTACCGTAAGAATCCCAATGCCGACGTGAAGGGGTCGCTCCTCGTACTCCTGCTGTCGTTTGCCATCGTCACCCTCGTGCTCTACGGCGTGGTGCCCGGCATCATCACCGTGGGTGGATGGTTTGAACTGTTCTTCGTCAACACCCTCGGCTGTCCGTTCGACACCGGTGTCATCGTATACATCATCCTCCTCGTGGCCGCCGTGATTTGGGCCATCTACGAGAGTTACAACGACCACAGCCTCACCCGCCAGAACATCTCGTTCGTGGTGGCAGTGGGCATGATGGGTATCCCCTTCTACGGCTATGGTTGGAGCGCATTCATCATCGGTGCTTTAGTCCTCATCGCCCTGTGGTTTGTGCTGCGCATCAAGCGCAATGGCATGCTGCTCATCACCACCCGAGTGAAGAACACGGTGTCGCTGTGTATGCTCATGCTCCTCATCGGCTACTCTACCTATGCCGTGATTGTGATTCGCTCGGCTGCCAACCCGCCGATGGACCAGAACTCGCCCGAAGACATCTTTACCCTGGGCAACTACTTGAGCCGCGACCAGTATGGCTACCGCCCGCTGTTCTACGGTCAGGCCTACAACTCGGAGTATGCCGCCGATGACAACGGCTATGTGAAGATGACGAAGAGCGCGCCCATCTACCAGCGCAGGGAGAAACACAGCGCCGATGAGCCCGACAGTTACTTCATCGTAGACTGGAAACAGCAGCCCGAATACGTGCAGAACATGTTCTTCCCACGTATGTACTCCGCTGCCCACGCACAGGCCTATGAGAGCATCATCGACGTGCAGGGACGCTACGAGCCTTCGGCATACGGGCAGCCCGATGTGAAGATGCCCACCTTCCTCGACAACATGAAGTTCTTCCTGGGCTACCAGTGCAACTTCATGTACTGGCGCTACTTCATGTGGAACTTCTCCGGCCGGCAGAACGACCTGCAAGGCAATGGCGAGAAGGAGAACGGCAACTGGGTAACCGGCATCCCGTTTGTAGACAACTTCATCCTCGGACTCGGTGATCAGAGCAAACTCCCTGACATCCTGAAGGAAAACAAGGGACACAACGTATACTACTGTCTGCCACTGCTGCTGGGTATCCTCGGCTTCTTCTGGCAAGCCTTCAGAGGACAGCGCGGTATCCGCCAGTTCTGGGTGGTGTTCTTCCTCTTCTTCATGACCGGCCTCGCCATCGTCATCTACCTGAACCAGACCCCCAACCAGCCACGTGAGCGCGACTATGCCTACGCCGGCTCGTTCTACGCCTTCTCCATCTGGTGTGGACTCGGCGTGGCAGCCATCATCGACTGGCTGAAGAAACTCGGGCTGAAGAACACCGCGGTGACAGCCGCCGCTGCCGTGGCCTGTCTCCTCGTGCCCGTGCAGATGGCATCGCAGAACTGGGACGACCACGACCGCAGCGGGCGCTACACCTGCCGCGACTTCGGTCAGAACTACCTCATGTCGCTGCCAAAAGACGGCTACCCCATCATCTTCACCAACGGCGACAACGACACCTTCCCGCTGTGGTATAACCAGGAGACAGAGGGAGTGCGCACCGACGCCCGCGTGTGCAACCTGAGTTACCTGCAGACCGACTGGTACATCGACCAGATGGTACGGCCTGCCTACGACTCGCCCAGTCTGCCCATCAAGTGGCCGCGTATCGACTACTGCTCGGGCACCAACGATGCCGTGACCGTGCGTCCGGAACTCAAGGAGGCCATCCGCGAACTCTATGAGAAATATCCCGAGGAGGCCCACAAGGCCTTGGGCGACAAGCCCTTCGAGGTGAGCAACGTGCTGAAACTGTGGGTGCGCGATGCCGTCACGCCTGAACAACGTAACATCAAGAACACGCTGCTGCAGTATGTGGGTCTGGAGCCCAATGCCCATGTAGTGCCTACCGACACCCTGCTGATGACCATCGACAAGGACGCCGTGCGGAAGAGCGGTATGAAACTCCTCAGCGACTCCATCCCCGACCAAATGGTCATCTCGCTCTCCGGTCACCGCACCCTCGGCAAGGGCGACTTGATGATTCTCGAGATGCTGTCGCAGAGCAACTGGACCCGTCCGATATTCGTGGCCATCACCGTGGGCGACGAGAACTATATGAACCTTGGCGACAACCTCATCCAGGAGGGTCTTGCCAGCCGCATCACCCCGTTCACCACACGTGGCAACAACGAGAAGTTTGACACCGAGAAAGTGTACGAACACATGATGAACGACTTCAAGTATGGCGGTCTCGACAAGAAGGGCATCTATCTCGACCAGACCGTCGCCCGTATGTGCGCTACCCACCGCCGCCTCTTCGCCCAACTCGCCATCTCGCTCATCAACGAGGGCAAGACCGACAAGGCGAAGCGTGCCCTGGCAAAGATGGAAAAAGAGATTCCCGACTACAACCTGCCGATGGAATTCATGAACGGCGGCACGGATATCGTGAGGGCCTATGCATCGCTGGGCAACAAGAAGCGCGCCACCGAGGTGGCCAACGCCCTGTGGAAGACCTCGTCGCAATACCTGACATGGTATATGCTGCAGAGCCCGTCCTACTTCGCTATCTCTCAAAACGAGTGCCAGACCCACATCTACATCATGGACGTTGTGCTCAATGCCATGGGCGACGTGGATGAGAAATGGGTAGAAAGCCACGAGAACCAACTCAACCAACTCCTGACGAAATATCAGCAGATGGGAGGTTCGCTGCAAATGTAATCATACTCAAGGGTGAGGTGCCAAGGATGCGTAGGATAATCCTGATGGCACTTCACCCTTGATTTTCACTCTTTTCACCCTCATTTTTTCTACTCCGCCCCATGATTCTCGAACAGCCCTCCTTCTGGTTGCGATGGATGTTTCCAAAAGCCTATTGGCGCATGGACAAGGACGAGCGTGCCGTATACCTCACGTTCGACGATGGTCCCATACCCCAGGCCACGCCATTCATCCTCGACACGCTGAGGGCCTTCGACGCCCACGCCACCTTCTTCATGGTGGGCGACAACGTGCGGAAATACCCCTATCTCTTCCAGCAGATTCTCGACGAAGGACATCAGGTGGGCAACCACACTTTCAACCACCTCGGTGGACTGAAGCACCTCACCAAGACCTATATCGAGAATACGGAGAAGGCCAACCAACTCATCGGTGCCCACCTATTCCGTCCGCCCCATGGATGGATGCGCCCGCCACAGTATTATTTCCTACGGCAGAAATACCAGATAGTGATGTGGGACCTCGTCACGCGCGACTACTCGAAATGGCTTACTGCCGAAGATGTGGTCAACAATGTGAAAAACTACACGCGCAACGGCTCCATCATCACCTTCCACGACTCGCTGAAGAGCATCGACAAACTGAAAACAGCCTTGCCCGCGTCGCTCGAATGGCTGCGCGAACAAGGCTATAGTTTCAAGACGTTTGAATAAATCCTTTGATGTTTTAAACGAACACGAATTAGCCGAATTCACACGAATAAATAAGTATTCGTGAAGATTCGGGATATTACCTCCCTTCGGTCAGTGGGTCTTCAACAAATTTCGTGTTTGTTTTTATGGGGGAGAAACTTCAGATAATTACCGGTTTTCGCCCTTGCTCCACTTGATGGCATAAAAGAGGAGTTGAAAGGGAGTTTTAGGGTCGTTAAAGATATTATTTCTCTTTTTCCCACGCTATTTTGCAGTATTTATAGCCTTCCAGGTCGTAGACGCGGGTGAGCCGTTGCTCACGGGTCTTGAAGGCATCATAGTCTTTCTGCTCGGGCAGTACCCACTGCACCTCGGCCAGTGCCCCCATGCGCGGCAGCACCTGGAACTCCACGAACTCCGTAGCGTAGATATATTCCGTCCAAAGGTTGGCCTGCACGCCGATGATGTGCTTTTTCGCCGCCTCGGTGAGGGTCTCAGGAGCCGGTTCGAAAGAATACACCTTCTCGAGTGGCACATAACCGCCGATGAGCAACGGCTTGCTCCAGTAGTCCTCCGGAGTCTGGTAATAGTCGAAATAGAAGAACGACGTGGGCGCCATGATGACATCATGACCCATTTCAGAGGCTGCCAGCCCCCCCTCTATGCCACGCCAACTCATGATGGTAGTGCTCTTCTCCACATCACAGTCGAGGAGTTCGTCCCATCCGATGGCCTTACGCCCGCGGCTGTTGAGGAATTTCTCCACCCGTTTCATGAAATAGCCCTGCAGCCGGTCTTCAGCAGAATGCTTGCCGTCGCCGCGGAGACCCTCACTGGCGATGCGTTGCTGACAGAGTTGACAAGTCTTCCACCGTGTACGCGGTGCCTCGTCGCCCCCAATGTGCACATACTCCGAGGGGAAGAGCGCGATGAGTTCATCGAGCACCCCCTCCACCAATTCAAAAGTCTTCTCCTTGCCGGCACAGAGGATATCGTCGAAGACACCCCAGTTGGGCTCCACCTCATAAGGTCCACCCGTACAGCCCAGGTCAGGATAAGCGGCGAGCACAGCCTCCATGTGTCCCGGCATGTCGATTTCGGGTATCACGGTGATGAAGCGGTCGCGGGCATACGCCACGATATCGCGTATCTCGTCTTGGGTGTAGAAGCCCCCGTAGCGCTGGTAGTCGTAGAGCCCTGTGTTGCGCCCCACCACGGTGCGCCGGCGCCATGCCCCTACTTCGGTGAGCCGGGGATAGCGCTTGATTTCCACGCGCCATCCCTGGTCGTCGGTGAGATGGAAATGGAACGTGTTGATATGGTGCAGGGCAAGCATGTCGAGATACCGCTTCACGAAGTCGACACCGAAGAAGTGGCGACTCACATCGAGGTGCATGCCACGATACGGGAAGCGCGGCTCATCGGTCACCACAACGGCGGGGATGTCTACCTCTGCCGCCTCTGCTATGGGCAGCGCCTTACGCAATGTCTGCACACCATAGAACAAGCCATTCGCCGTAAGACCTTCTATCTTAAGGAGTTTCTCGTTCGCAGTAATGCGGTAGCCTTCCTTGGCAGTCATCTTCTTGTCGGTCTGCAAGACGATGGCGTTCTTCGACGCCTTGCCGGTGGTCACAGGCAGCGACAGTCCAGTGGCCTGGCTGATGTAATCAGACAGGAAATGCGCCACACGCATCATGTCGGCATCACCGTTACACACTATCGACTGTGCCGAGGAGAGCGCGAAGGGATTGCCCTTCTGTGCCACGCACTGGCGCGGCAGCGGTACGGTATTGAAGTCGGCAGTTTGCCGTGCAGAGGCCATCAGGCTACATGCCGTCATCAATAAGCAGAAGAAAGATTTTTTCATAGTTGAAATTGTTTTGCTTCGCTCAACGATAAGGAGTTGAAAGGTAGTTCCCTAACTTGAGAAAAAAGTAGAACATGAATATCACTTGGTTGATTGGGCAAAGATAAAGAAAAAAACGACAGTCAGCAAGAAAAAGGGCATTTTTTACCTGTCACCATGACGACACTACACATTCAAACCACACAAAATCAACCCAACAACAAAAAAAGTTGGAGGAAAAGTATGTCGGTTTAACATTTTTTTCCTATATTTGCAACTATCATATTACTACCAAACCTTAAATTGCTTATGTCATTTATCATGATTGTTCAGCTCCTCATTGTGTTGGGAGCATTATGGGTAGGCTCGCGATACGGTTCGCTGGCCTTGGGAGCCATATCGGGCATCGGTCTGGCCCTGCTCGTCTTTGGCTTCGGCCTGAAGCCAGGCACGCCGCCCACTGATGTCATCTACATCATCATCGCCGCCGTGACGTGTGCCGGCATCATGCAGGCATCGGGTGGCATGGACTGGTTGATTCAGATTGCGGAGAGGATGCTTCGCAAGCATCCCGACCGAATCACCTTCCTTGCTCCGCTGAGCACCTTCCTGCTGACAGTGCTGGTGGGAACGGGCCATGTGGTGTACACACTCATGCCGATTATCTGTGACATCGCGCTGAAGAAAGGCATCCGCCCGGAGCGTCCCTGCGGAGTGGCCTCCATCGCGTCGCAGGTAGGTATCACCTGTTCGCCCATCGCCGCCGCCGTGGTGGCCTTCGTCACCATCTCCAACGCCAACGGTTTCGAAGTGAGCATCCCCCAGGTGCTGATGGTGAGTTTCCCCGCCTGCATCATGGGTCTGATGGCTGCTGCAGCCGTTTCCTACCGCCGTGGACTCGACCTGGACAAAGACCCTGAGTTCCAGAAGAAGATTCAGGACCCCGAGACCCGCGCCTATATCTATGGTGGTGGAGCAACGACCCTCGACAAGGAGATTCCGCAGTCGGCCAAGAACGCGGTATATGTATTTCTTGGTGCCATCATCATCATCGTGCTGTTTGCCATCTTCCAGGACATCCTGCCGGTATATGACACCATCAAGGCGGTGAAAGACGCGCCCGACTATACGTTTGCCGACGGTACCGTGGCCTCTGCCGATGCACTGGCGAAGGCCGGCGTACTGATACCCGGCGTTACGGAGGCATCGACGGTGCAACTGAAGATGAACGTCATCATCCAGATAGTGATGGTGACGGCAGCCGCCATTATGATATTGTTCTGCAAGGCATCGCCCAAGAAGGCTGTCCTCGGTCCGGTGTGGCAGTCGGGCATGGTGGCCGTGGTGGCCATCTTCGGTATCGCCTGGCTCGCCGACACCTATTTCTCGAACTATACAGAACAAATGCAGGACATGCTCGGCGGCATCGTAGCGAAATACAACTGGTCTATCGCCTTCGTTTTCTTCCTCGTCTCTGTGCTCATCAACTCTCAAGGTGCGGTGGTGGTGTCGATGTTGCCGCTGGCCTACTCGCTGGGCATCCCCGGACCGGTGTTGCTCGGTGTGCTCCCCAGCGTCTACGGCTACTTCTTCATCCCCAACTACCCGTCGGATATCGCCACGGTGAACTTCGACCGCTCTGGTACGACGACTATCGGAAAATATCTGCTCAACCACTCGTTCATGATGCCCGGTCTGGTACACATCTTCGTGGCCACCCTGGTGGCCTATGGCCTGAGCAGTCTGATATTCTAAGAAAAGCCTAGGAAAACAAGTAAACCACCTTAAAAAGAAAAGATTATGTTGATTACCATCATAGAATTACTCGTTGTACTGCTGGCGCTCTATCTCGGCTCGCGCTATGGAAGCCTTGCCCTTGGAGCCATTGCCGGCTTGGGCTTAGCCATCCTCGTCTTCGACCACGGTCTGAAACCAGGCACTCCTCCCACCAACGTCATCTACATCATTGTGGCCGCCGTGACATGTGCCGGCATCCTGCAGGCCTCGGGCGGCATGGACTGGCTGATACAGATAGCCGAGAAGTTGCTCCGCCGCCATCCCCGTCAGATTACCTTCTTTGCACCCATCTGCACCTTCTTCCTCACCGTTCTGGTAGGAACAGGTCATGTGATGTATACCCTTATGCCCATCATCGCCGACGTGTCGCTCAAGAAAGGCATCCGTCCGGAGCGGCCCTGCGCCATCGCCAGCGTTGCCTCGATGATAGCCATCGTCTGCTCGCCCATCTCGGCAGCAGTTGTCGCCTTCTCCACCATTTCGGCACTCAACGGCTTCCACATCACCATCCCGCAGATTGTGATGGTCACCATCCCGTCGTGCCTCGCCGGTGTGCTCGTGGCAGCCGCATGGAGTACGCGCCGTGGCCTCGACCTCGACAAAGACCCTGAGTTCCAGGCCCGTATAGCCACCCAAGCCGGTCGCGACTATGTGTATGGCAAGACGGAAACCACCCTCAACAAGACCATCACCCCGAAGGCCAAGCGTGCCGTCTATATTTTCCTTGGTACCATCGTCCTCATCGTTATCCTGGCCTGCCTCCACAATTTCTTACCCGCCTTCGACACGGTGAGAGCCATAGACGGCGCGAAAGACGTGCTGCTGCCTACTGGCAAGACGGTAACCCCGGAGAAACTGGCAGGTGCTGGCATCGTGATGGCTGGCATCACCGAAAAAGTGCCCAAGCCCATCGATATGTATCTCGTCATCCAGATTATCCTCATCACCTCTGCCGCGCTGATGATTATCTTCTGCGACGCCAAGCCCAAGTCGGCGGTGGCAGGCAACGTGTGGCAGTCGGGTATGGTGGCTGTGGTAGCCATCTACGGCATCGCATGGCTTGCCAACACCTTCTTCGGTGCGCACATGGATAATATCAAGGAGTTGCTGGGAACGATGGTGAGCGAATACCGCTGGACGATAGCCCTGATGTTCTTCATCTTCTCCGTGCTCATCAACTCACAGGCAGCCGTCCTCGTGTCGCTGCTGCCCGTAGCCTATGGTCTGGGCATACCGGGCTGGGTGCTCCTCGGTGTGCTGCCCTGCGCCTACGGCTATTTCTTCATCCCCAACTACCCCACCGACATCGCCACGGTGAACATGGACCGTTCGGGGACGACGAAGATTGGCAAGTTCGTGCTCAACCACTCGTTCATGGTTCCCGGTCTCATCTGCGTGGCCGTGAGCACAGTGGTGTGCTACCTGCTCGCCTCCATCTTCTTCTAAGCATGAATTCGCCATGCTCATGACTTGAGCATCGCTCAACACACTTACCAACTAGGCCTCATCGACAGTATTCACATACCATCGATGGGGCCGATTTTTGCAGTGAGGGGAAAGCAATTGTTTCAAAAACCACAATAAATGTAACAAAATGGCGCCTAAGAATAAACCAAAAAACAATTCATACGTCAACTAATATATATATAATGTAAAAGGCCTAATTTTGTAGAGACAACTATCCATTATCATCAATATTTATGAAACATTATCTCAACAGCCTCATGGCCCTTGTGGCCTTTCTGGCCGTCAGTCCGTCGGCATCTGCCCAAGGACTTAAAGACACCTACAAAGACTATTTCATGATAGGTGTGGCCGTCAACCAACGTAACGTGACCAATGCCGAGCAAGCCGCTCTCGTGAAGAGGGAATTCAACAGCATGACCTGCGAGAACGACATGAAGCCCGAGCCTACTGAGCCCCAAGAGGGAAAATTCAACTGGGAAGCAGCCGACCGCATTGCCAACTTCGCCCGCGCCAACGGCATCAAACTCCGTGGCCACTGCTTGATGTGGCACAGCCAGATTGGCCGTTGGATGTTCAGCGACAACCCCACCAAGGAAGTGTTCTTCCAGCGTATGCGCAACCACATTCAGGCCGTGGTGAGCCGCTACAAGGACGTGGTATACTGCTGGGACGTGGTGAACGAGGCGATGACCGATGACCCCAACGCCACCGACCCCTTCCGCCAGTCGCCCCTCTACAAGATTGCCGGTGATGAGTTCATCGCCAAGGCTTTCCAATATGCCCGCGAGGCCGACCCCAACGCCCTGTTGTTCTACAACGACTACAACGAGTGCGACCCGGTGAAGAGCCAGCGCATCTATGAGATGGTGAAACGCATGAAGGAAAACGGCGTGCCCATCGACGGTATCGGCATGCAGGGCCACTACAACATCTACGGACCGACAGAGGCCGATATCGACGCTGCCATCAGCAAATACAAGACCATCGTGAAGCATATCCACGTGACCGAACTCGACATCCGCGTGAATGAGCAGATGGGTGGCCAGTTGCAGTTCAGCCGCGAGGGTCTGGCAGTGAGCGACAGCGTGAAGCAGCATCTCGCCGACCAGTACGCCCGCGTATTCGGCGTGTTCCGCAAGCACCGCGACGTCATCGACTGCGTGACCTTCTGGAACCTCTCCGACCGCGACTCCTGGCTTGGCCAGAACAACTATCCCCTTCCTTTCGATGCCGACTACAAGCCCAAACTGGCTTATGACTACATCAAGGAGATGAAGGCTCCCGCATGGCCTCTTCCCGAGAAGCCCAAAGTGAACCCGAGCGCACAGCGCCAGCGTCAGCGCCGCGGCGGTCCCGGATTCGGCCAACAGCGTGCTCCGTTCAAGCCCGAACTTGCCTTCCCCGAGCAGCCTGGTGTGAAAGAAGACTTCGTGCCTTCGGAACTCAACCAGCCCGGCCAGCAGTATCCTCAGGTGAACTCACAGGGCTATGCCCGTTTCCGTGTTGAGGCTCCCGATGCCCAGGAAGTGAGAGTAGGCCTTGGCCTCGGTGGCGACGGCAATGCCGGAACCCAACTCCACAAGACCTATGACGGCTCATGGGTAGGCACCACATCAGCACCACTCGACGAGGGATTCCACTACTATCACCTCACTGTAGACGGCGGTACCCTCAACGACCCCGGCACCAACAACTACTTCGGCTCCACCCGTTGGGAGAGCGGCATCGAGATTCCCGCCCACGACCGTGCATTCTACGCCATGCGCCAGGATATCCCCCACGGCTTCGTGCAGCAGGTGCTGTTCCCCTCGAAGAGCACCAACAGCGTGCGCCGCGCATTCGTCTACACACCGCCTTCATACGGCAAGAACAAGAAGGAGCGCTACCCCGTGCTCTATCTGCAGCATGGATGGGGTGAGGACGAGACCGCTTGGAGCAACCAGGGCCACGCCAACCTCATCATGGACAACCTGATTGCCGATGGCAAAATCAAGCCCTTCATCATCGTGATGACATACGGTATGACCAATGAAATCCGCTTTGGTGGACTTGGACAGTTCACTGCCGAGGACTTTGAGAAGGTGCTCTGCGACGAGTTGATTCCCTATATCGATGCCAACTTCCAGACGAAGACCGACAAGTGGAACCGTGCCATGGCAGGTCTGTCGATGGGTGGTATGGAGACGAAACTCATCACCCTTCGCCGTCCGGAACTCTTCGGTTCCTATGGTCTGTTCAGTGGTGGCCAATATGCCCCATCGGATATCCAGGACAAGAAGCAGGTGAAACTCATCTTCGAGAGTTGTGGCAGCAAAGAGCAGCCCGACGCCATCAAGAAGTCGGTGGCCGACCTGAAAGCCGCTGGTTTCAATGCCCATGGCCATGTGTCGGAAGGCACTGCCCATGAGTTCCTCACCTGGCGCCGCGCCCTCTACGAGATGGCACAGTTGCTGTTCAAGTAAGATGACAGGAATAGTTATTACATAAAGAGGGAATGCCCCGCGGGCATTCCCTCTTTTCTTTTGCCGGACAGACCGGAAAATCCGTTTATTCCGTTTATCCCAGCAATGCCTGGAATTTCTCGTCGAACTTCGACTTGTTGGCGGCACCCACCATTTTGTCGACCAGTTTTCCGCCCTTGAAGAAGAGCACTGTGGGGATGTTGCGCACGCCAAACTCTGCGGCGATGTCGTCGTTCTCCTCCACGTCGCACTTTCCTACCACAATCTTGCCATCATACTCTTCGGCGAGTTGTGAGATGACGGGTGCAATCATCTTGCAAGGTCCACACCATGTGGCCCAAAGGTCGACTACCAATGGCAAGTCGCCATTGAGATAACTCTGAAAATTGTCGGTTGTGATTGTTACTTCCATGTTTCTTGAATTTTATTGTGAATAATTATCATTGTTTTGCCATAACGGACTGTATACTTATCTATCAAAGACCGTGCCAAAAAGGATGGGTCGCTATCAGTTGATGGAATACGACATGCCTTCGGCATTGTCGAGAAACTGCATGAGCATATAACTCATTTCCACCTGTTTTTTCTTGCTTCGCAGTTGCACGTTGCCTTGCGCATCGTGGATATGCAGGTAGAGTGCGGTCTTTCCCGGGTTGCTGTCGATCATGGCCACGAGGTCGCTGACTGTGGTGGCATCCAGATGGTCGCTATCGAGGTAGATGGTGAGCCGATCGATGCTCTTCTCCTTCACCGTCTGCATGAACTGTATGTCGCCGATGCGGAGGTCGAAGATATTGGAATCGCGGAACCGGCGTTGCGCCTTTGCCGTAACGTAAACGGTGCACGACTCCTGCAGTGCTCCCCGCCAGCGGGCCCACTCCTCGCCGAAGAGTGCCAGTTCGCCCGACCCGGTGAAATCCTCGATGGTGACGAAGCCACACGGGCTGCCATTGCGGCTGAAGCGCGACTTCACCGCTGTCACCACGCCTCCGAAGGTTACCGTCTCTTTCTTCGCCAGTGCCTCCTTGTCGGCCAGTTCCGGGCAGGTGGTGTTGCACATATGTCTGAGAATCATGCTGTATTCGTCGAGGGGATGGGCAGAGAGGTAGATGCCCACCAAGTCGCGCTCGCGGTTGAGGCGCTCGATGTTGCTCCAGGGGTCGCTCTCAGGTATAGGCGGTGTGGCTATCTCCACCATGTCGGCACCAAAGAGCGACATCTGTGCCTGCATCTTCTCTGCCTGGAAATGCTGTCCGAAGCGCATCAGCGTGTCGAGGAACACCTCTCCCTTTGCATTGGGTGCGAGGTATCGCTCACGTGTGATGCCGAAACTGTCGAAACCACCACTGAGCACCAGGCTCTCAATGGCCTTTCGGTTGACTGCCGAGAGGTTCACCCTCTTCACCACGTCGAACACGTCGGAGAAGAGACCGCCTTTCTCCCGCTCTTCGATGATGGCCTCTGCCGCAGCCGCTCCCATTCCCTTGATGGCAGCCAGACCGAAGCGCACGGCTCCTTGTTTGTTGACGCTGAACTTGTGGCGGCTCTCGTTCACATCGGGCCCGAGGGTCTCGATACCCATCATCTTGCACTCATCCATGAGTTTGGTGATTTCGGTGATGTTGTCGAGGTTGCGGCTCATCACGGCAGCCATATACTCCGAGGGATAGTGCGCCTTGAGGTAGGCCGTCTGATAAGCCACCCACGAGTAGCATGTGGCATGGCTCTTGTTGAAGGCATACGACGCGAACTTCTTCCAGTCTTCCCAAATCTTGTTGAGTACAGCCTTGTCGAAGCCGTTTTTCGTGCCCCCCTTGTAGAAGAGTTCCTCCAACTCGTTCATCTTCTCTATCTGCTTCTTTCCCATGGCCTTGCGGAGCGTATCGCTCTGTCCGCGCGTGAAGTTGGCCAGTTGTCGGGAGAGGAGCATCACCTGCTCCTGGTAGACGGTAATGCCGTAGGTATCCTTGAGATATTTCTCCATACAGGGAATGTCGTAAGAGATGCGCGAGGGGTCTTTCTTGCGCGCGATGAACTCAGGGATATAGTCCATGGGGCCCGGTCGGTAGAGGGCATTCATGGCGATGAGGTCTTCGAAGACCGACGGTTGCAGTTCATGCAGGTATTTCTGCATGCCGCTCGACTCGAACTGGAACGTGCCGATGGTGCGTCCATCGCAGTAAAGTTTGTAGGTGAGCGGGTCGTCGATGGGGATGTTCTCGATGTCGATGGCCTTTCCCGTAGAGAGTTTGATATTCTCGATGGCCTCCTTGATGATGGAGAGCGTCTTCAGTCCGAGGAAGTCCATCTTGATGAGGCCCGTCTCCTCTATCACATGGCCGTCGTATTGCGTGCAGAGCAGTTTGTGGCCCGGGTCGGCCTTGTCTTCGGCAGTAGAGACAGGCACCCAGTCGCTGATGGCATCGCGGCAGATGATGGTGCCGCAGGCATGGATGCCGGTGTTGCGCACGGTACCTTCGAGCATCCTCGCGTATTTGATGGTGTTGCGCGCCCTGATGTCGGCCGAAGCCTCTGCCTCACGCAGTTCGGGCACGCACCGGATGGCGTTGTCGAGATTCATCTTCAACCCGTCGGGCAGACGGTCGGGGATGGCCTTGCACAGGCGGTTGCTCTCCTCGAGAGGCAGGCGCTCCACGCGTGCCACGTCCTTGATGGAGTTCTTCGTTGCCATACTGCCATAGGTGATGATATGTGCCACTTTGTCGTGTCCGTATTTGTCTTCCACCCATTCGAGCACACGTCCGCGTCCGTCGTCATCGAAGTCGGTATCGATATCGGGCAGCGAGATGCGGTCGGGGTTGAGGAAACGCTCAAAGAGGAGGTCGTACTTGATGGGGTCGATCTGGGTGATGCCCAGGCAGTAGGCCACCACAGAGCCTGCTGCCGAGCCACGTCCGGGCCCCACCATCACGTCGAGTTCCTTTCTTGCCACGTTGATGAAGTCTTGCACGATGAGGAAGTAGCCGGGGAATCCCATGGTCTTCATCACGTGGAGTTCGAACTTCACGCGCTCTTCCACCTCTTCGGGGATGGGGTCGCCATAGAGCCGTCGTGCCCCGTCGTAGGCGAGTTTGGCAAGGTAGTCGGCCTCGAACTTGATGCGGTAGAGTTTGTCGATGCCGCCGAGTTTCTGTATCTTCTTCTCCCCCTCCTCACGCGACATGATTTCATTGCCGTTCTCGTCGCGGGTAAACTCCTCGAAGAGTTGTTCGGGTGAGTATTTCCGGCGCGTGTCTTCCTCGGTACCGAAGTCGGCGGGGATGGGGAAGAACGGCATGATGGGCGCGTGGTCGATAGAATAGGCCTCCACCTTGTCGAGCACCTCACACGTGTTGTCGAGTGCCTCAGGGATGTCGGCGAACACCTCGTTCATCTCTGCCCGTGTCTTCAGCCATTCCTGTTTGGTATAGAGCATGCGCGAGGGATCGTCGAGGTCTTTGCCGGTGGAGAGACAGAGCAGGTGGTCGTGAGCCTCGGCATTCTCCTGGTCTACGAAATGCGCATCATTGGTGCAGACGAGTTTCACGCCATACTCCCGTGCCAGTTCCACCAGCACCTTGTTGGCACGCTGCTGCAGGGGGAACGTCTCACGATTGGCACGGAGATTGGGGTCGCGCACCTCATGGCGCTGCAGTTCCAGGTAGTAGTCGTCGCCGAAGACGCGCTGGTGCCATTCTATCGCCTCGCGCGCCCCCTGGATGTCGCCCTTGAGAATCTTGTCGGGCACCTCTCCCGCGATACACGCCGAGCAGACGATGAGTCCCTCGTGGTAGCGTTCCAGGTCTTCATGGTCGGTACGCGGACGCATATAGAAGCCGTCGACCCATGCCCGCGACACGAGTTTGATGAGGTTTTTGTAGCCTTGGTAGTTTTTGGCGAGCACGATGAGGTGCCATCCGCCCTGGTCGTGGTGCTCTTTGCTGCGGTCGCTCTTCTTGCGTCGTGCCACGTACATCTCGCACCCGAAGATGGGTTTGAAGGGTGGCAGTCCCTCTGCCTTCCGCTTACCGTTCACCTTGTTGCAGTAGTTGAACAGTTCTTTCACACCGAACATATTACCATGGTCGGTGATGGCAACGCCACGCATGCCGTCGGCAATGGCCTTGTCTACCAGTTTCTTAATGCTCGACTGTCCGTCGAGTATCGAAAAGTATGTATGAACGTGAAGATGGACGAAATCTCTCATAGTCTATAGTTAGAGTGGCAAAGTTACGAAAAGTTGAGTGCAAAACAAAATGAACTCGTTCATTTTTTTTGCCGAGACGGAGTAACTTCGACACGAAGTGTCAAAGTTACGAAAAGTCGAGCGCAGAACGAAAGAATTTTATTCTTTTTTTCCGAGCCCTTGTGCTTGCACCGTCCTCATACGAATTAGGAAAAATTACCATTTGACGATGCAAGATTATCAAACATCAACATTTATATTTATGGAAACAATTTAAAATAAAACTATAACTTAGCAGATAATGAAAACAATGAAACTTTGGAGACTCAACTTTGGTCTATGGCCGAGCCACCTCACGCCCGGGAAAGTAATGCTAGCCTTGATAATGCTGGCTGTCCTCTCCCTCGCCTCTTGTGAAAAGGACAAGCAAGATGGGGATTGGGATTCAATGGTCTGGAAGGCAGAAGTACCTATGGTTATTGAAGATGGTGTTTATGGTGTTTCGGATCGTGGTGGAACTTTCACCTTTACTTGTAGGAATTATTCCAAACCATGGATAGAAGGAGCGGTGTCTGGAGAAGAGCATTATTTCCCTGATCGTGAAAAGAATGACTACCATACAATTATGGCTGATTGGTTTAAGGCAGAAATCGTGGGAAATAAACTCACTGTTTTCTTTGAGCCTAACAAGGAATCAAGTGAACAAATTCTATCGTTGACGGTAACAGCCGGAGATATTTTCTACACCTTCAAGTTCAAACAATTCGCACATCAAAAATAAAACGCATAGCAGACAATGAAAACAATGAAACTCTGGAGAATGACATGGATAATGCTGGCTGTCCTCTCCCTCGCCTCTTGCAGCAGCGACGATGATGACTATGACGTGAATAACCTTGTCGGCACTTGGCTGCAGGTGTATGAAGAGGGTGTTGTGACAGAGGGTTATGTAGAGTACACTTTTACGCCCGGTGTTCCCTCCACAAGTGGCGATTGTGACATTCATGTTCATGATGCGCTAGCTGGTGACACGACTATACATAGGGGGTATGTGCTTAATGACAATCGTCAGATCGTTATCTTCGAACCGATGTACGGCGGCACACCTGTGTTGCAGACATGGAACATCAAAACGTTGGGCAGCAGCACGATGTCGTGGGAAAACGCAGACCGCTCCGACATCATCTTCAATTTCAAACGTGCCGCACGTCAGAGGTAACTTCAAAGGATGTGCTGACAGACACGGCACGCTTCAATGTAGAGGCTTTGCAAACAGAATTACCACCTTTTTTATTTCCGCGAAATAGGTAACTCTAATTTGGCGACACATGAGCATTTTCTTACAGAAAGATTTGCAAGGCACTTCAAAATAGAGTATTTTTGCCACAAAACTAACCTGGACTATGGGGGTTGCCTCCAAGGTGAGAGAACCTCGAGAAAACAGGCATCAATACCATTCAGCCACGACCTGCCTCGTCAAAAGGCGTGGCCTATCTATTTACTCTACTTTTTCATTTTGCATACCCCAATGAAGAAAACATCCATTCTCTTTCTGCTGGCTTTATTTGCCTTCAATGGTATTATTGCTCAATCCCCGGCCAATTTCAGCAAGATGTCAAGGCATTTGGTTTCGCTCCTTAACCAACACCCAACAAACCGACTGCACCAGTCGCCAAGCCCCTCCTACGCATCCGTCTGCGTGCTGATGACGCTCACCAACGGCGATATGCGACAAGTGGCCGAGCAGTATGGACTGGATGTCATCGACAGCGTGGGCCGCATCTACATCGTCAATGTGGCTTACGCCACGTTGGGAGCCCTCTCCGCAGACTCCCGAGTGGAACGTATCGAGGCCGAGCCGATGGTGCGGCAAGCCATGGACGTGACACCGGGACAGGTGGACGCCGCCCCCGTATACAGTGGTGAGGCGTTGCCACAGGCATTTACCGGCGAGGGCGTGGCTGCTGGCATTTTCGACAATGGCTACGACTTCACCCATCCTGCTTTCCTCGATGCCAACGGCCAGTTGAGGGCCCGTTACTATTATGACTTCTGCTGGCAGAACGAAGACGGCACAATGGGCCATGCCATGACCACTACCGAAGACATCGCCGCCTACGGAGGAACGCATCATCCCAATGCCAGTTTTCATGGCACCCATGTCATGGGAATCATGGCAGGACATGCCGTCGATGGCAAATATCCGGGGATGGCTCCTGACGCAGACATCTACGCCGTGCACTTCAACTCCTATCCAGAGGATTTCGAAGCCCCCGACCAGCAGACATCCGCCAACTGTGTGCTTGGCTTCAAATACATCTTCGACCAGGCCGAAAAAGACGGCAAGCCCTGTGTGGTGAACTTCAGCAATGGCGAGAGTTACACGTTCGACAAGCAGCGCCTGCTGGAGAGCGAGGCCATACAGTCGCTGACGGGTCCCGGCCGTATCATCGTGGTCTGTGCGGGCAACGATGGTAACAGGACCTCCTATCTGGAGAAGCCCTCAGGAGCGGTGCATGCCGGTGCGGGTATGGTCAATGGCGTGGGAGGTGGCGACATCATTGATATGGACATTGTCACTCCCGGCAACCAGAACGTGCGCCTCGATTTCCTCGGTCTGCGACTTGCAGGCCTCACGATTGACAACACCATCAGTTTCAGAACCGACAGTGTGCTGGCACTCTCAGGCGATACTTGCTCGCTTGAAGCCACCACCACACTGGGCAATGTAAGTCTGAAAGTATGGAAAAGCGATTTCGTGGATGAGCGGGGCGATGTATTTCACGTGCATGGCCAATTGCCCACACCAGCCTACATGGTGCTCTGCGGTGCCCTCTTCTTGCTTACCAGCGACTCACCGGCATGGGTCTATTCAGACATCAAGTATTGTCCTTTTGTCAATCTTACAGGGGTCGATGCCTATTGTTTTGCCCAACCAGGCCATTCCGTCTGGTGGCCAGGCACGCTTCCGGGACTCATCACAGTGGGTGCCACAGGCTACAAGTCATCGTTCCGGAATATCGACGGTAACATGAATACCGACATGGATGAGTTTGCCCCAAAGGAAAAAGGACAGATAGCCCTCTTCTCCTCACAAGGACCCACTTATGAGGAACTGACGAAACCCGACGTGACGGCTCCGGGAGTAAGCATCAATGCCGCCTTCAACAGTTATGTGGAAATCACTGACAAACTGCGCAAGGAACTCACCGACAAAGTAGACTACAACGGCAAGACCTATTACTACACGGCACAAAGCGGCACTTCGATGGCCACGCCTGTGGTGGCAGGAGCCATTGTGCTCTGGCTGCAGGCCAACCCCACCCTGACCACGGAGCAGATCAAGGATGTTTTCGCTCACACCTGTACTCATCCCGAGGAGAATTTGGACTATCCCAACAACATCTATGGCCATGGGCAGATTGATGTCTACAAAGGCTTGCTCTACATCCTCGACCTGCCCAACTCCATACCTGAACTGTCGCAGCAGCAACCCACCGAGGCACGTTTCTCTCTTCAGGACCGCAGACTGAGCGTACACCTCACCGATGGGACACCATTATCCCACTCTACGGCTTCACTTGCCATCTACACTACCGATGGAAGGATGGTGCGCTCCATGCTCCTTGACAGTGACATGTCGGCAGACTTGAGTTCTTTGCCCGCAGGGCTTTATGCCGTACAACTCACCACCAGCCATCGACAAACCACAGGTTCCACACTCATACGTCTGAAATAGACTTCAGACCTTAGTGTAATGGCATCGTCCGCCATATTTTTCAATAATTCATGTTTTCTTTTGCCTTTTCATATTTTATATGTATTTTAGCGGCGAGATTTCAGCATCCTATTAAAAGAAGGTCATTGTCTCTTCTGCCGCTTGTCGGCAAATATTGTTATACCACAATGAGTTACGGGAATAGCACCCCCTAAAAAACAACGTCAAATTATCATTTTCACATGAAAAAAGTGATTTCTACAGTTTTGCTTGTTTGCGCTGTCAGCGTTAGTGTCTCTGCTCAGGATGTCAAGCAGGATGGTCAACATTCGTGTATCGATGACAAACACCCCCACCTGATTGACCTTGGTTTGCCGAGTGGCACGAAGTGGGCATGCTGCAATGTGGGTGCCGACACTCCAGAAGACTTTGGCAACTACTACGCCTGGGGCGAGACGGAGGAGAAAAGTTCTTACACTCCCAAGTCATATCAATATTGTACCGGTGTCGACACCGACGGGGATGGCTGGTATGATGAGGGTGTGCAATATGTGGAAGAAGAACAGGATTTCGGCGATGTCATCAGCGGCCCCCACGACGTGGCTCTCGTGAAATGGGGTGAATCGTGGCAGATACCGACGCTTCAACAGTTCAGAGAACTGCTTGACAATTGCTCCTCTGAATGGACGTCGATCAACGACGTGGAAGGCCGTCGTTTCACTGGTCCCAACGGCGCAAGCATATTCCTGCCCGCAGCGGGCAACCGTAACGGTGCCTCTCGCGTCCTTGTAGGCAGCAGCGGCAACTATTGGTTGTCTACCTGGGGCACTTCCGACGCATCCAGGGCAAGTGAACTCATTTTCGATTCTGGCTATACGAATACGCACACTGCCTATCGTTATAATGGGCGCAGTGTGCGCCCTGTAGGCAAATAAGTTGGAAGGCAGCAGGAAGCCTACCATAGCCTTTTTTCCTGAAACCCTGCAGGGTTTCAGGGCGACGGCGGAGCCGTCGCTTACGGAGAAGGGGGTGGTTTCTTGCCACCTCACTTCATTCATACAAGAGGAGCCGTCGCTTACGGAGAAAGGGGCGGTTTCTTGATGCCACTTCTCTTCATTCATACAAGAAAAAGGGGATTTCGTACAACTGTCTTCCTTTTATTGTTTCCATCAATACTATTATGGTAATTTTGTAATGAGAAGGTACCTGAAACAGGTACTCGCATTGGCAAGAAGCCATTTCTTGCGTTCTTAGAATAAAAATGCAAGACTTTGAAGAGATATCATTACTAACCATAAAAGTATAAGGAAATGAAGAAGATTGTATTATGCCTGTTATTGGTGTTGGGAATACATACAAATAGTTATGGACTTTTTGTATATCGACTCAACTATAATAACATCAGGCTGGTTATAAGCAACAATTTCCCCAAAGATGGGATTTTGGCATGTAGCGCTAATTTCACGACAGATTTTAACTGTTTGAAATCTCCAGAAAATAAGCTTGTATACAGTTGTACTTCGGATGGAACTTACTACAAAAGAATAAGTCCCAGACACATAGGGGTTTTCTCTTTTTACAACAATAAATTCAAGTTCGGTTATGACAAACAGGAACTCATCAGGGCGAGTAAGCACAAAGGCATGGGCTTTTTACAATGGATGGTTATATACAACTACAAAAAAAGGAGAGTAAAAACATACAAAGCACCACACCACTTCAGGGTCTTGGCTGAAATCAAGAACAAACTCTATTTTATTGAAGCAGACAAGAAACTGACTTTTAATGATTTTGCCAATGAATTAGTGAAACTGAAAGTCAAAAACGCCATTTATCTTGATACGGGATATGGATGGGAAACCTATTTCTATAAAAACTCCAAAAATAAAAAGGTATATAGGCATGCCACCAATCACCCATTTCCCTTTAGAAGTAATTTCTTATTGATAGAATAATCATTATTGAGCAAACCATAGTCATGCAAACCCTACTACGGCATCTATTCATCATCCGAACGAAAGTCACCACGAGGAAAGGCGGTGTTTCAGACGGGAAAATTGCACTTTTTTCACTACTTTCAGACAGTTTTTCGTCACCTTTTGTCTCTTTGTCTATAAAGAGGCCCTGTGTCGGATGTAAGTTCGCGGGTTTTTCGGGAAAAACTTGTGTAGCCGGTGTCAAGGCCCTAATTTTGCAAATGTAAAGACAAGAAATTATTTAAGTTTAGTGCAATAAGAATAGTAGATATGGTTTTAAGTTAGGTTTTGATTATTAGGTTGATAAATGATTAGGTTAATTAAAGTTACAGCCGCATTACCAAAGCGTTGGTGATGCGGCTGTTGTCATGTTATCATCAACAAGGATAATGATGAGATGGTTTCGGGGTATGTTTTTTGCAGGGAGAAAGCCAAAAGCATCAGTTTTATTTGCATAATCCACAAAAAAGCACTAATTTTGTACCCAAATGCGATGTCAAGGGAGCATTCAGACAACCAACTGTTGATATTTCAGTTGTTGACTGGTCATCTCCAACGACGAAAGCCTAATCAATCATGGGAAAAAGGATTCGCAAACTCAAAAAACAACGACTACATAGCGAAGGCAACGACACACTCTTATTCAGTCTATTCATACTGATAGCCCTATCAGTATTGTTATGGCGTTGCTTCGACACCAAGGTACCCTTCTGGTGCTTTGCCTCGGTATTCTCCGTGCTTTACCTCATCATGCTCAATTTCTTCCGCTGTCCGAAGCGGTTTTTGGATGTCGACGACACCAACAACCTCGTTGTGGCTCCTGCCGACGGCAAGGTGGTGGTGGTAGAGGAAGTGGATGAAGACCAGTATTTCCATGAGCGCCGCATCATGATATCGATATTCATGAGCCTCTTCAACGTGCATGCCAACTGGTTCCCTGTCGACGGTCATGTGAAGATGGTAAAGCATCAGGACGGCAACTACCACAAGGCGTGGCTTCCGAAAGCCAGTGAGGAGAATGAGCATGCCGACGTCATCATCGAGACACCCAATGGCGTGTCGGTGCTCTGCCGTCAGGTGGCTGGTGCCGTGGCGCGCCGCATCGTGACCTACGCCAAGCCCGGTGAGGAGTGCGAAATCGACGACCACCTGGGATTCATCAAGTTTGGCTCGCGTGTCGATGTCTACCTGCCTGTCAACGCTGAGATTTGCGTGAAGATGGGTCAGTCGACGACAGGCGACCAGACCATCATAGCCAAACTCCGCTGACCATGGCCAACATCATCACCCGCAACATCCCCAACTCCATCACGTGCTGCAACCTCATCTCGGGTTGTATCGCCATTGCCTTTGCCTACGAGGGCAAACAGGAGTGGGCATTGGCATTCATCATCATCGGGGCGGTGTTCGACTTCTTCGACGGCATGGTGGCACGTTTGCTCCATGTGTCGTCGCCCATCGGCAAGGAACTCGACTCGCTGGCCGACGACATCACCTTCGGTGCGGCTCCCGCGATGATGGTGTTCACTTTCCTCCACCAACTCCCCTACCCCGACTGGCTCGACGGCGCACGTGAGTATCTGCCCTACGTGGCATTCCTCATCGCCGCCTTCTCGGCCCTGAGGCTGGCGAAGTTCAACCTCGACGAGCGCCAGGCCACCTCGTTCATCGGACTGCCGACGCCTGCCAACGCCCTCTTCTGGGGGTCGCTCATCGTGGGTGGCGGTACACGGCTCATACACATCCCCTATGCTCTTCCTGTCGTGCTCGTACTCATCGTGCTGAGTTGTTGGATGCTCGTTGCCGAGATTCCCCTCTTCGCGCTGAAGTTCAAGCAGTGGGGATGGAAGGGCAACGAAACGAAGTATATCTTCCTCATCACCTGCATCCCGCTGATTGTATGGCTTGGCATGTCGTCGCTCGCCGTCATCATCACATGGTATGTCATCCTCTCCATTTACGACAATGCCAGGCGGCGCTGACGTTTACCCGTTTTCATTTGTTCGCCCATGTTTATCATCAAATTCATCCTGTTCCTCTTTCTCTTCGGCATCATTGCCGTGGTAGCCACCGTAGTGCGCGTGTGGTGGTCGGTAAGGAAGATGCAGGATAAGATACGGCGGGGAACAGAGGGTATGAACCAGCAAACCACCGGGCATGCCACCAGCGAGGGTGATATCCTCACCGACACGAGAGACCCTGAGCGTGCCAACCGCAAGATTATCGATGATGATGAGGGAGAGTATGTGGACTATGTAGAGGAAAAATGAAACGATACGGATTTGTCATCGGGGTGAAACCCGAGAAACTGGAAGAATATAAACGCCTGCATGCTGCCGTTTGGCCAAAAGTGCTGGAGATGATTACGCTGTGCAACATCCGCAACTACACCATCTTCCTGAAAGACCATCTGTTGTTTGGCACCTATGAATATGTGGGCGACGACTATGAAAAGGATATGGCACGCATGGCTGCCGACCCCGTGACACAGGAATGGTGGAAACTGACCGACCCCTGCCAGCAACCCCTCGACACCCGTCATGAAGGAGAATGGTGGGCGGAAATGGAAGAGGTGTTTCATCTCGACTGAGGAGAGCAAATCAGAAATACTCGTTTTTACTACCTATATAATAAAGGGCAGGTTTTTGATTGAAATGGACAATCAATCAAAAACCTGCCCTTTTTCATGTCTTCGAACCACATTTGCGACATTTTTTTAGCACATTTCCTGCATTTGTCGCAATTAGAGGTATTTGTCTAACACTCTTTTGAAGGAAATCTCGAAAAAATCTTGTTGGCCGTCTGGACCGCCATAACTTTGCATCCGGAAACAAAAAAGACAGGCCCGCAAGTCGGGTTGTCCGAAACAAAACAAGAAGTAAAAACAAAAAAAATAAAAAACAATGAAAACAAGAATCACTTTGATGGTCGCAATGATGACGATAGCCATCTCGGCCGCAGCAATGCCCTACACAGAAGCCAGTAAGAAAGCCCTCTTCCTCAGCGATAAGATGGCCTATGAGTTGAACCTTTCAGAGTCACAGTATGAGGCAGCCTATGAAATCAACCTCGACTACCTGCTCAACATCGACGAAGAGAGCGACGTGCTCGGTTTCCTGTGGCAAATCCGCAACCGCGACATGAAAGAGGTGCTCGCCGACTGGCAGTACGACAACTATATGGCCAGTGAATGGTTCTGCCGTCCATTCTCAACGAGCGGCGATGGATGGACACTCGCCATCTACGACCGCTACCAGGAAGGACAGTTGCTCATGGACGAGCCTTCCACGTTCGTCAGTTACCACGGTGGTCACAACCAGATGGAAGACAGTTTCTATGCCGGCTGCCAATTCGACAAGCCCGTGTCTACCATGTATCTCGGTCAAGTGGAATAACGCATCCTGCCCAACGACCACCGTCGCTCACGAAGGGCATACCCCACCAGAATTTAATCATTCACAGACAGCAATAAGATTTTAGATTATTTCCAACCAGCCCACCTGAATGGTGGCCCTTTTTTATGAATACTCTACGAGAATCTATTTGGCGGGCAGTGCCAGAGACCGCTGTCTCGATAATGCCTCCAGATAATAATAGTCGGCGTAGTTGATTGGGACGTCTATCTCGTCACCCGCAGGCTTGTTGCCTGTGGAGTGGAGCAACAGGAATCCCTGATTGGAGTTCTCCTCCGCCTGATAGTGCGTCACCAGACTGTCGAGAATCTTGTCGGCTATCGCAAGGTATCGCCCGGCATCCTCATTGCCGACATAAGAAGCCAACTCATAGAGGCCGGAAGCGAAGATGGCTGCTGCCGATGCGTCGCGTGGCACCTCCCGTCCTGCTGTGATGGCAGGATCGCGCATGTCCCAGTATGGCACCATGTCTTCTGGCATGTTGGGTTGCGAGAAGAAGAAGTCGGCGATGTGGCAGGCCTGGTTGAGGAATGCCTTGTCGTGGGTGTAGCGGTAGCACATCGTGAAGCCGTAGAGTCCCCATGCCTGTCCCCTGCTCCACACACTCTCATCGGCGAATCCCTGAAAGGTGATGCGCTTGATGACGGCTCCCGTCTCCGGGTCGTAGTCCACCACATGATAGGAAGAGTTGTCGTCGCGGAAGTGATTGGCCAGTGTCTTCTTGGCATGGCTCACGGCGATGTCGTAGAATCTCTTGTCGTCGGTGAGACGGTAGGCCTCGAAAAGCAGTTCCAGGTTCATCATGTTGTCGATGATGACGGCAAACTGCCATCGGTCGGGTGTGCCCCAACTCCATGAGCGGATACAGCCCACCTTCTCGTCGAAACGTGTGATGAGGTGCTGAGCCGCCTGTAGGAGCACGTCGCGGAACGACTCCTCACCTGTCACGCGGTAAGCATTGCCAAACGAGTTGTTCATCATGAACCCCAGGTCGTGCGAACCATTGTAGTTCTTGATGTTCTCTATCAGCCACGTGTTGCTCACCGCCTGCTGCCGCCAGAAGCGCTGCCGACTGTACTGATACATCATCCACAGTTCACCGGGAAAGAATCCCGAGCACCAGTCGCGCTCGCCAACGAGCCGCAGACTGCCGTCTTTCTCCACGCAGCGGGGCATGATTTTCGTCTTGTCCTTCGCGGCTGCCCGTGCGTCTTTCACGCATTGCAGTTGATGGCGCAGTTGGCCTGCAGCCCTGGCAAAAGCGTTGTCATAGGCCTCTGGAACAAAATAGAGGAGGAAGAACCTGTCGGAGAAATCCTTGACTAGGTGCTCGCACGACAGACGCTTGTAGTCGCCTCGCGACGGGCGGAGAAGCCATGCACGGTACAGGTCCTTGCAAAACTCATTCTGCTTGTAGTCCCATTCCCTGATTTGCTTGTAGGGCCATTGCTCCACACGTCCTCCCACATAAGGCAGCAGGAAGTCGACGGCACGGTAGAAGGAACTTCCGGAAGAAGAGATAGAGTCGTCGATGTGGATGCCCATTTTCCTCCCCACCTGAATGATATCAATCATGTGGCTGAGGTTGTACTGTGAGTATCCGAACGCCAAGGTGCGGCGGAGTTCCTGTGGTTGGCTGCCGTCAGGCATAATCTGTTTATAGATGCGTTTGGCGGGAAATTCCCTGACCATCCGCTCTGCCAACGCCTTGTCGCCCACATAGAGGGCATAGGCGATGACCTGGCAGTCGTAGGCCACGGCATGGTTGTTTTTCTGCTGTCCCTCATCGATGCCCTGCTTGCTGGTGAGCATCCATGTCAGGAACTTCGAGAACCACGCCTTCAACGCCTTCTGGTCTTTCTTGCTGAACGATGCTGACGACTGCAGCAGTTGTACGCCTTCGAGCATCTCGACGAAGGAATACGCGTCGATGACACCGTAGCAACGGCCATGGCCGTCATACAGGCCCGGTGCCACTTGCGCATAGTTGAGGTTGGGATTCATGCGGGTGTTCTTGTTGAGGAACCACACCTTGAGCCATTCCACGGCACGGCGGGCGTATTGCTCTTCGCCGCTGAAATACCATGCCAGCGACAGTGTGGTGACGGCAGTGGCCATGGCCGACAGTTTGTTGCGGTCGTACTTCTCCAGTTCGGGGTTCGACAACCCGTCGCGTACTATATAGGGCAAGCCATCGGCCTTCGTGGTGTCGGGCCAGTAGTAACGTGAGAGACTCATGTAGTCGTGCTTGTCGCCACTGACTGGAGTGGGCTCCTTCGTGGTCACAGCAACGGGCTCTCTCGTCATCAGCCGACCCGCCTCGTCGAGCAACTGCTTGTAGGCAGTTGCATAGACGGGTTTGTCCAACGCTCCCTTCACGCTGGCCAGATGCTGCAGGTCCCATATAGACTGCGCACCGGCAAACGTGACTGAAGCCAGGATGGTGGTCAGGATAACCAATAGTCTCTTCATAGGTCGATACTAATCACTTAATGGTCTACAAAAATAGACAAAATCTCTATCTTTTATTCAATAATGTCAACGAAATGGATATTTTTTTTGTTATTATTAACGGCTGTTCTCGGATTAGTAATTATTCAGCGAATCTATAAACGAAGTAATGCCCGTCAGGAATATCCACTGCATCGGGATAGCAAATTCCGACGATCATTAGCCCGAACGCCCCTTCGCGGAATGGTTACGAAAGGAGAGCAATATGTTAATCAACTGTAAAACGACGGGGTGAGAGTGAGTTTTCTGGTAGAAAATTTTGTGGGTATCTGGAATTTTCGTAACTTTGCACCCCAAACGTAAAAAAGAATTATTTATCATCAACAATTTAACAAATAAAATGAAAAAAGGTATCCATCCAGAAAACTATCGCCCCGTCGTATTCAAGGATATGTCCAACGGCGATATGTTCCTTACAAAGTCCACATGCAAGACTAATGAGACAGTGGAATTTGAAGGTGAGACTTATCCCATGGTAAAGATCGAGATCTCCAACACCTCGCATCCGTTCTACACCGGCAAGAACAAACTTGTCGACACCGCTGGTCGCGTCGACCGCTTCATGAGTCGCTACGGCAAGATCAAGAAGTAACGGAAACGTGGGCGTTGGCTCACACATATAGTCGCCAACCTGGTGACAGCCATCAACAAGGTGCGTCTGAAGCGTAGTTGCATATACGCCCAGATGCACCTTTTTCAATTCAAGAAAAGCCTATGAAACACCCCACCCTACCCCTTCTCGTCATCCTGACAGCCTTCACCTCACTTGTGTCGTGCGGTGGTGGCGACGACGACGACCTCGTGCCCACTGAGCGCGAGAAAACCACGAAGAACATCAATGCCAATCCCACCACGCGGAAGGAATACGCACGGCTCGAGGTGCCCCGCATAAAAGGCACCGACGACAATCTCGTGCTCGTACACTACGCCGATGACAACGATGTGAACTTCATGGTAGAATGGGACTGCCTGAAGAAATCGCAACGATGGACCTGCTATACCCTGCACAAAGGTAACAGTCCGAAGAACGTGTCGCGCTATGAGGGCAATCCCCAGTATCCCAACGACCCCGACCTGCCTTCTGCCTACTATTTCAGCAGCGACCCCTTCTACGGGTCGGGCTACGACCATGGCCACATCTGTCCCTCCTACGACAGGCTGAACTCGTCGAAAGCCAACTACCAGACGTTCTACCTCACCAACATGCAGCCCCAGCGCAACGTGTTCAACGCGGGTCTGTGGCAGAAGATGGAAAGTATCGTGAGCCGCACATGGAACCAAAACAGTTTCCGCGACACCTTATACATCTGTAAGGGCGGCACCATCGACGACCCACAGAACATCCTCCGCACGACGAACAAAGGGCTCATCGTGCCCAAATATTTCTTCATGGCCGTGCTCTGCAAGAACAGCCAAGGCTACAAGGCCATAGGACTTTGGACACAACACTTTGAGACCGACCACACCAACGACAACCTCATGGACTTCGTGGTGAGCATCGACCAACTGGAGCGCCTCACCGGCATCGATTTCTTCTGCAACCTGCCCGACGACGTGGAGGAGGCGACAGAGAAAATCGTCTATCCCTCGTCGTGGGGCCTGCGGTGATATCACCTACAAACTCAACATAGAGACGCGGAGATACAGAGTTTTTTTCTTTGTATCTCCGCTTTGTTTTATTTTATGCGTAAAAAACTTCAAAAAACGTATTACGTTATCAATAAAATGCGTATTTTTGCCGCACATTGACAACAAGCGACAACGAACATGCGACTCCTGTACAGGACACCTATCATACGTTTCATATATCTCCTTTGGGGGCTGGTCCTGCTGACAGCCTGCCACGACAGACAGCAAGCCACCGAGACCAAGCACTCGGCCTACTACTGGAGTACCACCTTCGAAACCGATACCACCCAACTGCAGTTCCTCGAACAGCACCAAGTGGAGCGTATCTACCTGCGCTTCTTCGACGTGGTGATGACCAACGACGAGGCCATGCCCAATGCCACCGTGCGTTTTGCCTCGCCCATCCCCAAGGGGGTGGAGGTGATACCCACCGTATTCATTGTCAACGACTGTTTCCACCACTACACCAGCGACCTCGACCAAAAGTTGCTGGGACGCGTGCTTCAGATGTGCGAGACCCACGACGTGACCGGTGTGCATGAGATACAAATCGACTGCGACTGGACCGCCCGCACCCGGAAGGCCTACTTCGCCTTCCTCGAGCGCCTGCGCGACAGTGCCCATAAGAAAAACATCAACCTCTCCGTCACCATACGACTGCACCAACTCGCCGACGAGGCACCACCCGCCGACCATGGCGTGCTGATGATGTATAATACTGGCGACGTGGCCGACCTCGACCACAACCCCATTCTAGAAGAAGATGCCGTGAAGCCCTATCTGCGCCACATCGCTGACTACAGTCTGCCACTCTCCACCGCCTACCCCGTGTTTGAATGGCAACTGCTCGTGCGAGGCAACCACCTCGTGGGCATCATGCACGGCGACGACGACCTGCCCCAGTTGCCCGGCGACACCATTCTCCGGCGCGAGGCACTGCCCAAGACGGTGAAGACCGTGAAAGAGGCGGTGAGCCACCTGCGGCCCGATGCCAACAACGAAGTCATCATCTTCGATATGAGCAAGAACAACATACAACGATTTAACCAATACCACTATGAAGAGATTTTTAGCCATTAGCCTTACGCTCATTGCCCTGTGCACACAAGCCTGGGCATGCGGAGGAGAGTTCAACAACCACAACTCCTATCTTTTCAGCGTCATCCATCGCAACCTCATGGACAACGATGCGTTCACCAGCCGGATGAACCAGTTCTGGAAAACCTATTCCAACGGCAAGGTAGACCAATACCACTGGAATGAGGAAGAACTGCTCAACATCGCCAAGAAGAAAGGCGACAACGAGATGGTGAGTTACCTCAACAGCCTCAACACCTACATCGCCATCTGCGACCAGTTGAGGGAGACATGGAGTTATCCCACGAAAGAGGAACTGGCACAGCGGAAGCGCGACCTCAATGGCATGATTACCAAATACAATGCCTACAAGGGCACACGCCTGAAACCACAGTGGACACTCCTCGCCATGCGCGCCAACATGGTGCTCGGCAACCACACCCAGAATATCAACCTCTGGAAACAGAAAGCCAGCAAGTTGCCCGAGAGCGTCTACCGCGACATGGCCCGCAACATCTACGCCGGTGCACTGCTCCACATGGGACAGCGCACGGAGGCCTGCAACATCTACGCCGAGCAAGGCGACATGGTGAGCATCAAATGGGCGATGCGCAAGCACCGCAACCTGGCAGGCATCAAGGCCATCATGGCAGAGAACCCACAGTCGACCGCCATCAACTTCCTCGTGCAGGACTTCGTGAACAACACCCAGGAGACCATCGACAACGGCGGCGACAAGGATGCTGCCGACTGGATTGACTCACGCATCATCCTCCGCAACGAGGCAATGAACTTCATCACCTACGCCCGTGAGGTGGTCGACACGAAGAAGACCACGACACCCGCCCTGTGGCTTGCCGCCATCGGCGAGATACAATACCTCTTCGGTATGTACGACGATGCCATGACCACCCTCAACCAGGCTGTGGATGCCAACGGCACCCAGCGCATGAAAGACAATGCCCGTGCCATCCGCATGGTGGTGGCAGGCAAAAGTGCCAACCTCGACAGTCAGTTCAGCCAATGGATGACCAACGAACTGCAATGGCTCGAAGGCAGAATCAAGGATGGTGAAGGCACCACGGCAGGATTCAACGACTTCGACTACCACTACGTCGATGTGCTCGACCGTCTCGTGTTCAGCAACCTCGCGCCACGCTACCATCAAAGCGGCCGCACCGACATGGCTATCCTGCTCGTCTACATGGCAGAAAACGAGACCATGTTCCGTCAGTCGAGAGGCGACTTCTCTTCATGGAATCCCAACTACAGCACCGAACTCTTCATGCACCTCAACGAGATGCTCGCCGACAGGCTGGAAAGTGCTTATGGGAGTATCCGCCAAACCAGCAACGACCCCTTGTTCAACTATGCGAAGAAGGGGTTCAAACTCGACGACAACTTCTTCAACGACCTCATCGGAACGAAATACCTCGAGGAGGGCAAATTTGCCAAGGCACTCACCTTCTTCGACAAGGTGCCTACCAACTTCTACGAGACACTGAACATCAGTTGGTATTTCGCCAACCGCGACTACACCAAGGCCCGCTGGATAGAGCGCCAGAAGGAGTATGAGGAGGGGCCAAACGAGGCCAAGGTGACCAAGAACAAGCGTGCCGACTTCTGCCGCGAAATCAACCAACTGCTTGAGCAATTCACTCTTGCCAACGACCAGACCCGTCCACAGGTTGCCTACGACCTGGCGAAGCGCTACTACCAGGCCTCTTACTGGGGCGACTGCTGGTGGCTTACCGCCTACGGACACAGCACTGTCGACTCTGCCCGCGTGGGCCGTCCCGACTTCGTGCAGGAAGCCATCAACTACCTGCAGGAAAGTAAGTTGAGCAATGATGCCACCCTAAAACTCAACAGTCTCTACGCCCTCGCCTTCATCCCGCAAGAGCCGTGGTGCGACATCGACTTCGACTTCAACACCGACCAATACGTCTATATCCCTCGTCGCGACGCAAGACAGTTTAATGCCCTCGCTGCCCTCAACACCTATGTGCAGCAGAGCAGTGCCACGATGCCACGGTATGTGAGCAAATGTGATGTGCTGAAACAATTCCGTGACGTGAATTAAGCGGTCGGCTGCCGATAGGAAATGGAATCCAATCTGGTATCAAAAAATATCCCCTCCCACACATTTTGCGTGAGAGGGGATTTTTTTGATTCTTCAATCGGCCGAGGGCGGTTACTCCACGTCGAAGACGAGGCCCTTGTTGGAGAAGGTGTAGCGCGTGAGGGTAAACTCATCCACCTCCAGTCCGTCGACACTCTCCATCGTGCCGTAGAACGAGTTGTCGTCGAGGTGGAACGAGGTGACCAGCATCTCGCGTCCGTCGTCAAACTTCATGTAGATATCCTCGGTCTTTTCGTCGATATACCAACTGAAGCGCATATTGTAGATTTCTTCCTCGCCGGCATAGTCGATTTCGCGTCCGCGACCGTTGATGGTATTGGCCTTATACTGGTCGAACTGGAAGTCAGCGCCGTAGGTTCCACGCTGGGTCTGTCCGTAGTCGTCCACATACTCGGTCTTGATAGTGCCCTCCCACTGACCTCTGAGCACACTGGCCATCGAGATGAGATAGTCGCTGTTGTCTTCTTCGGGCACATAAGCGTCTCTATAGTAGTCACCATGCCATGGAATTGGCGGCTCGTCATAATACCAGTAATCATCTTCGCAACTGGTGAGGGCGACGGCCATGACAGCCATCATAGCCCATGAAAGGAGGTTAGCAAGTTTTTTCATTTTATTTGCGATTTAAAGAAAGTTCAACAATATTCTAAGGTATGTGATGTAAGCCAGAGCGACTGTTACCAGTCCCCAAGTCTTTGTATGGTAGTGGGCCTTTGGCCGGCGGGCAGCCTTAGCGTGTATGCTGCCCGCGTGTGGCCTTGGCTTTATTCTTTGTCGCGGAAGACACGTACCGGAGCCTCAGGAGCCTGAGCCTTGGTATTGCCGACCTTGGCGTCATCATCGTCGGAGAAGCGCAGCGCGTTCTCGTTGCTGTAATAGTAGCCACCATCGTAATAACTATATCCCCAGCGGTCATAACCTCCCCAGTTGGGCGAAGTGATATGCCTCAGTTGGAAGTGACGGCGCTCACCGTTTCTGAGTTCGATATACCCCGAGAAGTAACTGTCGGAGAGCGAGTAGTCGTAGATGGAGACACTCGTCCGGTCTTCCACGAAGTAGATGGTGATGACTCTGTTGTTCACCGTGAACTCGATGTGGCTCGCCACATAATTGTAGTTGCCCCAGTAGTTATTGTCGTAGTAGTCTACCCAGTATCCAGTACCCGAAGAATAGGTATAAGGATCGCGGAGGAAGCACACCTGACTATACGTTGCGTCATAATAACGGTTGTTATAGTAGGTAGAAGCATACATGTTGCCCTCCCAGGTGCCCTCAAGAGTGCGGGCGATATCTGCGTCGTCGTCGCAACTGGTGAGTGAGAGCGTGACGAAGGCCATCATGACCCATCCGATGTTGTAAATCCACTTTTTCATATCCGTAAAGTTTTATGGTTTCTGTTTCTACCGCAAAAATAAGGCATTTTTTAAACATTCACAAATGTTTCCCCCCTTTTTGAATAGGGTTTTCCCTAATTGTAAGTAGGAATTCAATATTATCCCAATATTATTAATGTAGGAGAAAGCATTGGTTCTGAATTTCACGGGGAGACCTTTCTGGCTGCCGCTGATATCTTCCTCGCCGGGCCCAATAGAGCTTCAGCGGAAAATCATCATGAAAACATAAAAAATCAAACAAAATCAAAAATAGACATTAAAAATTTTGCATTCATTCCGTTTTTGTGTAAATTTGCGACAAATCGGATGATATTCCGTGAGTAAAATGGATAATTCGGCTTCCAGGAAACAAATCAACAACGATTTTACCCTTATCAATACAATACAAGCAAAATGAGAACAATTTACGATTTCACTGTAAAAGACAGGAAAGGTGGCACCGTGTCGCTGAAGGAGTATGCCAACGAGGTGATACTTATCGTCAACACCGCCACCAAGTGCGGATTCACCCCTCAGTACGAGGAGTTGGAGAAACTCTATGAGAAGCACCATGCCCAAGGGTTCACCATTCTCGACTTCCCTTGCAACCAGTTTGGCCAGCAGGCTCCCGGTACCGACGAGTCTATTCATAATTTCTGCAAACTGAACTACGGCACGGAATTCCCCCGTTTCAAGAAAGTGAAAGTCAATGGCGATGATGCCGACCCCCTGTTCAAGTATCTCAAGGAGCAGAAGGGTTTCGCCGGCTGGGACATGGAGCACCCCATCGCCCATATCCTCGACGACATGCTGAGCAAGGCCGACCCCAACTATAAAGACAGTCCCGACATCAAGTGGAACTTCACCAAGTTCCTCATCAACAAGAAAGGCATGGTGGTGGCCCGTTTCGAGCCAACGGAGAAGATTGAAGTGATAGAGAAACAAATCATCGACCTATTGTAAACCGCCATGGCAGAGAGAGAGCACGTAAAATGCCTTATCATCGGCAGCGGACCTGCGGGCTATACAGCAGCCATCTACGCCTCGCGCGCCAACCTGCAGCCCGTGGAATACTGTGGCATGCTCACCGGTGGCCAACTCACGCAGACCACTGTGGTGGAGAACTTCCCCGGCTATCCTGAGGGCGTGGACGGCAACCAGATGATGCTCGACCTGCGCTCACAGGCAGAGCGTCTGGGCACCGACATCCGCGACGGAGAAATCGTGAAGGCTGACCTGAGTGAGCGTCCCTATGTCCTCACCACCGACAGCGGCGTGGAGATTGCCGCCGACACGGTGATTATCGCCACGGGAGCATCTGCCAAATACCTCGGTCTCGACGATGAGAAGAAATACAGCGGACAGGGTGTTTCTGCCTGTGCCACCTGCGACGGCTTCTTCTACCGCAAGCGCATTGTGGCTGTGGTGGGCGGTGGCGACACCGCCTGCGAGGAGGCCCTCTATCTCGCTGGCTTGGCGAAGAAAGTCTATATGATTGTGCGCAAGCCCTTCCTCCGTGCCTCCGACGTGATGCAGCGCCGGGTGCAGGAAACAGAGAACATCGAGATTCTCTTCGAGCACAACACCGTGGGACTCTACGGCACCGACGGCGTGGAGGGCGCCCATGTGGTGAAACGCCTTGGTGAACCCGACGAGGAGCGTTACGACCTGCCCATCGACGGTTTCTTCCTCGCCATTGGCCACAAGCCCAACTCCGACATCTTCAAGCCCTGGCTCGACACCGACGAGACGGGCTACATCCTCACCATCGACGGCACGCCACGCACCAAACTTCCCGGTGTCTTCGCTGCCGGCGACGTGGCCGACCCGCACTACCGCCAGGCCATCACCGCCGCTGCCAGCGGCTGCAAGGCCGCCATCGAAGCCGACCGCTTCCTTAGGGGGGTGTAAGCACGTATTTGAGTTTTTTCCAACGAACACGAATCTATCGAATCTACCGATTTTTTTCGTATGATTTGAGATTCGTGTTCGCTTTGTTTTCATCTCAACCTATCTATAAAATGTGGCTTGTAGCATACAATGAAATGGACATAAGTATGGTGCGACGATATCATAAGCCACAATTTTTCAAAAAAATATGCATGACATTTGGGCATTCTTCCCAAAAAAATGCTTTTTAGGGGTAATGATTCTTCATACTCGGCTGTATATAGGATAAAACAGCGAACAAAAGATGCAAGACAGAGAACGACAGTTTGAACGACTTTTCCATTCGGAATACGGCAGGATGTACAGGGCAGCCCACATCCTGCTGGGTGACGACGACGAGGCCAAGGACGCCGTACAAGACGTATTTGCACGCCTTTGGGACGGCAGCGTCGCTCTACGTGAGGAGTCGCAACGGGCGTTCCTGCTCACCTGCGTCAGAAACCGCTGCCTCAACATCATTGCACAACGGCAAAGACAACTGGAAACCACGTCGCAACTCACGACGCAACCCGCAGAGGACAATACGGAGACATGGCAGGACAAGTCTGACGAAGAACTGACAACGATGGTGCAACACTACATCGACGAAAGGCTCTCACCGCAGACAGGACGCGTCATCCGCATGCGCTTCGACGACGAGAAGTCCTACAAAGACATCTCACACACCCTCGGCATCAGCCTCTCTGCCGTCAACAAACACATCGTGCAAGGACTGAGGAAACTGCGTCAACAATTCAACCAATGAGAAGTATGAAGAACAAAGACCGAATCCGCATGCTGCTCCACCCAGAGCAATACACCGACGAGCAACTCGACCAGATGCTCGACGAGACCTCCATCCCCGTCCCCGATGTGGAGGAGGAGTGGCAACAATTCAAGGCACAACGGCAGCGTCGCCGTCGCCAAAACCCGATGATGCGATGGGCAGCCGTCATCATCACCGTGGCTGCACTCTCTGGCATCACCTACGCTGCCATCCAGCATTTCAGAAGAGCCAACGACGTGAAAGAGCATACACCGGCCATTGCACCCCAACAAAAAGAGGTGCAGGAGATGGAACGACAAGAGACCGAATACCACGTGGCTCCGATTGCGGAGAAGATTGACTCCATCAGGCAGGACCAGCAGTTCAACAACGTGGAACTGCAACAAATCATGCAGCAACTCAGCCGTGACTACGACGTGAAGGTGGTGTTCAAGAACGAGGCCAAACGCACCCTGCGATTCTACCTGAAATGGGAGGCCAATGATTCCATCCAAGACATCCTCAACCGCATCAACCATTTCGAGAAAGTGCACCTCACGCTTTCCGGAGAAACCATCACCATCGAATAGGACATCATCATGAGACATCTTTATATCATCATCATGTGCCTTGTCGCTTCGACGGCCGGGGCACAGCAACTCACACACGATTTCAGAAACACCTCTCTCTCCGAGGCACTCATCTGGATTGACAATGCTCAAAGCAGTTACAAGATCAATTTCATCTTCGATGAACTGGAAGACTTCACCGTCACCACTTCGTTGAGAAACGCCTCTGTCAGGGATGCCGTCAGACAGGTGGTAGGCTTCTATCCCATGCGTGTGACCTCTGAGGACAAGGACATTTACGTGGAATGCCTGCAAAAGGCTGACACCAAGTTGACAGGACACGTCGTCGACGAGCACGGAAAGCCACTGCCCTACGTCAACGTGTCGCTCCTCGCACCGAAAGACTCCGCCTTCATCACCGGGGGCGTGAGCAATGAGAACGGCGACTTCGTCGTACCATGCCAACCGCAGCAACTCATCGTCAAACTCACCTATGTAGGCTATAAGACCGTGACAAGGAACGCAACGGTGGGGCGTCTCGGCACCATCGCCATGCACCCAGATTCGTATTTGATGCAAGGGGTCACCGTCAAGGGCGAGGTCCCGCAATACAAGATGACCTCGGGCGGCATGACCGTCGAGGTGCAGCACTCCATCCTCCACGACATCGGCACCGCCGACGACGTGCTCTCGATGATGCCCATGGTGCAGGGGCGCGATGGCAAGTTCGAGGTGCTGTCCAAAGGGGAGCCGGAGATTTACATCAACAACAAGAAGGTGAACAACGCCAGCGAACTGAAGCAGTTGAAGTCTGTCGACATCAAGAGCGTAGACATCATCACCGCCCCCGGGGCACAATACAACGCCGAGGTGGATGCCGTCATCCGCATCAAGACGCTCAAGACACAGGGCGACGGACTGAGTGTGATGGCGTATATTGATACAAAGCAGAACAACAAGTTGAGCAACTACGACGACCTGACTGTGAAGTACCGCACAGGAGGACTGGAGGCTTTCGCCAACGTGGCACTTGACAATGGTAATTACAGCAACGACCAGGACCTCGACCAAGAGTTGCATATCAGCAAGGATGTGTTCAATATCAATGTGGACCTACCGGTAAGAAGCATATGGACGTCCCTTCAGTACAAAACGGGAGTGAGTTATGATTTCAACGTCGACCATTCCGTAGGACTGAGTTTCTCGTCGCAGCATTTGCTTCATAACCGTTTCTTCACAGAGATGAGGCAAAACTATCTGAAGAACGGGGCCTTTTATGGCGACGTGAATCTGAAAACGGATATCGACGAAAAAGATAAGCCCGTTTGGGAACTGAATGCTTACTATGTGGGCAAGGTGGGGAAATTAGGCATCGACCTGAATGCCACATTGCTGCGCCGTGAATCGGAAGACCATATCTTCGGAGATGAGACAAGTAAGGAATTGGGCGACCGAACCATCACCACCCAGAGCAATGAAGACCGACGGATGGTGGCAGGCAAGTTGGTGCTGACCTATCCCATCTGGAAAGGAATACTGAGTGGTGGCTCAGAGGTGACAAGTACGGAGAGTCATGGACGCAACCATAACGACGAGGAAATCATACCCTCAGCCGACAACGAGATGGACGAGAAGAACATTGCCGGCTTCGCCCAATACGAGTTGCAACTGGGACAGTGGCATCTGAATGCAGGCCTGCGCTATGAGCATGTATCGACGGATTACAGTTCTTTCGGCGTCTGGCAGCCAGAGCCCAGCCGCACCTATAACGACTGGTTCCCCAACCTCTCTGCGGCTTGGCAAAAGGGTAAGTGGAGTGCGCAACTGAGCTATGGCAAGCGCATCACCCGACCACCTTACAACATGTTGAGTTCTATCGTGATTTACGACAGCCGTATGCTTTACGAAGGTGGTAATCCGCTGCTGCGCCCCTCGACTCGTCAGAGCATCGACTTCAATCTCACCTATTCGTGGCTCAACTTCATGGCTGGCTTCACCCGTGAGAACGACTTCTTCACCCATGTAGGCAATGTGTATGACGAGGAGAAAGAGATAGGCATTTTCCAGCCCGACAACTTCGACCATCAGGACCGTGTCTATGCCACCCTCGTGGCTTCGCCGAAGTTTGGCTTCTGGCAACCCTCTGCCACGCTGCACTACTATCAGCAGATGTTCGACACCGAGAAATATGGTGCGCCGAAGAAACTGAACAAACCAGAATTCAGTTGCGACCTGAAATCCTGGTTCGTCTTTGGAGAGACGACGAAAGCCTTGCTGCAAGTCAGTTATTCAGGCAGCAACCACTGGGGGTTCATGTATCGGGGCAGCAACTTCGCGGTGAATGCCCGGCTGCAAAAGAGTTTCCTGCAAGGACGACTGACAGGTACGCTGTATGCCAACGACATCTTCCGCACCGGCAGGACGGAAGTGACCACTTACTATGCCATCGGCCATACAATTCAGAATCTCTACACCTATACGCAATGTGTGGGGTTGACCCTAAACTACAATTTCAACGCCACCCGCTCGAAATACAAGGGCACTGGTGCCGGAAACGAAGAGAAGACCCGTCTGTGACGGGCCTTCTCTGTTTTATTGTCTGACAAGTTGAATTCCAAGTATCAACCATTTTCAAATACCTCTCTGAAACTCATCGCTAAAAATACGAGCCGTTCCTAAATCATCTATCATTTTAAACGTAGCAAAGTTATACCGCAATAGTCATTGCGCGTTATAAAAACGGAGTCAATCTTTCTACGACATAGTCATCTATAGTTTCAAATGAAATAACGACCATATCATATCGATAAAATAGCTCTCAAATTCGTATCTGTATAACTATGCCATATTTTCAACTTGTATGGTTTATAGTCCTCAAAGAGTTGAGTAACAAAAGCAATTTCAAAAACCAAGCGGAAATCATCCTCTCCGCATTTTTGGGTGACTTCATTTTTGGTTCCCACACGTGCTACTTTAATAATATACAAATCACGAATGCCCTTGCCTTTGATATATGGCATGAAATAATACAGTTTATTCAGTTTTACGGTTGATGGGAATTTCTTTCCTGTATAATAAAGCCTTGCATTTTGCTGACTAAAAAAGGACATATTTTCATTGGTCACTAAACTGACCAAGACATTTTTCGAATCATCCAATTTGCTTTTATCAACGATTCTCTTTTCAACAAAATAGTTACTGACTATACCATCAGGAAAATCATTTTTTACATCAAACATATCAATCGCAAATAAGTCTGGTGGAATCATACCATGAGCGATTTGATTCCCTTCTTCATACTGACTTTCCTCTGGTTCTTGTGCATCCAAATCATTAAACAATCGGATAAGTGACCTACCTATTGCGTAGGCGAGATTGACAGGAACAGCATTTCCTATTTGCTTATATTGATCTGCCAAATTCCCTACAAAACTCCAGTCGTCTGGAAAAGTCTGAATTCGTGCATATTCACGAACTGTCAACGGACGAGTCTCTAACGGATGGCATCTTTCTGTTTGCTTCTGGGCAGGAGCACATGTTAGTGTCAAGGAAGGCTCATCCATTGATAATCGGCGAGCCATCCCAGTTTTTCCACCTCCTAAATAGAAACTTCCCCCCATATACTCTTTCTGCTCTTCGATAGGCAAATCACGCCAATCTCCACCCTCAGGCACCATTGCCATTACTCGTGCCTTCTTGGCTGGATAGGTCTGTCCATCAGAAACGGGAACATCTTGTCCAAACAATTCACCTTTAAAAAATGCATCACGTAACGTCATTACACGTTTATATGGATCAGGCCACTTGAACTTCACTTTTTGTGCTATGTCATTCCGTATGGCTATGAGAATCAGGCGCTCTCTCTTTTGGGGAACCTGATACATAATAGCCTTTAAGACTCGTGGTTCAACCAATGTATATCCTAATTCAGTAATTGCGTTTTTAATGATTGAAAGTGTTTTTCCATTATCATGGGAAAGCAATCCTTTCACGTTCTCACCCAAGAATACTTTAGGCTGAATTTCCTTTACTGCCCGTGCCAATTCAAAAAACAGAGTTCCGCGTGTATCGTTCAAGCCTCCTTTTTTCCCTGCATAAGAAAAAGCCTGACATGGAAATCCGCCTGACAGGAAATCGACCTTTCCATATAATGGAGTAAAGTCAATTTGATGAATATCTCCCTCCAAGACATTCCATTCGGGATGATTCTTGCGAAGCGTTTGACAAGCCATCGAATCGATTTCGTTGAGTAGGATATGACGGAAACCTGCCATATGCATTCCTAAAGCCAACCCTCCTGCTCCTGCAAATAACTCAACAGAAGTATAATCTCGTAGTGGAGAAACATAAAACTCTTCATCCCAATGAGTTTCAAGCATCATTCTGACAGGTTCTATATCCAATAATTCCTCCATATAGAAACCTTTTTTTCCCTTATCATTCTTATGATAAGGATACATACCACTTTCACCCCATTTTTGAGTGGTAGCCAGTGAAGTGCCTGTAAGGTCAGCCAAATTAGTTGCAGAAAGAAATGTGGTCATCTTTAAAAATTATCGAATCCTTCATATGTTTTGAAAGCGAGCAAATACAAACTCTTATAAAAGTCAGTCTTGTCCAGTTCATCGTAAACAGTATTCTTCAATTTCGCTGATTCATCCTCAGCAATTACATCATCCAGAATTACAGGCAAGACCTTACATAGTCTGAAGAATGCGTCTTTTTTTCCAAACACAATATCATAAAACTGGTCTATGGAAACACGTCGTATCTGCTTATGCGAACGTGAGTTACCATCAACTTTTATTGTCCATTTTATATTCTGGGATTTCTTTGCGATAATTTCAACCAACATGCATGTGGCTTTATCATCTTCAAGAATTTTCCCTTGCATCTTTATATATGTCTTCTGTGAACTGGCCGAATTCATCGTGTTGTGCTTGTTCTTCATTTCCACAAAAATATGTTGGCTTTCGTTGAGTACATCAAAACCTCCTTTATCCCCATTAGCGGGAACTTCCCATCCATTACCCGCATATTTGAACAAGTTCTGATGGAAATAGCCGATACAATTATTGTTAGACTTATCTATCTGACGTATACATTCAGATTCTATGGTCTGACGAATTGTTTGTCCATAGATTTTAGAGTCGAACGTGAGTTTGATTGGGTCAATAATGTTTTTGTTGAACTCCGAAAGGTTTATACTACGACGATATTGCTGTACTGTTGATTTTACATGATTAAAAATGGCGTCGTCGGAGATAAAGTCAAGATTATAGTTCCTCATAACGAATTATGGTTTATTAAATTATATGTAGGTGGTATTATAACCTGTTGGCTTGATGATGCAAAATTAATGAAAAAAATTCATGAATTAGCGGATTTAATTTTTTTTATGCCAGAACAATACAACCCCATAAAGGTGAGGGCGCCGTTGAGCATGAGGAGTTCATAGCCGAAACGGTAGTTGGTGTAGGTCTTGGTGAGCACATCGGCGGCGAAGCAGATAAGGGGTGATGCCACGGCAATGAAAGGAACGATGCGGTCGGCCACAGGCCGTTTGGTAAAGAGCGAGAAAGCGAAGAGCCCCAGTAGCGGACCATAGGTATAGGAACACATCGTGTAGATGGCATCGATGACACTGGGCGAGTCGACCCATCGGAAGAACATCACGAAAGCCACGAAGAGCACCGCCATGAGGATATGCACCTTGCGCCGCAGGCGCTCGTCATCGGGCCGTTTCACAATATCCACGCAACAACTTGTAGTGAGGGCGGTAAGGGCAGAGTCGGCACTCGAGAACGCCGCCGCCACAATGCCGATGGTGAAGAGCACCACCACCGTCTGTCCCAGTTGACCTGTGGCGGCAAACATCGGCAAGAGGTCGTCGCCCGCCTCGGGCAGTGCCACGCCCTGTATCCCGGCATAGTGTACGAGCAGCACACCCAAAGCAAGGAAGAGCAGGTTAGCTGGTACGAAGGCGAATCCATACGAGCACATGTCTTTCTGCGCCTCACGCAACGATTTGCACGTGAGGTTTTTCTGCATCATGTCCTGGTCGAGTCCCGTCATCACCACGACGATGAAGATACCACTGAGAAACTGTTTCCAGAAATACTGACGCGACATCGGGTCGTCGAAGACAAAGATACGGCTATGGGAGTCGGCAGCCACCTGCCTCACCGCCTCCATAGGCGTCCACCCCAATGCACCGACCACCTGGAGGATGATGAACACCAGCGCGGCAAACATACACAGGGTCTGCAGCGTGTCGGTCCATACCAGCGTCTTGATACCGCTGCGGCGGGTGTAGAGCCATATCAGCACCACCATCAGGACGATGGTAAGGGGGAAGGGCACCCCGTAGTTGTCGAGCACGAAGCGCTGCAGGATGATGCACACCACATAAAACCGCGCAGCCGCCCCCGTCATCTTCGAGAGAATGAAAAACGACGCCCCCGTGGTATAGGAGCGTGTGCCGAGCCGTGGCTGCAGATAAGAATAGATGGTGGTGAGGTTGTGGCGGTAGAAGACGGGCAGGAGCACAAACGCCACGGCAGCATAGCCAAGGATGAAGCCCAGGCACGTCTGCATATATGTCATGTCGATACCCATCACCATGCCAGGCACGCTGACGAAGGTGACGCCCGATATCGACGCCCCTATCATGCCGAATGCCACCATATACCATGGTGACTGTCGGTTTCCCCGGTAGAACGTGTCGTTGTCGGTCTTCCCTGATGTCAGCCTACTGATGACAAGCAACAGGAAAAAATAGCCGAAGATGGTGAGGAGAATGGTCATGCAGGCTGAAGATTTAATCGGTGAGCACAGTCTCGTTGATCATCTCTCGAAGGAGGAACACCGCCTCACCTACCGTCTCCACCCTGCTGATATTGAGCGAGTTGCGCCCATACGCCTCATTGAGTCTGCAACGACGGAGGTGATTGTTGACAAACCGTAGCACCTTTGAGAACGCCGCACTGCGATAGAACGGGCTGTCGGTATTGCTCACGAAGCGCATCTGCATGTTGCCCTGCTTGAGAATGATTTTCTCACAGCCTAACTGCTTGCCGAGTTGTCGCAGCGGCACCACCTGCATCAGTTCCATGCCCTCGCGCGGTATCTTGCCAAACCGGTCTTCGAGGCGTTTCTGATAAGCCTCCAGTTCGCTGTCGCTCACGATATTGTCGAGTTCGCGGTAGAGGAGCATACGCTCGCTGCTTCCCGGCACGTAGTTGTCGGGGAAATACATCTCGAGGTCGCTCTCCAGCGAACAGTCCTCCACGAACTCATCTCCGCTCACCTCCCTGCCGTTGGCTATCTCCTCCTCATAGAGTTCACCAAACTCCTCATTCTTCAGTTCGGTGATGGCCTGGTTGAGGATTTTCTGGTAGGTCTCATATCCCAGGTCTTCCATAAACCCGCTCTGCTCTGCCCCGAGCAGGTTGCCCGCACCACGCAGGTCGAGGTCTTGCATGGCAAGGTTGAAGCCGCTTCCCAGTTCCGAGAAACTCTCCACCGCCTCGAGTCTCTTCCTCGCATCAGCAGGCAGGAAAGCCTTTGGCGGCGCCATGAGATAGCAGAACGCCTTTTTGTTCGACCGCCCCACCCTTCCGCGCATCTGGTGGATGTCGGAAAGTCCGAAGCGGTGTGCATCGTTGATGAGGATGGTGTTGGCATTGGGGATGTCGATGCCGTTCTCCACGATGGTGGTAGAGATAAGCACGTCGTAGTCGTAGTTGATGAATCCCATGATGATTTTCTCCAGTTCCTCGGGTTTCATCTGTCCATGTCCGATGGCGATGCGTGCGTCGGGCACGTATTTCTCTATGAGGTGTGCTATCTCCTGGAGCGACGAGATGCGACTGCTCACGATATATACCTGTCCGTTGCGGCTCATCTCGAAATTCACCGCATCGGCTATCACCTCATGGCAATAAGTGGTGAGTTCGGTATAGATGGGATAGCGGTTGGGCGGCGGAGTGCGGATGATGCTCATGTCGCGCGCACCCATGAGCGAGAACTGCAGTGTGCGCGGAATGGGAGTTGCCGACATGGTGAGCGTGTCGACATTGGCTTTCATCGTGCGCAGTTTCTCCTTCGTCGACACGCCGAACTTCTGTTCCTCGTCGATGATGAGCAGTCCGAGGTCCTTCCATTCCACGTTCTTCCCCAGTATCTTATGCGTGCCGATGAGGATATCGATGCGTCCCTCCTTGAGTTGGGCGAGAATCTCGCGCGTCTGTTTTGCTGTCCGTGCACGAGAGAGATACTCCACCTTCACCGGCAGGTTGGCCAGTCGCTCGGTGAACGTCTGGAAATGCTGGAAGGCGAGCACGGTAGTAGGTACGAGCACCGCCACCTGCTTGCTGTCGGCAGCAGCCTTGAAGGCGGCACGTACAGCCACCTCTGTCTTGCCGAAGCCCACGTCGCCGCACACCAGGCGGTCCATGGGGCGCTGACTCTCCATGTCGGCCTTCACATCGTTGGTGGCTTTCAGTTGGTCGGGGGTATCCTCATAGAGGAAACTTCCCTCCAGTTCATGCTGCATGTAGGTATCGGGACTGAAGGCGAAGCCCTTCATGTGGCGGCGCTTTGCGTAGAGTTTGATGAGGTCGCGGGCGATGTCCTTGATACGCTTCTTCGTGCGCTCCTTCATCCGTTCCCACGCCCCGGTGCCCAGCGTGCTCAACCGTGGCGGTTCGCCGCTGTCGGCCCTGCGGTATTTCGATATCTTGTAGAGCGAATGGATAGACACGTCGACCATGTCGCCCCTCTGGTAGATGATGCGTATCATCTCCTGGTAACTGTCTTTTGTAGGCACGCGCACCAATCCGCCAAACTTCCCTATGCCGAAGTCGACGTGCACCACATAGTCGCCCGGCTCCATCTCCTGCAGTTCCTTCATGGTGAGCGCCATCTTTCCCGCCCTAGCGGCATCAGAGCGCAGGTTGTATTTGTGGAAACGGTCGAAGACCTGATGGTCGGTGAAGCAGCACACCCGCCGTTCGTTGTCGGCAAATCCTTCGTGGAGGGTCTTGTCGACAGGTGTGAAGGCAACGGGTGGCAACTCCGCGCCCTCCCCGTCGTTTGCCGAGAGGATGTCGTGGAGGCGCTGTATCTGTTTGGTGCTGTCGGAGAGCATGAACACCTTATAGCCCTTCAGGATATAGTCGTCGAGGGTCTGGCGCAGCAGGGTGAAGTTCTTGTGGAAGATGGGCTGCGGCGACATATCGAAGGCAAGGGTGGCAGTGGGAGTGGTGTGGGGCCGCGCACCCAGTTCGATGGTCCTGAACCGTTCGGCAGCCTTGGCAAACTGCCGCTCGCTCACGAGTTGGTTTTCCTTCCGCATCTCGCGCATGATTTCGTCGCGTTGCCGCTCGTCGGCTCCTTCGAGACGTTCTGCCATGGCCTGTGCAGAGAATCCCTCGTCGTAGATGCGTCCGATGGTCTGCAGCACATAGTCGAGGTCGTCGACCACCATGACGGCATCATCGGGCAGGAAGTCGGGGAAGGGCATCTTCTCCCCCCCCACTATCTCAGGCACAATCTCCACATGCTGCTTCATCTCCCTTGAGAGTTGCGTCTGGATATCGAAAGTACGGATAGTGTCTATCTCGTCGCCGAAGAAGTCGACACGGAAAGGGTATTCATTGCTGAAGGAGTAGATATCGATAATGCTTCCGCGCTGGCTGAACTGCCCCGGCTCATACACATAGTCGTGCATCTCGAAGCCCAGGTCGCGCAACCGCCTCGTCAACTCTCCCACATCGTAGGTCTGTCCTACCTGCAGTGGAATGGTGCGCTCGTCGAGCCGGCTCTTCGTCACCACGAGTTCGCTGAGCGCCTCCGGACTGGTGACGACGTATGTAGACTGCTCTGCCTTCCCTTCCCCATTGGCCACCGTGGAGAGCCGTGTGAGCACCTCGGTGCGCAATATCTCGTTGGCAGCCTGCCGCTGACCGTATTTCACCGCGCGCTTGAAAGAGGAGGGGAAAAAGAGCACCCCCTCCTGCCCCATCACTTGCGTGAGGTCATGGTAGAAATAGCCCGCCGTGTCGGCATCCTTCAGGATGAAGAGCATGGTGGTGTGGATGCGAGTGTCGAGCGCGGCGAAGAGCAATGACGCTGCCGACCCCGTCAGTCCCTTGAGGTGTATGGTGCCCTCATCGGTTTTGCCCAACAGTTTGGCCAATGCCGCACACTGGGGCGCGGCACCGAAGTATTGTTGTAGTTCTTGAATCTTCATGAAAATAGTTAATTATTGAAAATTGAAGATTGAAGATTGAAAATGATGCCTCGCTTTACGGCAATCTTCAATTTTCAATCTTCAATCGGGCGAAGCCCGGGTAATTTTCAATCTTCTTTTGGCATGGGTGGGTATTTGCGGAACCAGCCGTCGAGCCGCAGTCGCATCACGCCGAAGAAAGCCTCGCCGAAGATGCCGCCACTCATCTTGCTCACCCCCTCGCGCCTGTTGACAAATACCACGGGCACCTCCTTGATGCGGAACCCTATCTTGTAGGCGGTGAACTTCATCTCTATCTGGAACCCATAACCCTTGAAGCGAATCTTGTCGAGTTCGATGGTTTCGAGCACGCGCCGCTTGTAGCACTTGAAACCGGCTGTGGTGTCGTGAATCTTGAACCCTGTGACCAGCCTGACGTATTTCGACGCGAAATAACTCATGAGCACCCGTCCGATGGGCCAGTTCACCACATTCACTCCACTCACGTAGCGTGAACCGATGGCAAGGTCGTAGCCCTCGTCGTGGCAGGCAGCATAGAGCCGTGGCAGGTCGTTGGGATCGTGACTGAAGTCGGCATCCATCTCGAAGACGTAGCAGTAGTCATGCTCCAGCGCCCATTTGAACCCCATGATGTAGGCGGTGCCAAGTCCGAGTTTCCCTTCTCTCTCGAGGATGAAGAGCCTGTCGGCAAACTCACTTTCCATGAGTCTGTGTACGATGGCGGCGGTGCCGTCTGGACTTCCGTCGTCGATGACCAGGATATGGAAACATTTCTCCAGGCCGAAGACGGCGCGGATGATTTTCTCGATATTCTCTTTTTCGTTATAAGTAGGTATGATAACGATACTGTCTGACTGGTTCATGATAGGAGTGTTAGTTTCTTTTTCAATGACAACCGTTTCAAGGGGCAAATATACATATTATTATTGAAAATTGAAGATTGAAAATTGAAAATTGAAGATTATTATTGAAAATTGAAGATTGAAGATTGAAAATTATTTTTCTCTGGAAGAATTAAGGATGCTATACGACCGCCTCGTAACTCTTCAGCGAATCTATAAACGAAGGGATGTTCGTCGGGATTATCCCGACGCAGTGAGTATTAGGAACCAACGGTCGGCGGCCGAAGGGAATTGAAAATCGACGTGCGAAGCGGAAGTCAAAGCCAATTTTAATCCGAAAAATCGCATTGAAAATGCTTATACTCAGTCCGTGCGGATTGCAAATCCGCCCGAACACCCAGTTCGCACTCGCTGTCCATTTCACTGGTCAGGGTTCTCCTGAAAGCCTTGGTATTCAGGCACCAAGCCCGACATCACTGCCTCATAACTGTCGTTGAGCGTGGTGGTGATGTTTGTGGTGCCTTGTCCTACGGGGTAGAGCGGCTGATGGATGGTGAGACTCAGCGGGTGCCAGTCGACGAAATGCCAGTCGTTGGTGCGCGGCAACACATTGAAGGAGCCATTGATGGTGAGTGGCACCACAGGCAACTGCAGTTCGTCGGCAAGCATGAACGCCCCTCGTGTAAACTTCCCCATGTGTCCGGTAAACGAACGTGCCCCCTCGGGGAACACGACGAGTGAAATGCCGTCCTTGAGCACCTCTCTTGCCTTGTCGTATGAGTCCTTGATGCGCTTTGGTCCCCGCTTGTCGATGATGATTTGGCGCGAGGCCTTGCATGCCTGTCCCACAAACGGTATTTTCAGTATCTGGTGTTTCATCATCCACTTGAAGTTGCGTCCCAGGAAGCCGTAGATGAGAAAGATGTCGAATGCCCCCTGATGGTTGGCCACGAAGACATACGACTTGTTTTTCTCCAGTTTCTCGCGTCCCTCCACCTTCACTGGCAGGAGCAAGAGCCTGATGATGGCTTTTCCCCACCACCGTCCGGGGTAATATCCCCAGAAATGACCGTTTCCTACGGCACACCCCACGATGACCATCAGGGCGATGATGATGGTCCACACCAAGAGCAATGGTATGGCGACAAACAACTGATAGATGCGATAGATGTATTTCATGATAAGTGATGGTATTATTTCTCGTTATACGAACTCTGCTGCTGTGGCGAGGTCTTCCGATGCAGTGTGAGGAGCACCACCTCGCCATTGACGTTGAAGCGCAGGGGGATGAGCGCACCCAGACCCTTGGTGACGAAAAGTTGCCGGTCGCCCTCCTGGTAGAGTCCCTTGTCCTCGTCATAGAACAACGAGGTGGTGGAAAAGCCAAAGAGGCTCACCTGTCCGCCATGAGTATGTCCGCTGAGGGTCAACTGCACGTTGCTCTCTGGCAGGGCTTTCCGTCGCCACACCTTCGGGTTATGTGCCAGGAGAATGGCAAACTGTCCTTTGCCCACTCCCTCAACAGCCTGCTCTATCCGTCCGTAGCCGTGGTCGGTGTTCACCTTCTCGTTGTCCTCCATGCCACAGAAGTAGATACTGTCGTTGCCATGTCGCAGCACATAGTTGTCGTTCAGCAATAGGTGCCATCCCATTTCACGCTCCAACTGCACAGTCTGCTTCTCGTATGCCAACTTGCGGCGTGGGTCGCCTCCTATATAAGTGGAGTAGTCGTGGTTGCCGAGGATGGAGAACACCCCATCGGGGGCTTTCAGCCTGCCGAGTATCGGCAGTTTCTCCCTCAACTCCCAGGGGCCGACGTTCTGTATGTCGCCGAGGAAGAAGATGGCATCGGCTTTCATGGCCAACAGCGAGTCGACAGCCGCCTCGAGCACCTTTTCATCGCCAGAGGTATAACTTCCCACATGGGCGTCGGAGAAGAGCGCGATACGGTAGCCATCGAAAGCCTCAGGGAGGTCGGAGAAATAGCAGTCGACGCTGTTGACATCAAACTGCTGGAATCCGGCAAACGCGCCGAATGCCGTAGGCCACGCCGCCAGCAACCCCATTGCCACGCCTGTGGTCATGCCGAAGTGGTGCCGCCACCTGCGTTTCCTCTTCATCCAGTCGGCTATCCACACCACGATGGCGAGCATCACTTTGGGCAGCGTGAAGACGCCGAGCACGAGGAGGTAGAAATTTATCCACCGCTGGTTCTCGGGCACGAAATTGGTGGAGAAAAACAGGATGATGGTATATACGACGAGGACGACGGTGGGTATCCACCATGCCACCTTTAGTGCCACCGACTCGGTGTAACGACACACATACCGCCTATAGAGGAAATAGTCGGGCAAGAGGATGAGAAGAAAGAACAGCGGCCAAAACCTTGCTATCATGATATGTTGTTTTTTTATCGCATTAAACTTGTGGAGAGAAACTTCCTCGCCAGTGGCAGGGGCAAGCCACGACGCCGGGCATAGTCGCGCAACTGGTCGTCGCCTATCTTCCCTATACTGAAATAGCGTGCTTCGGGATGGGCGAGCATCAGTCCGGAGACCGACGCGTGGGGACGCATGGCCCCATGCTCAGTGAGGCGTATGCCTATCTCCCCGATGTGGAGCAGTTTGTCGATGACGAAATTGATGCTGGTATCGGGCAACGAGGGATAACCCACTGCCGGCCTTATGCCTTGGAAAGCCTCAGCATGCAACTCGTCAACAGAAAGTTGCTCATCGGGGGCATACCCCCATAGGCGTGTGCGCACCTCCTGGTGCATCTTCTCTGCAGTCGCCTCTGCCAACCTGTCGGCAAGAGTCTGCGCGAGCATTCGCCCATAGGGGTCATCGCCATGGCAGTTTTCCATCATCGTGTCGACAGTGGCGGCAAAGACCCCTACCCTGTCGGCTACACCGGCACTGGCGGGTCTCACGAAGTCGGCGAGCGAGAGGCAGGCTCCTGTAACGGGGTCGGGTGTCTGCTGTCGCAACATGGGTATCCGCTCACCACCAGCGATGATATCGTCGCCCTCGCTGTTGGCCTCATAGATGCCCACCACGGCATGTGTGGTGTAGTGTCTGTCGAAGTCGCGGAGCATGGCGAGAGCGTCGTCGTGCAGTTCCTTTCGTCCCTCTTCGGTCTTCTTCCCCATCTGCCATGCGTGATAGAAATAGAGCCAGTTGATATACGGCTCCACCTCGTGAATGGCATACGACAGAACTTTTCTCATGGCCATCAGCAACGGAATAACACTTGTTCGCCCCGGCTGGTGTCGTCGAAACGTCCGTCGTCGAGCACATGATGCCCATTGCAGAACGTATGCTCCACACGCCAGTCGAAGCACCGTCCTTCGAGCGGGCTCCACCCACACTTGCTCTGTATGACAGAAGGGGTGACGGTCCATGCTACATGCGGGCGCACCACCACCAAGTCGGCCTTGTAGCCCTGCCTGAGGAATCCCCGCTTGCTCACGCCGAAAAGGATGGCGGGGTTGTGGCACATCAGTTGCACAAGGCGTGGGAGCGACAGGATGCCCTCGTCGACGAGACCGAGCATGGCGGGCAGTGAGAACTGCACCATGGGCATGCCCGAGGCCGCACGACGGCAGCCCCCCTCCTTGTCTGAGATGCGGTGGGGAGCATGGTCGGTGGCCACGGTGAGGACAGTGCCATCGGAGAGGGCATGGCGCAAGGCGTCGCGGTCGGCGGCAGTCTTCACGGCAGGGTTGCACTTTATGCGTGTGCCAAGAGTGGCGTAGTCGGCATCGGTGAAGAGGAGATGGGCGATGACCGCCTCGGCGGTAACCAGCGGCAATGCGCCATTACCGTCGTAAGGTTCGAAGAGTTCCAGTTCACGCTGGGTGGAGACATGGGCCACATGCAGCCTTGCCCCATACTCCCTTGCCAGTGCCACGGCATGTGACGTAGAGGCATAGCAGGCCTCGGCGGATCGCACCTGAGGGTGGAATGTCACGGATGGGTCGTCGCCATAGCGCGACATGATATCGGCCATGGCACCGTTGATCAGCGCCGTGTCCTCGCAATGCGCCATGATAGGCAGGGTGGCTTGCGCGAACAGCCGGCGCAGAGCCTCGTCGCTGTCGACGAGCATATTGCCGGTGGACGATCCCATGAACAACTTGATGCCGGGCACAAGGTGTGGGTCGAGCCTGTCGAGCAGCGCGGTATTGTCGTTGGTAGCACCGAAGAAGAAAGCGTAGTTGACATGGCTTTTCACGGCGGCGAGGTGGTTTTTCTCGTCGAGAGCCTCAAGGGTCACCGTCTGCGGCACGGTATTGGGCATGTCGAAGAAGGTGGTGACACCGCCAAAGGCGGCAGCCCTGCTCTCGCTCGCGATGTCGGCCTTCTGGGTGAGTCCGGGTTCCCTGAAATGCACATGGGTGTCGATGACTCCTGGCATGACGACGCACCCCATGGCGTCTATGCGTCGGTCATAGGAGCCATGGGGCGTGTCGCTGTCGAAGGAAACCTGGCTGAGGGTATCGCCATCGATGACGATATGTCCTGTCACAGACACTCCCTCGTTGACGATTGTCGCATTCGAGATAAGTGTTCTCATTTGCTGACGGGTGTTATGGTGTAGCGGTAGCCATGGTGTCGGCCACGGCAGGCTTGGCCAAGTCGGCGGGTGTGGGTGCCGTTGGTGGCGGCACGGTGGTTGGTGGCGGTGTGGTGATGGCCTGTGCGGCATCGGCGGGCGGTGCCTCAAGACCGTTGTTCAGGTTCTGCAAATATTGCGCCCTGCTGATATATTCCCTCACATAGGGGTCGTTCTTGAAGAAGTCGGAGGCCTTGCTCATCAGGTCCAACACCCATGGCGACATATCGGGGGTGGTTCCGAGGGTGTAGAGCATGAACAACCCCGGACCGAGCGCATTGTCGAAATTCTCGCTGATGGATGTGGTGACGAGCGAGTCCATGCTGATGCTGATGCGCTGCCCTATCTGTGAGAGGCGCGACTCTACCTCTATCATGTCTTCACCGTCCATGAAAGCCCGTGCGTGCTCGTGGTCGAGTTCATTGATTTCCGCCGTGAGGCTGTCGAGTGTCCTAACAAACTGGTAGAGTTTGTCGTTGAGGGGTGTGCCTCCCCACTCTTTCTTCTTGTTGTTCACCTTCACAATGATGTCGCCACTCTCGAGCATGATGGGCAGTCGGCCTACATTGCCGAACGTAAGGAAAGCCATACGCACGGAGTCGGTTGTGCCGGTGAACCCGAATTTCCCATGCACCACCTCGGTGGAGTCGAGTTGTTTGAGTTCGTTGTCGCCAAAAGTAGAGAGATACAACATCCTGCTATCGAGGCTGGAGATGTCGGAAGAGCCTTCGATATTATATGATTTCATGCACGAAGAGGCAGAAACCAATATGGAGAGCACTGCAAAGAAGGAATAATAATATTTAGTCATAATTAGGTTGCCAGGTGATTTTGGCACACAAAAATACGATGTATAATCGAAGTGAGGAAAAATTTTCATATTATTTATAGGTAAAGTCACTCACTTTTACCTTTTTTAATATCTTTCTCCAACTCGTTGGCTATCCTATGGGTGGAATAGACCTGCAGGATGGCCCCCACCAGGAGCAGCATCACCCACTTGTTGTAGAAATAGGTGACATAGGTGATTCGCGACATGAAACGCATGAGGAAAAGATGGTAGGTGTCGACCATCAGCACCCCTGCGATGATGAAGCAGGCACTGGAGAAAAGCATAATCTTGCGCAACCTGCGCACACTCACGTTGGAGCCGTCGTAGCGTTGCTGCGACTGCATGGCAACAAAGAGGATGGCTCCTGCGAGGAATACCCACGAGAAAAACTTGGGATGCCACAGGAAGGCACAGCACCCGGCACCAGTGGCCATGAGTATGGCACCGATGACATAGATTGCGGTCTGCCATTTACTGAGTTGTCGCATGGGCCTCCTCCTCTTCTTCCAGGTCGTCGCTCAGCACGAAAATGTCTTCGTCGTATGCTTTCATGAAATAGCGCTCCCGGGCAATCTTGCGGATGGCATCGGGGTTGCGCTCCAACTCACTCAGTCGCAGCGAGTCTCTTACGAAACGGGTCTGCTGCTTGTCAATCTCTTCTTCCAGTTCACCAATCTGCTGGGAGTAGCGATAGCGCTGCAGAAGGCTGTTCTCGCCAACTACAGTGAGCATCACCACGCCGAGCACGCCGACGATGATATACTTGAAACGGTCGAGAAACCGCAATATGTTTTTTCCAATGTTCATTACATTTCCAATTTTGAAGGGAATGGAAGGGGGAGTAAAAGGGAAGTCAAAGGTTCCCTTTCCTTCTTGCTCTTTTATTCAATCCGCAAATTTACGAATAAGTGGGCGGAACGCCAAATAAAAATGCCCTATTTGCGACATTTTTTTTCCGCATTTCGCCTATTTGTACATTTTTTCCGCTTTTGTCCGATACTTTTCAACCCAAACTCATCCAAAAATTTGTTTTGGACTCAGAACGCATGCTACCTTTACATCGTCGAAAGGAAAAAGAGAAAAAACAACAAAACAAATCATCCACGGCACTCTACAGCCGGTTGATTTCCTCCTGTAGAATCTGAAAGAACAGACCGATATGATAGCCGTCGATGAAACGGTGGTTCGGAGTAAGGGTGATGTTCAGCATCCAGCGCCCGTCGCGCTCCACATATTTCCCCCAGTTGATACGTGGAATGGCATCTTCGGGATTTTCCATGCCGGGGTTGCTCATGGCGGTAGCGTCAAGACTGGGGACACACGAACAATAAGCCACGTTGGGAATGTCGCCAAGACCGCCGAACAGCGTTTCCTGACGGGAGATGGCAGCAGTGGTGGCAGCCACATATTCCTGCAGTGTGCCCTGGAATGGGGCGGTATGATAGCGGAATATGGTCTCCTCGGGCTTCTTATGGGTGAAATTGGTGTGGATGGTGTCATACGCCACCACCCGCCCGTCCTTCATCCGGTAATGGAAGTTCTCGATCTGGTTGAGACTCTTGGTTACAAGATAGATGAGCGAAAGGTAGAACGACAGCCGGTGTTCTCTTTTGTATTCCAGCAGTCTAGTCACATCAATATAGGCAGCCACATTATAGTGTGGGAATTTCAGGCGGGCAAAATGCTCATAGAGTTCCCTTCTGTTCCAGGTGCTGATGTCTATCTCCTTATACATGTTCTGCATGTGATATAAATGTCTAAAAAATGCCTCAGTGTATATATTACGGCACAAAAATAGTGAATAATAACGAGAATGTGTTCTCAAAAAACATCATAAAACTCATCAGTGATGAAAAAATTTCTATTAAAACAGTTATGCCCCTCAGCACTATTACTGAGCGGCTGGAGGACAGCCATCCCATTTGTCCTTGTTAGTTTACTTACCTTGACGACCGCTTGCTCCAACGATGACAACGGCGACACCAACAACGAGCCGATGCTGAAAGGCAAGATTTCATCCTACAACGAGTTCGGTGCTGCCATGTTGGATTTCACGGAAACAGACTTGGCGAAAGCGGGATTCCAACTCGGCGACGTCATCAGCATCACCATCGGCGACAAAGAAATCATCATGCCCTACTACGATGGCTTCTACACCCGCAACGGAGAATACCTGTGCGTGGCCTACCCCACCTATCCCAGTATCTGCTTCACGGCCAACAACATCGGAGTGCCCAAAGAACTTACCGGACTCGAGGGGCATGACGTCGTCGTCAGGATGAAGGAAAAGGGCGGCAGGCTCGACGTGCAACAGGCCATGAGCATGAAATACACCAATGACCGCGACAATTATTCCATTTCGGATGCAGCATTTGCCAATGCACGTGCCGTAAGCGCCGGAAAAATAGCAAGCGGCATACTCCACCGCAGTTCGTCGCCGTTCTGCAACGACATCGAACGGGCCTACTATGTATCGGAGTATCTGCAACAGGAAAAGGTAAGGACGGTGCTCAACCTCGCCGACACCAAGGAGAAGATGTCCACCTACGACATGCCTCCCTACAGCCATCAACTATACAACGAAGGCAACGTCATACTGTGCCCGCTGAAGGCAGACCCTACGGCCGACGACTACAACAACCGACTGATAGAGGCGCTGAAGCAACTCCCGGCGCACCCGGCGCCTTATGTCGTGCATTGCATGGAGGGAAAAGACCGCACTGGGTATGTGTGTGCGCTGCTTGAGGGATTGTGCGGAGCAACATACGACGAGATTGTGGCCGACTACCTGGTTACCTATGCCAACTATTATCTGATTACCCCTGTAGAAAACCGCGACCTGTGCAACACATTGGTGTCGCTGAGACTCAACACGTGCCTGATGTATTATGCCGGTGTCGACAACGAGGCACAACTGCCCGGCGTAGACTACGCAAAAGCATTCTCCCACTATCTGCTATCTCACGGCATGAGCCAACAGCAAATCGATGCACTGGTCAGGGCTCTCACCGGCTCAAAACAATAATAACCTACAAGGCACGGCAGCCACACTTTGTACATGGCTGCCGTGTATTGTAGATATTATATACTGAAAAATGCAGGACACCGACCAAAAAACAGGAGGAAAAAGCGTAACTTTGCATGGAAAACAAAAGCCTCTGAATAAAAACCAACAAGCAATATGAAACATACTAAAGAATTGATACATGCTCTCATCCTTGCCTGCTCGGGTATGACCATACTGAGTTCGTGCAACAACGATGATGACGATGTAAAGCCGAATCAGAATTCGGCAATAGTAATCCAATGCATGCAGCCCGAATTTCTGAAGGCAGGCGACAAGGTGGCACTCATTTCGCCATCCTACTTCACGCCGATGGAGAACGTGGAGAAGACGGCCGAAGTGCTGCGGGGCTGGGGACTGGTGCCGGTGGTAGGCCCTAACGTGGGAAAGAAAGTCGACGGGCAATATGCGGGCACAGTGAGCGAGCGCATCAGCGACATCCGCTGGGCACTCAGCGACCCTTCCGTCAAGGCCATCATCTGCAACCGTGGCGGATATGGCTCCATCCAACTGATCGACCTGCTGACATTGTCAGAACTCAAGGCATCGCCAAAATGGCTCGTGGGCTTCAGCGATATCACCACACTGCATGGCTTGATGAGTCGTGCCGGGGTAATGAGCATACAGGGCACCATGAGTTCGTTTCTGGCCAACGGAGGCACCGACGGGTCGAGCACCCTGCTCCGCGACCTGCTGATGGGCAGCGTGCCGCGCTATCTGCTGCCGGCACATCAAGAAAACATCACGGGAAAAGCCAGCGGTGTGCTGGTAGGCGGCAACCTCTGCACATTTGTGCCCAACCTCGGTTCACAGGCTGATGCCACAAAGGGCAAAGACCTCATTCTCTTCATCGAGGAGGTGGAAGAGTCGATGCATAACATCGACCGCCAGATGCGCATTCTGCAGATGAACGGTGTGCTCGAACGGTGCAAGGGAATCATCCTCGGCGAGTTCACCGACTGCGGCACAGAGTTCACTTACACGAGTGTGGAAGCCATGCTGCACATGATACTGGAAAAATACAACATCCCTGTGCTTTGCGGATTCCCCGGTGGGCATGGCGACGTGAATCTGCCGCTGGTCATGGGTGCTCCTGTCACCATCGACGTCCGCCCCGACGGTGCTACCCTACAATTCAACATCGACGGTGTTCAGCGTGACGTCCACACGGCCGACATCACAGCCACACCCTCACCGGTTGCCATCCGCATGATAAATGCCGGGAAAAGTGACCAATAAATAGCCTTTTCAGTTTGTCGTTTGGATATTATTCACTAACTTCGCCCCATCAACAACCACCAGAACCATTATTCATCCATCATGAAAAAAACTATTCTTACCATAGCCATGGCTACATCAGCAACCGTTATGCCAGCACAGCACATCAACTATCCCGCCACAGCGCGCGACAACACCGTAGACGAGTATTTCGGCACCAAGGTGGCCGACCCCTACCGTTGGCTCGAAAACGACACCAGCGCACAGACCGCCCAGTGGGTGGAGGCGGAGAATGCCGTCACCAACGCCTATCTGAACCGCATACCGCAGCGCAAGCGGCTGCTCGAACGGCTCAAGCAGGTGGCGAACTACGAGCGGTCGGGCATCCCATTTGAGAAGCATGGAAAATGGTATTTCTACAAGAACGACGGTCTGCAGAACCAGAGCGTGATGTATGTGATGGACGAATTGGGCGGCACACCTCGCGTGTTTCTCGACCCCAACAAGTTGAGCAGCGACGGCACGGTGGCGCTGCAGAGCGTGACGTTCTCACACAATGGCAAATACGTGGCCTACAGCATCTCGCGCAGCGGTTCCGACTGGCAGGAGATTTATGTGCTCGATGCCGCCACGGGCCAGCAACTCGACGACCATATCCTCTGGGTGAAGTTCAGTGGTGCCGCCTGGCATGGCGACGGGTTCTACTACAGTGCCTACGACCCTGTGGAGGGCAATGAACTGTCGGCGGTGAACGAGTGTCACAAAATCTACTACCACCGCATCGGCACGCCGCAGGCAGACGATGAACTGTTCTACATGAACCCTGCCTACCCCAAGCGGTTCTATGGCGTGGGGGTGAACGAGGAAGAGACCATCATGGTGCTCTACGAGAGTGGCGCAGGGTCGGGCAACAACCTGTTTGTGAGAGACTTGCGCCGCCAAAACTCCCAGTTTATCCAGATGACATCCGACATGGACTACCAATATGACTTCGTGGAGAACATCGGCGACACCATGTACTTGCAGACCAACTACGATGCGCCGAAGGGTAAGATTGTGGCTGCCGACCTGCACAACCCCGGCATTGACCACTGGCGCACCATCGTGGCAGAGGGCGAGGGTGTGGTGGAGTCGGCCGACATCATCGACAACCACCTCCTGGTGACCTATACGCAGGATGCGTCGACACATGCCTATCTCCACACCCTTGACGGCAAACTGTTGCGTGAGATACGCCTGCCTTCGGTAGGCAGTGCTGGTTTCAGCGGGAAGAAAGACCGCAAGGAGTGCTTCTATTCGTTCAGTTCTTTCACCGTGCCCGGCACCATCTACCGCTACGACATCGCCACCGACCAGAGCACGCTCTACTATGCGCCGAAGGTGGGGTTCCGCACCAGCGACTTCGTGAGCGAGCAGGTGTTCTTCACCAGCAAGGACGGCACTCGCGTGCCCATGTTCCTCACCTATAAGAAGGGTCTGAAGCGCAACGGTAAGAACCCCACGCTGGTATATGGCTACGGCGGGTTCAACATCGGCCTCACCCCGTCGTTCTCTGCCATGCGCATCCCCTTCCTCGAAAAGGGCGGCATCTATGTGATGGTGAACCTCAGGGGCGGCAACGAGTATGGTGAGGAATGGCACCTCGCCGGCACGAAGATGAGGAAGCAGAACGTGTTCGACGACTTCATCGCCGCCACCGAATGGCTCATCGCACAAGGTTACACCAATGCGGGGAAAGTGGCGATACAAGGTGGTTCCAACGGTGGTCTGCTGGTGGGCGCTTGCATGACGCAGCGTCCCGACCTCTTCGCCGTGGCGATACCTCAGGTAGGTGTGATGGACATGCTGCGCTACCATAAGTTCACCATCGGATGGAACTGGGCTCCCGACTATGGCACGAGCGAAGACAGCCGTGAGATGTTCGAATATCTGCTGGGCTACTCACCGCTCCACAACCTGCGTCCGGGGACGGCCTACCCTGCCACCCTCGTCACCACTGCCGACCACGACGACCGCGTGGTGCCAGCCCACTCGTTCAAGTTTGCCGCAACACTGCAGGCTTGCCAGACTGGCAACAACCCTGTGCTCATCCGCATCGACTCGAAGGCAGGCCATGGTGGCGGCAAGCCCATGGCGAAGGTGCTGGAAGAACAGGCCGACATCTATGGCTTCATCATGTATCACCTGGGGATGAAATAAGCCTGCCTTCGGCCGATTGAAGATTGAAAATTGAAAATTGAAAATTATCTGCGGCATCTATACCAATAATAAATCCCCCAAAGCCCCTCGCCTCTACGACCTCCAAGGCCGACAGTTGCGCTACGCACCCGCCAAGGGCGTGTACATACAGGATGGAAAAAAACGGGTGGTGAAATGAGTGACCTAAGCCGCGGCGGCATGGTCACTCAACTATCCCATCAAAAAGACTCAATGATAACGTCATACAAGATACACGTACAAAAGTCTATCTTCAATCTTCAATTTTCAATAAAAAAATACTTATCGTTTCGTCACGGAGAGGATCCAGTTGGAGATGTCGTTGAGCACCTCGGGAGCGATGGTTTCCTCGATGCCGAAACTCAGAGTGAGACTGCCCGTGGGATTGTGCTGGAACAAATGGCTCAGACCGGGATAGACCTTGATGAGGTTGTGCTTGTTCTTGGGCAGGTTGCTCTCCAACGCCGGGGTGTTGAACAAGGGCGGCACATTGAGGTCGTTCTCTGCACCTAAGGCCAACACCGGGCATAGGGTCTTCTGCACGTAAGGAGTCAAATCCATATCGATGAAATAGTCCATCCACTTGCCACCGGAACTCTTCTTCAGGTAATTGCGGGTGGCTTCCGTTGTCTTCACCATGTCGGAGGTCATACCCTGTGAGCGGCCTACTAGGTTGAGTTGATGAACCATCATCGTGTCGATGCGACCGGCAGGCCCCGCCAGACTGACAATGAAATCCAACACCCCTTCGCTGCCAAGCATGAAAGCGATGGCGCCCCCCTCGCTATGCCCCATGATGCCCACCTGTCGGAATTTCTTCAGGCTTCTCAGATACTGGATTCCTGCGCGCGCATCCTCGGCGAAGTCGGCGGTGGTGGCATCGGCAAAGACACCTGTCGAGGCGGCCGTGCCACGGTCGTCGTAGCGCAGACTGGCAATGCCATGACGGGCAAGCCAGTCGGCGAGCAGGAGGAAGGGCTTGTGCTTGAACAACTCCTCGTCGCGGTTTTGCGCCCCGCTGCCGGTCACCATGAGCACCACCGGACATTTTTTCTTCTTATAGCCCACAGGATAAGTGAGTGTGCCAACCAAAGTGACATTGGCGGCAGAGTTGACAAAGGTCACCTCTTCTGTCGTGTAGGGGAAAGGAGGTTGTGGTTCCTGTGGACGGTTGAAAGCCACCTCTCCTGGCTCGAAGTCGAGTTGGAATCCCATTCCCTGCCAAAAAGTGCCCTTCAACTTTCCATCGACAAGTTTTCCCGAATAACTGATGTTGGCGGCCTTGATGACGGCATGAATGGAGTCGGCAGAGAGCCATTTCACCTCCATGGGCAGATTGTCGGCCCCTTGTTCAAGGACATCAAGTGACACGGTCTTGGTGTCTTGGTCGATATGCAGCACCACCGTGAGCGTCTGCAAGCCTGCCACCAACTTCCCTTTCCATGGACCATTCAACTCCTGGGCATGGACAGACAGAGGAAGGAGGGCAAGGAGGAAGAGGATTTTTCTCATAAGAATAGCGTTTAGGTGGATACCATTTATTCCCACCAATGAGTTTGACAAGGGATGATAAAGTGAGTTGAGCGAAAGCGAATAAACCTGAATTTCTAATCCCAACCGCGAAGGGTGATGTGGTTGAAGGCCTCCTGCATGTCGTTGGCATAACGATGCATAAACCCTTCGTCCCAAGGCATGCCGAGCCGGTCGGCATAGCGGCTGGTCACGTCCTTGTTGGTCTTAGTATCGGTGAATTTCTTGACAGTGAGGGCTGTGCCGTCATCAGCAGCCCCAGCATACCATCGTGTCTCCACTTTCACCCCTTTCTCTTCCTCACCGGAATAGAAATAGAAAACGAGCGACTCTTCATCATCGAAGAGGAACTCCTCATAGGTATCTATGGTTCCCTTGACGGTGCGACGGAGGAGGTTGAGTTTGTAATAGGGGATTTCAGGTCCCTCTACAATGCCCACGGTATAGAAGAAGTCTTGTGTGACGATGGAGGTGTGACCATCAGACTTCTCGCGCTGGGTGACGCTGACCATATTGTCGGCAGAGCGCTTCGCGTTGGCCTGCGCCTCATTGTAGATTCTGCGGATTTCGGCCACCCTGTCTTTCGACTGCTGGGTGTTTTGTGCCATCGACGTAGTGGCGAAAGCAAAAACCATGACGAGGATGGACAAGGAGGAAAGTCGTATTTTCATTGTAATGAAGTGATTAGTAGAGATGACGGATTTCTGTTTTTAGATTTTATCCAATGCCTGGCGGATGTCGTCGAGGATGTCGTCTACGTCTTCGATGCCCACTGAGAGACGGATGAGGTCGGGTGCCACGCCTGCCTCTAGCAGTTGTTCGTCGGAGAGTTGGCGGTGGGTGTGACTGGCGGGATGGAGCACACAGGTGCGGGCATCGGCCACATGGGTCACGATATTGATCATCTCGAGAGAGTCCATGAACTGTATGGCGGTCTCGCGGTCGCCTTTCAGTCCGAAGGCGATGACGCCGCAGGAGCCATTGGGCAGGTATTTCTGGCCGTTGGCATAATAACGGTCGCCTGGCAGTCCACAGTAGTGCACCCATGCCACTCGCGTGTCATCATTGAGGAACTCTGCCACACGCTGAGCATTGGCGCAGTGGCGCTGCATCCTCAGGTGCAGGGTCTGCAGACCCATGTTGAGGAGGAAGGCATTCTGCGGTGCCGGTATGCTGCCGAGGTCGCGCATGAGTTGTGCCACGAGTTTGGTGGTGTAGCCCATCTTGCCGAATGCCTTGACATAGGTGAGTCCGTGATACGACTCATCTGGCGTGGTGAGTCCGGGGAATTTCTCGGCATGAGCCATCCAGTCGAAGTTGCCTCTGTCTACTACTGCGCCTCCCACCTGTGTGGCAAGACCGTCCATATATTTGGTGGTGGAGTGCGTCACGATATCGGCTCCCCATTCAAAGGGCCGGCAGTTGATGGGTGTGGCGAAGGTATTGTCGATAATGAGCGGCACACCATTGCGGTGGGCGATGCGCGCGAATTTCTCGATGTCGAGGACAGCACATCCAGGGTTGGAGATGGTCTCTCCGAACAAAGCCTTGGTGTTGGGGCGGAACGCCTGCTGTATCTCTTCCTCGCTGGCCTCGGGTGAGACGAAAGTGCACTCGATGCCGAGTTTCTTCAGCGTGACACCGAAGAGATTGAATGTGCCTCCGTAAATCTCGTTGGAGGTAACGACATGGTCGCCCGCCTCGCAGATATTGAACAGGGCGTAGAAGTTGGCGGCCTGTCCGCTTGAGGTGAGCACGCAGCCCACGCCTCCCTCAAGGGCGGCTATTTTGGCTGCCACGGCGTCGTTGGTGGGATTCTGAAGGCGTGTATAGAAATAACCTTCTTTTTTCAGGTCGAAGAGTTGTGCCATCTCATCGGAGTCGTCGTACTTGAAAGTGGTACTCTGGATGATAGGCAACTCGATGGGTTCTCCGTTCTTGGGCTTGTAACCTGCGTGGATGCAGAGTGAAGCCATTCTCAGTTTCTTTTTCATATCTGAATCAAGTTTATTTGCATAACTCACCGTCAAACGGTCGTATTCGCTCCACTTACAGAAGGAAATGACCATCATCTCCTTTGCTTGCGAAAAAAGAGGCGTCTGACTATTTGTTGTGCAAAATTAGGGAAAAACCATCACCCTGCAAAACAAACATGTGTTTTTTTGCATTCTTCACTCACTTTGCCCTCCACAGAAAGCCACTCTTGCTTCATCGCCATACGCCAATTTCGGTTTCTCGCATGCTTTACATTTTTTTAACAACAAAATTAAGAATATTTGTTAGATTTTCGTAGTTTTGCAAATGCAACAACATAACAATAACCACATAAACTAGAAAAAGATGAAAAAGATATTTTTGATGGCCATAGCCGCCATGATGGCCATGGCAGACATACAAGCACAGAACATCCCTGTAGGCATGAGAATGGAAATAGCCGAGTCGGAGCAAGACCACGCCGAATACACCATCTTCTCGTACAAGGACGACGAAAACACCTTCGGCTACTACCTGAGCCTCGGCAGGGTGACGCATCTTCTGGGACTCATACGTGATGACATCACCGATGCAGCATTCGACGACATCAAGGAGGGTTGCATCTTTCTTGGAGCCACCTCCGACGAGGCATTTGCCACCATCGAAGCCATGATTGACCTCATGGACGAAGACGTGGAGACGACCAGGGAGTTTCAGGGGCGCGCGGTAACAGGCGGCGAACGTCTCGGCGGCACATCTACCTCTACCTGCGTGGTGAAGAAAAAGCCTCTTGGTGGCAAGCGCCTGCAGTTTATCTTTCCCAGCGGCAAGCGCCAGGCAGAGGCTTATATCACGAAGTCGATTATCAAGGAACTGCGCAACGAGTTCAAGATGGACAAGAGGCTCCATCCCAAACAGCACAGATAACCCTGCCCAAGGGTCGAAAAAAAGTGACAAGTAATGAAAACAGCGACTAAATTCAAGGAATACATTTGGCTTGTGGACACCATTCACAAGGCAGGTATGATTACGTTTGCGGAAATCCAGGAGAAGTGGCTTCGAAGCGATATGAGCGAAGGGGTGGAACTGGCCCGTTCTACCTTCAACCGCCACAAGGATGCCATTCAAGACATGTTTGGCATCTATATCGAGTGCGACCGCCAGAATGGATACAAGTATTACATCGGCAACGACGAAGTGCTACGGGATGACAGTGTGCAGAACTGGATACTGTCGACTCTTTCGGTCAACAACGTCATCAGCGAGAGCCTGTCGCTGCAAAACAGAATCCTGCTCCAGTCGGTACCCGCAGAAGATGGGTATCTGGGGATGGTCATCGACGCCATGAAGAAAAGCGTGAGAATAGCCGTGGATTACAGGAAATACGGCACAGACAGCCCCAATCACCTGAACTTTGAGCCATATTGCCTGAAACTCTTCAAGCAACGATGGTATATCCTGGGCCATTTCCACCGTGACGCTACAGAGGAGAAGCCCGAGGCAGACTACTTCGGGGTGTTCTCTTTTGACCGAATCCTCAACATGGAACTGACCGATGTCAAGTTCAGGATTGACCCTGACTTTGATGCACAAGAGTATTTCAACGAATGCTACGGTGTGCTTGTGGGTGATGATACCAGGCCGGAGCGTATTGTCATAAGGGCATACGGTTATGAGCGGTTTTATCTGAGGGATTTGCCCATTCACAAGAGTCAGTATGAGATAGGCCGGGGAGAAAACTTCGCCGATTTTGAGTTTTACCTGCGTCCGACAATCGATTTCAGCGGGCATTTGTTGAGTCGTGGCAATCTGATCAAGGTGCTTCAACCTCAATGGCTGGCTGATGAGATTCATGACATGCACCAGGAAGCAGCGGCCATGTATGAGGCGGAATGAATTGTTTGCGGTATTGGCCGCATGAAGATTGTATTTTTTTGTGGAGGATAATAAGGAAAAGTTTGAGAAAACATGGTTTTTTCAAACTTTTTCCTTACTTGTCCCACGAAATGAGACAACAACAATTTACCTTTGCAATCGTTTGAAATTTAATATTATCGATAATGAGAGTATTCTTCAGTTTTGACTATAAAGGCGGCAATGCCTATCTGGGCCTGAAAGAGGAGCCGCTGATGATGGATGTACAGGTGACAGACACCAGGAATTTGCTGGATTTCATGGAACTGCGCCTTGGCCTGCATTCAGTCACGATGTCAGAGACAGACAGACTGGTTGACTACTACAAGTGTGTGCGTGACTACATGAAAAGCCATGCAGATGACACGGACAATCAGTTGTATGGGAGTTATACGGTGTCACCCCTGGCCACCAGCAGGGAAATGCTGAAGTGGCGTGACGCACTTGCCGTTTGTGGTTGGACCAAGGACAGTCCGGCATCAAGCCGTAGGCTAAAAGTCCTACAGGGCGTGGAGCAAATCTTTGCAGAGAAAGACTATCCCGATATGAGCATCCGTCAGAGGGCAGTCATTGAACGACTAAAACAGAAGAAAGGAATCATGAAGGACGTGACCTTCTTGATGCCATTTGACGTGAACCTGCTGCATCCCGCCATTAAAGAAATATTCCTTCTTGCACAGGCCGACGGAGCAAAGGTAGAGCGTATCACCACACCAGCGATAGAGGGAAGCGACAACCTCGCCAAGTTAAAGTCGTTGCTGACATCGGAGAAAGCGGACATGACGGAACTCGACCCCAATGATGACTCGGTGAGAATATGGAGTTTCAAGGATGACATGGAGGCAGAGGAATATCTGGCCATGATGGATGACGACACCTTTGACGTTAGCATCAAGCCAGATGCCAAACTTACAGACAACTTCCTGCACATGATGGGCAAATCGGTGACTGGCTCGTCGGTAGCGAACAGTGCGCCCCAGATTATCCAGTTGTTCTTCACTGGTGTGGCCATGCTGGCCCGCCCACTGAATATCGGTGCCTTGCTGCAATGGCTTTATGCGCCCATACATCCACTACCCGCCGGTTTCAGATACCAACTTGCCGAACGACTGGCACGGACTGGTGGCTGGCTGCCTGAGACCAAGGAAGAGGACAAGGGCGACTGCTATCAGTTGGTAAAGGAATGGAAAGAGGGCAAAATGGAAGCAGAGAAGGGACAGCCGATAGACAGCAAGGAACGGGATGCACGGCAGTTCAAAGCCTCTGTCTTCCTGCCAGACTTTGAGGATAACACATCCTTGACTGCTCAGAGACTGCATACCTTCCTGACAGAACTGGGGGGATGGAGCAGACAACGCTCGGCCATTATTGCGCAGGAGAACCCTGAAGACATTCGCATCCCTCAACTCACCCGTCTCTCGGAACTTTGCGAGACATTGAAGAACCTGACGGATGACCTACAGCCGACAGCCCAGGTGGCATACAGTGAGATAGAAAAGCACATGGCTTGCTTGTATGAGCCTTCGGAGTTTGTGCAATACAGGGCACAGGCAGCGTCGCGCTTCACCGTTTCTTCCCCAGGTCAGGTGGCAGCCAAGGCAGACAAGGTTCTGTGGGGTGGTCTGTATGACTTTGAACCGATGTTGCCGGCCACGGATTTCCTCACGCCAACTGAGCGAAGTGTCTTAAAAGACCATCTCAGATTGTGGGATGCAGATGATGTGCGCAGGGTGCAGCAACAGACATTGCTCCTTCCGCTGCTTTTCTGCCAGAAGCAACTGACGCTGATTACAGTAGAGAATGTCGGTGGCACCATTGTGAACAAGCACCCAATGATGGTGCGCATCGAGCAGCAGGTGAGGAACCATAAGAAACTGACCGACACCCCACGAATCAATGAGGATAACTATGTTCCCGTTCCGGCCCTGACCAATAACGCCATCAGCGGTTCCAATGGATTGTACACGGAAATCAACAGGACCGACTTGATAAAATGGGAAAAGCACGAAAGTCCCACCTCTATCGACAAATTGATGCAGAACCCCATTGACTATACTTTGGAGAACATCGCATACATCAGCGACAATGGACAGAGCGACCTAAGCAACATCGCCATGACGAAAGGCAATGTGGCACACGCTGTCATTCAACACCTTTTCTATATACCAGGAGACATGAAAAGTGGCCTTGCCCCAGCCATTAAACAGAGGGTGGAAGCCAACTACAAAAGCGTGTTCGACAAGGTGATAGAAACAAAGGGAGCCATCCTGCTGCTTCAGGAAAATGCTATCGAGCGCAGACAACTGTTCGAACAACTGCGAGAATGCATAGACCACCTTATCGATATTATAGAGAAGGACAACCTGCAAGTGGTAGCCTGTGAGATGCAACTTGACGGCAACACGTTGGGCGTTCCTGACGATGAGACCCCGGCCATGCACGGCTTCGCCGACATGGTGCTGACTCGGGAAAATGGCCAGCACGTCATCTTCGACTTCAAATGGACAAGTGCAAAGAGTTATTATCAGGGACTGTTGCAGAAGAACCGCTCCTCGCAGTTGGCCATCTACGCTGAACTGTTGAGTGAGTTGACTGATGACAAGGTGTTGCCGACGGCATACTTCCTGATGCCACGCGGCCGCCTATACAGCACAGCGCATTTCAATAGTTACTGGGCCTACCAGGTCAACGTGAATGAAGGGTGCGAGGACGACATCATCAGCAAGATTGTCGCCTCATATCGATACCGCCGTGAGGAAATCATGTCGGGAAAAATTGAGATGGGTGAGGGAGCGCCGTTGACTGCGCTTGACTATTTCAACGATACGGAATCACATAACCTTTTCCCGTTAAAACCTCAATATGGCAATGATGAGATCAAGGAGATTTATGGTTTCAGCAGTTATTCACACCTAAAAGATTAAGCCAACATGAAGAACGTAACATATATCAGCGCAGGAGCCGGAAGTGGCAAGACCTATACGTTGACCACAAAGTTGGCAGAACTGGTCGCCAAGGACAAGAATGACCCTGAACATGTGGAGCCAGAACAGGTCATCCTGACCACCTTCACAGTAAAGGCCGCCAACGAGTTTAAGGAGAAGGCAAAGGCAGAGTTGTACAAGATAGGCAAGTATGACGAGGCTTCACGGCTGGACCATGCCTTGATGGGCACCATCGACAGCGTGGCTTCTTCCCTGATAAAGAAATACTGGTACACCATCGGACTCTCGCCCAAGCAGGGCGTGATGGACGACAGTGCCAAGGCAACGTACATCAACCAGAGCATAGCCAACATCCCTACAGATGACGACCTGCATTTCTTCACCAGGTTCCGAAAGGCCTTCAACATCACAGACGGGGACTACAATCCCGATGACAACTTCTGGAAAAGACACCTGAAGGACATCGTGGAAAAGAGCATCAGTTTTGACATCACGGACTATTCTGACAGTATCGAGGAGTCACTCGGCGTGCTGAGAATGCTCTGCAACGGCACACACATTCATCTTGAGACAAGAGAGCGAGTTGCCATTCTGGAAGCGCTGCATACAGAAGTGGAAGGATGCAAGGAGTCTGGCAAGAAAAACACGACCCTTGAAAATATTGATGCCCTTAAGAAGCACAGCCGTTACATGGAAGACATCGAGTGGTATGCGGAGTTTGCGAGAATCTTAGGCGGCGCACCTGCCCTTCCAAAGAATGCCGTACCCATTCCCATCCTCGAAGAAGCCAAGCAGAAGGCTGCCGACCTGTGGCGCAGCCAGGAGGTGTATGACTTGCAGGAGGAATACATCCAGACCATCTTCCGTTTGGCAAAGGAATGGAACGAGCAATATACGCAGTACAAACTCAACAAACGAATCGTTGACTTCTGCGACATTGAGCATTACATGCACAAACTCCTTCAAGATAAGGAAGTGGCAGCGGAAATAGGCCGCACCTACACCCACTTGTTCGTGGATGAGTTCCAGGACTGTTCTCCCATACAGGTGAAGATATTCATGACTCTTGCCGATGTGGTCGAGAAGAGTTATTGGGTGGGTGACACCAAACAAGCCATCTACGGGTTCCGTGCCAGCGATACGGCACTTACCAAGGCAGTGGCGGATCTCATTGCTAAAAGTGAAGGTGAAGCGGGATGCCATTCGAAGACATTGGGAGAGAGTTGGAGAAGCGTGCCCGCTCTGGTGGATGCCTGCAACAAGGCTTTTATGGAGATTTTCCGCCCGGTATTCGGTGATGACACAGAAAAGCAAGTGCCTCTGGAGTCTGCCATGAAACTCCATCCTGAGAAATTCAAGACCCCTCTGGCAGACCGAGCAAAGAACCCCTTGCGCTATCTGAATATCACCAAAAAGAGAAGTTCCAGGTCACCCAAACTGAGTGTGGAGGATGTGGCGCAGTATATCAAGAGCGTCATTGAAACGGAAAATGTTGCTTTTTCGGACATTGCTGTTCTTGGCAGGGCGGGCTTTGACCTTGATGATGTGCAGGTAGAACTGTCAAATCTTGGCATCCCCTGCGACCGTGAGACTTCGTTGGACAAGGAGAGCAAGGCCTGCCAACTGATGTTGGCTCTCACAACGCTCACAGTGAATCCCCAGGATGACTTGGCTAAGGCAGAAATTGCCTACCTCACCCAGGACAACATGGGAGTTGGTGCCATCATTGATTCCAAACTGGAATATAACAGCACGCCCAAGGAAGAGCGGAAGCCCTGGCTTGGCCATACGGATATGATCAGCAGGGTGAACGCTCTGCGCCCAAGTGTGATGTATCAGGGAATCGGCGCACTGATGGAAACTCTTGCCGTGGAACTTGACGTGAAGAATGTCATGGAGAGGTGGCCCATGCCGATAGAGGAATCCATGACCGATGTCAAGGCGCTTATCGCAGCAGCCAAACAATACGAGGACCGCAGCAGCGAACTGTCACAGCCTGCAACTCCTTCCGGATTCGTGGCCTTCCTCAGCGAGAACGATGTCAAACTGCCCATTTCAGGTAACGGTGTGCAGTTGCTGACGTATCATGGGGCCAAGGGACTGGAGTGGAAATATGTGTTCCTTCTCATGGACGAGACGTTGGAACCTATGGATATTCTGAGGCGTGAACTGTATGGCATCCACCATTTCCATCCCTGTGTTCCCTCTGCTGACAATCTCCATCCTCAGATGAGCATCCGCTTGCTGCCATGGATTTTCGGCAACTTGAAAAATGTTCCTGATCCCATAGCCCAGTTGCTGTTCGCATCGGAGCATTACGAAAAACTGCGAAAGCATTGTCTGGAGGAAAGCGCACGGCTGCTGTATGTCGGCATGACACGTGCAGCAGAGGTGTTGGTGCTCGTGCCATGGCTCGCCAAGAAGGAACTGGACTGGCTCAAACGGTCCGGCCTCATTTCCGCCGGCAATATCGGCAGCGGTGACGTGCTGGGCATCGGTGTGCAGTTTGAGGTGGTGAAAGCCGAGCATCCAGAGGAAGAGGAGACGGAAACGGTTGTCAAAACAAAGCAATATCGGAAACTTGACTATCATTCAGACACACCTTCAGACGCTGCTCCGAGAACAGTTGCCCCGAGTGGACTGAAAAGCAAAGCAGACCATGTGAATGTCGTTTACCGAAGTGAGCAATTCATTAAAATCAATTCCGGCAAAATGCATGGCCGCAATTACTCTGAGGTGGGCAACTGTATTCACAACGTGTATGCAGCAATCGAGCATTTGGATAAACCAGAGGTGGAACAACTAATCCGTTCGCATGGCATGGATGACGTGTTGCCGAATGCGGATGAAATCATCTGTGCATGGAACAACCTGCAAACTTTCCTCCATCAAGAATTCGGAGAACCAATAGCGATTTACCATGAGCGTCCATTTCGCAGTTTGCAGGAGAACGGAAGCATCGTCGTCGGCAGTATCGACTATGTATATCAGACTCCAAAGGGTGATGTGCTGATTGACTTCAAGACATTCCCAAAGATAGAGGAGGTGACAGACCCGACGTCCGAGCACTACGCCGGTTGGTATGCCGGACAACTTGACGCATACACCGACGCATTGGAGGAAGCAGGAGAGAAGGTCATCAAGCGCTTCATCTACTATCCCGTGAGCGGTATTCTGTGCGAGATAGGCAGGGCTATGGCTGAAGGTATGGGCATAGAGAATGTTTTGCCCGACGGCTTAGATGACAGTGATGAAAGCGATGAAGAAGAGAACGACCCCATTACGAATGAGACGAACAGTTTCGCGCTGAGCGTGACTACGAGGGAGTTCAATGCGTTCTATAAGGGTGAGAAGCATGTCGTCAGCGTGGATGTCGATCAGGACTCCTACGACAGCCTATTGGAGAACTTCAAAGGACATCTCCTCCTTGTCTGCGACGAGATGCCATCCTATTACTACTCCTGTTATTTCTGGAACAACGGAATGTTCCCCTACATGATGAAGAAGGGTCTGGAGTATGCCGTTTTGGTCAACGCAGGACGTGAACTTGTGCTTCGCATCATTGGGCATAAGGCGACAGTGAAGCAGCGCTATGTCATCAAGGACAATGGGGAACTTGTGCCAGATGCCAATGGAGATGCCTGTGTGTGGACCCTACATTTCGATGTGGAAATAGCCCCAGAGGCATCGCCTCAAGCGGCTTCCGGACATATGCCCAAGACTTACCTGCTGCGTTGGAACCCGACCATCAGCAGTTTCCGCCTCGAGGATTACCGGGATGCCACCACGCAATGTCCAAACGGGTTCGGGTTCAACTGGAGCGTGTATGAGTGGGAGGAGGCGCATCAAGGCGATAGATTCTACATGTTAAGAACAGGCGATGAGCATGCAGGACTCGTATTCCGCGGCGTGTTCACCAGCGACCCATACCCAGGTGACGACTGGGCCGGACGTGGCAAGCAGCGTTACTATATGGAAATGGGATGCTACGACTGCGTATCACCCGACCAAAAACCACCCGTCGACATCGACGCCCTGGAAAAGGCACTTCCCAACATCGACTGGCGGCGCGGACACTCCGGCCAACTACTATCCCAGGAGGATGTGGAGAAACTGGATGAATTGTGGGATGAAATGGGGTGAATCCACGATTTGCCTATAGCGAATCGTCGGACGCTTCCATATATATACAACACAGAGATACAGAGACACAGAGAAAATCATCTCGCATTTTGATGGTTTGATGGAGGGCACAGTCGGTGTATACCTGTGTGTCCTGGCCGTCAGAGGGTCGTGTATCGAGCCATTGAAACGCAACAATGAGAAGATTGACGATATGATTGTCTTGCTGCTGGGCGATAAATTCAAGCAGTCTTTCTCCGAGGAGGAACTGAAAGCCAATTATGGCTATCCCAAGGAAACAGATGACGAATTGGCAGAATGGGATTGTGATAATATGTAAACATGGCCTACAAATATACGATAAAGGGAATCCGTAAGTTCAATGAGCACAAGGTCGTTGAACAAACAAAGCGGTTTGCTAAAGACCTTGCCGACAAGTTGCATTTCATAGAACGGCAGGTCACCCCTACAGACGACGAGGTGGAGTCATTCACGATGACAGCGGAAGATGTTTCCACCCAAGGTGTCAACATCAAGTTTTATGTTGGCGAGACCATCATCGTGGAATTGCCTTGGCTCGCTTCCGAGTGGGACGTGCGCCTGTGCTATGCTTTCCTGCATGCTGTGACAAAGGTGCATCGCACGGCAAGAATCACAGACGAGGAGGAGAAATCGGCAATACTGACGGATTGCGATGCTGAGGAACAATGGAACCTGCGTTGCAGCAACATGGAAGACATCCTCAGCAAAGGCGAAAGGATGATGCTGGCTGGTGTGAACCGCGACTTCTATCTCCTACCAACAACATACCATGTCGATGACAGGAAGAAGGATGGTGTATCAGCAGCCTTCAGGGATTTCATCGCCTTGCAATGGACCAGACTGGAAACAAAGGATGTGACGGAAGAAAAACGCCACGTCACAGACGAGGAGGAACTCAGCAGCATCAAGGTGGTGGACAATTCGGACGACGTCTTCATTGGTGTATGTCAATATGTGGGCATGATGAAGGAGAATACTTGCAAGATGGTGAGATTCGAGGATTTCTGCCAGTTGATGGAGGGAGAGGGTGAGTTCAGAAAGATGGATGCCGCACAAGCCCTTCTGTACAAGATGGATGAAGCGCGTTGGAACGAGTTGTTCGACAAGGCGGAGGGCATCGTTAGGGAGAATTTCCGCAAGACTTTCATCATGCGGTGGAACACAGACATCAGCAACTACAAGTTGTGCGAGTTTGAGGAGGCGATGGATGATTTCGCAGACGACTTTTTCTACTACGAATGGAGCATCTGGGACTACCAGAAAGTTCATTGGGGTGACAAGTTCTACATGATTCGCACCGGAAAAGGGAAGCATGGCGTGGTGATGCGGGGCACCATCATCGGCATGCCCTACCCCGATGAAGACTGGAGTGGAAAGGGCCGCAGGGTGTATTACGTGAGGATGGGACTGAGTCATATGATTCACCCCGAAAAGGCGTTGCTGTTGCTGACGACAGATGACCTGGGCAAGGCCATACCCGAGTTCAACTGGGAGGAAGGCCATTCTGGAGTAATCCTCGGTGATGCCATGGCCAAACAGTTGGACGCCTTATGGCATGACTATGTGGAGAAAGAGCAGCAAATGGCGAAGGATGACAAGGATCCCTATTTCTTGGGGATGCAGGTATAATTAAAGCCGCTAACCCATTGAGGATTAGCGGCTTTATAAATTGTTGGGTTGTGGAGCTGGCGGATATTTAACCTATATATCAACTGAGTTTAATAGAGTTTATTATATACTCATTATCAATTAGTTAAATATTCATAACACCAATGAGATTTATCCAAAAACATTTGATTATTCCATTTTTCGGGTGTAATTTTGGGTGTAAATTCTAAATACACCATTATGGCAACAATCAAACGAAGCATAGTTTTTTCACCCGAACGAAGGAAAAAGAACGGTATCCTCATCATGGAAAACGTGCCCATTTTCATGCGCGTTTCTTTCGGTTCCACCCGAATCAAGCTTTCCACTGGCTACAAAATCGACCTTGACAAGTGGGATGACAAGGCGCAACGTGTCAAGCGCAATTGTATGAACAAGTCCCTGCAAACAGCATCTGACATCAATATGGAATTGTCCAAGCAGGAGAACGCTATTCAGGCCGCTTTCAAGGATTTTGAATATACAGAAACCATGCCTTCAGTAGAAGAATTGAAAGAAGTCTTCCAGAAACAACTCAAAAGGAAGATTGAGCCCGAAAAGGAAGAAAAGGCCAAAGGTCCCTCGCCAAGCAAGATCTTTTGGAATGCATACGACGAATTCATCAGGACATGTGGCACTGCCAACGAATGGACTGATGCCACATACGCCCGTTTCAGTGTATTGAAAAACCATCTTCTGGCATTCAACAAACGTGTGTCGTTTGAAACGTTCACCGAAAAAGGCATCCTCGGATTCACAGAGTATATGCGGAAGACGAACCACAGGAACATCACGGTGGAGAAGAACATGAAATTACTGCGCTGGTTCCTCCGCTGGTGTTACAACAATGGCATCTATAACGACAATACGTTTGAGAAATTCAGACCCAAATTGAAGTCAAGCGAGCAGAAAATCATCTTCCTCACAAGAGATGAGTTGCAAAGAATCCGAGATTTGGAAATACCCGAGACGAAGAACTATCTTGAGCGCGTGAGGGACGTTTTCTTATTCTGTTGTTTCACTGGTCTTAGGTACAGCGACGTGTATAATCTTCGCAAAAGCGACATCAAAGATGGACAAATAGAGATTACCACTATCAAGACCCATGACTATCTGGTCATTGAGTTGAATGATCATAGCCGGGCCATATTAGAGAAATATGAAGACATACATTTTGAGGACGACAAGGCCCTACCCGTCATCAGCAACCAAAAGATGAACACCTACCTGAAAGAGTTGGGCAAACTTGCTGGCATCGATGAGCCTATTAAGCAAACCTATTACATCGGCAACGAGAGAAAGGAAGAGGTGCATCCCAAGCACGAGTTGCTGGCCTCGCACGTCGGTCGCCGCACCTTCATCTGCAACGCCCTGTCACTCGGCATCCCTGCCCAGGTGGTGATGAAGTGGACCGGTCACAGCGACTACAAGGCGATGAAGCCATACATCGACATCGCCGATGATATCAAGGCTGTTTCTATGAGTAAATTCAATATGCTGTAGCATAACATCTTCTTAAAAAAGGAAGAATGTATGTCAAAGACATCCTTATGTTATGGTTTTATCTCTACATGTTCTATGGTAACAGTATTTACCTTAATGCACTCCGCCACGGTCTTATCATTGGCCGAAAAAAGCACATAGTTTGTTCCTTTACCATCCAAAGAACTCTTAAACGAAATACCATCAGCCCCATTTATCTTACATAGTTCACAAATAAACTGGGTTGGAACGTATTCAAGCTCAGTATCATAACGACTCAATGGTTTGGTCATATCTTCGGCAATTTTGTGAAGTAATAACTTATGCTTTAATTCTTTTACAAAATCACCAGAATGAGATGCCAAATACAGACTTGACAAAGATGAAAGTGATACAATTTTTAGATTCCTATTTATTCTGAAATCGCCCACAGTCACTCTATCCTTATATCTTGCTCGCACCTCATAATAAGTCGTACCCTTATTATCACAAAGATAAAGATATGGAATTCCTATAGGATTAGCCCTACCATTTGAAACTATTTTAGGAGGAGGACATCCCAAATCATCTTTTTTATAATATGAGACTTTATCAGGCAGAACTCTTGCACGATACATAATGGTTCCTGTTGGAATAATAACATCTGCTTTAATACAGTCTTTAAGATAAGGGTCTGTAGGGTTGTATGTATTCAGATTGATCAAGAATCTACTCTTGAACTGGAGATCATGTTTCAACCTTTCCCAAATACTTACGTAGTTTGAAATAACGTCTAAATATACAACATGTTTAATATCCAAAGTTGAACCCAACATCGAAACGCATTCATTAATAATCTTCTCTGCAACCTTTTTGTCTCTAAATAAGTTCCAATCTTTTTGAAGATAATCAACTATGGTGTTCTTACTTGAAGCCTCGATCTTGAACACATTGATTACGTCATAGAAAAAATCTGAAAGATCCTCTAATTCAATTACCAAAGCATCTTTCTTTAAAACATCACAAACTCCTTTTACTCCTGTTGACGAGATATAATTCTGTATCTCTTCGTCAAAAAAGCATTCGGAACATATTCTCATAATTCACCCAAAATATTAGATATAAGCTGTAAATGATGTTTGATAGACAATTTCTTCAACACGCCGAGACCTGGGTATTTACCGTCACAAATATAGTTTTCTAGTTCAGTAATAGCAGAAGAACGGAAATAGTCAGGATGATTATTAAAGAAGGCCACGGCTTTTCTACCAGCCTCTGCAAATTTACCTTGAATGTTTGATTGATCTAAATTAGAATCTGAAACAAAATGACGAATATAAACCATTTCCTGCTGAGGCTTAAATGTAAAATGAATAGCAATTGCGTATGGAAGCATTCCACCTTCAGCAAAATTCTTCGGGAGTGTGGTATAATCAGAAAAGCCTGCAAATTTATCCTCTTTAAAATAGAATGGTTCCTCTGTGAATTGCTCTTCAGGTAAGTTAATATAATCCACGTTGCGCTTCTGTTCATGGAAATTCTCATCAAGGCGAATAATGGCCTTACCCAAACTTTGCAATTTACGTTTCGATGCTCTTGTATCAGCATTTGATGCAACAACAGTAGAAATTTTATCCATATTAAGAAAGGTTTCCAATTCGCTATCTTGTTCAAAATCAACCCCTTCCTTAAATATTACACAAACATTTTCAAGCCCATTGGCATCAATAATGTTTTTGAGTGTCAATGAATTGCGTTTGTATATCAATGCGGGCATCCAACCTGCACCATCAAGTTCTTCTTGTACGTTTTCTAACACATCAGTTTCATTAATTGCAAAATCACCCTCTTTGGGATTAAGCACAAGAGCAAAAGCCATATGACCATTCTTCATTTCGTTAATGGCGGTATTCAATGTGTTAAAACTAGTTTTTACTGGTTCTATAATAGGGCATAAATACTTATTGTTCGGGGCTTCTTGAGCAAGCTCACGTAATGCTTTCAACTCAAATTGTTTTCCTCTAAGATATGGATAATACATAGTCAAAATTATATAAGCGAGGCCTGTAACCTCTGGTTTAACAAAGTTATATTTTTAATACTCAAATTCATACTTAAACAAATTTGGCTTAATTCTTTTTGAACAAAACGAATATTAGAATATGAGTTCTTTCTTGACTCAATTTCTTTCAAAAACAATCGATGCAAATCTTGACAAGGAATTGCCTTAACCATCTTGCTACATTCATCGAACATATCAAAATCGGACACATGTGGCAATTTGTCAAAATATGTTTTGACCAGATGTTTATATTCATTGGTTCTTAAGCATCCCATCACTAAAGATGGATCTATATAATCATTGGAAGCAGCCTCTTGTATTTCTTCCATTTCTAGATGTCTCTTCACGCGTTTGAGAACTATGACTCCTACGTTTTCTCCAACACTATTCAAATATTCATCAACCCTTTCTTCAGGAACTACAATATAACATTTCTGAAATAATCGAGTATAATCAAACATCTGACTGAATAGACGGGCAGAAGAATCCAAATCGGATTTAATCTCAAAAGCTTTGCTTTCACCATTGAAAAGTGCTATATCTGCGATAGATCTTCCTACTTTAAATTCGTTAAATACAATGGTATTTTTCGTACCATATTTTTTTAGAATAAAATCATTGAGTAATTCGTTTTTATAAACATATTCACAACGATAGTTTTTAATCAACAAAGCATATATTTTTTTTAGAAATGCTGAAGTTGATAAATCAAGAAAGTCAGAAAAACCATAATATTGAACTAATTTTACCATATACGAAGAATCATTATGCTCAAGAAGTTGATTAAAAGCATTTCTGGAGAATATCGAAGATAGTCCCCGAATCGCAATATTTTCAACTGTATTTGAGCATTTCATTCTTCCTATTGTTTTTTTACTTTCGCAAAGATACTAGTTATCTTTGTTGAATGTTTATTTTATTATGATTTTTACACATACTTTCACACATTTACTATTGGGTTGCTATTCATCATTGGTTGATTATAAATTTATCCCTTATCCCCTATTTCATTCAAAATAATCTTTAAACTATTGCTTGTACTTTTTACATCTCTATGGATATTTGATGTTGTTGACTCATACCATGATATACGATCCAACATCTCTTTACATGCATTAATGAATTTCGTCTTTTCGCCATCCTTCATATTCTTATAGAATTTCTCGTAAAATGGATAATAATTTTGAGCCACCCTAAAAGGGTAATGCCTAACTTCATATTTATGTCTAGGATCCATCAGAATTGCATGAGCTTGTTCAAAAGCTTCCATACAAGTGTCATTGGAACCATATTGATATTCATTTTCGAGGATAAAACGAGCATGATGATTGTCTATCTGATATGTATCAAAATCCTCTATATTCTTGGCATAGGCATATGCATTTTCAAAATATGCATTAGCTTGAGGATAATTATATTGTGACAGCATTACAATTGCATATTGCAGCCAATAATGAGGATTATGTCTACAAAAGTCAATTTTACCTAGGTTCTCATACAAATATATTAAACTACTTGAATAATTTGGATCTTTTCTGTTTAGAATGTGTTGAACGTTTGTGAATGTCATCATTTTTCTTAGAATTCGGCGAGATGCACGGTCACTCTTCTGATTTGCGAGCTGTTTAAATATTCTAAGCATAACTTCTACAACCACATAACTATCTAGCATTTGACTTAATATGAATCCAGAAACTATGGCAGATTTATTTTTTATTTCCCCATTTTCAAAATCAATGAATTCCCTTACAGAAGGATCCTTTTTAAAAGATGGCGTATTTAACTTTGATGTACCTATAGCAGTTGACAACTCGTCCATATCAAGATTAATCTTTGAAATGTGAGCAATCAAAATAAACAATATAGCATCATAGTAAGTCTTTCTATTTCTAATTTTATCAATAACACAATTAAAACGATTTTGTATGTTTAGAGAATTGAGCAATTTAAGAACAACATTACTTATTTTGCATTTACAAGTAACTCGGATGAATTTTTCCTTATTCTCGGTACGTTTAGAAGCAAGTTCATGCCACAAACCATAATAATCCAACAAACCCACTAAGTTGCTAATCTCGTCAGCATCTAAAAGATTTACATCGATATGAATAAACTCACCGAAAAGCTCAGATAGTGTATAGTAATTGGCTTCGTTAGTGGCAGTTCTTTCTGACATTATTACTATTTGATCAGTATAAGTTAAAGAGAAGCTTTTTAAAAGCTCAATATTGCCAACATAATCCTCAACAACAACAACAACTTTATCATGTGACTTACAGATCTGTTCTATTTCCCTCTCAAATGTGCTTTTATATTTTCTGAAGTGAAAAACGGAATAACCTTTTTCACAAAGCAAATTTTCTAACGAACTTACAAAAACAGTTTTTCCATTTCCTAAATCAGAATGAATCAAGAATTTTTTTTCGCCCTCCTCTATCAACTTAATAGTTTCATCAAGCTTGGTGCGATAAATGCAATAATGATAATCTGAAGAAAGCAATGAATAATAGAGTTTATCGAGTTGTAGCCAGCCATTATAAAATAGTTCAAAAACATCCCTGTCAAGAATATCTTTAGGATTTTTGGGCTTTGATAATTTATCGAAACAAAGATAAGGATAGTTAAGTTTTACTATAGGATGGTAAAGCTTTTTAATTGTTTCTATTTTGCTTGAAAAGTTATCTATTCCGATATCAAATGGTTTGCCATATTTTTCTATGTACCTAATGTTTACTTTCTTTTCACCAGAACGCAATATAAAAAAAGCCTTGTCACGAACATTACCTTCATAAACAGTTCGCTGTAGATCAAGGTCATATTTCATGCTATAACCTAAAAAAAATATAGCCTTTGCCGTTCTTAAATCTGTTCGAAAAAGCGTTATCCAGTTACTCTCTAAAAAATCATCAGTCAAATAGCTACGGTTTGTTAACTTGAACTCCCCATTAAGTTTATCTATACTAAGCCTGTCCACCTTACCATTAAGGTGAATACAAAGATTGTCTTTGCCAATGTAGTCTTTGGGGTTATCAGATAACACTGGACTGAGATATTTTTTTTTATTTTGAACCCCCGCTAACTCAACTATGTTATCATAATTAGTCGTATAAATACGTTGCCAAGGAAGTGAGGAAATCAATTTTTGACTATCTGTTACATCAATGGCTGTAAATTCTCTAATCAAATAATTTACCAATTCATGTTCACTTTTTTCTTCTTGAAATATTTCAGAAGCTTGTCCTAAATCATCCACTAGGTCGTCATCTTCATAACCGCATGTCTTTAACAATTTGTGAGCTAAAGGTGCTGCTGTTTGGAATTGGGTATTATCAGACTTCGTTGCACCTATCGAAAAGCCTGAACCAACAAAAAGAACAGCTTCTCCATCAAGTATAATTTTAATACCTTCATCTAATGTCATAATTATTCAATCTAAATTATACAGCACATTGGTTAGTATACATTGTTAGCTATAGCTACTAAATAAATTGATAAGCCAAGCAGCAAAGCCTAACGACCCGGAATTTTTTGCCATATCAGATTATTTGCCAATCTTGTGCTGTAAGAAATTAGAAAATCATCAATGGCGTAGCAAAGATATGCATAAAAACTGAAAAATCCACTCATTTCGAAGTATTATTATGAAAAAATACTATTTAACCTTTGTATCCCGCCATATTGAACCGCTAAATTGACATTGGTTTTAAAATATACAGAGAGCCTACTTTGCACAAATTCTTAATCCCCTTTACTATCTCTCTAAAATAAAAATTGACCAAAAAGTAGTTTTTTTTGCGAGAAGTATGATTATTTCTCCGGCAAAGACTACTATTTGGAAGAAAAATAGTACTTTTGTACCACCTAAATCAACAATCAGAAAAGTGAAGAAAGACTTAAACCGCCTTAAAGTAGTACTTGCAGAAAAGAGACGAACAAACAAGTGGTTAGCTGAGCAGCTAGGCAAGGATCCTGCTACAGTATCCAAATGGTGTACCAACAATGCCCAACCAAACCTGGAGAATCTTTTTGAGATAGCTAGGTGTTTAGATGTTGACGTTAATGAACTTGTACGTTTGGAAGCTCTTCATGAAAAAGAAGACGAAAAAGTTTAAGCATGTACCACGTTTTGGGACAGCTTGTGATTATCTTTGCACTGATTTTATATAATGAAAATGAAATATGTATAAAATAACCTGGGACAAAGAGACTGGCGGAGTGCTTTTGCACTCACGCATTGTTGAGGGTACGCTAGGCTACTCTCCTCGGCCTGTGTTCTGGGAAGAACTCGACTTGTTGAAGTTGAATGAACTAGGATGGAAATACCCTCACTGTAAGGACCCATTGCTATGGGCTATCAACAAACAATATTGGTATCGTGGAGAACTAGTTTTTGAAGCTAAGGGGGCCAATATCTACGATGAAGCGACGGTTGTATTTCAGCCAGGAATGGAGGCCTTAAGGCTGAAACCTGTCAACGTCAAAAAGATGTTGGAACGATGTAAGGAATATATGTTCTTGCTTGAAAGTGAAGCCATTGAATTTATTCATGAGACCTTTATCCAATATGCAGGAGCACGAAAGAGTGTCCAAAATGTTGCTGCTAACCAACTCGACTATGAAGCTTTGGCCGCCAAGGTGGAAAAAAAGTCGAAGACGAAAATGGCTATCATCAAAGAGGATTGTGACTCTTTTGACATTGTACCATTTGAAGAAGCCGAGAAGCAAGGTCGCAAAATCTATCAAACTACTAAGATAGATAAATTCTTGGCCTCCTTCTCAGGCGGAAAGGATAGCCAGGTTGTTCTTGATTTATGCACTCGTGCTATCCCTAGCACCGAATTCGAAGTAATCTATAGCGATACAGGCTATGAGCTGCCCCCTTCATTGAGTCTCTATGAGGAAGTTCAAAAGCATTATAAAGAGCTGTATCCTGATTTGAGATTCTCTGTAGCACATAATCATGACAACGTACTGAGTTATTGGGATAAAATCGGAACTCCAAGCGACACACATAGATGGTGCTGTTCTATAATGAAAACAGCCCCACTATATAGAGGATTAAAGATTGATGGCAGTAATAAACAAGCCAAGGTTCTTACTTTTGATGGTGTCCGCGCAGAGGAGAGTGTTAAGCGAGGTGCGTATTTAAGAATTGGGAAAGGGAAACATACTACTATAGTAAACGCTCACCCAATTATATATTGGAATTCTGTTGAAATATTCATTTATCTTTTCAAATATGGTCTTCCCATTAATCAGGCATACCGATATGGGAAAGCTCGTGTCGGGTGTTTAATTTGCCCATTTTCCACGGCATGGGATGACATGATTGCTTCAAAGTGTTATAGTTCTGAACTTAAACCATTTACAGATAGACTTGTATTATGGTCAAAAAATAGCAGAATTGGAAAAGTAGATGAGTTTATTAAGGAAAGACGATGGAAGATTAAGGCTATAGGAAATACTGATTTGGTGAAGACCGCTGTTTCGTTTTCAGACGCTAATAATTCCTTTACAGCATTAGTAAAAAATCCACTTCATCCAATCTATGAATGGTTACCAGCATTATGTGAATATACAGTAGAACGTAATTCCAATATGGATAAAGGATCCTTAAAATATGCTGACAATGTGTTTGAATTTTATGTCAAATACGAAAAAGAAAAGAACCTGTACACTTTCGTTGTTGAAAATGCTTCTGCACAATTAAGTTTTTTGTTAAGACGTGTAGTATATAAAAGTGCTTATTGTGTCCATTGCGAGGTTTGTGAAGTAGATTGTCCATCAGGTGCTTTATCCATTTTACCGAATGTATATATTGACAGAACAAAGTGTATTCATTGCCTAAAGTGTCTAAATTCACACGATTTGGGTTGTATTTCGGCAGATTGCATTAGAATGATTAAAAATATGAACAATAACGAAGAAACAAAAATCCAAGGTTATAAGACCTTTGGCTTTAGAGAAGAATGGCTACAAGAGTATCTAGTAGACCCCGAATATTTTTGGCAGAGCAATTCTCTTGGAACCGCCCAAGTGGATGGGTTTAAGGCATGGCTCAAGGATGCCGAAATAAATGATGCCAAGAACAAACTAACACGTTTTGGAGAATTGCTCCAACAAATTTATATCGACGATACTAGTTTAACTTGGGAATTAATTCTTACTAATTTGTCTTACCATTCTTTTATTGTCAATTGGTTTGCTAATAACATAAAGATTGGACAAGAATTTGACCGAAAGATCTTGGAAGGGATGATAAACGAACAAGGCTATTCATCAAAAGGGAAAACAGTCACAAATGCAGTTGCTGCACTTATCCAAACCTTTGATTATTCGCCAATTGGAGATACGCTAAATTGGAGCAAAAAAACAGATGGAAAGAATTATATACGTGGTGGGTATGAAGAGATGACAAAAATAGGATTAGCATATAGTCTATATAAATATGCAGAAAATAAAGGAGTTCACTCACTAAGAGTATCTGATTTCTATAATGAAGAATGTAAAAGTGGTCCTTTTCGGGTTCTTGGAATTAGCAAGCAAGTATTCATTAACACCTTGAAGGCTTTGAATTCAGCAAATAACCGTGTATTGATTGCAGAATTAGCTATGGGGCTTGATAGCATCACGCTAAGAGAAGATTTGAATTCCACATCTTGTTTAGAAGCGCTTATATAAATAATATGAATCTTAAAATCTCATATTATAAGAATGGTTTACTCTCCATTCATAGAGGCATTGCATTTGGTGCTCCATCAAATGCCAAACCACTATATTTTCTCGCGATTATCAAAGGTATAGAAGATGGTGTTTTGCTTGGGAACAAAATAACTTATGAGAATAAACTTAAAGCTATTTACGAAGAGCTATGTGCTCAATATGAGCCGAATAGAAAAGCTGCACCCTATTTCAAACCGTTTTTTCATTCTATTCGAGAGATTTATTACGACATAAAATGGAAAGGAGGTCAGATTCCAGATCACAAATGGCACACGCCTTCTCCTAAGTTTTTAAAAGAAAACATTGAGTATGCACACCTTGACGATGGATTATGGGATCTGCTACAAGACCAATCTGTTAGGATTGAATTTCGTGAACTTATAGTAAATCACTATCTTAAAACAGAAAACAAGTAACCTATGAAATACAGCGATATAGTAACTCTTAGGTCGATGCGACCTGCTTACAACATACAAGAAGAGGGTCTTGGAGAATGGAAAACATTTATAGCCAATGACCAGTTTGATGGTATTCTGAATAATATGATTAAGGCTGTTCGCAACAATGATGCAGACAGCCACAAGTCTATATGGATTGCAGGTACGTATGGTACGGGGAAATCACATGCAGGAGCAGTTTTGAAGCATTTGTTTTGTGACCCATTAGATGACATCTCAGAATATATTGAGGATGAATACAAAAAGGAGAAGTACGAAAAGCTACGTTCTTCAATCTTAAATGTACGTTTACAAAAACGTCTTTTCCCTGTAAACTTGTATGGCCAACAGAGTATTGCCCACGAAGAAGACTTATCGCTTCAGCTGCAAAAGGAAATTAAAAATGCATTAAATGCTGCAGGTATAAACATTGTTGTGCAGACTGATTTTGACACACTTGTTCAACATATCGAAGAACAGCCAGTTATTTGGCAGTCGCTCATAGACAACAATATAATATTAAGTAGCGTTGCTCCCGACTTGAAGAAGCTGAAACAATTGCTCATGGCTGGCAACACAGAAGTTCTCGAACGAGTGCGCAATGCACAGCGTGTAGCAGGCATTGACATTCGTCTGCAAGGTAATAATATCCAACAATGGATTTTTGAAGTACAAGAAAAGCTACGAGAAAAGGGCTTTGACGGTATGCTCATCATCTGGGATGAGTTCACAGAAATCATGACTTCAAGCATTGCCAAGCGTCTCATCGTACAACTGCAAAGAATCAGTGAAGCGATGATGAATCCAGAAAATGACAGCTATTTTCTCCTTATTTCTCACCCATCGGCTATTTTGACGCTAAATGAAGATGAACGTGAAAAGACAAAAGGACGTTATCACTACATGATTTATAATATGGAACCCGTTTCGGCGTTCAAGATTATGTCGAAGAAATTCAAGGTTGTTGATGACACCACTTACAAACTTCGTAAAGAAAGATTCTTCTCTCTTCACAATGATTTACTAAATATTTTCTCTCAATCGTCGGCAAACACTGAAGAGACAATCGACAATATTAAGAATTTATTCCCCTTGCATCCTTCAACTGCCAATCTTGCAACATACTATGCACGAGAGGCTGGCAGCTCCAGTCGAAGTGTATTTGAATTTCTTGCCAGTGACACCGTCAGAGATTTTCTCGATAGCGAAGACAATTATGCCAATGAGCGAACAATCACAAGCGACTTCCTATGGGATTATGTTCAGGAATACTTCGAAAGTGACACGACACGGTTTGGAGCGGTGACAGAAAGATACAATAGCCACCACCTTGCCGTAGAAGCAGCTGGTGAAAATTATCTGAGGGTTTTTAAGGGTATTCTGCTTCTAAATGCACTGAACAACATAGCCAATAGTGATACAGTGACTCCAAGTACAGCAAATATAGAGTCATTGTTTGTCGGCACCGAAGTTGAACAAGAATTAAGTGAAATTCTTGATTTTCTAAACGACAAAAGTATCATTCAACGCCAACCCAATGGTAACTACTCCATTTTGTTTACGGCTCTGCCTGGCGAAGAAATACAGAAAATAAAAGAAGAATTGGTGTCGAGCAATTTTCTATATACAGATCAAGTAGTCAAGTTCGGAGACGCAGCTCGATCGAGTTTCGACAAGAGTTTCAAACAGGTGAACAGGCCTTTGTGTTATCAGTTCTTCTCAAAACAAGGAAATGAGTATACTCTCCTTAGCCGAATTGAGAATACTCAACGTGATGCGAGAGGCTATGAAATATTCCTTGCTATTATGGTTGCAAAAACACAATCGGAAATGTTCGACCTCAAAGACATCGCAGAGCGCAACAGCAAGGAAGACAGATTTAGGAATACTGTATTTGTTATGATGGAAGCGTATCTTGGTGATAAGAACTATGAGCGGTTCATAGAATATCAAGCAAATGCCCAGTGTGCTCAACGTCACGGCCTGGCCAACCAGCAGAAGACCTATGCGAAGAATGCCTCCGACATGATAACCGAATGGACGACCAGGATGAGGGGAAGTAATGTGACTTTTTATCTAAGGGGCGACACTCTCACCATATCAGGTAGCAAGTTGTCTTCTACCATCAATATGACCATTGCTCCATCTATTTTTGAAGCAGGACCTGAATCCTTGGATATTATTCGAACTAAAAGTTCTGTGACATACTGGAAGAAGGCATCTGTAAAGGCAACAGTGGACGCTATTCTTTCATTCAACACAAAACAAGACATTCTTGCCTCTCCTTCTTGTGGCGGTCAAGGACGTCATGTAGAGTTCTTATTGCAGGATAGTGTAGATGATAATCTGCAATGGAAATCAGATGTTGATCCCCAACATCCATTAAAGAAGGTGTGTGATTATGTTGATGAATGGCTTTCGGGGCGTCATACCAATAAGAACCAAACCTTTAATCTTGGAGAAAAACTAATTGGGTTAACAGAACCACCTTACGGACTCTTCCAAAGTTATGCTTCCATGGCTATGGTGGCCTTTGCTATGAGGAAATATATCAATCAGATTTTCGACACCAATGGCAAACAACGATCCTCACAGCACATTATTGATGATGTTGTAGAACTTTTCAAGGCATGGGAATCAGGAAGGACTTCTCAGAAACTGAACTTCATGTTTGAGAGCAAGGAAGCTGGCAAGCTATGCAAATATCTAATAGCAATGTTCTCACTGAAAAAGTTGAAAGGCTATTCAGATATCAGTTCACTGAAAGATGCACGATGGGCCATTCTACATGAATATGCAAAATTGAAAGGTTATCCTCTGTGGTCATTAAAATATTCGACCAGTGAATACAATACGGAGAAAATGTCTCAACTCATTGATGATATCATCAAGGTTGTCAGTGATCCTGAAAGTATGAAGAATCCCCAATTGCTCAATAGTGCAATCAAGGGTTACGAAGACCAGAAGATAGAATGGGGTAACCTACTGATTGAGAAAAACGGTGGCAATTTTAAGGAAGGTTTCGACAATTTCCTGAAAGACGTGGAGATAGTCAACCTTCAAGATATAGAGATTCCTAAAGCAATGGAGTATCTTCACGGACATCTTGAAGGTGAAGTGGGGCTATGGAAAGAACTTGAAGTTCGTGAAAAACTAAAAGACTGGCGTATCTCCCAACAACAGACCACCAGTGGAAGCCCAACAAATGGCGGGACCACCGGAGTCGGGTATACAGGGGGGAGCAATGCAAGCAGTGGAGGATTTGCGAATGAACCAAAGTCGACAATTGACATTGCTTCCAAACGAAATGAACTCGCAGGAAAAGTAAAAATGATCCCATCAGGTGAGTTAAAAGACATCGTGAATGAAATCATTGAAAAAGAAGATGGCTATATACTTGATGTCCTTTTGAAATATGTACAGTGAATATATCAACTTTGAAGAACTGAAAGCTCAGGTAATAGCCGATATAGAGCAAACGGGCTTGGATATCTCAACACGAAACAGATATCCCATTAGGTTCGTTTTATTTGATAACTTCCGAGATTGCAGTCTGTTTGTTGACTTCGTGCAAGAAGAAATGGATTCCATTGTACAAAGTGTTGACAAGTGGATTGACCCTGATTATCCAGACTTGATGATTACTCATACCGAATTGGCAGAGCGCATTAAACACCATATCAAGAAGATGGATGGTGCAAACTGTGTTATCGCACCATTCTCAGAATTGGCTCGTTTCTATGAAAATGACGAGAAGAAGACCTTCGATGCCTTGCTAAAAACTATAAAGGCAATAGAAGCCAATGCAAAAGCAGTAGAGAAACATCAGCGTGTATATGTGCCGATTGTTGGCCTGGAGGGAAAGATGGAATCATTCAAAAAGGATACCCAAAGTACAATCTGGAGGCTGAAAACAGAAAATAGAGGGTTGACGTATCGCCTTATTATCACAAATGGTAATACTTACGGTGTAAAGGGATTGGAAAAACATTATACCGTTGTCAGGACAATACGTGAGTGGCTAAACATCTGGAAAGATGCCGATAAACAGGTTACGCCAAACATCATATGTACATCAAAGTCCATTTTCGCCAATGCTATTTACGCACAGCCTGATAATGCTTTTTCTTTTGTTCCGTGTTATGATGCGTATGAGTTTCTCAACAAAGGTCTGCAACTACAGTTTGGTGGAATGACCAAAGCCCTTGGTGATGGTGATAAATGGCAAGAATTAGCATCGCAAATTGATATTAGTAATGGATTTAGTTTCAGCAAGTATGTTAATAACTATTTCTCCATCTCGAATATAGACTCTCACGAAGCCTTTATAAAGTTGTGGTTTGATTATCCTGGTCAATATGAACGTTGGTTATTGGCTCGGTATTATCAACTAAACCAAGATGGCGATGGTTTTATTTGTCGGATTCTCTCCAAGACGACTACTTTTACTGGAAATGACTTAATCGAGCAAATGGTATTGGATATGACAGAGATTGAATCGGAGATGTCCATCAGACAATACTGCCTTAGAGAAGCTGCTAAAAGAAATGTCGTTCTTCGCGAAGGGGTGGAATCAACTTTGAATAGTAGATTGCAGGCAATAGCAAGCAAATACAACGCTGCTAGTGCATTGAAATACTGCACCGGCATTACGACCAAGGAAAAAGAACTTGCCATATCATGGCTGGGCAAAGGAATGATTAGCGTTGACCAAATCAAGTCTTTCTACCCAGATTTATACTACTATTGCTCCACACCTCTTGGCGTATCTGTGAACATACCTGATTGGCTGCCTGCATATATGAAAGAATACAAAAAGGCTAAGCTTTCAAATTTGTATACAGCTGAGATTGACGCTGAAATCAGATCACTTAATGGCACTGAGGTGTCTTTTGACAGTTGGTACCAATCATTCAGCACGACTAGAACACTTCTTCATGGCAGAGGAGACATCGAGGTATTCTACTGGGTGGATGGCCTTGGAATAGAATGGATTCCCTTGATTAAGGAAATTATAAGAGAGAAGAACGACCAGAACATTTTCCTCAATGACATCAAAATTGCTAGAGCACTTCTTCCATCAAAAACAGACATAAACAAAGCAGATTTGCAAAAACTGTTACCTGATTATGAGACGCTAATGAAAATGGGAGATTTGGACAGTCTTGCTCATCAACCCACAAATCTATGGCCTAACACAATTATCAAGGAAGTAAGATTGGTGAGAGATATTATAGAAGACATTGTTATGAAATATAATGGCAAAAAGATTGCGATTATTTCAGATCATGGATTGACTTATCTATCTCAGTTGTGCAAAGGACTCGGCCTTAACGGTGTTGAGCCTGATCACCATGGACGCGTCGCTCTGAAACGAAACGGTACATGGACAAAAGATGACAATTATTTCCGCTTGGAAGACGGAAAGACTGTTTGTGCTTTGAGACACAATTCTCTTTGCAATAAAGTTCCTAAGGGGCAGGGTATTCATGGAGGATGTACACCTGAGGAAGTGTTGGTTCCTATCTTCATCATTTCAAGCTACGTTGTAGATGCAGAATGGTCTGCAGATATTTTGACATTGGAATTGAATGGGGCAAATCCTGTTATCCAGTTCCGTATCAAAAACATTCCTTCTATAGAAATTCCAGTCGTGGAATATGATGGCATCCGATATGCCTTACATCAGATTGGAGGAGACCTATTTGAGAGTGAGCCAATTTCAGTTAATGAAAAATGTGATATTGTGTCTCTAGTGATAGGTAATGTCATGAGAGATTTCAGAATCAACATAACAACAGGAGCCAAGGAGGATGATCTCTTTGGTGGCTTTTAATTCATAGAAAAATGAAAGCAGAAATAAGTGAAAAAATAAGAATGTATTTTTCTCAGATGTCAATTTACAAAGATCCTGAGAAAACCAATAGTATATTTGCAGGTCGAAATCTTCCTGCTTTTGTCAAGGACTTCCTGCTAAAACGTTATTTGAATGTCCAAACTGGCGAAATAGATACATTGGGGTTGACCAAATTTCTTGATCAGGTTATCCCCGCAAACTCTGGGTCAGTCAAAGACAGAATAGTATCTGGTCAAGAAGTTGTTCTTCTTGCACGTTTCATAATTTACATTGACTTGGTAAAGGGACAAAAGCAATTTGCAATCCCTGACTACGGAATAAAACTCCGTGAGGGAATAATACCTGAGTTTACATACAATAAGCACCAAGGCGAACTTGTAGATGGTGAAAAATGGGGTATCGTGAAACTCTGTCTGCTTCCTGATAATGACGGGAAGAAATTCCATGTTCAAATGGTGGACTACAAGCCATTCAAGCCATATAGTTCTGTTGACATCGGATATCTCGCTGAAGCACGCCAGCACTTTACCACAACAGAATGGATGGACTTGTTGCTATCAGCCATGGAATACGACCCTGATGGTTTTGCTAATGAAACTCAGAAGTTAGAGTTTATAACACGGCTCCTTATTTTTGCAGAACCGAGACTAAACGTCATAGAGTTAGCACCCAAAGGAACAGGAAAATCATATGTATTCGGTAATTTGTCAAAATATGGATGGCTAGTCAGCGGTGGTAAAGTGACCCGTGCAAAGCTATTCTATGATAAGGCAAAGCAGCAGAATGGTATCATCAAAAATCATGATTTTACTGTATTTGATGAGATACAAACCATAGTTTTTCAAGAACCAGCCGAAATCCAAGCTGCTTTAAAGTCATATCTTGAAAGTGGGAAAACCACTATTGATAACAATGAATTTACATCAGAATGTGGATTGATGCTTATGGGGAATATACCATTGACAGAACAACATCGCCCTATTTCACCAATGTATTTTGATTCTCTTCCTGAGAATTTCCGTGAATCAGCTTTACTAGACCGTTTTCATTGTTTTATTGAAGGATGGCTTTTGCCTCGTATCAACAGCAGTATGATATTTAAAGGCTGGACTATAAATGTTGAATATTTCTCGGAAATATTACACACTATGCGTACAAATAACACGTATGGACTGTTATTTGATCAGTTGTGTAAGTTTGAAAAGAAAGCAGATGTCCGTGATTCAAAGGCTATAAAGCGCATAGCAACTGGATATATGAAACTTCTTTTCCCTCATTGGAGATATGTTGCAGATGTAAATAAAGAAGAGTTTGAACTATATTGTCTGAATCCTGCTATTCATCGCCGTGGTATTGTAAAAGAGCAATGTCACAATATTGACCCCGAGTTCAAAATTAGGATGCCTGAAGTATATATCGTATAAAAACTGCAAGAGCCTATGAGTAAAGTTGATAACATATTCTTAAAAATCATTAGTGACGAGCGTCTTATCAGTACTTTTGACATTGTACCTTCTAAATACAGGAGCCTTGACGATGGCAAAAGAGCATTGAATCCCTATGTAAAAGCTATCGCTGAAATAGTCGATCAACTGAACAAAAAAATAAGTGTGGCTAAATCAGATATGAGGATTCGAAACAAAGTAGGACCGGTAGTATTGGATGAGGTAGACTTCCAGCCTATATACAAAAAGGTGTTATCTATTCTTTCAAAATAAAGGTGTCATGCAAATCAAGAAACTCATCATATATAACTTCCGCAGTTTTTATGGTAAAAAGGAATTTGCTTTCTCAGACCATTTAAACCTTATTCTAGGTTCTAACGGTGATGGGAAAACGACTTTCTTTGATGCTATCAACTGGGTCTTAACACCTGATTATGCTCCTAAATCAAATGAAGATAAAATGCCTGAAGACAAAAGCCTTGTCTCTGCTAAGATGTTCAAAGAATTAGGGGTTGGCGAAAAGGGGCGTGTGATGGTATCAATGGAACTTCGAAACAATTCTGGCTCTTTGCGTATCGTAGAAAGAAGTTTATGCATTTGCAAATCTTCTGATGGGGAAATGCGCATAGAAGGCCGTTCCCACAAGGCTTTTCAACTTGTTGGAAGCATAAGAAAAGAATTGTTCTCAGTTAAAGATCTATTTGAAAAGGAAAATGCATTTCCTGCCATTATCAAAAAATACCACGTCTTCAAAGGCGAAGACAAACTCAATATATTCAAAGATAAAACCACGTTGCAAACACTAATCGACATGTTCTCAGAAATAAAAGATCTGGAGCCATTTAGGCAATTTGCCAAATATGCAAAGGATACTTCTGAAAAAGTAATGTCTGGTGCTCGCGAAAAAGCAAACAAGCAAAATGCAAGGGTAACGGAAATCCAACGTGATATAATATCTTTGTGCAAAAAGCTTGAAACAGCAGAATATGATTTGGCTAAAGCAAAGGCGGAATATAATGAGGCCCAAAAGCATATTGATGCCATAGATAGTGACTATAATATTATTCAACAGATTGCTAAACTTGAAAAGGAAGTTGCTCGGATTGAAGGTGAGATAGAACGACTATCTGACAAGATAGATGAAGAGTATAGTTTCAAGTTGCTCGATGACCAATGGATTTTAATGGGATTCGAACCGGTTCTTAAAGAGTATAATAGCAAACTTGAATCTCTTGCATATAGTAAGAACACTATTGAATCTGAATTTAAAAAAAAACAGGAAGAAGATTTCAACAAAGCAAGAGTCGCCAAAGCAAAGACCGAGTTGGAAAAGATAGCTTGGAACAATTCGGACATCGACAAGATGAAATATATGCTTCATTCTCATCGTTGCGCCTATTGTGGAAGTGAAGCCCCTGAAGGCAGTGTTACATACGATTTCATCAGACAACGTATCAACGATGTTATAGAACTACTTACCCCTAGACCGGAGGACAAACGTCCTGAAATAAAGCGATATTTTTCTGCCCGTAACATAGAAGAATTGAAAGAGCTAGGACTAAGTCTTTCTCATACAGGAAAAGATATCTCTAGTATACCTGATGAGATAGAAAGCGTTTTCCATGAAAATGAAGAAATTAGGAACTTGATTATTAGGAAGAACTCAACTCTCGACGCCTTAAGGAAAAATATATCGGAATTATATGCGAGTTCCGCTACTGGTGAGAATCTAAAAGAATTTGTTTCAAATTTTGCTGTGGTTAACCGATGGCATGAACAGAAACAATCTTCCTCAATCACAATGGATAGGCTGCTCACTAAAACCATCCCTGAACTAAAGGAACTGATAAAGAAAAAAAGGGAGGAGCAAAAGAAAAATGCCAAAATCACAGGTGGCAATCCAATGCTAATGATCAATGAGTTTTTCGGTTTGTTTAGCGATGCAATTGAAAACACAGAAGCCTCTACTTATGAGGAGTTCTTAGCCCGTTTAGCAAAAGAAGCAAATGTATTCTTGGCTCAACTGAATGTGGACGATTTTACCGGAATAATCAAAATATATCTTGACCGTTTTAATGATTTAAAAATCGAATTGCAAGACAAGAACGAAAAAGTTATTACAAATCCAAACACATCATTATTAACGACTATGCACATCAGCATCCTCTTTGCCATATCAGAATTGACAAGAGAGAATCGCGATGCTGAGTATCCCCTTATTTTTGACGCACCCACATCGTCGTTTGATGAAGGTAAGGATAAGACATTTTATGAGTGTCTAAATTCCCAAGTTAACAAACAATGTATAGTGGTTACAAAAAGTTATCTATTAAAAGATGACAACGGTGAATATGTGACAGATACCAAAGCATTGGGCAGGATTAACTGTCGGAAGTATCGTATTAGAAAACAAACAGGTTTCGACAAGTTAGATATTACGACTATCGATACCTTGGTAGAAGAAATAAAAGAGGTATGAATATGGAATCATTATTCGAAACATGGTTAAATAGGATTGATTCCTATTATGAGGAAAAATTTTTTCAACCCGTTGTAGAAGAACTTTGCCAATATCATGGTGGTAGTGTTGACGGTCGTATTGCCAAGGGCAAGACTTTCAATGCTGGCTATGAGGTGTTTATTTATGCCTTCTTCCTTGGCTTATACTACGGAGAGCGTAAACCTCTTAATGGTGAAAAACGTAAATTCAGAATGGAAATGTCAACATGGGGAAAAAAGAAAAATGAGCAGGGACGTAAGTCCTACACAATTCTACAGAAATACATTTTCACAGCTCTTGTGGCAAAATCTGACATTGACTTGATAGCCCTTGACAAGGGCGAAATTGACGTCAAATATGTATGTGATGTCTTGATGACAACACTTAATGAATATGCAAACTCAGGTTTCTATCTAATGAAAAATGAGATGGAAAAAAATCCTGAGTGTTTCTTTGAAAATAGTGGACTGTTGCAGTTTATACAAAATTATTGTCCTCAATAAATAATGCAAAAACTATAGTAGTTTTGATTATAGGTAAAGAGCAAATCTCATGCAGGTACCGATTCCACAATAAGAACACTGGCGAAGACAATTACAAAAACAATGATTATAATTTAAGGAAAAATATGACCATAGAAGAGATAAAACGACAAATAGGTCAATCCGAAAGTGCCGAATTGGAATACAAGTCAGCAAAGGGTGGTTTTCCCGATAGTTTCTGGGAGACATTCTCTGCTTTTGCCAATACCAATGGCGGTATTATTGTCTTGGGCGTTAAAGAGAAAGAGGGAAAACTCATTTCCGATGGACTTGACGAACAACAGTTGGCCAAATACAAGAAAGCATTCTGGGATGGTGCACATAATAAGAGCAAGGTGAGCGCCACAATGTTGACAGAAAGTGATGTGAAGGAAATAGATGTGAGTGGAAACAGTGTGCTGGTTTTCCACATACCACGGGCTGCGTATGATTTGAGACCAGTGTTCCTGAATAAAAATCCATTCGGCAATACGTTTCGACGCAACCATGAGGGCGACTACCATTGTACAGACCAGGAGGTGAGGTTGATGATGGCTGACGCAGAAAGTCAGGGGCATTCTTTCGACAGTTTTATTCTCCCCAACTATACCATAGATGACATTGACATTCCTACGCTGCGGGCTTATCGGCAGCGGTTTATGTTGCGGCATGACAACCATCCATGGAACAACATAGACGATATGGCTTTTCTAACCAAAATCGGCGCATACCGAATCGACAGAAAAGATGGCAATGAGGGCTTCACACGCGCCGGCATTCTTATGTTGGGAAAAAGTGAGAGTATCACCGATCAAATTTGTGCTCCTTGGTATTTTGTGGATTATCAAGAGAAATTATCTGAAGACGCTAATGTACGTTGGACTGACCGTATTTATCCTGATGGAACATGGGAAGCCAATCTATACCAATTCTTCTTCAAGGTGTACGGGAAATTGACTCAGTTGCTCCCTACTCCATTTATGCTCAAAGGCATACAACGACAAGAGGAAACCTCTGCCCACATAGCTCTTAGAGAAGCTTTATGCAATATGTTGGTGCACTGCAAATTTGCCGAGAGAGGAAGTATTCTCGTCGTGGCTACACGCAACAGCATCGTGATGCGGAATCCAGGAGGCATGCTCATCTCATTGGCCGACTTCTATGCCGGAAGTAGAAGCATCTGCAGGAATCCAACACTTCAAAAGTTCTTCTTGTTTTTAGGATATGGAGAGAAAGCTGGTAGCGGTGCAGACATTATCAGGAAAGGATGGGAGGACAATGGGTGGGAAATGCCTGTCATATCAGAACGAGTGCAACCTGAAGAGACAGAAATCCGTTTTCAGATTGGTGATTCACCGAATACAGAATTAGATACTACCCCGAAGACTACCCAGAAAGGACAGGATACTACCCAGAAAAATCAAGATACTACCCAGAAAACTACCCAGAAAGGGCAAGATACTACCCAGAAAATTTTAGAAGAGATAAAAAAGAATCCTTCAATCTCACGAGATGTACTTGCCGAAAAGTGTGGACTCACAAGTGATGGTATAAAATATAATATACGCAAACTTCGAGAAAAGGGCGTCATAAAACGTATCGGTCCAGACAAGGGTGGTCACTGGGAAATCATCGAGTAAGGGAAAAATCTTTGTCGTCAGAATAAAAAACGATGGCAAAGATTTTCTCTTTGATAACACCACATTTCCATCATCGCTACGTCAACTGTTTTCTGATACCCAAAAGCATCAGATGATACCTATTGCACTTATACATCAGAAGATTGGAATCACTAATAATATTCAATAATATTCTTTACATTCCAATATACTAACACATTGTTTCTCAATTATTTATCACGTTTTCTTATTTTAATGATTTTTAAAGATAATAATTGAGAAATTGTTTGGTTAATACGAGCAAACCACCTATCTTTGCACCACGGTTAACGTTATACCTAACATTGATAGTGAATGCAAGACCACAGTCTCTTTCTCTTTATCATTGTTCTTGATTAGCCTGTCATGGCACGGTGAATGACTCAGTTCATTCCATTCCTTTAAAATCCGTCATTTAGCCTTTAGGCTGATTGGACATCGGTCGGCTTTTTTGCGGACATTTTCTTTAATTTGTTAGCGGACTTTTTATTTTCAAACCCTTAAAAACAAGAGGAAATGCCCAAAAAGGTAAAAACAAAATTGACTCAGATTCCCATGACCATACCTGGGTTGTCTGCAGCTTCTGAAGAAGCGACCAGCTTAAGTCGATATGATGACTTTATCAATGCTGGCAAAAACTGTTCGGAAAAATCAGGACAAGAGGCGACGCCTTCTTCTGATGAGAAATCTATCGAAAGTGAGCAATCACTTTGGGGAAACTTCGTACAATTCGCGGAGGAATCGCGTAATGCCAAGAAGAAGAATGATGCACAGGTCTGGATTGACGATGACTTGAAAATCATCCTGGAGAAGATTCGCATTGCTGGTGTCCGCCTGCCCATCAAGCACCTGATGAATGGCATGATGAGAGCGTTCCTGGCCGCCAACAAGAAGGATGTCGAGAAGTTCATCCAACAGAAAATCAAGTTCTGATTCTGCGTGTTTTTAAGGGAGACGGCAAGTAGGGTCATTGTGCGTGCACAATAGACTCTCTTGCCACTCTCCCCTAAGGGCGTGGTTGTACGCTCGAAACTCGCAATTTCCACCTTTCTCTATTTTTACAAAAAAAGAAAAAAAGTAATATGGAAGACAATTCACGGGGACGTACGGAAAGGCTGAATATCCGGCTAACCATGGAAGAGAAAAGCATGCTTGCCAAGAAATCAAAAGAATGTTCAAGTGGGAACAGGACTCTGTTGATTGTCGAAGCAGTTCGCTCTTACGATAGCGAGGCCATGAAATTGAAGTATATGGATGTTCGGAAATTTTCCGACATTTTCAACGCCATGATGACAGAGTTGTCACGGCAAGGCAATAATCTCAACCAGATAGCCCATAGGCTTAATTCCATGGTGACAGAAGATGTGGGATGCCGTCAGGACGACGATGAGTTGTCGGTATTCATATCCGGTGTTCTCAAACCGTTCATTGAGGATTTCTCGACTTTCAAGAAAGATTTCAGGGAGCGTTGTTTCCACGTCCTAGATGAAATGATCAAGAAAGGTTGACCGTTACTCTTCTCTATTTACAAATTAACAAATAGTGAATACAGATATTTTATCACTCCAACATTTTACAAAACACGAAAAAAAACCTTTTACAAATTAGGTTTATATGAATTTCACCTTACTCAAATCCTCATCTTCCTTTGCCGCCATTGATTACAACGAGGAAAAGGTAATGGAAAGTCTGGCAAACTTGCAGCCAGGCCAGGAGCCTATGGTTGAACTTATAGCCACGCGCAACTTCCCTGTCGATGACGCAACAGGCCTCTCCGCAGCTGCCAAGAAGAAAGTCATGTACGACCAGTGTGCTGGTTCAAGGACCAGGAACAAGCAACTGCACTTTGCTGTCAGTTGCAAAGGCAAAACAAACACCATTGACGAACTGAAGGACGCAGCCATCAAATTGCTTGATGATTCTGGTTACGGAAAATGCCCGACCCTCATCTACGCACACCGGGACACCGATGACCTGCACGTCCATGTCATCACCACAACCGTGAACGAGTATGGCAGGAAAATAAGGGACTTCAGGAATGCGACCCGTTTTGCCAAGCAACTGGCCGAATATCAGAAAAGCGACATTCAGCGCAACGCAGATGACGTAATCAAAGAAGCCATGTCATACCACTTCACCAACGAACGGCAGTTTTCCAAGATTCTCGAGTTCCTGGGGATGAAGTCGGGACACCGCGAGGAGAAAGTAGCGCCAGTTCACGCAACCAAGAAGGATGGGCAAAAGTCCGTCTGGGCCGACAACCCTCACTTCCTATTCCTCTACAGATACAAGGAGCAGGTTGCCAGAGTGGCCATGCGTGACATCACGCAGAAAGCAGCGGAGAACAAGCGGAGGATTGCCAGCGACACCGCACGGGAGACGCGCAGGATACAGCTTGCGGCAATCATGTTGAAGAAAAGGCAGGAGGAGATGAAGTCGTTCTATTCAGGAGAGAAGGCTCTCGACAAGACACAACTGAGGATCATCCAAAAGGTGCGGGCTCTCGACCGTGGCTTGGAACATCGCATGGCACAACGCGGCATCATGCGCAACGACCTCTTCCAGATGGAACTGTTCAGGCTGGAGACGAGAAAAAAGTTCGGGGTGGTCGTCAACTACAACTATGACAAGACAGGAGTGCCCAACGGCTTCATCGTGGTCGACCCACAATCGAAATCCGTATGGAAAGGTGAGGAACTGGGGTTCAAGTTCCGAAAATTCCTCCGCCCCGACGAGAAGTTGCTTGGGCAGATGATAGAGCAAGGCAGACACAACGATTACGAGACAGCCTGCCAACAGCATCCCGGAGAATTGGTCGCCTTGCAGGTCCGTGATTCAGACGGGAATACTGTCTATTTGTTCTACGGGGAGAATGTGGTGTCGCTTCTTCCTCCGAATCTCGGTGTATCAAATTCCTATGGCGAGACATCAAGGAGGATACTCAATGCCTCCGACATGAAACGACTTGCCGGTCAAGGCACCAAAGCATTCGTGGCGATGTCCTATTATGATGCCATACCAAAGGAGAAACTGTATGACTTAGAACTGCAGGACACCAATGTCCGCTCCACCTACAAGAAGACACTTGATGAAATCGGCATGCTTCAATACCCATACATCCCAAAAGGATTCATCTGTGCCTCGCCGCCATATTTGTCGCAAGGGGTGTTTGTCATGAACGTGGAGAGCATCGGTGGCCGTGCTCCAAGGTATGCCGTACGTGAATTGGACAAGAATGATGTCGCAGCCTACAAAAATGGGGAAATGCTGCTTGAAGAACTGGTGCTGAAATACTACCATAAGGAAGTGAGGGAAGCCTTGGAAAGGTCATTCCACAGCACTTGCGACGAAAAAGGCATCGGTCTTGGCCTTCCGGCATTCACCCAGCCTCTCTCCCTCTCGGGCATCAATGAGTTGTTCTGTGAGATGAGTAAAACAGTCAACAGCATCGTGGATAATTCGTTGGGCAACGGCTTCCAGCCGGCGGGTAGTAGCATTTCCGCTGGTTCTGGCAAGTCTTTGGGAAAACGCAGGAAGAAACGTCGAGGTGATGACTCTGATGAAGGTCTCAGCTCAGGAATGCACTACTGAAAAAACAAGCCAGGATTTTATGCCGCACCTGTATTAATAATGTGAGAACCCCATCCCCAAATGGAAAAAAACGGGGTATGTTATTTTTCCGTTTCAAATCTTGGTTGACAGATTATTTTTTCATATTTTTGCAGTGCATTTGAGAACATCTGATGCATATCATTTATATTTAAAATCACATTTCTTTAAAGATTCCTCATCTGGAAGCTCAATTCCCGGGAGGACATCATTTCTTTAAGGATTCCCAGTCAGGTAGTTTAACTTCCGGGCGGGCATCATTTCTTTAAAACTCCTCATAAGGAAGTTTGACTCCTTGGAGGACACCATTTCTTTAAAACTCCTCATAAGGAAGTTTGACTCCCTGGAGGACACCATTTCTTTAAAACTCCTCATAAGGAAGTTTGACTCCCTGGAGGACACCATTTCTTTAAAGATTCCCAGTCAGGAAGTTCAACTTCCGGGAGGGCATCATTTCTTTAAGATTCCCCGTCAGAAAGCCTATGATTCATGGGCTTTCCAGGAGGACATCAACTCTTTAATTCGTTAGCGGACCAAACATTTTAACCCTAAAGGAATGGACAAAAAATGTTCTAATTTAGATACGCCTCTTTGGCAATTATCTACCGGAGAGTTCTTGCAGCTCCTGAAGGACTGCCTGAATGAGAAGTCGCCTAAGAATAACAATACAGTCGCTACGAAGGTGGAAGAGCCTTGGGTGTATGGAATCGACGGCATCGCCAAGATTTTCAACTGCTCCCGTGGCACCGCCATGAACATCAAGAAATCAGGAATCATCAACCCGGCCATCAAGCAGGTCGGCAGAAAGATTGTCGTCGATGTCCAACTGGCTCTTGAACTGGCAGGAAAGAAAGGAGGCAGAAATGGATGAGCAAATATTCAACCCCAAAACAGTGACTGGAGCTGACGATGTGGTGAATGCCACGACTTCTGCAGCTGACACCCTGGCTGAAGAATTGACACTGGTTGTCAACACCAATACGCCAGGCGGGTTATTCTTCAACGGAGGAGTCCAAGAAAAGCCTAAAGGTGAAACAAGAGGAAAAGTAATGGATGAAGATGGCATTCGGATAGGTTTGGAGAACCGAGCCATTTTCAACCTGCAAGACCCTGACGATGGAGAGGCTCTGTTCAACATCAACGGGGTTGAGGTGATTTCCACGAAGGCTTTCTCACTGTTCAGCGGACAGAAGAAAAGCGGTAAGTCCAACTTCGCTGGTGTTCTCATAACGGCTGCTGTCAATTCCGAAGGTAAGGCTCTCAACGGGACAGTATGCTCTCTCCGAGGAAAGCTAAAGGTGCTTTACTGTGATACGGAACAACCCAAGCGGGATGTGAAGAGATTGTTCATGCGAGTGATGAAAACCGCCTTCGACAGTTACGACATCGAATGGACAGGAACTGGCATCCATGTCATATCCCTTCGGGATGATGATCCAGGAGCCGAGGAGACGAAGGGTGGTGCTATTCCCACTACCAGATGGGGATGGCTAATTGAGGCCGCCATGGAATACAAGCCGGACATCATCTTCATCGACGGACTCGCCGACTTGCTCAAATCCGTCAACGATGAAGGGGAAAGCCTTGCCCTGCTGAAACTCATTGACCGGCTTGCCAGTGAATTGAACTGTGCCATAGTTGCCATGCTACACCAGAACCCCGGTGGTACGAAAATCACGGGCTGGGCTGGAACTAACGCAGGAAAGAAGTACTCAGATGGTTTCAGTGTGAGTAAGAAGAACAACTGTTTCACTGTCGAACATGAGGGACGTGGGAAACCCACCCCTCCGCTCACATATCAAATTGCCTGTCCAGAAGGTGACAATGTGGGATGGTATGCTTCCATCAGCCAAGAAGAGGCTACGATGAAAAGAGAGGAGGAGCTTCGCCGACTGCTTGCCTCAGCCACTTACCCTGCATACACAAGCGATATGAGCAAGTATATCAAGCAGCAAGCATCCCTTTGCAAATACAAAGGTGGCACATCGGACTCTTCGATTGCACGAACGTTGAAAGAAGCGGTAGAGCTTGGCATCCTGAATAAAGAGAAAATTGGGAAAAATGACAGGTACAGTTGGAAACTAAAAGATGATGCTAAAGACAACCAACCTGTACAGCTGCAATTGTCATTGGATGATGACTGATTATCTTTTCCACCACTATATATAAAGAAATGGTGGTGAAAAGATAGAGATACAATCATATCTATATTTCTTTAGGGACCGCGCCATATCTAATGGCGCGCCCCCATAGTGAAAAGACAGTACAAATGACAACTACAGACATTTTCCAACGACATATGACATGGCTCCGGCGCGTGAACCTGACAAAGGAAGAGTTGCGATGTGATGGCAACATCAAGACCATCACCATCGCCGACTTCACAGATACGAATCGGCAGTTTGAACATCAACGGCTCATTTCAGAGATACGCAGCCTTTGTTCTTCGCTTGACGCAAAGAAACGGAACGCCAACGAGGTAAGGCGGCTCAAGAGTATGCTGCCCTGCGGCATCATCTCCGGAGTGTTCAACGGGATGGGCGCCAATGACATCAAAGAAAGAAATGGTGTGATTGCTTTGGACATCGACCAAGCGGACAATCCGGACATACATGACTGGAATGCATTCAAGAACGTATTGGGTAGACTATCGTCAAATTTTGCCTACATCGGTCTCAGCGCAAGTGGGCTAGGTGTATGGTGTTTAGTACCTGTCGGCAACCCCAAATTGCATGAGCAGCATTTCGATGCCATGGTGGAGGATTTCAAGAATATCGTGTTGCAATTCAATCAAGGAGGTACGACAACTACCGTCTATGGTGTCATCCTGGATACCAAGCCACGCAACATCTCTGCAAAAAGATTTCTGTCACTCGACCCTCATCCCTACATCAACAAGATGGCTGTGGTGTATGAACGGCTGAAGGAAGCACCACAACGCAGACGTACGACCTTTTCAGACCTTGCACACCATTTTACCCAACAACACGAAGTCTTCAACATAGAGAACTGGCTGGAGCAACATGGCATCGAATACGAAAAACGGCCAAAGGCAAAAGGTACTCAATATATCGTAACATGCCCATGGGAACATCTCCACAGTGGTACGGGTAAGGCCGACGCTGCCATCTTCGTGCACCAGAACGGTGCAATAGGCTACAACTGTTTCCATTCACACTGCGAAGGAAAAGGCTGGCAGCATTACCGCGCTTTCTATGACAGCATCCATCCCAGCACAGCCCCGACGAATTTCAACAATAATATAACAAGGTCGAAAGCCACGATTGGTGTGATTTCAGAACCCATTGAACAAGAATCTTTGAAATGTGTTCCTCCCCCATCTGCGTCGTCTACGATCACTCCATTGCCTTCCAATATCAACGATGGGTCGGTGTGGGCTTTGTGTCCGCAACATCTCTTTGAGTATTTAAAACAGAAGAATGAAGCTTTTGTACAGTTGTGTGACGCCCTGGACCTTTGCGACCCAGAAGATCCAGAAGAACCGTTCTAATCTGTATTCAACGAGTTGCAATGCTCCAGAGTTTGGATTCACCTCATAAAAAAACAATAGGGAAAGAAGAGCTAAATCTTCATTTCCCTATTGTTATTTGTTTCTCCAAAATACCCATTTTCGGGTGTAAATTCGGGTGTAAACCGTGTAATTTACTGAAAATCAGTATAAGTTGTGGAGCTGGCGGGAGTCGAACCCGCGTCCAAACAAGGAAACCATAGGCTTTCTACACGCTTATTCCAGACTTTGGTTTTCGAGCCGCAGCAAGACCTGGACCACCAACTGCGACCTTATCCCCTAAATCTCATCACGCCATCGGGGCCTAACGTGACTATTTCCGATTTACCTGCGCCGCTGGGTCCTCAGATTCGGAACAACATCCTTGGAGCGACGTCTCGTCCCGTCACCTGGTGGCGGGATAAAGCCAGTAATCTACTGTACTTCGATTAGGCAGCAATTAATTTTCCGACCGAATGGATTTAGGAGTATACAGCCGTCACTCCGCGTGCTTACCTACCATCTCAACTTGCTGTCAAATCCAGTCAACCCCATTGTATTAACGGCTGAAAGTCAACAACTTGTCAGTCTGATATGCCCTCATGTCGGTGGTAATATCTCATAGATACCATAGCCCACCATGACATTTGGGGCTGCAAATATACAACATTTTCCGCAACCTCCAAATTTTTCAGGGGAAAATTTGAAAAAATTGAAAATTGAAAAATAAGATTGAAAATTGAAGATTGAAAATTGAAGATTGAAAATTGAAGATTGAAAATTGAAAATTGAAAATTGAAGATTATCGGGCTGCACTTAAGATACAAACAGCCTTTGCCAAAGGACTTGCGTCCTCTGGCAAAGGGGTGGTTTTAGTAAGTATCTGCTATGTTATTTCAGTGTAATGTTCTCAATGATGGCTTTCACCTCGGGGTCGTCGATGGAGATGGCATAGACGGAGACGAGCAACAGTCCCTTCTCAGTGAGTTTGGTGTAGAGATTGGAAGTAGGAGATGCCTCTTTCACTGCCACATTGTAGGTGGTGTTGCCGAACTTGATGTCGCCCTTGTCGGTGTAACCGGCGTTGACGTTGCCCGAGTTGGCCTCTGCTGGTTCACTGGTACGGTCGGGATAGGCATAGATAGTCATGGTAGCCCATTTTCCATCCTCCAACTTCTTCATTATACGGAAGTTGGTGTCGGAGTTGTGGGAGTCCTGCTCCCAAGTCTGGGGTACGACGAGCGAGTAGTACTTGGTGTCCACGGTCTCACCATCGAGTTTGGTGACGCCACCACCACAAGAAGCCATAACGATTACAGCGAGCGCTGCCATTGCGAAATTGATAAACTTTTTCATACTTTTGTTTTTTTAATGGTTAATATAGTTAATGGTTTATACATTCGTGCACACATCGGCATCGTTGCCATCCTCGAGAGAATACCATGACGGTGATGTTTTACGGTTGCAAAGTTCGGCATAAACAGGCATTTCGGCTTATCATTTCGTGAAAAAAACTTATCATTTCGTGTAAAATGGACAATTTATTGCTAAATTCTCGCATTTCGCCAACCCTTTTCACACCTCATTTTTATTCATTTTCGACTGCTTACTGATGAGCAATGTGAAAAAGGTTGAGTTACACATCACTTGAATGACGGCTACGTCTCGACAAATACTTCAGCGCCACGAGAGCCACAGCCATCAACAAGAGGGTGATGAACCACCTTTTCACGGGATAATAGCGCCATACGGTCTGCCGCTTCACCATCTGCCGGTCTTTCATCACCTGCAGCGAATCGACGAGGTGGCGGTAGGCATCGGTGGTATCAGTGACATACACCGTTTGCCATCGCTCCCGCAGGGTTTCCACCCTTACGGTATCGGTATGGGCGGAGTCCTGTCGCAGCGTGATGACCTGCACCATGCTCTCCCTCACCGTATCGGCCCGGGAGTGATGGGTAGAGAGCCGTATGGTATCCGTGTGGAATGAATGTAAAGTGTCGTGGATGATGGTCTGCTCGGCCATTGTCTTCCGGGCATTGCAAGAGAGCAGCACAGGCAATGTCATCAAAACAGCCGCCAGTGTCAATACCCGGTATGACACTGGCAGCATTCTTATCTTTCTCATATCTCACAAGGTAATGGTTCGGGGCAAAGATACACCGGCCGAAGCCATTTACCTTGTCATTTTCGCAGAGATGAACTATTAATGATTGAATTGACAAAAAAGTAAACCAAACGGTTTCGGACAATGATCTTCAAAAAACACCGAACTTGTTTTGAATACTCTTTTTTTTCATTTATATTTGCAAATAAATCACAACTTCATCCATATGCCTGACAACAGAAAAGCCATTGTAAGATATAAGATATTGGATAAATGTTTGAACGATAGGTATCACAATTATTATATTGAAGATCTTGTCTTCAAATGTAATGAAGCGTTAGAGGATATGGGAGTCAGACCTGTGTCAAAAAGACAAATCCAATCCGATATTGCTTTTATGAAGAGTTCCATTGGTTATAATGCGCCAATTGTATCCATACAAAATGGGAAACGGAAATATATCAGATATTCCGAGGATTTTTCCATCATGGAAACGCCAATTACCGAAATGGAAATCGAACAATTAGAAACATTAATCACTTCTCTCTCCAGATTCCAAACTATACCTATATATAATTGGGTGGATGAATTGCTGACAAACCTGCGGTATCGTTTTGGTTTAAAACGACTCGAAAACAATTTTATTGGATTTGAACAAAATCGTGATTTACGGGGACTTCGTTACTTATCGGATTTAATCAATCACGTCATCAAAGAGCGACCTATAAAAATCACCTATCATCCATATGGGAAATCTATACTACAATGGGTTATTCACCCATACTATTTGAAGCAACACAACAACCGATGGTTCCTGTTTGGATATAACAGTGACTACAACGACCTGTCTATCATTGCCTTGGATCGAATAGAAGGAATATGTGAAACCAATCTTGACTTTATCAGGAACAAACAATTCGATTTTGATTCATATTTCAGAGATGTTATAGGTGTTACGGTTGAGGAAAACCAAAAGGTTGAGCACATCGTGTTGAAGTTTTCCAACAATCGGCTGCCTTACGTTTTGTCAAAACCCATACATCATTCCCAAATAATTGAGGATGAAGAAAACTGCATTGTGACTCTTGATGTAAGACCGAATAAAGAATTGATTTCAGAAATTATGTGGTTTGGAAAAGACGTAGAAGTAATCTCCCCTTATTCATTGAGAGAGGAAATTAAAAGAAAAATTGAAAAAATGCATGATATTTATTTTGGTGTGAACAATGACTGCACAACAAGCATCTAATTTTGCATCGTAATCAAAAAACAACTATCATGACAACAACAAACACCAACAACTTCAGTGTGAAGGCACTCATTGCCAAGTATCGTAACTTCGTAAAAGAGAATTGCAAGAAGCAAATCAGCAACTCTGTAAATGTTGACCCTAATGGCCACATCTACGATATTAATGTCAGTACACCCAAAAGTGAATATGACTTTCACCCTGACAGACAACTCATTACATATCTATATCTCTATGTCACGGGTAAGGATACTGATAAAGAAGTAGAAGAAATAATGTCTGACTACGCCAAGATCTATCATCATGAAGCCTTGAATGAGGATGAGACGCGCTATCTGTGCAATCATTTTGCAGAAACAGCAGAAGAACTCATACGTCACGGCAAATCATTAGGCTTTGGTCCCGAGGACTGGAGGGAATGGGGAGAGAGCGATGACCCACATGATATCTTCTCCAAGGAGGAGCGTCTTCAATTAATCAAAAAAAATATTCAACCAAAGGAGAACGAAACCGTTTTCTTTTGCAATTCCGGCTGTGACGTAGCAGAATTATTTCCTAACAGTAAAGTAGAAGGGAAATTCAGCGGAGTTGTAGATGACGGCCTAAAAGAACAAGTAGATTATGCATTAGCAAAGATCTGGGCATTCAGCAAAAAGTTGGATGTAGATTTGGGTATAGCCTGGGAGGCAACAGAAGGGCCTGATGAGTATGGAGTTTGTGAGGCAGATTCGGTTTCGCCTCTCACCAACAATAATAGCATAGACTATATTGTTTATGGCGCTAATGACAACCATTTTGATTTTTCCGCTATATCCTCCCTGTATGATGCCTTGTCACCAACAGGCAAGATGCTCATATTTACTTCTTTCGAAGACATGGCGTGTAAAGAGGGAGACGTTTTTGATTTCAAGAAGCGCATAGTGGAAGACAAAGCACTTGCCTCTATTATTTCTTATGAAGAGAATAGTACTTTCTTTCAAGTGAAAAACCATGAAATCTTACTTGTAATAGACAAGTCTCTCCATCATAACGTAAATGTCATATCAGGTATCAACAATCTTGACACTATTATCCCGTTTGATACATTGGAAGCTAATCTCTTATGGCCAGGCTACTACCTGGCAGACAAGCCTCAAGATGGAATTAGCCTTTCATCTATTGCAGACATTGAGATTCTCAAAGAGGCTATAGACAGTTCCTTCGTTGAGAATTTTAAGATAAAAATGGAAATGCCGATTCCTACTCTTTCAAACTTTTCAACTGAGTACAAGGATGCCAATCTCTGCAACAAAAAGATGAAATTGGTCAAAGATCAACAATTTGATGATGCCCGAAGCTTTATCCATCAACTAAGACGACCATGCGTCCTATTATATGGGAAAGGGGAATTGAAGGGAGGCTATGTTCCTAGCATTCCAGATTGTGGTATCTGCTCATTTAGGCAAATAGCTTGCCTCGTTCCAAAAGAAGGTATTGATGTCCGTTACCTTTGTGCCTTGCTCTTATCTCCCACCATGAGCAAGCAAATCAACGTCTTGTGTGATAACAATGTCGGGACATATACTATGTCAACAGTCTTTGACAAGATTATTGTTCCCAATCACAATGATAACGAAAGACTCCGCTATCTTTCAGACGCCAACTACGATGCTTTAGTATCTGCACAAAATGAATTACATCAAGAATTACAGGATTACAACAAGGCTGTCCGTATGCGGAAACATGCGTTAACTCAGTCCATATCCGCCATACAATCATCCTTTGATACCCTCAACCTTTTCAGGAAGAGGAACAAAGGCATTCTCAGAAACAATGATATTGTTTCCCGTATAACAAAAGCGACTGTAGGCGAAATTTTTGAATCGATAAATCAAAGGCTTAATTACCTCATGCCTGCAATAGACCGTATCGCAGAGATTGATTATACGTATGACAAACCCGAATGGATTGACCCAGAGCTATTTATTCGTGAATATATCGCTAAAAACAAAAGTGGTTGGTTGGATTTTTCACCTGACACCAGTTTGTTATTGGCCAATAAAGCTGATAACAATCTTATAGATCCTGCTACTCAAAAGATTGTAATAAAGAATGGAGAGGCTATTCACAAGCTCTATTTCCCAAAGAAATCTTTAGAGCGAGTTTTTGACAACATTGTGTCAAATGCTGTTTCCCATGGTTTCACATGTGAGGAGCGCAATGACTATAAGCTAAGATTCTCATGGAAAATAATGGATAATACGTTACAAATCATTGTAGAGAATAACGGGACTCATATTCCTGAAGATCGAGAACCATCAGAATTGCTTAAAGAGGGAGTTTCCACGGCTCTTCACCAAAACGGACACAACGGGATTGGCTGTGACGAAATCAACCAAATCATGCAAAAGTTTGAGGGTAATGTACGTATTGTATCTGAGCCCAAAGATGAATTTGCCGTTAAGTATATCTTGACTTTCCAAACAAACCATTTTAATACAAACAATTATGAATGAACTTGATTTATTAAAAGTACTATGGGTGGAAGATGAAAATCTTCCCTATATAGAAGAGGCTGAACAGTATGACTTATACCTATGTCAATTCCGCTGTTGGGATGATGCAAAAAAAGAATTAGAAGAAAAATATGACCAGTATTCTGCCATTATCTTAGATGCGAAATGCAAATTTCATGTAGATAGTGCTGACAATGCAGTGAGGTTTTTAGGAGAAGCTTTGAAAGATATTGCAAGCCTCGCAGTAAACAGGAAACGCACAATACCTTGGTTTGTATTAACAGGAGGTGACGCTTCTGAGGTTTCAGATTCCATCAACGATGACCGTTTACGATGGGATAGAGATTGGACAACAAGCAACAATAAGGTTTATTATTCTAAGAATACAGAACGAAAAATATTGTTTAGTAGAATCAAAGCAATAGCTAAAAAATCACCACGCCTCCAGATACAAGAGATATACAAAAATGTATTTAACGCTATTGAAGAATGTGGATTAAGTGATGATGTTTTCAACGAAATGGAAGATTTGCTAATACCTATTCACTTTCCTTTCGACTTGTCTGATCAAGAATACAATAAAAAATATGTAAGTATTAGAATTATACTCGAGAACATTTTCAAGTCAATGGGGAAATATGGAATTATACCAGAATGGGGGAATGAAGTTAATGTAAAATGGTCGTGTTGTTTGCTTAGTGGGATGGATGCAACATCAAAAAGCAGCAAGATTATTCATTACGAATGTTTAGACAAGACTCCTATTCTCCCTAAAGTCTTACAATCTAGTGTTCATGAAATGGAAGATGCTGTACCAACAACTGTTCATGCAAACACGGAATCAAAAATCAATCATAAAAGGATTATACCCAATTATCTTCCTCAAGTAGACAATTCTTCTTTTTTATTAAAAAGTTACACATTCCAGCTATGTGATTTAATTCTATGGTATAATAACTATCTCAAGGATCACAAAAATATAGAAGAAAATAAGAAAAAATGGAAGAAGGTGCAATAATATAATTCATGAACAGCCTATCCTTACCCTCACATTTTTGTGAGGGTTTTCTATTTTATTTTGTTGTGAAAGATGGCTTCACACCAAGGATGTAATTTTGCTGTCGTAACCACAAACGACACGTTATGATCACAAAAAACAGCATCCTTGACATAACCAACATTGAACAACAACAAGCGTTTGACCTTGTTGCCAACACAAATAATTGCCTTTTTATTACCGGTGAGGCTGGAACTGGTAAAACGACTTTCATCAAAATGATTCAAGAGAGAATCAACAAGCAATTTCTGGTTCTTGCTCCAACCGGCATTGCCGCTATAGCAGTAGGTGGTCAGACAATGCATTCCTTTTTTGGGTTTCCCCTGGAAGTCATTGGCCCTCATACCAAACTTGAAATATCATATAACAACCACATGGTACTTGAGAAGACGGACACCATCATCATTGATGAGGTATCAATGGTTCGGAGTGACATGATAGATGGCATGGATAGGTGCCTTCGTTTGGCATTTCATACAAACATGCCTTTCGGTGGGAAACAAATAATATTTGTTGGCGATTTATTTCAGCTCCCCCCAGTTGTGAAACGCGCAAGTGTTGACGAGGAGATGCTTCATGACCTCTATGGAAGTGGTACGCCCTTCTTTTACAAAGCAAGAGTTCTGAAAAGGATGAATCTGCCCAAGATAGAGTTCAAGAAGGTTTATCGGCAGAATGACGAAGACTTTGTGCGAATTCTTAACAATATGCGTCGGGGCAGAACTAATGCTAAAGACCTTGAGCTTCTTAACAGCCGTGTTTGCCCCAAAGACGACATTAAACGATACTCGGTAATTCTTACTGCCTACAACTCTATGGCAGAGAAAATAAATGACAAGAAATTGAATGCCCTTGAAAGCGAAGAATACCATTACCAAGCAATAGTCAGCGGAACTTTTAAACGAAGTGATTCACCTGCTCCAGAGACTCTAAGGCTGAAAATTGGTGCGCAAGTTATTTTTTGCAGAAATGATTATAATAATGATTGCGCAAACGGAACCATAGCCATCGTCGTCGCGTTGACAGAGGACGAAATCCGCGTAAGGCTTGAAAATGGCAAAGAAATCTACGTGGGGAAAACTGAATGGGTAAGTGAAGCCAAAGTCTACAATAAAGAATCACGGAAGATTGAATCAGAAGTTGTAGGCTCATTTATCCAATATCCTTTGAAACTCGCTTGGGCCATCACTATTCACAAATCACAGGGAATGAGTTTTGACCGCATGCATTTTGACCTCACCCGAGGCATTTTTGCACCGGGGCAAGCATATGTGGCTGTAAGCCGAATGAGGTCACTTGAGGGGCTCTCTTTAAGCAATCCTATCATGCCTCATCATATCACTCAAAATCCAGAAATTTTGTCCTTTTCAAACTCATTTAACGATACAGACATGATTACTGACGAATTGGAATCTGGCAAGAAGATCTATCCGTATCTGTCAAAAAAAGACTACACAAAAGCAACTCAAACATGTCTGGAACTGGTTCTTGAAAAAATAAGTAAAACTGATTACCGTAATGCAGCAATTATGGCAAAGAAAATGTTTGATATCATGCTGGATGACACACATCTGCTAGGAAAAGCAAGTGATGTGTCTCTAATCAAGACATGCAGTATTACCTGCGATTTCCTTAATTCTGTGATTTGCCTATACGGAAACAGAGAAGACGAAGCCATTGGCTATGCCAATATGATTCTTGCCAGAAAAATGTGCATTGAGGCCATGTATGTGAAAGGGCGTGCACTCTTCGAACTGAAAAAGTATGAAGAGGCTTACGATATGTGTTATCAAATAATCACAGAAGCAAAAAAGGCAGAAGAGAAAAAAGCGATTGACATGAAACAATTACTTTTTGAAGCAAAGGTCAATGAGAAAATCGGGAATCCCAACCGAGATATCTGCAAGGAATTGATCAAAATATGTCCAGAATGTGAACAGGCATATCTCATTTTAAGAAAAGAAATCCTTAATAAAGATGCACATACAGAAGTATACGATAACAAAAACACCAATAATATATATATCAATACATTCCATAATACCTCAATAGATAATGCTGATTTCCTCAAACTCGTAAAAAAGAGAAATGAACATAGACAAGACTATAGAGAATTCCTAAGAAACATATAAAAAATATGCATAGCGAGATTATTAATAACCATCAGAAAGAACTTTTTCCACTTATGGCGAAGTTCAGGTGTGAGTACGACCTTGTAGGTGGAATGGCAATTACTCTATTTCTTGGTCATCGCCGTTTTAATGATTTTTCCAGTAACGACTCAGCACCCCATGGTAATTGGGTCTAGCGAATCAAAAAAGGAGTCGCCTCGGCGAGAAATCTCACAAATTTGTTCAAAATCTCTCAAATCAATTACACTTATTTGTCGGAGTAAAGATTTGCAAGATTTCTGCCCCGAAAGGGGCACTCCTAAGTACATTCATGTTGAGGGTGCTGTGTTGTTACTTTTTCCGATGTAGAAGTAATAAAAACTAACCGAGATAGCCATGAAGGAAGTGGAGTTTTTTCGCAGAGATGCCATCACCCATATATATTCGAATACCATTTCTGGAACACATAGAGGTTCCAGAGTTTGTTCTTGTGGTTCTCCTTCCCCGTGAAGTGTTCGTGGAGGATGGTCTGGATGAAATCGTAGTTGAAGAGGCCCTGACGCTCTATCATAGCCTTGCTGGTGAGCCGTTCCAGGTCTTCGCGCAGGTCCTCACGCAGCCAGTGGTCTACCGGCACGTCGAAGCCCTGCTTGCGGAACCGGATGGTGGCTTCGGGGAGCAGGTCTTTGAACGTCTCCTTCAGGATGTATTTTTTGTTGCGCCCATTCTGCTTCAGATTGTCGGGCAAGCCGAGAGCCAGTTCCAGAATGCTGCTGTCGATGAACGGTGCGCGGTTTTCCAGCGAGTTATACATACACGCACGGTCGATCTTGGGAAACATACACCCCTCGAGCACGCTCTCCACATCGAGCAACTGCTGTTTCTGGAGGTAAGAATAGCGGTTGCTGAGCGCATCGTAACGCTGCTGGTAGAGCGGTCGGATGTCCTCATAGTTGCCATCGGAGAGCAACTCCTTGCGTTGCACGTCGGTGAATCCCTGGCAGAGCATGTCGTAATACAGGCCGAAGCCCGTTTCCTGTGACGAACGGATGATTTTCTTCACCTTTCTGAGAATGTTGTTGGTATAGCCATTGATGGGACATACCCCTACCATTTTCTCGAAAACAGTGCGAAGCACCTTTGGCACACGTTTGTAACGACGTGCGTAATAGTCGGCCAGGTATTTCTCATAACCGGCAAACAACTCATCAGCACAGTCGCCGGTGAGCACGAACTTCACGTCTTGCCGTGCCAGTTTCGCCACATAATACGAGGGGATGGCTGAAGAGTCGCCGAAAGGTTCGTCGTAATAGGCTATCAGGTCGTCGAGGTCATTGATGACATCCTTATACTGCAACGTGTATTTGGTATGCTTTGCCCCGATATGGCGTGCCAGCAGTTCGGCACGGGCCGTTTCGTCGCACTCCCGCTCATTGAAACCGATGGAGAAAGTGCGTAAGGGTTCGTCGGACAACTCATTCATCAGGCAGCATACGATGCTCGAGTCGATGCCTCCACTGAGGAAAGCCCCCGGCGGCACATCGCCCACCATGCGTTTCCTCACCGACTCTTTCAGCATTACCCTCAGCCGCTGCTTTGCCTCCTCCTCGGTAATATCGAGAGGCTGCACCACCTCCTGCACACGATAGTAGGTGTGTGTGGTGATGGCATGGTCGGACGAGATGGTAGTCCATGTGCCCGGCATCATCTTGCGCACCGGCTCATAGATGGTATAAGGCGCTGGCACATAGTCGAGAGTGAGGAATAGGTTGAGCGCTGTCTTGTCGATGGCGAAATGCTCTTCACGCGGATTGAAAGCCTTGAGTTCGGAGGCGAAACGGAATTCATCAGGCCCTTGGATGAAATAAAGCGGTTTTTCACCGAACTTGTCGCGGGCAACATGCACCTCACCCGTTCTTTGGTCATAGATGGCAAAGGCAAACATCCCCTCCATCTTCTCCAAGCACGACTGTATGCCATAGTAGAGGTAAGCCTGCGCCACCACCTCTGTATCGGTGTTGGTATAAAAAGTGGCTCCCCGCTGTTCCAATTCTTCCCTCAACTCCTGAAAGTTGTAAATCTCGCCATTATAGACTATCACGACGTTTCCATCATCAACCGTCAGCGGTTGGTGCCCTGTCTCTATGTCGATGATGGAGAGCCGGCGGTGTGACAATGCCACACCACCTTTCACGAACACGCCGCTGTCGTCCGGACCACGTCGCGTCATGCGGTCGTTCATCTCACTGATTTCTTTCTCGTTGGCCGCTCCGCTGAAGCGGATTATTCCTGCTATTGCGCACATCTTTTTTTGCGGGCTCCGCCCGATTAAAAAAAAGCCAAAGGGAAGTTAATGGGACAACAGCATCACATTTACAGCCGATTGAACGGCCTTTGCCCTTTCTGTCCCAATAACTTCCTTTGCATTAATTGAATTGAATCTGTTATTTCTTTTCTTGGATATTCACATTCATGCGTCCTACTGGGAACATGAAGCCACGGTCCTTCAGTTGCTGATATACCGTCTCATTCATATAGAAATACACCGTCCAGTAGTCCTCTGTCTTACACCAGGTACGGGTATTGACAATGACACCCTTCTCACCAAACTCGGTGATGCCTACCCAAGGCGCTGCCACCACTGGAGAGTCGTCTGCCGGTCCTTGCATGATGAGCGGGCTCTGTGCCTGCACCTCGTTGATGGCAGCCTTCACTTTGTCGAGGTCGGTGCCATAGGCGAAGGTATAGTCGAGGTCGACGCGGCGGTATTTCTCTGCCGTGTAGTTCTTCAACGCATCAGTGGAAAGTCCGCCGTTGGGAATGATTACCGTCTGGTTGTCGATGGTTGAGATAATGGTATTGAAGATCTGAATTTCCTTTACAGTACCCATAAAGCCTTTGGCCTCGATGAAGTCACCCACCTTGAAGGGTTTGAAGAGCAATATCATCACGCCTCCTGCGAAGTTCTGCAACGTGCCGCTGAGCGCCATGCCGATGGCAACGCCAGCCGATGCGAAGAGGGCGATAAACGATGATGTCTCGATGCCGAGGATGGAGATGATGATGATGATGAGTACCAGCCAAAGCACTACGCTCACGATGCTCTTGAGGAAGGTGTAGAGCGACGGGTCTACATTGCTCTTCTTCAATGCTTTCTTGGTGAGTTTGTTAATCCATTTGATAATCCACCGTCCGATGAGGTAGACAATGATGGCAATGATGAGGTTCTTGCAGAAACTCAGTGCCCACTGCCCCAGCAATGAATACGTTTCTGGAGATAGGATTTTTTCTAACATTTCATGGTAAATTAATGTACATCACGGCATGAATTAAAAACACACTTTCGCGGACGGAAGACATGCCATGGCGCCGTGAACCCACGAGTCACATCTCCATCCGACACCGCAAAAATAGTAAATAATTTGGAAAGGGTTAGCATCCCCATAGGAAAAAATAACGTGTATTCGCTTTTTTTCAAAGAAAAACCACTACCTTTGCAACAATTTTGCAAAAACTCGGTTATATAAGTAAGGAAGAGTCAAACCTAAGATCGATTGGCAAGAGTATATTCTGAGCAGGCGGCGAGCCTGGCATACAGCCACGATGCGATGAATGCCTTTCAGCGCGGCGTGAAGCGGGTCACGGATTTTGTCTGTGCCCTGCTCGGACTTGTCATCCTCTTCCCTGTGTTTCTTGTCATCGCCCTCATCATGATTATCCAGAAAAACGGTCCTGTGCTCTTCGCTCAGGAGCGCATCGGCTATGGCGGCAAGCCTTTCACCATCTACAAGTTCCGCACGCTGAGCACTGTGGTGGAAGACGAGGGTCCCCAACTCGTGGCGAAGAGCGACAGCGTGAAATCGACGAAGTTTGAGCGTTTTCTCCGCGAGCACCACATCGACGAACTTCCCCAACTGTGGAACGTGCTTGTGGGCGACATGTCGCTCGTGGGTCCACGCCCGGAGCGCAAGTACTTCATCAACCAAATCATGGAGCACACCCACGACTATGAACTGATTTACCAGATGCGTCCCGGCCTCACCTCCGAGGCCACGCTCTACAACGGCTACACCGACACGATGGAAAAGATGCTGAAGCGTCTCGACATGGACATCCGTTATCTTGAGCACCGTTCTCTTGGCCTTGACACGAAAATCATCCTAAGTACGATATACAACGTGCTGAGCGGGAAGAAATTCTGAGCCCAGCCTACAACCATACAAATATGAGAAAGACATTTATCCTCTTCATGCTGGCCCTGCTGTTGCCCCTCTGCGCCCTGGCACAGTCGTCGATGACCGACGACCAGGTGTTTCGCTTCATCATCAAGGAGCACGAAGCCGGCACTTCACAACAGCAAATCGTGGTGCAACTGATGCAGCGTGGTGTCGACATCACACAGATCAGACGTGTGCGCAAGAAATACGAGCGCCTGGCCAAGGAAGAAGGTCTTGGCGCCGTGTCGAACGACACCGAGTCGAGCGACGACCGCACGCGCAACCGCAAGAAGCAACAGCAGTCGCAGTATCAGGACTCTCAATACGACAGCCGTTTGAAAGACTACATCGAAGACCCCACGCGCTATAACCAGGGTATGCAGATACGTCCTGACCAGACCACCGTTACCCGCACCTGGGACGAAGACGACGAGGATTTCCTCGAATTTCAGGACGAACTCAACGATTGGCTCCCCGGCGACACCATCACGATGTATGAGAACCTTGTGGAGCAGTTGAAGCGCCAGAAGAAGAAGATATACGGTCACGACCTGTTCAACAACAAGAAACTCACCTTTGAGCCCAACATGAACATCGCCACCCCCGACAACTACCGTCTGGGTCCCGGCGACGCCGTGTTCATCGACATCTATGGTGCCTCGCAGAAGACTATCGAGGGTACGGTATCGCCCGACGGCACCGTAGTAATAGAAGGCTTCGGGCCAGTGGCTGTGGGCGGCATGACGGTAGCGCAAGCCAACTCTGCCATCCGCTCCCGTCTCGGCTCCCGCTACCAGAGTTCGAAACTCCGGCTCACCGTGGGCGAGACCCGCTCTATCATGGTCAACGTGGTAGGCGACGTGAAAGTTCCCGGCACCTATACCCTCTCTGCATTCGCCACCGTGTTCCACGCCCTCTACATGGCAGGTGGCGTGAAAGACATCGGTACGCTGCGCAACATCAAGATCTACCGCAACAGTCAACTCATCTCCACTGTCGACATCTACGACTACCTCCTCAACGGCCGCATGACCGGCAATGTGCGTCTGCAAGACAACGACATGGTGATGGTGGGGTCGTATGACTGCCTCGTGGTCATCGACGGCAAGGTGAAACGCCCGATGTACTATGAGATGAAGCGCAACGAGAGCCTCGCCGCCCTCATCAAGTATGCCGGCGGATTCAAAGGCGACGCCTACAAGCAGTCGGTACGCGTTATCAGGAAGACAGGCCGCGAATACTCCATCTACAACGTCGATGAGTTCGACATGTCGTCATTCAAACTTGCCGACGGCGACTCCATCACCGTTGACTCCATCCTCGACCGCTGGAGCAACATGGCCGAGGTGAAGGGTGCCGTGTTCCGTCCCGGCATGTACCAGGTGGGCGGCGAAATCACCACCGTGCGCTCCCTCATCGAGCATGCCGAGGGCCTGCGCGAGGAAGCCTTCACCGCCCATGCCGTGATGCACCGCTTGAAGGCCGACCGCACCCTTGAGGTGCTTCGCCTCGACATCGACGGCATCCTCAACGGCACGAAGGCCGACGTGGAACTGAAGCCCAACGACGTGCTGTTCATCCCCACCCGCCAAGACCTGATGGAAGAACAGACACTCACCATCCATGGCGAGGTGCACTATCCCGGTGTCTACCGCTATGCCTCCAACGAGACCATCGAAGACTTCATCCTCCAGGCAGGTGGCCTGAAGGAGACCGCCTCGATGATGAAGGTCGACGTGTCGCGCCGTGTCACCAACCCCAACGCACTGACCACCGACTCCATCATCGCCCAGACATTCAGTCTGGCGCTGAAAGACGGTTTCGTGGTAGAAGGTGAGCCCGGTTTCACCCTGATGCCTTTCGACGAGGTATATGTGCGCAAGAGCCCGGGGTCGTATAAGCAGCAGAACGTGATGATAGAGGGTGAGGTGATGTTTGCCGGCACCTATACCATCTCTTCAAAGAACATGCGGCTCAGCGAACTCGTGCGCACCGCCGGTGGTGTGAACGACCGTGCCTATGCCAAGGGCGCGCGATTGGAACGCCGCTATACCCAGGAGGAGCGCCTCAACGCCATCGAGGCCCAGAAAAAAGCCCGTGAACAGGCCGAACTCAACCTTCAGGAGCAGATGGCCAAGAGCGGTATTGCCGCCAACTTGGGCGACCTGAGTCAGCAGGCCCAGTCGCAGCAGTTGAAGAAATACGAAGTGGGCGAGACCTACCCCGTGGGTATCGACCTGGAGGAAGCCCTCAACAATCCTGGCGGCGACGAGGACATCGTACTGCGCGAGGGCGACCGCATCATCGTGCCACAATACACCGGTACGGTAAAGATCAGCGGCGAGGTGATGCACCCCAATTCCGTGGTGTATGAAGCCGGCAAGAAAGCGAGTTTCTACATCGACCAAGCCGGTGGCTATGGCTCCAACGCCCGCAAGCGCCAAGCCTACATCATCTATATGAGCGGCAAGGTGGCCAAGGTAAGCCACGGCGCGAAACCACAGCCCGGCTGTGAGATTGTGGTGCCGTCGAAAGCCATTACCAAGACCACCTTGCAGGAGCGCCTGAGCATCGCCACCGCCGTAGGCTCCTTCGCCGCCATCATCGCCACCATCGTCAACATCATCAAGTAGGTTGCCCGTCGTGCCCTTCGCGGGCGTGACCCCCATCGTGCAGGCTTATGATAGACGTGAAGAAACTCTTTGGCACCGACAAGCGCACCGCCCTGATGACGAAAAACATTCTCTTGTCGTTTCTCATCAAGGGATGGTCGGGGTTGGTCACCCTGCTCCTCGTGCCTGTCACCCTCCACTGCCTGGGCGAATACAAGAACGGCATCTGGATTACCGTGAGCACGATGCTCATCTGGATCGACAACCTCGACATCGGTCTGGGCAACGGTATGCGCAACAAACTTGCCACCCACCTGGCCCACGGCGACACCGTGCAGGCGTGCCAATGCGTCACCTCCACTTTCGTGATGCTCGTCGCCATCATCATCCCCGTGATGCTCGTTGCCATCGGTCTGACACATGCCTTCGACCTCTACGCATTCCTCAATGTCGACCCCGGCAAGGTAGACGACCTCACGCAGGTGGTTGTTGTATCCATCATCTTCGTGTCGTCTACATTCATCTTCAAGTTCATTGGCAATCTATACCTTGGACTGCAACTGCCCGCTGTCAACAACCTGCTCGTCACCATAGGCCACACGCTCGCCCTCGTCGGCACCTACGCCGTATATCTCTCGGGCAGCCGGTCGCTGATGCAGGTGGCCATAGTGAACACCTGCGCCCCACTGGTGGCCTATTTGCTCGCCTATCCCTACACCTTCTACGTGCGCTACCCCGAGTTACGCCCTGCCATGAAGTTCTTCGACCTTCAGTCGGTGAAGGGACTCTTCAGCATCGGTGTGAAGTTTTTCGTGTTGCAAATAGCGAGCATACTGCTTTTCATGACATCCAACATCCTGATATCAAGGCTCTTCGACCCTGCCATGGTGACTCCATACCAGATAGCCTACCGTTACTTCAGCATCGTGATGATGCTCTTCACCATCGTCAGTACGCCCTTTTGGACTGCCACTACCGATGCCTGGGAGCGGGGCGACAAGGCATGGATTACCAAGTCGAGGCAGAGCATGGACAAAATCATGTTGGCAGTGGCAGCCACCCTCGCGCTGATGACCCTCATCTCCGGACCAGTCTACAAGATATGGGTGGGCGACGTAGAGATACCATTCATGCTGAGCGTGCTCATGGCCATATACATGTTCGTCATCCTGGAGAGCATGAGTTACTCCTTCTACCTCAACGGTATGGGAGCCCTCACGATGCAACTCATCCTTACCCTCTCGGCAGCGGTGGTGTTCGTGCCCCTTACCTGGGCAGCAGTGGGTGTGAGTCCGAGCGTAGAGACCATCGTGGCGGTGATGATTGTCGTCAACCTGCCGGGGCTTCTCGTCAACCTGCTGCAATACCGCCGCATCATGCGGGGCACAGCCCACGGCATCTGGCTACAATGACATACACCGAAAGCCGGTGGCCACAAACGCCGTTATCTAATTGCAGAGTCCTATACCTCTGTGGCTCTGTAACCCTATGTTGAAATATATTTTTGCCATATGGAAGAAAAAAGAAATAGAAAGAAAATTGTCATCGATTTCATCGGCCTGCTCAAGGCCATCCGCAACGACAAACTGATGATGTCGGTGTTTCTGATTGCCTCGGCCATCCTGGGACTTGCCGTGAGTTTCGGTACGCCCAAGGAGTACAAGGCATCGGTGATGCTTGCCCCTGAGACAGCCACGAGCAACAGCCTCACGTCGAACATCTCGTCGCTGGCATCGATGGTAGGCATGAACATGGACTTCAGCAAGACCAACGACGCCATTTATCCCGAACTCTACCCCGACCTCATTCAGTCTACCGACTTCATCGTCGACCTCTTCCCCGCGAGGGTGACGACGAAAGACGGCAGTGTGACGACCGACTATTTCGACTACCTGAAAAACCACACCCGTGAGGCATGGTACATGGCGCCTACCAAATGGCTGAAGAAGTTGGTGGAGATGGTGAAGACCGACGACAGTTTCTACTCTACCGACAGCACGAAGGTAGACCCCTTCAGGCTCACCAAAGACCAGTTCGACATCGCCAACAGCATCAGCAAGAACATCGACTGCTCCGTAGACAAGAAGACCAGCGTCATCACCATCGAGGTGACCGACCAAGACCCCGTGGTATCAGCCACGATGGCCGACTCGGTGCGTGAGCGCCTCCAGACGTTCATCACGCAGTATCGCACGCAGAAAGCCCGCAACGACCTTGCCTACATGGAGAAACTCTTTGCCGAAGCCCGTGAGCAGTACGTGAAGGCCCGCCAGCAATACGCCGCCTATTCCGACGCCAACCAGGAACTGATGTTGCAGACATTCAAGTCGAAGCAGGAAGACCTTGAGAACGACATGCAGTTGAAATACAACGCCTACACTCAGGTTTACGAACAGTTGCAGTTGTCGAAAGCCAAGGTACAGGAGAACACACCGGCATTCACCGTGGTACAGTCGGCCTCTGTGCCCGTGAAGCACATCAACAAGTCGAAACTGGTGATGATGACATTGTTCATGTTTCTCGGTGCCACCCTCAGGGTGCTCATCCTGATGTGGAAGAAGCGCCGGCAAGTGTTCGTCTTGGAGTAAACCGCCACCATGCCCGCAGACCAGTCATCCCACAGCCAAGGCTCCTGGAGCGCATGGAGCGAGTGCACACGCCATTGGCGTGCCTACGTGCTTGCGTGGGCCGTCGCCATTGCCGCTGCCTTCGTGATATGCGCCGGCATCCCCAACACCTACAGCGCGCAGGTGAAGATTGCCGACGAGCACAAGGAGTCGGACCTGCTGCTCGGCCTCAACGCCTTCGCCTCCTGGGCGAAAGGAGCCATCAACGAGCGCCAGGGTGTCCGGCTTCCCGATGTCTACTACCGACTAGTCACCTCGCCGTCGTTCATCGACGAGATGAAACACGTGCGGGTAGAGGGCTATGGCACCGACTATTACCACTATATCCTCCGACACCACAAGCCGTCGTGGTGGCAACAATTCGCCAAGGCTTTCTCCAGCGACACCCTCACTGAAGAAGAGCGGGTGACGGAAATCATCCGCGGCAGCATCCGCTCCAAGGTGTCTTCTAAATACGGCACCATCGTCTTGCAGGTGACCGACCAGGACCCTCTGGTGGCAGCGATGCTCGTCGACTCTGTGCGCCAGCACTTGCAGCACCGGTTGGTGGAGCACTCCCGCCTGCGCGCTTTCCGCGACCTGATGACCGCTGCCTCGAAGATGGAGCAAGCCAAGCAACGCTACGAGAAAGCCCGTGACGAATACACCCGCTTTGCCGACACCCACGCCGACCTCTCGTCGCCCAAGGCCTCGTCGATGGAAGACCACCTGCTCAAGGAGTATGAGCACACCTTTGAGTCGTATTCGCGTGAATGTGAGCAATATATCCGCGCGAAGGCCATCGTCGACAAGTTCTCCTTCAAGTTTGCCGTGCTGAAGAACGCCACCGTACCCCACCAGTCGGCGGGTCCCTCCACTTTCGGCTACTCCCTCGCTTTCCTCTTCCTCGCCACTGTCTTCGTCAGTTGGTGGGCATTAGGGCTCCGCAAATACAAAGAATACAAAACCAAGGCATAGATGGACATCATCCTTATCATCATCATGAGTCTGCTGCTTGCCGCCTTCCTGTTCTTCAAGTTGGGCGACATCTTCTCGCCATGGACAATTACCACCGTCATCTGGCTCGCCATCGAGGTGATGTTCCTGTTTCAGGGCGACCTTCTCGACCCTCTCGGCAACCAGTTCCATTCCTGCCTTGCCCTGTGGCTCCCCATCTTCTGTGCCTCGGCCTTGGTCACCTACTACGTGTTGCCAAGAGGCCATACCGGCCAGACACTGAGCGACATCCCCGACATCAACCAGGCACTCTTCAACCTGTTCTATGTCATCTCGATGGTCATCACCCCACTCTATCTCTACAAGATTATGCAGGTGGTGATGATGTTCGACAGTTCCGACATGCTCAACAACATCCGTATGCTGGCGGTGTATGGTGACGAGAACTACGGTTTCCTCAACTATTCCTACGTGCTCAACCAAGTGCTGCTCGTGGTGGGACTCTGGCGTTACCCGAAGGTGCCGTTGTGGCAACTCATCACCATCATCATCGCCAGTCTGATGAGTGCCTTCGCCATCATGGAGAAGGGTATGCTTTTCTTCCTCTTCGCCGGCGTGCTCTTCGTGCTCTACGAGAAGCGAGTCATCAAGATGCGGTCTATCCTCATCTCCTCGGCAGTGCTCATACTGGTGTTCTTCCTCTTCACCACCGCGAGGTCTTACCGTGAGGACGCCGACCCCAACGAGGACCTGACGTTCCTCGACTTCTTTGCCATCTACGTGCTCTCGCCCGCCGTGGCTTTCGAGTATGTGGAAGAAGACCTCACCCCACAGTTGGGCTCGCATACGTTCCAAACCATCTACATGTTTCTCAACCGGTTTGGCGGTGATTATGAGGTGAATGCCAAGATTCAGGAATTTGTGTGGGTACCCCTGCCCACCAATGTCTACACCGTCTTCCAGCCTTTCTTCGAAGACTTCAAGTACAAGGGGGTAGCGCTCTTCGCCATGTTTTACGGCGTATTCAGCGGCCTGGCCTACCGCATGGCGCGCAACGGCAACAGCGTGGGGAAATGCCTTTATGTGTATGTTGTCTATGTGCTTGCCCTGCAGTTCTTCCAGGAGAACGTGATGATGAGCATCGTCAACGTCATCCAGTTCACCTTCTTCACCACTTTGGTTTGCCAGCAGCGCATAGGCCTGGGCTTCTTTATCGGTGCCGACCGTTCCCATACGCCACAGGCCCCACCGGAGAACAGTGATGCCATCACCACTCTGTAATGGAGAAGAAAAAAACAATGGAAAGCGAGATAAATAATTGGAGACAAAGAAATCCTATTTACTCCCCATACTCTCCCTATATACCTTAATATACTGCTTTCTGATATTATCGGGACTGAAGATATCGAGCACCTTATCCCTGTCGACCGGAGAACCGATATGGGTGGCTACCTTTTGCACAAAGGCGTCGTAGTCGCCGTAGGGGAAGACCTCCACCCCCTGGCACTCGCCGAGGTAGTCGGCTATCCTCACCCTGTCGGACATCAGCACCGGCGTGTTCAAGGTGAGCGCTTCAAGAGCCACATACGAGAAAGCCTCATACATCGACGGTATAACCACCAGCGAAGCCTTGGCGTAGAGCGCCCTCAGTTCCTCGTCGGGGATATTGGTGTGTATGGTCATGTCGGAACGCACGTCTACCTCTCCCCGTCCCACGCAGTGGATGTCGTATTCCCCTTCTGGCAGGTGGTAGAGATAGTCGAAGCCCTTGTTGAACGCATTGAAACGCCCGATGAAGAGCACCATACGTTTGTCTTTCTCCACTGGAGCAGGCAGTTCGCTAGCCTTGAAGCGGTTCCAATGGGGTATGCGCCTCACCTTGTGCTTGGCGAAACTGAAAAACGCCGTATCCTCTGAATTGATGGTCACTATCCTATGGGGAAGACCCAAAAACGGCCTTATCATCACATAGAAGAACACCTTTCCCAACAACGGTCTTCTCAGCATCCTGAAGGGATGCCAATGGGCGGTATAGACAATGCGCTTGCGCAACAGGCGAGCCATCACCAACGACTGGAACACGTTGAAAGCCGTATACCCGTTGACATGCACCACATCGGCCTTTGTCGCCTTCATCGTGGTGTAGAGCGAGTGCCATCCGAAGACAAAGTTGACCAGTCTCGACTCCCTCACCTTGCAGTTCAAGGGCGGTGTGACCCTTACCTCCTCACAGTCTTCAAAGAGTTGCGAGAGGGCGTGGCAGTAGGTACTGATACCATCCACCCTTCCGCTGGGGTCGGGACTGATGGGCACTATTTTGATGGGGGCAGCAGTATCTTTCATCGGACATTGTCGTTGGTTTACATGCAAAATTAGCCATTTTTTTTGATTCCGATATCAAATCCCCCGAAAAAGACGCAAAGAGCGCGAAACATTATTTTCTGCTTCAAACAATAATGCATGAATAATTCAGTTATAAATATAAAAGGAGGACAGTTCTGCCTGATGGCAAGCGCCGCCCTCGATACTCGAAAACACACTACAGATATTTGATTGGAATGACCTACCATATACTTATCATCATCATAGCCCTGATAGCAAGTGCTGCCTGCGGATTTATCATGATTCCCCAGATTATGAATTTCTGCAAGCGCAAGAACATCTATGATATCCCCAACGCGCGGAAGTTGCACAAGAACGCCATTCCCCGCCTGGGCGGCATCAGTTTCATGCCCAGCATGCTCCTCGCCTTCCTGCTGGCCATCCTCGTGATGGACAATGTCACCGGTCAAGAACATGTAACCATCAGCCTCTGGACCTGCACCTTTTTCATCAGCCTGATATTAATCTACGGTATCGGCATCATCGACGACCTCATCGGCCTTGGGGCGAAGACAAAGTTCGTGGTACAGATTATCGCTGCCTCGTTGCTTCCCGCCTCCGGGCTCTACATCAACGACCTCTATGGTTTCCTCGGCATCCACGAGATAGCGTTCTGGCCCGGGGCCTGCATCACCGTGTTTCTCATCGTATTCATCGACAACGCCATCAACCTCATCGACGGCATCGACGGTCTGGCAGGTGGTCTGTCGTTCCTTGCCCTTGGCGGTTTCCTCGCCTGTTTCATGCGCGAGAACCTCTTCACCTACTCCATCCTCATCTCCGGACTGATGGGCGTGCTCATTCCCTACCTCTACTTCAACGTGTTGGGCGACCCGTCGAAGAACCGCAAAATCTTCATGGGCGACTCCGGCAGCCTCACCCTGGGTTTCATCCTCGGCTTCCTCTTCGTGAAGTTTGCCATGAACAATCCCATGGTGATGAGTTACCACAAAGACGGGCTTATCCTCTCCATCACCATGCTCATCGTGCCGATGTTTGATGTGGTGAGGGTGGTGCTCATGCGCACCTACCACCGCCGTCCGCTCTTCCAAGCCGACAAGAACCACATCCATCACAAACTCATGCGCTCGGGCATGAGCCAGCACCAGTCGCTTATCATCATCCTCGCCGTGGCACTGCTCTTTGCCGCCATCAACATCCTCTTCACGTTTGGGCTGAAACTCAACCTCACTGCCACCCTGACCATCGACGTGGTGCTGTTCGTGATTTTCAACTATGTGGTAAACTATGGCATCCGCCGTCACGGCAACCCTGTTTTTGAACTATGACTCCCGTTCCCAACGTCTCCGTCATCATCGTCAACTACAATACGCTGCACGTGTTGCAGCCTTGTCTCGACAGCATCGAGGCACAGACCCATGATGTGGACTACGAGGTAATCGTGGTAGACAACGGCAGCACCGACGGGTCGGCAGAAGCACTCTCCACCGACCACCGCATCACCTTCCTGCCCACAGGGGAGAACCTGGGGTTCGGCAAGGGCAACAACTACGGTCTGAAACATGCCCGTGGGCGGTATATCTTCTTCCTCAACTCCGACACCCTGCTCCGCAACAACGCCATCAAGATGCTCTACGACTTCGCGTGCCAGTATGACGGGCGCTTGGGAGCACTGGGCTGCGTACTCGAAGACCGCCAGGGAACCCCCATCCATTCCTACGGACCATTCCCGAAAATGCGCGATGACATCAACCACTTACTCATCACCCCCCTTAAGAAGGCGCTGCACTGCTATCACCCCCACCCCACCGTCCTCCCCGACACCTGGATGAAGGTAGACTATGTGACTGGAGCCGACCTCTTCGTAGGCCGCGACGTGCTCGACCGCTGCGGTGCCTTCCACCCCGCCTTCTTCATGTACAGCGAGGAGACGGAGATGGAACTTCGGTTCCATAAGGCTGGCTACGACAACATCCTGCTCCGCGGTCCGCGCATCGTGCACCTGGAGGGCGAGGGTGGCAAAACGGGCAAGCAATCGCAATTCCTGCGCGACTGCCTTCGCCAGCAGAAGAGCCAGTATATCTACTTCAAACTGTCGAGTCCGCGCTGGAAATACTATCTCTACCGTATCGTCCACCCACTGCTCAGGCAAACACTGTGGTTCAACCCCCATGTGTCGCTGACAGACAAGTGGACGATGATGAAACAACTCTTCGTAAGAACAAACACCTGACAGCATGAACATCGTCATCGACGGCCGGGTATGGTCGAAAAATGCCGCCGGAATCACCACCTTCATGTGCTGCGCCCTGACAGAATGGGCACGGCAGCGGCCTGCAGACACTTTCCACGTGATACTCCCCTCGGGGCTCGACCCGAAGGTGGAGATAGGCGAGACGCTACCCAACCTCAAACTGCACGACTATTCACGTTATTGTCCGCAATGGTTGCCCAACATTGTGAACATCCAGTTTCTGATGCCCTGGCTCTGCCGCAAACTGAAGGCCGACCTTTATTATGCACCCGTACCTCATCTGCCCTTTGGCCTCCCCCACCGCACCCGCACCATGGTGACCGTGCACGACGTGGTGCACATCGAGATGCGCGACACCATGTCGTGGACCAACCGCCTGGCGACACGCTACTTCTTTGCCCGAGCCATAAAGAAAGCCGACAAATTGTGGGCCAACTCCTATTACACCCGCGACAAGGTAGACGAGTACTTCCCCAAACGGCGGTGCAAGGAACTGTTTGTGGGCAACGCTGCCGACCGCAGGATGTATTACGAACTGCACCTCAACGAGGAACAGAAAGCCGCCATCCGCAAAAAGCACGGCATCAAAGGCCGCTTCCTGCTCTTCGTAGGGTCATTGGAACCCCGCAAGAACCTCGCCTTCCTACTCAGCGTCATCCCCGAACTCTACCGCAAGCACCAAATACAACTGGTTGTCGTAGGCGGCAAAGGATGGCGCAACTCCGACCTGCGGACAGTGGTCGAGGCACCCGACTTCCCCCAAGAAGCAGTGATTTTCTGCGGCTATCTCTCCAACCGCGAGTTGCTCGAACTATACAATACCGCCGACAGTTTCGTCTCCGCTGCCTTAACAGAAGGTTTTGGCATGCCCCAACTCGAAGCACTACGCTGTGGCTGTCCTGTCGTCACCGCGCACAACACCGCGATGATAGAAGTAGCCAAAGGTAAAGACGGAGCCACCACGGTGGAAGGCTACGAGGTGGCCAACTGGCAAAAAGCCATCCTGCGCACTCTCGAAGAGCGCCCGAAAGTGAAGCAAGAACAACTCGTCGAATACGACTGGCAGGACATCATACACAGACTACAGACATTCATTGATGATTGACTGCCTCGCGGCAAAGTGCCCCCTGCCCGGCATACAGAAAATACGTTATCTTCTGCTCTTGCCTCATCACATCTTTAAAAAACACTTCTCGACAAAAACAAAACATAAACAAACATGACTATCAGAAGTAAAGCCCCACTGCGTTTGGGGTTGGCAGGTGGCGGCACCGACGTGTCGCCCTACTGTGACCTCTACGGCGGTCTGGTACTCAATGCCACCATCAACCTCTATGCCTATTGTACCATCGAAGAGACCGACAACGGCATGATAGAGATACACTCCTGGGACTCGGGAGTGCATGAGACCTTGAAGAGCCAACGCCGTCTTGACATCGACGGCAAGGCTTCGCTCATCAAAGGCGTGTACAACAGAGTGGTGAGCGATTTCGACCTGCCTCCGCTCTCCATGCGTATCACCACGCACAACGATGCTCCCATAGGTTCGGGATTGGGAACCTCGTCTACCATGGTAGTCTGCATCCTCAAAGCATTCGCCGAGTGGCACAACCTGCCTCTTGGCGATTACGAGTTGGCAAAAACGGCTTTCGTCATCGAGCGTCATGACCTGGCTTTTGACGGAGGAAGACAAGACCAGTTTGCTGCCGCCTTCGGCGGGTTCAATTTCATCGAGTTTCATGCCAATGACCTGACTATCGTCAATCCATTGAAAATCAAACGATGGATAAAAGACGAACTGGAAGCATCGATGCTGCTCTATTACACAGGACGCTCACGCTTGTCGGCAGAAATCATCTCCGAGCAACAACGCAATACCCGAGAAGGCAACCAAGAGGCCATCGAAGCCATGCATCTCATCAAGCAGAGTGCCATCGACACCAAAGTGGCATTGCTCAAGGGCGACATCGGCACCATGGCAGACATTTTGCAAGAGCAGTGGAAGAACAAGCAAAAGATGGCTTCGGGCATCACGAGCAATGCCATCAGGAAAACCATCGACGTGGCCATGGAAGCCGGTGCGCAAGCCGGCAAGATCTCGGGCGCCGGTGGTGGAGGGTTCATCTTTTTCTTTGTCGACCCCACACGCAAACAAGCCGTGGCCGATGCATTGACAGCCCTCGACGGTCATATCATGCACTTCAACTTCAGCGAAGGCGGTGCACAAAGTTGGAAAATCTATCCCACCGACAAAGTCAACAAAATGTAACGAAATGGATATCATATCTGTCACACGACAACATATCAGCGAGTCGGTCAGGGTGAAAGAAGCACTCCTCCACGACCCCAAAGCCATAGAGACCATCAGCCAGATAGCCCTCGTATGCACCGAAGCCTATCAGAGAGGCAACAAAGTGATATGGGCGGGAAATGGCGGCAGTGCCGCCGATGCACAGCACATGGCAGGTGAGATGGTAAGCAAATTTTTCTTCGACCGTCCTGCCATTCCTTCCATCGCCCTCACTACCGATACCTCCATCATCACCGCCATCGGCAACGACTACGGCTATGAGATGGTGTTCTCACGCCAATTGCAAGCCAATGCGGTGAAAGGCGACGTGTTCATCGGCATCTCCACCTCGGGGAATTCACGCAATTTGGTAACCTCGATCGATATCTGCCGCCAACGCGGCGTCACCACGGTGGCACTTGTAGGAAGCCAACCCTGCGACATGGACACATGGGACTATGTAGTAAAGATTCCCAGCCGCTCCACCCCACGCATACAGGAATGCCAGACCCTCATTGGGCACATCATCTGCTGCATCGTGGAAGAGAATCTTTTCGGCAAAAAGAGTAACGAACCATGAAGACGGTCATCATAGCAGGAGGTCAGGGCACACGCATCGCCTCCGTCAACAACGAGATACCCAAAGGTATGATTCCGGTGGCTGGAAAACCCATCATCGAACACGAACTGGAACTTTGCCTTCGGCACGGGCTCTCCGACTTCATCTTCATTACGGGATATCTGGGCGACCAGATAGAGGCCTATTTCGGTGACGGCAAACGCTGGGGGGCACACATCACCTATTTCAGGGAAGAGCACCCTATGGGCACTGCGGGTGCACTGGGGATGTTAAAAGACTTGCTTCAAGACGATTTTTTCGTGCTTTATGGTGACACCATTGTCGACATCGACATGCACGCCATGCTCGATTTCCATAACCATCACCATGCTGATGCCACGCTCTTCGTCCATCCCAACGACCATCCCTACGACTCCGACCTCGTAGATATCGATGCAGAGGGAAGAGTGAGGCGCTTTCTCCTCAAGCCACACGCAGAAGGGCTTATCAGCCACAACATGGTGAATGCCTCGCTGTTTATTTTTTCGCCACGGATTCTCGAAGAGATAGAAAAGGGCAGAAAGAGCCACATAGAAAAAGACGTGCTGCCCCGTTGTCTGGAAAAAGGGATGCGGCTATATGGATATGTTTCTTTCGAGTACATCAAAGACATGGGCACCCCCGACAGGTATCACGCCGTATGTGCCGACGTAGAAAACGGCACCGTGGCAAGGCGAAACCGCCAGAATCTCCGTCCTGCCATTTTCCTCGACCGCGACGGCACCATCACCGAGGAGATAGGCCTGTTGCATCGGGCCGACCAACTGCGGCTCATCGAAGGCGCTGGCGAGGCTATCCGCCTCATCAACGGCAGCGACTTCCTCGCGATTGTTGTGACCAACCAACCCGTCATAGCCCGTAACCTCTGCTCTCTGGAAGAACTGGATGATATCCACGCCACCATGGAAACCATGCTGGGCCATGAGCATGCCTATGTCAACGCCATCTACTTCTGTCCGCATCATCCCGATGGCGGCTATCCCGAGGAGCGCAAAGAATATAAAGTGAAATGTGACTGCAGGAAACCTGCTCCCGGCATGCTCCTGCAAGCCGCGAAAGAGTGGAACATCAATCTGGCGGAGTCGTATATGATTGGCGACAGTCAGCGCGACGTGGAAGCGGGAGAACGAGCCGGATGCAAGGCATCGGTGCGTATCAATACCAACCAGCCCAATGCCCTGCTGGATGCCGTGAGGGAGATTTTGGGGTTTGAGGTTTGAGGTTTATTGTCGGCGGTGCCTCAGCATACTGAAAGTAAACTTTCGTCTGCATTCGACTTGCACGACAATTGAGGTTTGGACTGTTATCTATGCTTTACAATGGTATTTACTTTTCTATCGGTATCTCTTTTACCTCTCCTTGAGCACTGGTAAATGTGAGGATGTGATTGCCGGAGGCGAGGTTCATGTAGGCACAGGGGTTGCCACTGACATCGATGCCGTCGATACGGGTCAGGCGGTCGCCCAAACGTAACCCCAAAGCATACGGATGGCTCTTGCTCCACACAAGAGTGACATAAAGATTATCATCCTCGCGGAGCATCATCACAAAATCCCTGAACGTGTTTGCCACCATCACGCCATTGTCATAATGATATGGGCTGAATATCATCTGGTGCGTGTTGTAGTCGATGACCATCGAACCGTATTTCAAGACAGCACTGCCCAGGACTAAATCATTGGCCGACTGTAGGTTGGTTGTCACCTGACGAAACACGCAACCGCCGATACAAAGACTGTCAAGACAAAGCATCATCACACGCTCTTCATCGGTCTTGCCGTAGATGCCTGCAGTGATGCTCCCTACGGCAGTGTCGAGGGTGTTGGCATCGGTGATGTCTTTGCTACGCACGTCGAGAAAATTAGGAGAACCTGTGTCGAACATACACCATCGCTTTTTGTCAGCACGAGTTGACACTTGCAGATACGGCACACGTATATCTTTGAACGGGATACGGAAACCCTCTTCATGGTCAAAGACACCATGCCGGTCGGTAATGACCATTATACCTTTTTCGGTGTCAATTTTCACGGCGCGATGTTTGGAGATAAGGTCACTGCCGATGCAACCAACAATCTGCCGACAGTCGTATTCAGTGTTGACCATACTTTGTTCGGGAGTAAGGGTGACCCGGTAGTTTCTGACGGTGACATGCCCGATATGCATCTCGGGGATGCGTTTCACATCCCTAAGACGCACATGATTGGCGGCATCGTTTATGAGAGAGATACCAAACTTCTTTTTCAGTGTGACAGCACGGTCGGTAAACACCAGACCCACGCTACAGCCAGTGTCGAAAACAAACTGATGGGTGCGCCCCTCTATCTCCACAGGGATGATGATTCTGCCGCCACGGAACTCAATGGGGATGGTGTCGCAAAAATCCTTCTCCATGATACGCATCTTGGAGAAATACTGAGCACTGGCAGGCAGCACCATGCCCAACGCCAGCATCAAGCAACATATTATCTTGTTTGCCTTCATCTTATTGCATTAACAGGCTGCATCTCGGAATCAACCAATATAGCATGGTGGTTCTGCTCTAGATTTGCACTATACTTGCAAAGGTAAGAAAAAGAATGGAAATCTCTGTATCAGATTTTGTTTTTCCATAGAACTTCTCTATTTTTGCATACAAAACCTTTTCAGTTAAGGCCATGGCATAATGGTATTATTTTTTCTCTTCTGCTTGAACAGAGATGTGAGATTAAAATCCACAAAAGGCTGTATTGAAGTGGTGACAATATGTTTACTTTCAATAAAAGAGGAATTGTTCATGGACATAGAATGGATAGATGGATTCACCATCAGCGTTGGTTATGATGGTCATACGGTGACACTGTCAGCAAACAGAGAAGGACTGTTGTCGTTGGCCAAGCAGTTTGTGGCAATGGCAAATGAAGAGCCTGGCACGCATATTCATTATGACAAGTTCAATTCTCTTGAAGACGACTCTGTTGAACTCATTGTTGAGAAGATTGAGTCTTGACTTTGTATGATTGAAGATTGAGTATCGGATTTCCGCTCGCTTAATTGAACTTTGGCCTGCGGCCGAAGGTACTCACGCTCGGGAAATTCCAAATAAAATTTGGATTTCTGCTCGCTTAATCGTACTTTGCTGCTTCGCAGCGAAGGTACTCACGCTCGGGAAATTCCAAATAAAATTTGGATTTCCGCTCGCTTAATCGTACCTTTGCAAAAAAGAATAGATAATGATGAAAGAAGGAATGAAAAAAAACGGAAAACCGGTGATAATCGCCGGCCCGTGTGTAATAGAGTCGGAACTGCTGCTGAAAGAGGTGGCTGAGGAGATAGTGGCACTGAATGCCCGTCTGGGCATCGACATCATCTTCAAGTCGTCGTTTGACAAGGCCAACCGCACTTCGGTGGCATCGTTTCGGGGTCCAGGACTAGAGAAAGGCTTGCAGATGCTCGCCGACGTGAAATCGAGATACGGTCTCAGGATTCTCACCGACATCCATGAGAGTTGGCAGGCAAAGCCAGCCAGCGAGGTAGCCGACGTGCTGCAGATACCCGCGTTTCTGTGTCGTCAGACCGACCTGCTGGCAGCCGCAGCCCGTACCGGTCGTGTGGTAAACATCAAGAAAGCACAGTTTCTCAGTGGCAGAGACATGCGCTACCCCGTGGAGAAAGCCCTCGACGCCGGTGCCACAGAGGTGTGGCTTACGGAGCGCGGCAACATCTATGGATACAACAACCTCGTGGTGGACTTCTGCAACATCGCCGATATGCTCGACATCGTGCCCTGTGTGGTGATGGACTGCACGCATAGCGTTCAGCGCCCCGGCGGCAGCAACGGCACGACGGGTGGCGACCGCCGTTTCGTGCCGCAGATGGCATTGGCGGCAAAGGCCTTCGGTGCCACCGGCTATTTTTTTGAGACCCATCCCGACCCCGACCACGCGCTGAGCGACGGCCCCAACATGCTGCCGCTGTCGCATCTTGGCGATGTCGTCGCCTCGTTGTTATAGAAAACAGAAAACTACAAGTAGACGCATGAACACCATCCACGAACGCCTGCTGCTGAGCAGGAAATACGCCTCGCAATGCCTGCGCGACGAGGCACAAGCCATTACCGACCTCATAGGCCAGTTGGACGAGTCGTTCGACCACGCCGTAGAAATGATTTACCGTTGCCACGGCAAGGTGATCGTGACCGGCGTGGGGAAGAGCGGCAACATCGGTGCGAAGATTGCCGCCACGCTCTCGAGCACCGGCACACCGGCGTTCTACATCAACCCCCTCGACGTATATCACGGCGACCTGGGGGTGATAACCTCCGACGACATCGTGCTCGCCCTGAGCAACTCGGGGCAGACCGATGAGTTGCTGCGGTTCATCCCCATCGTGCTGCACATGAACGTGCCTATCATCGCCATGACGGGCAACCCCGATTCTCTCCTTGCCAAATACTCCACCGCCCACATCCTGGTGAGGGTAGAAAAAGAAGCGTGCCCCCTCAACCTCGCCCCGACGAGCAGCACCACCGCCGCTCTGGCGATGGGCGACGCCCTGGCCGTGGCACTGATGGAGGTGCGCGACTTCAAGCCCCACGACTTCGCACAGTTCCATCCCGGCGGCGAGTTGGGCAAGCGCCTCCTCACCACCGCCCGCGATGTGATGAAGAGCGACGACCTGCCCATCATCCCCGACGACATGCACTTGGGCGAGGCCATCATCCACGTGAGCAAGGGAAAACTCGGTCTGGGCGTGTCGCTCCGCGACGGCAAGGTGGAGGGACTGATTACCGATGGCGACATCCGCCGCGCCATGGAACGCTGGCAAGCCGAATTCTTCGACAAGACAGTAGGCGACATCATGACACGCTCGCCGAAATGCGTGTCGCCAGAGACGAAGGTGACAGAGATACAGCGCATCATGAACAAGCACAAGGTGCATACCGTACTGGTGGTAGACCAGCAGCGCCACCTTCTCGGCATCGTAGACCACTACCGCTGCATGCTATAACCTTGCAGTAAAAAAGGGATTATTATTGGAAATGAGACACAAAAACGCCATACTTCTTCTCGCACTATGCATAGCCACATGCGCCGTGGCCCAACGCAGCGACTCCCTCCTTGTGGCACAGTTGCGCAAGGAAGGTGTCACCTTCTCCAATGACAACAGCGTGGTACTGCTCATGACGGGTCAGGAGAAATTCGACGACATGTTCAAGGCCATCCGCCAGGCCCGCAGCAGCATACACCTGGAGTATTTCAACTTCCGCAATGACTCCATTGCCAACCTGCTCTTCGACCTGCTCGCCGAGAAAGCCAAGGAAGGCGTGGAGGTGAGGGCTCTCTTCGACGGTTTCGGCAACGACTCCAACAACCAGCCCTTACTGAAGCACCACCTGCAGGCCATCCGTGAGAAAGGCATCCAGATAGAGGAGTTCGACCCCATCCGTTTCCCATGGATCAACCATGTGTTCTCGCGCGACCACCGCAAGATTGTGGTCATCGACGGCAAGATAGCCTACACTGGCGGGATGAACGTGGCCGACTACTACATCAATGGCACTGAGGTGGTGGGAGAATGGCGCGACATGCACTGCCGCATCGAGGGCGAGGAGGTGAACACCCTGCAGCGCATCTTCATGCGCATCTGGGAGAAAGTGACAAAGGAACGGTTGGCCGACAATCCCAAATACTTCAGGCTGACCCCCACCAGCGGTGACTATTTCCATGACCTGAAACCCGACACCACTGCCAGCAAGGGCAAGAAGATGGTAGGCATTATCAACCGCGAGCCACGTGTGAGCAATAGAATCATCCGGAAGTTCTATGTAGATGCCATCAACGACGCCCGCGACAGCATCAAACTCGTCAACCCCTATTTCACCCTCACCCACAGCGTGAAGAAAGCGCTGCGCAATGCGCTGAAGAGAGGGGTGAAACTGGAAATCATGGTATCGGCGAAAAGCGACATTCCCCTGACCCCCGACTGCGGCTTCTACAACGCACATAGTCTGATGAAGCGTGGTGCCGATGTATGGATTTACGAGCCAGGGTTCCACCACACGAAAATCATCATGGTAGACGGTAGGTTCTGCACTGTGGGCAGTGCCAACCTCAACGGACGAAGTCTGCGGTGGGACTACGAGGAAAATGCGGTAATTGTCGACTCCTGCGTGACACGCCAACTCAACGACATGTTCGAACACGACAAGGCAAAGAGTTTCTACCTTACCCCAGAGACATGGAACCAGTTCCGCACACCGTGGCAGAAGTTCCGTGGCTGGTTCGCCCATCTTTTAGGGAGATGGCTTTAAATCATATCAAATCTTCCCCAAATCCACATATCCGTTCATCACAGCATAGATGGTGAGCGCAGAGACACTGCGCATGCCCAGTTTCTCGGTGATGTTCTTGCGATGGGTGATAACAGTGGCAAGGCTGATGTTGAGCCTGTCGGCAATCTCCTTGTTGATAAGTCCCTGAACGACAAGCGCGAGCACCTCTATCTCACGTGGTGAGAGCAGTGTCTGCTTGCGGGGGATGCGGGCCTCCGGATGCGTCTGATGCATGGCATGCCCCCTTTGCATGAGGGCAAGCAGCGCCCTCACGAGATGGCTTTCCGACCCCGTGATGCAAAGGCAATGGAATTCGGAGAGCACCTTCTCGTGCTCCTCCTGTGTGGTGAGAACAATGGTCTTGTGGCGCCGTTCGAGGAAGAAGTTCCTGTCGGTCATGAGCACCCCCATGTCGACGAAGAGGTGCAGGTATCTGTCGGGGCCGGCTTCCTTCAATTCATCCACCGAAGCATACGCGTCAACACTCACCAGCGCGCTGATGCCGGCGAGCAGTTGCCGCAGTCCCATCACCGAGAGGGAGTTGGGACATACTATGGCCACACTTGGATGTTCCGGGTGAGCCATTCTATTTCCAGAACCTCGATGTAATGTCGGTGAAATCGTCGCCCGACGCTTTCTTGTAGAGCCGCTGGTTGGTGGTACGCTCCTTGAGACATCCCAGATGGGCGATATAAGGTCCCACCTTGATGTAGTCGAAATCCGATTTCTTCACGCTTGAAGGTATGCGCTGCCGCCCGCTATACCATGCCACACGGTATTGCGGATGCTCGCGGTGGATATGACGTGCCAGCGCATTGATGTAAGTAGGTTCTGAGTCGCCTCCCATGAAGGCGATACAAGTGATGTCGGAGTCGTATTGCTTCAGCATCTGGTCGATGACCATCGGCGTGAGCGGCTTGCCAATGTTCTCCCACAGATACTTGCTATGGCATCCTGGGCAGTGGCAAGGGCAGTTGGCGATGTTTACCGCCAGCGTCACCTCATCGGGAATTTCCTGGAACACGACTCCCGTGTTGACATACTTCAACATCTGTTCAATTATTTTATTGGTGTAGGTTGTGTGATATGATTGGTTTTCAGAGTTTCTCTGGTGTGGCATAATACCTGCGGTTGGCCTCCTGCTGCCTTGGCTCCGAGAAGTTGCTCACCCGCTTGAGGTAGCCGATGATGCGTGTCATGTAATCGACGTTGTTGGAGTGGCATTCCGGACATTCCTTCAGGAAGCGTTTGTCGATATGTCCACAGTCGTTGCAGATTGTGTTGGGTATGTTGAAGGTGAAGTAATTGCATCCCTCCTTGGCAGCCACCTTGAGCAACTGCCTGTATTGCGCCTTGGAGAGGTGTTCTTCAAGGTTCATGTGGAGCGCCGACCCTCCGGTGAGGTGCTTGATATAGGGTGCTCCGTGGAGTTTGAACTTGTCGATGATGTTGAGTGAGTCGTCCTCAACAATATAGAAATAACTGTTATAGCAGTCGCGCGGCACGAAGTATCCGTCTTCGCGGTCCCACTTGGAGTGTTTCACGCCCACGTTCTCTGCGGGAATCATCTCACAGTTGAAGAGCACGTCTTTCGTGCGGTAGAGTTTATTGTATTTCTCCACCAGTCCGAGCACGGTCTGCACGAATTCGAGGTAGTCGGGATTGTCGTTGATCTTCAGTCCCATGAACTCCGCAGCCTCCACGAGTCCGTTGACACCGATGGTGAGATACTGCCTGCCGATGTTGATATATCCTGCATCGAAGAGTGGCAGCATGCCATGCTCCTTGAGTTCCTTGAGGTTCTCGTTGTAGGCAAGTTGCACCTTGTGGCATAGGTCGATGACTTCGGAGAGGTAGTCCTTATAATCGAGTTGGTGGTTGACGGCATACTGTATGCAGCGGTTGAGGTTGATGGTGAGCACGCTCTTCGACCCTGTCGACACACCTCCAGCACCGAGTGTGTAACTGAAGCCGTTGTCCTGTATCTCGTTGCGCAGGCGGCAGCACGAACTGAGCGAGTCGGCATTGTCGCTCATATAGGTGAAGAAGGAGTGTCCCTCGGCATACATCTCAGCGGTGAAGTCGCCCCATTCCTTGTCGATGACATCGCCATCCTTGCAGAGCAGTGCCATGGTTTCCACGGGGAAAGTGAGCACAGCCTTGGTGCGCTCGCGGTTGAACCACTTCATGAATCTCTTCTGCAGCCACGACAGTCCTGGCCAGTCGGGCTGTGAGCCATCGGGGAAGTAGAAGTTGCCGAAGAGGCTCTCGAAGTAGAATTTATCGTAGTAGGCGATGTTCCAGAACACGGCCTGGTAGTTGCGTGCGCCCGTGGGCTGGTTGATGGAGTAGACTATCTGCTCGAAGCAGTCGGTAATCATCTTGTCGATGGTACGCTGTTTCACGGAGAGGTCGACCACCTTGTCGGGCTCCTTCCAATAGTCTTTCCCGTATTCCAGTCCGATGAAGTAGTTGAGATACATGAGGAACTCCGGTGTGGCACATGCGCCAGAGAGCATACTCGACACCATGAACACCATGTTGACGAATCCCCCACAGAACGACTTGAGATTGGTGGGTGCAGTGGAGTTGCCGCCTATCGACATGGTGCCGCCAATGAGCCAGGGATACATGGTGATGGAGGCACAGTAGTTGGCGAGCGACGTCTCGTCGTTCTTGTAGATGAAATGGTGCGAGAGTTTGTCGAGGTACTCGTCTGCCAGTTCCTTGCCATACATTTTCTTGATGCGGTCGGTAAGCAACCGGCGGTTGAGCCGGATGAAACTCGACTTGGGCAACTCCCCGATGAGAGTTGCAATATTTTTGTGCTCGACATTTGCGTTGGCATCATATTTCGAACCTGTGGCTGCGTTGGCTGCATCACAGTAGTCTGCCAAAAATTTCAACCGCTCCATGGTTTCCCGGTCCTCGGTATGCCTCTGTCGGTAGAGCATAAAAGACTTGGCCACCTGGTAGTGTCCCTCTCTCATCAGGGCCTCCTCCACCTCGTTTTGGATATCCTCCACGGTGATGTTGTCGTGAATGTCCAAGTGACTGAGTATCTTTGAGATAGACCCCAAATCTACTTCTTGTCCAACCGACTGGAATGCCTTGATAATGGCAGTCATGATTTTGTCGAGTGAAAAGCGGTCTCGCTTACCGTCACGCTTCAGAATAGTAAATTCCCTCATGGTAATTGTCGTTCGTTTTGGAAAACATTTCCATTCTTAATCAAAAAAAAGTTTTCCTTTTTGGTCAACTTTTTTAAAATATCAAGTCAGTAAATTGATAAATTTGTTCTCTGAATTCGGTTACAAAGATAATATAATTATCTGTTTTTCCTCTCATGTTGTGGCATGAAAAAAAATGGTTTTAAGGTATTTTAATGATTTGTTTTTTACATTTTTTCACGGTCAGAAGGTCCTGCTGCATGAGAACTATTGTGGCATAAGGGATTACGAAAAAAGATGCACACTGACAGGAAAAAACCCGCTTGTGTGCAAAACCGTGGTTGTGGATGGCAGATAACGGTGTGCGTTCACAGCCACACCTCTTTATATATTAATATAGTTGGTATTCGCTCCATTTTCAGGAGCCAAAGGGAACCCTTCTTTTTACTTGCCACTCGTCTACAGACGAGCCATGCCAATAAAGTAGATGGAAATAGAGGCGGACCGACAACTGGTTACAGTGTGCCCTATCCTTATTATTATCCTTGGTTGGTGAAGAGGGCGAGGTAGAGGAAAGCCATCTGCAACAAGAGCGTACAAGCCAGGACGCCCCACCCCATCCAATAGAAAACCTTGTTGTAGGGGATGTCGGGCTGTGGCTTCACCCAGCGCCAATAGGCGAGAGTGGCAACAACGGCGAGCAACAGTCCCGCAGTCTGGCAGAGGGCAAGGTGGAGTGGCAGCATCAGGTCGACCACCTGTATGAGTTTGAGCACTGCCGCGCCATACAGCACATAGATGCAGTTGTAGAGTGCGTTTCGGGTGCGCTGGTTCTGCCTCGACTTGTCAATGCAGAACACCATGAGCAGCACGATGGCCAGGAAGAGCACCACGTGTCTGAACAATGGGTTATGGAAGAGTTGCATCATGTTGATCTAGTTTCTGAAGATGAGTTTCAAAAAAAACCACACATTGAGGTTGGCGTTGGCCAAACATCGATGTGTGGTTGGTGAATGATAATGGATACCTTATTTGGCGTAAGCCACCGAGCGTGTCTCGCGGATGACGGTGATTTTCACCTGTCCCGGGTAGGTCATCTCGTTCTGTATCTTGTTGGCGATTTCGCCCGAGAGAGCCTCGGTCTCTTTATCGTCCATCTTGTCGGCGCCAACGATGACACGCAGTTCGCGTCCGGCCTGTATGGCATAGGTCTTGGTCACACCCGGGTAACTCATGGCGATGGCCTCAAGGTCGTTGAGACGCTTGATGTATGCCTCTACGATTTCCCGTCTTGCACCGGGCCTTGCACCGGAGATGGCGTCGCAAATCTGCACGATGGGTGCGAGGAGCGTATTCATTTCCATCTCGTCGTGGTGTGCTCCGATGGCGTTGCAGATATCGGGCTTCTCCTTGTATTTCTCTGCTATCTTGGCACCATAGAGTGCGTGTGGCAGGTCGCTCTCCTCGTCAGGCACCTTGCCGATGTCGTGCAACAGTCCAGCCCTTTTCGCCTTCTTGGGATTCAGTCCGAGTTCTGATGCCATGACGGCGCAGAGGTTGGCTGTCTCGCGTGCGTGCTGCAAGAGGTTCTGTCCGTAAGATGAGCGGTATTTCATCTTTCCGATGATGCGGATGAGTTCCGGATGCAGTCCGTGGATGCCCAGGTCGATGGTAGTACGCTTTCCGATTTCGATGACCTCGTTGTCGAGTTGTTTCTTCACCTTGGCCACCACTTCCTCGATGCGTGCCGGGTGAATGCGCCCGTCGGCCACGAGTTGGTGAAGCGCCAGTCGGCAGATTTCCCTCCGGATGGGGTCGAAAGCAGAGATGACGATAGCCTCTGGGGTGTCATCGACCACGATCTCCACTCCCGTGGCGGCCTCAAGAGCCCTGATGTTGCGCCCTTCTCGTCCGATGATGCGTCCCTTCACCTCGTCGTTGTCGATATGGAACACGCTGACGGAGTTCTCGATGGCAGTCTCGGTGGCCACTCTCTGAATAGTCTGTATGACGATTTTCTTGGCCTGTGCATTGGCGTTGAGTTTGGCCTCGTCCATGATTTCGTTGACGTAACTGGCGGCATCGGTGCGCGCCTCGTCCTTGAGGCTCTCCACGAGTCGGCTCTTGGCCTCCTCGGCACTGAGTCCGGAGAGTTCCTCGAGTTTCTCCCGCTCCATCGTCTGCATCTTCTCGAGTTCCTCCTGCTTGATGAGGAGCAGTTTCTTCTCGTTGTCGATGCGTTTCTGGCTTTGTTCCACCTCTTGCTTGCGTCGTCCGAGTTCTTCCTGTCGCTGGTTGAGTGATATCTCTCGCTGCTTGAGCCTGCTTTCGCTTTGCTGCAGTTTCTGGTTCCTGGCCTGCACCTCTTTTTCGAGTTCAGCCTTCTTGTTGAGGAACTTCTCCTTGACCTCAAGCATTTTCTTTTCTTTGATAACCTCGGCGTCCTTGTTGGCGGTCTCCACCATTTTGTTGTATTTTCCCTTGATGACATGCATGAAGAGCATGTATCCGGCGAGTCCTCCCAAGACGAGGCATACGATAGCGATGATTATTGTTATGATATCCATTTTAAATAATAAGAAGTTATGTTATTGATGATATTCTCAATTGTTTTCCTCCAGCCATGCGCCGGCATGGCGTGAAGCCATTGCCATGCAAGCCGGTGGAGCCTTGTGCATGCGAACACGTGTCACTTGTCTTCGGCAAGCGCGTCTTCGATCTCAGAAGTAAGTTTTACGAGAATATCGCTGAAAGGTGCAGTGTCATTACGCTCAGCCTCTTTCTCATATCTGAGCGCAATGTCTACAAGCGCCATGTACAACACATCGATGGCGCTTTTCTTCCCCTGTGCCCTTGCGGTATAGGTGGTTACCGTATTGGTTATAAGTTTGGCAGCCCTACGATACAATTCTTCCTCCTCGGGGAATATCCTCATGGGTATCTCCGTATCGTAGATGTGCAATCTTATATGTAGTTTTTCTCTTCTTTCTTCAGACATCGTTGACGTCATTTCTCGCTGAGCAGCGTGATACATTTGTTGACGCTCCTGACCAACTTGTTGAGTTTTGCCTTAGCAGCATCGAGGTCGCCCTCGCTGACCTCCAGCATCCGTGCGGTCTTCAGGTTTTCGAAGTTTTTCCGCGTCGAACTCAACTGTTCCTCCATCTTTTGGATTCTGCCATCGCGCTCATCCAGCATCTCCCTCAAGTTGGCGTTTTCCTTCTTGAGTTTCTCAAACTGAATCATCAGTTGTCGCACGCGTGTGGTGAAAAGCGCGATTGTCTTGTCCTCGGCAGTCATACTTCGTAATTTGCCTACAAAATTACATCATTAAATCAGAAACACCAAAAAAAACACGTGTTTTTTGGCAGAAGCGGATGTTATCGGCCATTTTACCGTGGTCGTCGCTTTCTGCCGCCGCAGGGTTTTCTCGTGTTTTTATGCTTCCTTTTCGTCTTTCTTCCTTGGCTCTTTCTTGGCGAGCATCACCACCTGGTATACGAAGTCGGTAATCCACTCCTTGCTGAATCCGAGTTTGCTGTTATACTGGCGCACGCCAAGCACAGCCTTCATCACGGCAGGGTCCTTGTAGTCGTTCTTGTTGAAGATATCGTCTACGGTCTTCTCTGTCATGCTGAGAATGGCTTTCTTGAAGAACGACGGCAGCCTCAGTTTGAATTTCATCAAGTTTCCGGTGAGCATCATGAGGTCTTGCGAGAAGGCCTGGAATTGTATCATGTAGGGTTGCACGTCTTGCACGCGCTTACAGTTTTTCTTGAGCGAATTGTCGATTTCCTTGAAGAAACTATCATCTGTATTGTAAATTTCTTTCATCAATTTCCGACATTTGCTTTTCTCCCCCACACCCAACTTATTATTCACCGTTGGCACATGGAGGGTGGTCTTGAAGGTGCGCAGGTCGGGGAGCGACGCCAGGTTGGTGATTCCCATTCTCTCTGCCAGGCAGGCTTGGAAATACACCCTTACAAGGGTCATGTAATCTTCAATTCCCCCCACTTTGACTTCTTCGTTCTTTTTTCCGAATAATTTTGAGAAAAAACTCATGATATGTTTGATTTTTTTATTATTGAACTATTGTTGCGTCAGCAAAGATACAACAAAAAAAGGAAAAACAGCAAGAATAATCGTCCCAACTTTCTCACCCGCCCCACTTTCCGGACATTTCTGGGGTTAAAGGTCAAGGCAAAAGGCATTCGGAGACAATAGTAAACTCAACCATATCTAAACAAATGATAAAAAATCGACAAAAACGAGAGATAAGTTTTTCTGTTTACAACTTTTCTTTGTATCTTTGCACGCAAAATTTCGACGATGGCGCCCATTCCGCATGCAAAACGTGCCGCAATGGTGCTTAAAGTCATGCCCAGACTACCGTAATGCAGTGACATGAAAGGAATTGTATTGGCAGGAGGGTCGGGAACCCGGCTCTATCCTATCACCAAAGGTATCAGCAAGCAACTCATCCCCATATTCGACAAGCCGATGATATATTACCCTATATCAGTTTTGATGCTTGCCGACATACGTGATATCCTGGTGATTTCCACCCCTTACGACCTTCCTGGATTCAAGCGGCTGCTGGGCGACGGCCATGAGTTCGGACTTCGGCTCTCCTATGCGGAGCAGCCCAGCCCCGACGGTCTTGCCCAGGCCTTCATTATCGGCGAAGAGTTTGTTGGCGACGACAGTGTGTGTCTTGTCCTTGGCGACAACATCTTCCACGGTGTGGGTTTCGTCAACTATCTGCGCAAGAGCGTCAGCATGGCCGACGAAGGCAAGGCCACCGTCTTTGGCTATTACGTGAACGACCCGCAGCGCTATGGCGTGGCAGAAATCGACGACGAGGGCAACTGCCTGAGCATAGAGGAGAAGCCCACCTGTCCGAAGAGCAACTATGCCGTGGTGGGTCTTTACTTCTACCCCAACTCCGTAGTGGAGATAGCCAAGCAAGTGAAACCCAGTGCCCGTGGTGAACTGGAAATCACATCGGTGAATCAAGCCTACCTGGAGCAAGGCGACCTGCGTGTGGAATGCCTTCCCCGCGGTTTCGCATGGCTCGACACCGGCACCCATGACAGCCTTGCCGAGGCCAGCACGTTCATCGAGGTGATAGAGAAGCGCCAGGGCCTGAAGATTGCCTGTCTGGAAGAGATAGCCTACATCAATGGTTGGATAAGCCACGACGAACTCCTTGAGAGTGCCCACCTGATGGCAAAGAACGACTACGGCAAGTATTTGCTGAAATTGTCGGAAGACACGACAAAGAAACGATAACATATTTATATAATAAAAATGGAAGAGAACAACAATGTAACATCGAATGAGATCTTACGGGAACAAAATGAAGAAAGGTCATTCTTCAATTTCCGTTCACTTTTTGAGACATTCATTCTTAACTGGCAGTGGTTTGCCCTCTCGCTGATCATTCTGCTGGGCATTACTGCCATCTACTTGAGGTATACCACCCCACGCTATGCCTCGCAGGTGAAGATGCTGATCAAGGACGAAGACAACCGCGGACGCGGCAATTCCATCCTCAGCCTGACCAACCTTGGCATGATGTCGAACTCTGAGGGTATCGACAACGAGATGGAGATTATCTCCTCGCATATCCTTGCCACCGACGTGGTGAGAGACCTCAAGTTGTATACTTCGTACATCATGAAGGGCCGCGTAAAGAACAGAATCCTCTACAAGAACCAGCCTGTGACCGTAGACATCGACGGTGCCCACCTGGAGAGCCTCAATGTGCCCATTCGCCTGACTATTGAACGCGAGAAGGGCAACTACAAGGTAAAAGGCACCTACTACGTTCCCACAGAAGAAGGTAACGCACTTGGCCCGTATCGCATCAACAAGGTGTTTACCACTCTTCCACAGACCTTGAAGACCAAGGTAGGCGACATGACCTTCGTGGCCAACGGCAACACGAGCATGGCCGACGGTAGCATGATGATGGTGACCATCCAGTCGCCTTACAATGCCGCCACCAAATACCTGGCCAACTTCCGTGTGAACCCCACATCGAAGAGCACGAGCATCGTGAGGATGTCGCTGGTCGATGAGATTCCCCGTCGTGCCGTCGACTACCTCAACCAGATGGTGATTTGCTACAACCGCCAGGCCAACGAAGACAAGAACGAGGTGGCCAACCGTACTGAGGAGTTCATCAACGCCCGTCTGGAGAAGATTAACGCCGAACTTGGTGAGACAGAGAGCCAGTTGGAGTCGTACAAGCGCAGTCAGCACATGACCGAACTCCGCATGAATGCCACACAGGCCATGAGCGGTGCAGGCGAGTATGACCAGCGCCTTGCCGAGGCTAATACACAGATGCAGTTGCTCGCAAGCATCAGCGACTATATGGACCGCCCGGAGAACAAGTACCAGACCTTGCCCTCCAACGTGGGTCTTAGCGATGCTACCGCATCGAGCCTGATCAACCGCTACAACGACATTGTGCTGCAGCGCAACAAACTGCTGCGTACGGCTTCCGAGGAAAGCCCCGCCGTGATTCCCCTCACCGCCCAACTCGACGACCTCTCGGGAAGTATCCGCCGCGCCATGGCCCAGAGCCGCAAGAACCACGAGATTCAGCGCAATGCCATCTCCTCACAATACAGCAAGTACACCTCACAGATTTCTGCCACTCCCGAACAGGAGCGTATGCTGACCCAGATCGGTCGCCAGCAAGAGGTGAGGTCGGGCCTCTACCTGATGTTGCTCCAGAAACGTGAGGAGAACTCCATCTCCCTGGCATCTACCGCCGACAAGGGTAAGATTGTGGAGAATCCCGAGACCTCTGGCCGCGTGGCTCCCCAGCCCTCTGTGATCATCCCCATCGCCCTCGTTATCAGCCTCCTGCTTCCCGGACTCGTGTTGTTCCTCCTGAAGTTCTTCAGATACAAGATCGAGGGACACGAAGACGTGGCCCGTCTCACCCAACTGCCCATCATCGCCGACGTGGCTGTGGCAAGCGAGACAGCAAAGACAAAGGCCGACATCGTGGTACACGAGAACAAGAACAACCAGATGGAGGAAATCTTCCGTGCCATGCGTACGAACGTGCAGTTTATGCTGCGTGAGGGACAGAAGGTCATCATGTTCACCTCCACCACCTCTGGTGAGGGTAAGACCTTCAACTGTGCCAACCTCGCAGTGAGTTTCGCCCTCCTTGGCAAGAAGGTAGTGCTGGTGGGTCTTGATATCCGTAAGCCCCGTCTGGCTGAGTTGTTCGAAATCGACGACCACAAGCACGGTATCACTCCGCTCCTCGCCCAGGAGCACCCCAGCGAGGACGATGTGCGCTCGCAGATTATCCCGTCGGGTGTCAACGGCAACCTCGACCTGCTCCTGGCCGGTCCGGTGCCCCCCAACCCCTCGGAGTTGATTTCCCGTCCGTCGCTTGAGGCCGTGATTTCCATCCTGAAAGACAACTACGACTACGTGCTTATCGATACCGCTCCTGTGGGTCTTGTTACCGATACCCTCCAGGTAGGCCGCGTGACCGATGCCACCATCTACATGTGTCGTGCCGACTACACACCGAAGTCGAGTTTCGACCTGGTGAACTCTCTCTCCAACGAGAAGAAGTTGCCCAACATGGCCATCGTCATCAACGGTATCGACATGTCGAAGAAGAAGTATGGCTACTACTATGGCTACGGCAAGTATGGCAAGTACAGCCGCTACACCAGTTATGGCAAATACGGCAACTATGGCTCGTCGTATGGTGGCAGCTATGGAACCTACGGTTCGTATGGCAACTACAGCAACAGCCATTACGGCAACAAGAACGATACTTCCATCAAGTTGTAATCCTGACAGTCATGGTCATCGCAGTGGATTTTGACGGCACTATCGTGGAGCACCGCTACCCTGAAATAGGCAGGGAGATACCGTTCGCCATCGACACGCTGAAGATGCTCATCGCCGACCGCCACAAGGTCATCTTGTGGACGGTGCGCGAGGGCAAACTACTCGAAGATGCCGTGGAATGGTGCCGGGAGAGAGGCGTGGAGTTCTATGCCGTCAACAAGGACTATCCAGAGGAGAAGAAGGAGTACAACAACCACTTCTCCCGCAAGATTAAGGCTGAGGTATGGATTGACGACCGCAATCTTGGCGGACTGCCCGACTGGGGCGAGATGTACACCATGATCAAGGAGCACAAGTCGTTTGAGAACATGATTGCAGAGGCGAGGAAGACACGCCTGAGCGACCATTCTGCCCCGAAACGCAAAAAATGGTGGGGGAAATAAACCCACACACCACGATATAAGGCGCGGCGCACACCATTGTGCGCCGCGCCTTGTCTATGGCAGGAAGTCCAGTTTCTGACATTTTCTTTACAACCGAACAAACGTCCCTTCTGCGGCCTGCCACCTCCTTTCTTCAATATAACACCTTAAAAGAGTGCGAATTAGGCTCATGATGCACCTTGGATGCTTTTTTAAACCGTTTTTTTCAAAAAATCCAAAGAGAAATTTTCTTATCACACTAAAAACTTGTATATTTGCAATCCCTTTTGAGGACAAAGTAAAAATATGTAACAACTATAAATTAAAAAAGAAATGACTAAGGCAGATATTATCAATCAGATTTCAGCCTCAACCGGCCTCGCCAAGAAAGATGTAGCCATCTCAGTAGAGTCGTTCATGGAAGTGATCAAAACCAGTCTTCTCAACAAGGAGAATGTATACCTGAGAGGATTCGGCAGTTTTGTAGTGAAGCACCGCGCTGAGAAGACCGCCCGCAACATATCCAAGAACACCACCATCGTCATTGCCGCCCACGACTTCCCCAGTTTCAAGCCGGCAAAGAGTTTTGTAGGCAGGATGAAGGGCGAAATCGTAGAAGACGAGGATTAAGTCCCAAGAGTTAGCATCAACACATCATCAATCCATTTCAATTCATACATTTATGCCAAACGGAAAGAAGAAAAAGGGCCACAAGATGGCCACTCACAAAAGGAAAAAAAGACTGAGAAAGAACAGACATAAGAGCAAGTAGGCCAAGTGCTGAACACTCCACAGCCTGTTCGGCTGAATGGCGTGTCTTGGAGTCCCATGTGGATTTTGGGACATGCCCTTTTTGGTTACATCAATTAAGCTATCAAGAAATGACCAGCGAAGTAGTGATTGATGTCCGTGCGAAGGAGATTTCGATAGCCCTATTGGAAGACAAGAAACTGGTAGAGTATCAGAATGAACCTCGCTCAGCATCATTTTCAGTAGGCAACATCTACATTGCTAAGGTCAAGAAACTGATGCCAGGTTTGAACGCCTGCTTTGTGGATGTTGGTTTTGAGCGCGACGCTTTTCTGCATTATCTTGACTTAGGTAGCCAATTCAACTCTTACGCCAAATACCTGAAACAGGTACAGAGCGACAGGAAGAAACTTTATCCCATCACAAAAGCCTCACGCCTGCCCGACCTGAAGAAAGACGGCAGCGTAGCCACCACCCTGACAGTGGGTCAGGAGGTGATGGTGCAAATTGTAAAAGAACCTATCTCTACGAAAGGTCCACGACTTACGGGTGAATTGAGTTTTGCAGGCCGATACCTGGTGCTCATGCCCTTCTGCGATAAAGTTTCTGTCTCTACAAAAATCAAGAGCGGTGAGGAGCGTGCCCGCCTGAAGCAATTGATACAGAGTATCAAGCCCAAGAATTTCGGGGTGATTGTCCGTACAGTGGCTGAAGGCAAGCGAGTGGCAGAACTCGACACCGAACTCAAGGTTCTTCTGCAAAGATGGGAAGATGCCATCACCAAGGTGCAGCGCACCCAGTCGCGTCCTCAACTGGTGTTTGAGGAGACTGGCAGAGCGGTGGCCTTACTTCGCGACTTGTTCAACCCCTCTTACGAGAACATCTTCGTGAACGACGAGGAGGTGTACAACGAAGTGAAGCACTATGTCACTCTAATAGCCCCTGAAAAGGCGGGCATAGTGAAGCTCTATACGGGCAACGTGCCGATATTCGACAATTTCAACGTCACGAAACAGATCAAGTCGGGTTTTGGCAAGACGGTGAACTACAAGCACGGTGCCTATTTGATTATAGAGCATACAGAGGCCATGCACGTGGTAGACGTGAACAGCGGCAACCGTGTGCGCGGAACCAACGGCCAGGAGGCCAATGCGCTCGACGTGAACCTTGGCGCTGCCGATGAGTTGGCCCGCCAACTTCGCCTCCGCGACATGGGCGGCATCATCATCGTCGACTTCATCGACATGAACGTGGCTGAAGACCGGCAGATGCTCTATGAGCGCATGTGCAAGAACATGCAGAAAGACCGTGCTCGCCACAACATCCTGCCTTTGAGCAAGTTTGGCTTGATGCAGATTACGCGTCAGCGTGTGCGTCCTGCCATGGATGTGAGTGTAGACGAAACCTGTCCCACTTGTTTTGGTCGCGGCAAGATCAAGTCGAGTATTCTTTTCACCGACCAGTTGGAGAGTAAGATTGACCACCTCGTCAACAAGATTGGCGTCAAGACCTTCTACTTGCACGTTCATCCATACGTGGCTGCTTACATCAACAAGGGCCTGTTGTCCTTGAAGCGGAAATGGCAAATCAAATATGGATTAGGCGTGCATGTCATATCTTCCCAGAAGATGGCTTTTTTGCAATACGAGTTTTATGACGCAAAGAAGCAATTCATCGACATGAAGGAGGAGATAGAGACGAAGTAACGAACTAAAAAAGAGAGCCCCATTGAGGCTCTCTTTTTCTATTGTCACCTGACAATCAGTTTTCTCTTTCCCATGATGTAGAATCCGGGGCTAAGTGGACTGGTGTCGGTGGCCTTTCGCACCAGTCGGCCGTCGATGGCATAGACATCGCCTTCGGCAGATGGAATGGCCGTCGTCATCTCCTCCACGCCTACAGTCCCAGTGTCAAACTCCACTATCCTGCTATACTTCTTCCATCCGAGTGCTTGCTTATAAGCAGCCTTGGTGCCCGTGGGCACATAGAGAGAGCGCAACGATATGTCGAGGTCGTCGATGGCCGAAGGGTCAATCTGTGGCGGTTCGGTGGCGAAGAGATAGGTACGCGTCAGGTCAAAACACCTGTTGAAGGCGTAAGCCCCTATCTGGGTGACACTCTCGGGAATGGTAAGCCGTTGGTAGAGATACCGGGCGGCAAAAGCATATGGATGCACCACGCTCACACCGTCGGGGATAGTCAGTCCCACTTCTTCCGACGGCAACTGCTCTATCATCTCCGTAAGGTCGCTGCTGAGCACCTGGTTGTCGAGCACCACGAAGTTGCTCTCATCGCATGGGATGAATTCCACCCTATCGAGGTTGTTGCATTCGGCGAACACGCCGTCACCATATTTGGCGAGGTTGCGTGGCAGGCGCACATCGATGAGGTAGGAGCATTTGTAGAACGCCTTGTAGGGCATCTCGTTGTCGGCAGTCACCAGTTCTCCCTCTTCCTCATCGAAAAGATAAGATTCACCACCTGCCACGATAGCAGCCTCTGAGAGGTCGAGCACAGAGAGGTTTCCCCATGTGCCATGGGCGTTTTCATCACTTCCTGCCATCCTCCTTAACGTCCTGAGGTCTGACCCGTTGATTTTCCCGTTCACCTTCAGGCACACCACGCTGTCCTGCTGTTCCTGAGTAAGTATGTCGGCAAGTGTTCCTGGATTGTCAACAGTCACCTCCACCATTTCCGTGGTCAACTTAAGAGGGTCTACTCTGAGCAGCATATCCTGATATAACGTGAAATCATAGACTCCCCAATATACCTTGAGCAAGGCAAGGTCGAAATAGCCGTCTTCCGAACCGCCCCATCCCCAGTTGATGAAAATCCTGCCATTTTGGTTATATCCATGGAGCACGAACTCATGTCCCATGTAGGTCTCGTCGGACCCACCGTAGACGATGGGCAGTTGATTGCTGAGCATACGGTAAATCATGTCCATCCACTCTTCCTCGGTATAGTCGTCGCGGTTCACCGTCACGGCATAGGGGTATCCCAGGTTTAGCCTTGCGCCATGGGCCAGTGTCTCGTTGTAGGAACCGGTGCCTGTCGACTCATACATTGCCCTCATTGCCAGTCCCACGTGATACATCAGTTTTGCCACCGCCGCCTTCTGGGCTCTTGTCGCCCCACCGTAATAACTGTTGAGCATCTTGCCGTAGTCATACGCTGCTCCTTCGATGTTCGCCTCATATTTATGGCCATCGAAGTCGCCGAAGGGCACGTAGGTGTATACCGTCCCCGTGCCGGTTTGCGGCCATTCGTTGTATTTGATGACTTGTGCCATGGCTGTTGCCACGCACCCCGTGGGACAGCCGCTAGGGCACTGGTCGTTGTAGGGACTGTCCTGGTCCCATTTCGTTTCCACAAAGGGCTTCACGTAGGCGGGATACTTGTCGGTATCGGGTTTGACGAGTTTCAGAGGCTGGTTTCTTTTCACGCCCGTCACCTTCCTCATGGCGTCCAGCCACCAACGGAAGTTCTCGTTGTCGGTATTGGGGTTGTATCTCGTCTCCGAACTTCCCAGCACCTCAGGATACATGTCGTCGGTGGCCATGACCACGAAGCCGCCGTCCTCGTAGCCGAAGACAGCCACTGTCTGCCGGTCGTCTAGCAGTTTCACGCTTTTCTTGGCCTTCGCCATTGCCACACCCACTTGGGTTTGCGCGAGTTCCTGCTGTGCCACGCGCATCATGTCCTTCATCGCCCGTGGCTTCGCCATTGCCCCCATTGTCACTACCGACATGAGGAGCACCATCATGTAGTATCTTTTTTTCATAGTCGTAGACTTATTGCTATTTGCTTATCAATTTAAACCTCACACGGAAGGTTTTCTCATGCTCGTCCCAATTGGTGCCGAGGAGTTCAAATTTCCCTATCTGCCCCGTAGAGCGAACGTGTTTTCCTATGCAGGGGCATACGTCGTAGTCGCCGATGCGCACCAGGCGGATGGTATCCGATGCATCATCGGGCAGCCGGTCGAGACTGACGCCATCGGGCAGGTCGTCACGGTCGGCATATTCATACGTCACCGCAAGGTCGTCTTCGATGAGTTGGTTCATCCGCTGTTCGATTTCCTTCTCCTGTTTGCGGTCGGGTTTTCGCTCGAGCACGAAGGTCATCTTGCTCTTCTTCCGCTCGATATGGGCTACGACAGCCCTCTCGCAACCAAACATCCTTATCATCGTCTGGTTGAGCAGATGTTCCGCCGTGTGCGCAGGGGGAAATGACACATCCCTCTCTTCAGGAACGTCTAAATTATTCTTTGCTGCCATACATTCTTTATTAGACTGCAAAGTTAGTGTAAATCGAGTGGAAAGCAAAACAAAAGCAAAAGTTTTTGTTTTGCTAACGCTGCGATTTCGACACGACATGAAAATTACTTTAAATCCCTATACTGGAAAAACATTGTAGAGAAAAAGCAATTTTCAATCCCTTAGTCTAACAATCTATCTGTAAATGAATCCACTACTATCAGTAATAGTGCCATTCTGAACATCCACATTAAAGATGATGGTGTCTGTTTCCCCAGACACCTTCTCCTTGACTGAATTTGCTCCGCCACCCGCCGATTCTCAGTGGCGGCATCTGCGAAACTGATTGACTTCGATGTGTTTCTCTTATCCGACAGAAAAACTAAATGAGTACCACCCGTTAGAGTATTGTGGCTCGATTCTATCCACATTACCCCATTCTCCTTTGCTGATTTCTATCGTGGCGCCACCCCACTCTTCAGACTTTATCTTGTCTTTCAATTGTCGTGAAAAATTTATGGCATCTTCTCTATTCTTGAATGAAATTATCAATTCATTAGATGTG
>OMZE01000040.1 GCA_900315455.1 uncultured Prevotellaceae bacterium | reverse complement strand
GTTGCGGTAACCGATAGCCTCGGCAATATGCCGGCTCTCCACATGTTCTGACTGGTCGAGGTCGGCGATGGTGCGGGCAACTTTGAGGATGCGGTTGTAAGCACGGGCGGAGAGTTTCAGACGCTCCATGCCCATGCGGAGAAGTTGGAGCGACTTCGCGTCGGGCTCGGCATACTGGTGTATCATCCGCTCGCTCATCTGGGCGTTGCAGTGTACGCTACGGATGCCCTTGAAACGCTCCTCCTGAATGGCACGGGCCTTGATGACCCGCTCACGGATGGCTGAAGACGGTTCACCGGGGACCGCTTTAGAAATGTCGTCGAAACTCAGGGCAGAGATTTCGCACTGGATATCGATACGGTCGAGCAGCGGACCGGAGATTTTTCCCATATACCGCTGGATTTGTCCTGTAGCCGCACGGACATGGGTTGGTGGAGGCGACAAACATGAACGAACAAGGATATTCCACGGTGTATTTCGCCCGTGTGATGGTGATGACACGGTCTTCAAGGGGCTGACGAAGCACCTCGAGCGTCTGTTTCGAGAATTCTGTCAATTCGTCGAGGAAGAGCACACCATTATGCGCCAATGACACCTCGCCAGGCTGCACGTTGGCGGTGCCACCACAGAGTCCTACCTGTGAGATGGTGTGGTGCGGACTGCGGAACGGCCTTTGCGAGATGAGCGATGTGCCACTCCCGAGTTTCCCTGCCACGGAGTGTATCTGCGTGGTTTCCAGGCTCTCGGCGAGCGACAGTGGGGGGAGAATACTGGGCAGGCGTTTAGCCATCATCGACTTCCCTGAACCCGGCGGACCTATCATGATGATGTTGTGGCCACCGGCGGCAGCCACCTCGAGCGCGCGTTTTACGTTCTCCTGCCCGCGAACATCGGCGTAGTCGAGGTCGAAACTGTATTGCTGTTCGTAGAACTCCTTGCGGGTGTCTACAAACTCTGGGGTGGCAGTAGTGGGGTCGTTGATGAAATCGATGACCTCCTTGAGGTTGCTCATGCCATAAACCTCGAGGTTGTTGACCACGGCAGCCTCACGGGCGTTCTCTTTGGGCACGATGAGACCCTTGAACTGTTCCTTGCGGGCGAGGATGGAGATGAGAAGGGCGGCGCGGATGGGTTTCAGTGTGCCGTCGAGACCCAACTCGCCCACCAACATATAGTCTTTCAAGTTGTCGGCCTTCAGGTTGCCGTTGGCGGCAAGGATGCCGATGGCCATGGGCAGGTCGTAACTGCTGCCCTCCTTGCGGATGTCGGCAGGGGAGAGGTTGACGGTGATGTTTGACACTGGCACCTTGAACCCTACATTGGGCAGTGCCACGCGTATGCGGTCATAACTCTCACGCACGGCGGTATCCGCCATGCCCGAGAGATGGAACATCACGCCGCGACTGATATTCACCTCGATGGTGATGGTGGTGGCTTCAAGCCCCGTCACGGCGGCGCAAAAAGTTTTCACCAACATAATGGGAGGGGTAGTTGGCTACTGTTACTTTGCCTCGCCTTCTCCATAGATGAAGCCGAAGGCACCGCTGGTATACTCGAAGATTTCCTCATCGCGGAAGAAACGCTTCAGTTCTATCTCAGCATTGGAGGTAGAGTCGCTGGCGTGGACGATGTTCTGTTGGTTGCTCATCGAGTAGTCGCCACGGATGGTACCAGGGGCAGCCTCGCGCCCGTTGGTGGAGCCTGTCATGGTACGTACGACTTGCACGGCATCCACACCCTCAAGAGCAAGGGCCACTACCGGTGAAGTCTGCATGGAGGCTGCCAATGCAGGGAAGAAAGGACGGTCTACGAGGTGGGCGTAGTGCTCGCGAAGAATTTCATCGGAGAGTTGCATCATCTTCATACCTGCCACGCGGAGTCCGCGGCGCTCAAAACGGTTCACAATCTCGCCTATCAACTGTCGCTGCACGCAACTGGGCTTCAGTAATACAAGGGTCTTTTCCATAATATAAAAAAAGTATTAATTCATTCAATATGTTTCTGCAAAGATACGAAAAGTCGAGAGCAGGGCAAAGAGAATCCTGTTCTTTTTCTATGCCGAGGCACAGTATCTTCGCCACACAGTGGCAAAGATACGAAAAGTCGAGAGCAGAGCAAAGAGAATCCTGTTCTTTTTCTATGCCGAGGCGCAGTATCTTCGTTACGCAGTATCAAAGATACGAAAAGTAGAGTGTGGCTATTTCAACAACTCATCGAGTTTGTCTATCAGTCGCGGCGTGTTGAGTCCATTGTCAACCACTCGGCGATGGTTGATGATGAGGTTGTCGGGCACATCGTTTAAACCCAATTGCTGTAGTGTGGGACTCTCGAAAAGACGGTCGTCGAAGATAACGGGCCAACTGATAGTGTCGCGTTCGATGACATCCTTGCACTGCTTCCTGTTGGCATCCAAACAAATGCTGACAACCTTGAGTCTGCCGCCCGAAGAGCGCAATTTTCGGCGCAATTGCCGCTGTTGCTCCATACTCTCGAAATTCCAACTGGCCCACACACTTACCACGGCCACCCCATCGCCCAGGTCGGCATCGGTCACGGTGTTGCCATTCATGTCTTTGGCAGAGAATTTCACGAGAGAGGTTCCCTTGGCACGGTTCTTCAGTTTGGAAAGTTGTTTTTGGAGCGATACCAACTGTCCGTTCTTGGGCTGTTCCTTCAGCATCGTGGCGGCCAACCGCTCGGCCTTGGCATAGTCGGGGGTGAGGGCCTGCACGAAATATTTCTTCAATAAGAAGACACTTACAGGTGACTCCGGATGGTCGTTGATGAACTCCTCGGCTTTGGCCACTGTCTCGGGAGGTGATGCCTTGGCAGTCTGTTTGCGGAATTTCGTCATCTGCTCGTTGGCCTTTGTGCCCTTCACCTCCATCTCTTTCATGTGTGAGGCATCGGCATTGATGGTGACACTCTTCCCCGGCTCGGCAAAGACAGGATGCTCGGAGAAATTGGGGAAGACGAGCATGAGGGTTCCTTCCTGTTCCAGGGGACGCTCGTAAGTAAATCGACCTCCCACCACGGAAATGGTATCGATGCCGTCGATAATCCCTTCTGGGCTATAGACGTAGAAATTGCCTTGGCTCATGTTGAGGAAGCGGCCGGAAATCTTGAAATGACCGCTATCCACACCACATGCCGTGAGCAATATGAGTGTGGTAAAGATGCATAGAAAATGTTTCATGTGGGGAGGGCAAAGTGCCGCGAGCGGGACTCGAACCCGCACGGCCATTCCTGGCCAAGGGATTTTAAGTCCCTCGTGTCTACCAATTCCACCATTGCGGCTGTTGTGTCGGTTGAAAGGTGTTTTTCCGACAAGCGGATGCAAAGATAAGATGTTTTGTCCGAACATCCAACAAATTCACATATTTTTTTATTTCAGAAAGAAATCTCAAATCTCAAGCCTCAAATCTCAAATCTCAAATCTTAAACCTCAAACCTCAAACCTCAAACCTCAATTTACAGAGATTACTCCGAAAGGTCCGGTGGTCTGTGCCCTGTAGCGGGTGAGTCGCTTGCCATTTTCGCCGGTAGCCACGAAACCGTCGTTGTTGAGGTTATACTGTCTTTTGCAGGTGGCACAGGTGGCCATGCCATTGGAGTCCACGCTGAGTGGATGACTCCTCATGGGGATGGCCTGTGGGTCGAAGCAGTTGGGACACTCACGGTCGAAAGCATAAAACGTAGCGGGGAAGTTGAGCGTGCCAAACCCCACGATAATCCCGTTGTTGTGGCCTAGGATGAGTGTTCGGCGTGAGTCGAGCGCGTTGAGGTTCGACCTGCTTTTGAGACCCATATTGTTGGTGAAGTTGAAACAGTTGGCTCCATTAACGATGTCTTTGGTGATGGTGCAGAATACCCCCGGGGCATTGACGTTCATTGCACTCGCCAGGGTGGCATCCTGATGGACGCTGTTGTCGAGCACGAAATAGCAGGTGCCGATGGTAAACTCGTTCTGTGAGTCATCACAGCCCGAGAACGACAGCGCGCAGAGACATGTCAGGAGAATAGCCAGCCGTCTCATGAGAGCAGTGCTTTCTCAGCCTCGGTCATCCGCTCGAAATGGAATCCGGCGAGCGTCTCCTGCATGAGAGACGCTATGCGGTCGTTGCAGAGGTTGCCAATGCTGCCCTCGTGGGTATGGTGAATGTTTTTGTCGGCCTTGAATCGTCCTGCTTCAATATCGAGACCCACTTTCTTGTAGGCATCGCGGAAAGGCATGCCGGCGGCTGCCAGGCGGTTCACCTCTTCCACTGAGAAAATAGGGTCGTAGAGAGCGTTGTCGAGGATGTGCTCGTCGACGCTCATGCGGTTGATGATGTATGCTGTCATGCGCAAGCAGTCTTTCAGTTCGTCGAAGGCGGGGAGGAAGACTTCTTTGATAATCTGCAGGTCGCGAAAATAGCCACAGGGCAGGTTGTTCATGATGAGTGTCACTTGCTGTGGCAGTGCTTGCAATTTGTTGCACTTCGCACGTATCAGTTCGAATACGTCGGGGTTTTTCTTGTGAGGCATGATGCTGCTCCCCGTGGTGCACTCCTTGGGCAGCCGCACGAACGAGAAATTCTGACTGTTGAAAAGGCACGCGTCGAAAGCCAGTTTGGCCATCGTGCCGGCGATGGTGGCCATGGCGAAAGCCACGTTGCGCTCCATCTTGCCACGTCCCATCTGCGCATAGACCACGTTGTAGTCCATCGTGTCGAAGCCCAGCAGACGGGTGGTCATGCTCCTGTCGAGGGGGAACGAACTACCATATCCCGCTGCACTGCCTAATGGGTTGCGGTTGGTCATACGGTAGGCGGCCTGAAGGAAGAGCATGTCATCGGCCAGACTTTCGGCATAGGCACCAAACCACAGTCCGAAGGAACTGGGCATGGCAATCTGCAGGTGGGTATAGCCGGGCATGAGCACGTCTTTGTATTGGTTGCTCTTGGCTATCAGTTCGTCGAAGAGTGTCTTCACACCATCGGCGATGTCTTTCAGTTGCTTGCGGGTGAAGAGTTTCAGGTCTACAAGCACCTGGTCGTTGCGCGACCTTCCGCTGTGTATCTTCTTGCCCATGTCGCCCAGTTGGCGGGTGAGCATCAGTTCTACTTGTGAGTGTACATCTTCCACTCCCTCTTCAATCACGAACTCACCCCGTATGCAGAGGGCATGGATTTCCCTGAGGGCGGCGAGTAGTTGCTGCAACTCGTCGCTGCCGAGTAGTCCTATCGACTCGAGCATGGTGATGTGGGCCATCGAGCCCAGCACGTCGTAGGGCGCGAGGTAAAGGTCCATCTCACGGTCGCGCCCCACGGTAAACCGTTCTATCTCATTGTTGACCTGAAAGTCTTTTTCCCAGAGTTTGCTTGCCATAATGGTAATGGGTTATTCATATTTGCCTGCGGCGATGGCATCGGCCAGTTTCTCCAAACCTGCTTGCAGTGGTTTGGAAATCATGCCCTTGACAAAGGGATTGAGGTCGGCTTTGATGGTGAGCCGCATCTTGCAGGAGGTATCGGTAATGGGCAGCAACTGCACCCAGAGGTTGAAGGGAAGAGGAGAACTCACGGTCTCATACTTGATGGTCTTGGGTTCCTCGCGGTCGCAGATCTGTATGGAGATGTTGCCCACGGGCGGCACGTTCATCGTGATACTGTCGGTGCTGAAGATGATGTCTTCGCGCTTGTCTTCAGGCAGTTGGTCGCGCACCTCCTCGCTGAGGGCGAGGTCGCTCAGACGGTGGTATACCGATGCCTGGGAGTAGGGAATCTCCCTGATGCTGCTTTCGAATTTTGTTTCCATTGGTGTCGTTTTTGTTGTCTGCTATTTCTTCCAGTTGGCAGGGTCTTTCCTCCATTCGTTGAGCAGTTGCACATCGTCGCTGGTGATATAGCCAGTCTCCAGGGCCTCTGCCACCACATGGTCGTAGTCGGTGAGGGTCACCAATTCCACATTGGCGTTCTTGAAGGCTTCCTTAGCCACGTCGAAGCCATAGGAGTAGGATGCCACCATGCCGATGACCTCGCAGCCGCTCTTGCGCACAGCCTCTACGGCTTTCAGACTGCTGCCGCCAGTGGAGATGAGGTCTTCTACCACCACCACTTTAGTGCCGGGGGTCAACTCTCCCTCGATGAGGTTCTCCAGTCCATGGTCCTTGGGCTTGTTGCGGATATAGACGAAGGGTAGCATCAGCGCATCGGCCACGAGGGCACCTTGTGGTATGGCACCGGTAGCCACGCCTGCCACCGCTTCAGCCTGTGGGAAGTGTGCCAGGATAGTATGCGTTAGTTCAAGTTTCACGTAGGAGCGGAGGTCGGGGTAGGAGAGTGTCTTGCGGTTGTCGCAATAGAATGGTGATTTCCATCCCGATGCCCAGGTGAAAGGGTCGTTGGGCTGCAGTTTGATGGCTTTGATTTTCAGCAATCGCCGTGCGAAGTCTTTTTTCTGGTTGTCCATAATGTTGTTTACATGAATTGATTTTGCAAAGATACGAAAAGTCGAGAGCAGAGCAAAAAGAATCCAATTCTTTTTCTATGCCGAGACGAAGTATCTTCGCTACACAGTGGCAAAGATACGAAAAGTCGAGAGCAGAGCAAAAAGAATCTTGTTCTTTTTCTATGCCGAGTTTTGATTTTATCTTACCACGCCCAATGAGAAGACACTCACTTTAAGACCGGGGATGGAGAGCATGGGGGCCACGCATGAGCAGATGGTGGCACCCGAAGTGACGATGTCGTCGATGACAAGGATGTGGCGATGGGAGAGGTCGACCTTGCCGGTCAGGCGGAAGGCGCCTTCCACGTTATCCACGCGCTGGGCTACGCTCTTCTGTGTCTGACTGCCGTGGAAGGTGGTACGCTCCACGGCATTCGACACGATGGGCAGGTGAGTGGCCTCGCTCACGCCACGTGCAATCTCCATACTTTGGTTATAGCCACGTTGGTGTTGGTGTTTGCGCTCGAGCGGCACGGGCATGATGATGTCGATGCCGTCGAAGAAGTCGAAGTGTGCCATCTCCTCGGCTGCCATGCGACCGAGCACCACCCCCACTTCGGGATGGTTGTGGTATTTCAGGTTGTGGATGATGTGGCTCACCTCCGACCCCGCCTCATAGAAAAACAATGCTGAGGCACGCTCGATGGGAATCTTTCCCCAAAACCGCCGTGCCATGACGTTGTCATAGGCTGTGGAGGCAAATCCCGTACGGGGAAGATGAAGGTTGCAGGGGGCGCAGACCACCTCCTCGTCGATGCCAAGGCGGTTTCCGCAGACCATGCAGGCTTCGGGGGCAATAAGGTTGATGACCCTATGCCAGAAACTGATTCTCTTCTCCATCATCGTCGATTTCGTCGGTGACGTCAATACACTGGCGTATCAGGTCCATGGTGAATCCGCGGCCAAGGGCGAAGCGCACGAGTCGCGAGGTAGCCTCGTAGGGAGTCATGGGTTTCAGTTGTCGCCGTTTGCTCTTGAGCAACGGGCGTAGCACGGCGAGATATTCCTCGTCGTCCACGTCGTCGAGCACGTGCTGTATCGTCTCATGGTCGATACGTTTCGCCATGAGGGCTTGTGCCACTTTCCTGCGGCCCCATTTATTGAACTTGATTTTCTCTCGCACGAACAGGCGACTGTAGCGCTCGTCGTCGATGTATCGCTCCTGGGTGAGTCGGGCCATGATGCGGGCCTGGACCTCGTCGGGGAGTCCCCACCTGCGCATCTTCTCTGTCATTTCGTAACTACAGTGTTCTGCCTGTGCGCAGAGGGCAGATAGTTTCAGCAGTGCTTGTTGCTCGGTCATTTCTTTCATGGTCGGATGGCTTTGATGAATCGGGGTCTGCCAAATTGGTCGGAACGCTTCTCCACGTTTTCCAGCCCTAGGAGGCGCAACAACTGAGAGGTGTCGTCAACCAGGGCGGTGTTGCATTCGAAATACAGTGAGCCGCCATGGCGCAGCGCTGTGGCGGCGTAGCGGCCGATAGCACGGTAGAATACCAATGGGTCGTCATCGGTGACGAAGAGGGCCTCCGACGGCTCGTGGCGTATCACGTTGGGATGCATGTCGCTCCTCTCGCTCTCGCGCACATAGGGTGGGTTCGACACGATGATGTCCCACCTGCAGTCGTCGCCGGTCATGGCGAGGGCGTCGTGCTGTTTGACCTCCAACGATGCGTGGTGGCGGCAGGCATTCTGACGGGTGACGGCAATGGCTTTCTCCGAATAGTCGATGGCCGTCACGTGAGCATGGTCAAGTTCGAGGGCCAAGGTGATGGCGATGCAGCCGCTCCCACACCCGATGTCGACCACCTGGGGCATGGCAGAGTGAGCATCATCAATAATCCATTGGCATAATACCTCGGTCTCGGGACGTGGGATGAGCACACCAGGCTCAACATGCATCATGCGGTGCATGAAAGGGGCTTGCCCCAGCACATACTGCACGGGTTCTGCGTCACCGAGCCGTCGCATCATCGCCATGAGTGTTTCATACTGTTGACTGTCAAGATGGTCGGTGTCGTGGCAGATGATGTCGGCAGTGGTCATGCCGAACAACTCTTCCAGCAGGGTGGAGACGATGGCGCGCGCCTCTCGGGCGTCGTAGAGCGGAGTGAGGCTATGCCATAACTGTTGGTAGGTCATGGTGCAAAATTATGGAAAAAAGAGCATATTTCTCGTCTTTGGAGAACAAAAAGTCAAAGTTGGTGCCCTTTTCTGCTCGAAAAATCGTATCTTCGCCACATGAAAGGAACCGATGACAAGATGTTCATGCGCCGTTGTCTGCAATTGGCAGCCAATGGCTTGCTCACTTCACGGCCCAATCCCATGGTAGGTGCTGTGGTGGTGGCACGGGAAAGAATTATCGGAGAGGGATGGCACGTGCGTTGTGGTGAGGCGCATGCCGAGGTCAATGCCTTTGCCGCAATAGATGATGCCGATGAGAAATGGCTGCCCGAAGCCACCATTTACGTCAGCCTTGAGCCTTGCGCACACTATGGCAAGACCCCACCGTGTGCCGACCTCATCGTGAGCAAAGGCGTGAAACGTGTGGTGGTGGGATGCGTCGACCCTTTCGCCCGTGTGCAAGGCAGGGGGATACAGCGGCTCCGCGATGCAGGCATCGAAGTGAGTGTGGGCGTGCTCGAAAAGGAATGCCTCTGGCTGAACCGCCGATTCTTCACTTTCCATCAACGACAACGGCCGTATATCACGCTGAAGTGGGCACAGACGGCCGACGGCTTCCTCGATGACCATGGAACGGCTGTGAGCATCTCCACGCCTTATACGAAGATGCTGGTACACAAGTTGAGGGCGGAACATGATGCCATCCTTGTAGGCCGTGTCACCGAGGAACGTGAGCATCCTCTGCTCAATGTGCGTCACTGGCATGGTCCCTCACCGCAGAAGATGGTACTGTCGAAGGCGCATGGCATCGACGCTGTGATGGCAGAATGCCGTGAACATCAGTGGCTGTCACTGCTGGTAGAAGGGGGCCGCCACACCTTGCAGTCGTTCATCGATAGTGACCTTTGGGATGAGATACGGATAGAGACAGGACATGTTGTTGTTGGAGGAGGAACGGTGGCACCTGCTATTCCATCTCATGCTATCTTGCTACACCATGAGATAGTGGATGGCCATGTGGTGGAAACCTGGATAAAACCTTCAGGCAATTTATAAAACCTTATTTTTGCATTAAATACTTTAATTTTGGTTAATTTAATAAGGAATAAGTGTAGATTTACATTAATTATAAGTAATTTTGCGCACTAAAACGAGTCTGCTTGTTTTTTTAAGACGTTTGATTATTCAGAGAATATTAGAATATGCGCAAATTTTTCTTCGCTTGTTTTTTGATGGTTATCCACTGTGGCCTTACCATGGCCGCCAACTACGAGTATGTAGACCTTGGCTTGACCAGTAAGACACTTTGGGCAACATGCAATGTAGGCGCTTCCGTCCCAGAGGATTATGGAAACTTCTATGCCTGGGGAGAGACCACAACAAAGTCGAGTTTCACATGGAATACCTATACCCATTGTGGTGGTACGGAAACCACTCCCTACGACATCGGCAGCAGCATTGTGGGCACTTCCTACGACGTGGCAACTGCCGTAATGGGTGATGACTGGTGTATGCCCACATTAGACCAGTTCAATGAATTGGTGAAGGAATGTACCTTCGACCTCAGATCGCTCAACGGCGTGGTGGGATACAAGGTAGATGGCCCTAACGGCAACTATATCTTCCTCCCTCTCGCCGGCTACAAGTACGACAGTTCGTACGACTACAAAACCACACGTGGCTACTACTGGTCGGGCACGAGCGATGTAGTGAACAATGAGGCTTTCCGTGCATCGGTTTTATGCCTCATACGCTCTCCTAAAAGTGCGTCAACCACTACCCTTCGCCGCCGTACGGGAATACCCGTAAGGGCGGTGAAGAAGCAGGCGGTGGAGGAGCCTCAACCTGCCGAGGAGCAGTTTGTGGACCTTGGATTGCCCAGCAAGACTTTATGGGCTAAGAGCAATGTGGGCGCTTCTGTTCCGGAAGAATATGGCAACTTCTACGCTTGGGGAGAGACTACGACGAAGAATACTTTCTCTTGGGAAACCTATACTCTCTGCGGCGGTACAGAGACCACTCCCTATGACATTGGCAGCAGTATTGTAGGCACTTTCTACGACGTGGCTACTGCCGTGATGGGCGACGACTGGTGTATGCCCACATTAAACCAGTATGATGAGTTGGTGAAACAATGTACCTTCGACCTCAGGACGCTCAACGGTGTGGTGGGCTACAAGATTACCGGTCCGAATGGCAACTACATCTTCCTCCCACTCTGCGGCTACAAGTATGACAGTTCGTATAACTTCAATACCACACGCGGCTATTATTGGTCGGGCACGAGCGACGTGGTGAACAATGAGGCTTTCCGTGCTTCGGTATTGTGCATGTCGACTTCCCCCAAGGACATCTCCACCACAACCTTGCGCCGCCGTACGGGAATACCCGTGAGGGCGGTGAAGAAACAAGAAGTGGAGGAAGTGCCTGCCGTGGAGCCATACGTCGACCTTGGCCTGCCCAGCAAGACATTGTGGGCTACAAGCAACGTGGGTGCCTCAACCCCAGAAGGGTATGGTAACTTCTACGCTTGGGGAGAGACAAAGACGAAGACGAGTTTTACATGGACAAACTATACCCACTGTGACGGTACGCAGACCACTCCCCACAACATCGGCAGCAGCATTGTAGGCACATCCTACGACGTGGCCACTGCCGTGATGGGCGACGACTGGTGTATGCCCACGTTGGCGCAGTATGATGAACTGGTAAAGGTGTGTTCCTTTGACATCAATACGGTCAACGGCGTGGTGGGATACAAGGTTACTGGTCCCAACGGAAAGTCCATATTCCTCCCACTTGCAGGCTACAAGTACGACAGTTCGTATGACTTCAATACCACGCGTGGCTACTACTGGTCGGGCACGAGCGATGTGGTGAACAATGAGGCTTTCCGTGCATCGGTATTGTGCATGTCGACTTCCCCCAAGGACATCTCCACCACTACCTTGCGCCGTCGCACGGGAATGCCTGTGAGGGCGGTGAAGAAAACGGAAACACCAGAAACACCAGAAACTCCTGTTCAGGAAACTAAAGGTGAATACGTGGACTTGGGCCTAAGTGTGAAATGGGCCACATACAACCTGGGTGCCTCTAAGGTTTCTGAACAGGGTGACTTGTTCTCATGGGGCGAGACCTCGACGAAAAGCAAATTCACCTGGGGCAATTATGTCTATGCCAACGGCACTTCCAGTTCTGTAATGGACATCGGCAAGGATATCTCAGGAACGCAGTATGACGCCGCTAAGGCACTTTGGGGTGAGGATTGGCGCATGCCTACAGAGGAAGAATTCAACGAACTGTTGGAGAAATGTTCATTTACCTCAAAAACGATAGACGGGGTGAAAGGTGGCTTGTTTACCGGTCCTAATGGTAATAGCATATTCATTCCTTATGCAGGATGTTCTTATGACGGGACAACGGTTGGCAAAAATACCCGTGCCTTATATTGGACGAGTACACTCACGACCAGCAAGCAGAAGGCAACCGCTTTCTATATTACTGACAACAAACCGTTTATGTCGTATGGTTACAGGCGTTCGGGATTCTCCATCAGACCGGTCTGCAGCGTGAAAGATCCCGAAGACCCGGAGACCCCTGAAGATCCTGTAGTTGAGCCTCCAGCATCTCAAGAAACCTGGACCAGTGAGGCAGTAGACCTGGGACTCAGTGTAAAGTGGGCTTCTTGTAATTTTGGAGCCGAGGGCGAGACAGACTTGGGTGATATGTACGCTTGGGGAGAGACTAAGCCGAAGAACGACTACACCTGGGCCAACTATATCTATGCCAATGGTTCAGAATCTTCTGTGGTGAATATCGGATCGGATATCTCGAATACGGAGTATGACCCAGTGGCGGCTTCCCAGTCGTCGAATGGCGATGACCAATGGAGAATGCCTACCGGTGCGGAAATCCAGGAACTTAAGAACAAGTGCACGTTCAAGGAAACCACCAAGAACGGAGTGAAGGGCATGACAGTGACCGGTCCTAATGGCAATTTCATCTTCCTGCCATATGGTGGATACATGTATGAAGGTCAGGTTGTAAGCAAGGGCATGGGAGGTTATTATTGGAGCAGCACTCTCCATACAACCAAGTCAAAAGCCTACACCCTCAACCTCAAGAACTCCGCAGTAGCCTACTCCTCCTTCTACCGCCGCACGGGAATATATATCCGTCCGGTATGTGGTGATGGCCATGGTAGTGGTGCCGTTGATCCCGACCCAGGCTATGTGGGTCCGGGTCCAGGCCCCATCTTGCCCGACCCCTATTTCTCCAACCAGTCGCTCTTCGATACCGATGGCATAGAGACTATAGGCGTGTCATCTGCCTCTGGGGACATCTATACCCTCTCGGGCGTGAAGGTGGATGCCAGTAATCTCCAACCAGGAGTATATGTGAGAAATGGAAAGAAGTTCGTAGTGAAATAAATCATGTTATAGGATAAGCATAGGGGGCACGCCAACTGGCGTGCCCCCTATGCATTGGACTGTAAAGGAAGGTTATCCCCAACGATGATCACAGTAGTTTCACCACCTTGCAGGGATTACCGGCGGCAATGGTGTTCGAGGGAATGTCTTTCACCACCACCGAACCAGCGCCGATGGTGACATTGTCGCCAATGGTGACACCCGGCAGGATAGTGACGCTGCCTCCAATCCATACATTGTTTCCTATGGTCACAGGTTCTGCCCATTCGCGCCGACTGTTTCGCTCCATGGGGTCGGTGCTGTGGCAAGCGGTGTAAATGCTCACGTTGGGACCGATGAAGCAGTCGTCACCGATGGTGACATAGGCTTCGTCGAGCACAGTGAAGTTGAAATTGGCGAAAAACCGCTTCCCCACACGGATATGCTTCCCGTAGTCACAGAAGAAAGGCTGTACGATGAAAATCTTGTCATCGCCCACCTCGCCAATGAGGTTTTTCAGCATTTCAAGCCGGCGGGTGGTGTCGCAAGGGCGCAAGGCATTATAGTCGTGAATGACTTCCTTGGTGGCATTGAGTTCTACAAGCAGTTCTGGGTCGATAGCAGAGTAGTATTCCCCAGATAGCATTTTCTCTTTCTCGGTCATAGTTGGGTTGATGTTGCGCGTTCATTCGGATGGGTTATTTCCTGCCGAAATCGGCGGGAATCTCTCCCCATTCCGATGTCTCCCATTTCACGATGGGCACCTGGATGTTGTGTGTGCGGAGCCAAAATTCGGCACGGGTAATGATGTCGAAGAGACGAGCGGTCTGCTCGTCGCGCGCCAAGGTGGTCTTGCATTTCTTCTTCGATACCCAGAGTATGGCATTGTAACTGTCGGAATAGATGGTCTTTCGGATTCCTTCTCGCTCCATGAGCGCCAGGGCATGGACGATGGCGAGGAACTCTCCGATGTTGTTGGTGCCGTGAATCGGACCGAAATGGAAGACTTGAGCGCCAGTAGCCAGGTCGATTCCGCGATATTCCATACGGCCTGGGTTGCCGGAGCATGCCGCGTCTACCGCCCACGCATCGGCACTCACCCCCATGGGAAGGGGGAGCACCGTATCATTGCGGTAGGTAGGTGGGTTTTGTGGGAATTCTTTCTTGGCCATGGCAATCGTGCTGTGGTAGTCTTACATCCTCTCGGGCACCTCGATGCCCAGCAGGCGCATGCCGTTGCGGATAATCTTCGCCACGTTGGCAGCAAGTACCAGGCGCACTTGTTTCTCTGCCTCGGTGTTGGCATTGAGGATGCTGTAGTCGTGGTAGAACTGGTTGAACTGCTTGGTGAGTTCATAGCAGTAGTTGGCGATGCCGCTGGGTGAGTAGTCTTTTCCTGCCTGTTCCACGGCGGCGCCATACTCGTTCATTTTCTGGATGAGGTCTGTCTCCTTCTCGTTCACTGGCATGTCGTCGGCAAGAACGGCAGGGAGGGTGATACCCTCGGCGGCTGCCTTGCGCAGGATGCTGCGGATGCGGGCGTGGGTGTACTGGATGAAAGGTCCGGTGTTGCCGTTGAAGTCGATGCTCTCTTCTGGGTTGAAGAGCATGTTCTTGCGGGCATCGACCTTCAGAATGAAGTATTTCAGGGCTCCCATTCCCACGATGCGGGCTATCTCGGCTTTTTCCTCTTCACTGATGCCTTCGAGTTTGTTCACCTTGTCCTCGCTCATCTGGCGGGCATCTGCAATCATGGTGGCTATCAGGTCATCGGCATCTACCACTGTTCCCTCGCGGCTCTTCATCTTGCCATTGGGCAGTTCCACCATGCCGTAGGAGAAGTGTACGAGGTCCTTGCCCCATTCAAAGCCCAGACGGTCGAGCAACAATGAGAGCACCTGGAAATGGTAGTTCTGCTCATTGCCCACTACGTAAATCATCTTGTCGATGGGATAGTCCTTGAAACGCATGTCGGCAGTGCCGATGTCCTGGGTCATATATACTGAGGTGCCATCCGAACGGAGGAGGAGTTTCTGGTCAAGTCCCTCATTGGTAAGGTCGGCCCATACACTGTTGTCGTCTTTGCGGAAGAACAGGCCACGGGCAAGTCCTTCTTCCACTTTGGCTTTGCCCACGAGATAGGTTTCAGACTCGTAGTAGATTTTGTCGAACGAAACGCCGAGGGCACGGTAGGTCTCGTCGAAACCGGCATATACCCAAGAGTTCATCTTCTCCCACAATGCACGCACCTCGGGGTCGCCTTGCTCCCAGCGCACGAGCATCTCGTGGGCTTCCTTGATGAGCGGAGCCTCTTCTTTTGCGCGTTTCACGGCCTCCTCTTCACCCACGCCTTCTGCCATCAGTTGGGTGGTGAGCGCCTTCACTTCCTCGCGGTAGTGCTTGTCGAAGGCCACGTAGTAGTCGCCGATGAGGTGGTCGCCTTTCTTGCCGCTGCTCTCTGGAGTCTCGCCGTTGCCCCATTTCTGCCAAGCGAGCATCGACTTGCAGATATGTATGCCACGGTCGTTCACGATGTTGGTCTTCACCACCTTGTTGCCGTTGGCAGCCATGATCTGGGCGAGCGACCAACCCAGCAGGTTGTTGCGTACATGTCCCAAATGCAGGGGTTTGTTGGTGTTGGGCGAAGAGTATTCTATCATCACGAGAGGCGACTGGTCGTCGGCCTGACGTTCGCCGAAATGCTCGTTGGCATGGATGGTGTTGAGCAGGCCAATCCACGCGGAGGGGGCTATGGAGAGGTTGAGAAACCCTTTCACCACATTGTAGTTGGCTACGCTCTTCTCGTTGGTGAGCAAGTATTCGCCTATCTCCTTTGCGGTGTCTTCGGGCTTCTTCTTCGACATTTTCAGGAAAGGGAATACCACGAGGGTGAGGTTGCCCTCAAACTCACTCCTTGTCTTTTGGAGTTGAACCATTTTTTCAGGCACTTCCTGCCCGTAGAGGTCTCTGATGGCTTTCACCACCTTGTTGCTGATGTTTGACTCGATAATCATAATTAATTCTCTATGGCCTTTTTTATATCTTCGAATGTGACATTGTCTTTCTGGAGCAGATATTGTATGGTTCTGGCGTTTTCTCTCAGGTCTTTGCCTGTCAGTGCACTTGTAAGGGTGATGATGGATTCTTGGATAGAGACATCAACACCAAGCACTTTGCCTATTGAACAAAATAGGCCTAAGCCCATTGGCACATCCTCGCTGATATATCTGCAGTCTATCTTCGCAGGACCTTTGTTGGAACATTCTGCAAATTCGCGGAAAGACTGCATGGCACTTACCGACAAGTCTTCTTCATTACGCCATTTGGCTGCCTCGAAATAACCTAAAGGTTCACATCCGAATTTTTCCAATATTTGATTTTTAGCCTTGTCGAAGTGTTCTATCACTCTTACAACAGAATCGGTGTATCCCTCTTTGTACATCCAGAACTCGCCTTTGCTGTATTCTATTCTTGATGCCGAGAACAGGATGCCTATGGGGTGTACAATCATGTTGGGATTGTGAAAAGCCGATTCGAGGATGTTGTTGCGTGAGTATTTTGTGTTGTCAAATAAACCAGACAAAATGTCAAGGACATCATCTGTTTTGGCTTGTGGAAGTACTGACACCGCATTGCGTGGGTTGTAGAAAGTAATGCGCACAAAAGAAGAGTCCATTATACGGCCATTGTAAGCCGTTGTCTCCCATTCTGCATAGATGATATGCTTTTTGATATATTGTTTGAAAATCAAACTGCCCATATATCCAGGCACAATGACTATGATTTGTCCATCGCGTACGTATGGTGCTATCATCTTGGCCACATTCTCATGTTGGTTGGTGGTGGTCATGACAAAAATGATGTCAGCAAATGACACTGCTTTTTCTACATCATAAGTGATGAAATCGGGCTTTACGGTAAACCGATGTCCACCGTTGGTCTCATCGACGACATCATATTGTCCTTCTTTCCTTATCTTTTCGAAAAAGCCAACATTTCCAAAAGAAGTGGATTTCAAAATGCCAATATGTTGGTTTTTCTCAAATAACTTGGCGGCATGGATTAAACCGGAGTTGCCGCTTCCAATAATCGTTATATTCATATAAGTGTATTTATTATTTCCAACCTTTGATAAGAAGTGCAAATGGTTAATTAGCATGGAGTTGCAAAGGTAGTGCTTTTTTTTGAAATCCACAAATTATTTCCCTACAATATCAGAAATAAAGGAACGGCAGTGAACGGCATGTAGTATTTGATTCCTCTTATTCTTTGGAATAGATACGCCGGTTGATCTCCTCCATCTTGCGTTGGCGGTCGAAGGAGTAGAGTTTGCTGTGCTGGTCTACGTATTCGAAAAGTGGAAGGGCGCGTTGCAGGAGGGTCTCCCCGATAGGCGTTGCACGCACGCTGGATTCGGCGTAGTAGAGTTCGGCCAACATCTCTATACGATAGAGGCGTTGTTCCTCGGGAAACTTTGAGATGGCTTCGATGGCGTCCTCCACTGTGGCATTTTGGTAAAACTCATAGTCACCGAGGTATTGCAGGTAGAGTGCATGGATGGCCTTGGCGCGGTCTTCGATTTCTGGTTTCTCTACCGCGCGTGCTAAGGCAGCGAAGAATTCACGTATCAAACGGATGATATAGTCTTGTTTAATCATAACTTATGGATTGAGTTTGTGATATGGAGCCTTTAGGGTTGTTGGGGACTTTGAAGAAGATTAGGGGCTTCGTCGGAAATGTTGGGTACGGTAGCGCCACTGTCGTCGGCCTCTTCTTCGGACCAGTGGGCATATTCATAGAGTTTCCGGTAGAAGGGGTGACGGGTCATGGTGGCGGAATTGCCGAGGATGATGAGTTTCATCCGTGCGCGGGTAATGGCCACGTTCATGCGGCGCAGGTCGCGCAGAAACCCTATCTGCCCTTCGTCGTTGGCACGCACCATGGAGATGAGGATGATGTCGCGTTCTTGTCCTTGGAAGCCGTCGACGGTGTTGATGGAGATAAGGTGTCGGTAGGGCTTGAAGAATTCCTTTTTAGTGATTTGTCGGCGCAGGTATTGCACTTGTGCACGATAGGGCGAAATGACACCCACGTCGATGCGCTCGTCAAGGATACGTTCACGGCCGATTTTAGTGAAATAATCCTTCAGCGTGTTGAGGGTAAGTTCGGCCTCGGGTTTGTTGATGCGCCCGAAACTCTCACCCACGAACTCTTCATGGCAGTCGAGAGAGGTGGTGTCTATCCACAGTATGGGATGGTCGTAGTCGAGGATGCCCCGGTGCTTGATTTGTGGGGCACTCTCCACTTTCCCGTCGTAGAAATAGTCGGAGGAGAAACGCATGATTTGCTCGTTCATACGGTATTGCACGCGTAGAAGGGTTACCACTTCGGGCTTGTTCTCCACAATGCGTTCCATCAATGTCTTTCCCAGACCGCCTTTCAGTGCGGCGATGCTCTTCACGGTGGGTGGGAGTTGACAATGGTCGCCCGCCAGCACCACTCTCGATGTTCTGTGGATGGCTATCCAACAAGCGGCCTCGAGGGCTTGGGCTGCCTCGTCGATGAACAGTGTGTTGTATTTCTGACCGTCGAGCAGGCGGTTGGCAGCGCCAGTAAGTGTTGAGGCGATGACGCGCGCCTCGTCGAAAAGTTGGGTGCGGATGCGTATCTCCAGTTCGGTGGCCCTGCCTTGCAGTCGGTCCATCTTCTGGTGATAGTTGTCACCTCCGTGCCGGCGTTGTCCGCGCAACTCGCGGATAGCCTTTCGGATGCTCCACAGTTGGGGATAGTCGGGATGGGCTTCAAAACGCCGCTCATAGGTAAACGACAGCATCTTGTCGTTCACACGTGTGGGGTTGCCTATGCGCAGCACGTTGATGCCTCGGTCGACAAGTTGTTCTGATATCCAGTCCACGGCCATGTTGCTTTGGGCGCATACCAGCACCTGACTCTCACGGCAGAGGGTCTCGTTGATGGCTTCCACCAGTGTGGTGGTCTTGCCGGTGCCGGGAGGTCCGTGCACCACAGCCACGTCTTTAGCACGGAGCACTTCGTTGACGGCTTTCTCTTGTGTGGGATTGAGCCATGGGAAGCGCATGGATGAGAACCTATAAGTGCCGGCGGGATGATGGGAGTAGAAGAGGTCGCGTAAATAGGCCAGGCGGTTGCCGCGGGCTTGCATCGCACGGTCGAGGGCATCGAACATCAGGCGGTAGGAGGTCTCGTCGAAGAAGAGTTGCACGCCGAGATTCTCGGCATGTTGTATTTCACTCACTGACTGGCTGTCGGGCACAATGACCACCATGCGGTCGGCCTCGGCGTAGTTCACCGTGTAGGTGTTCTTGAAATAGTTGATTTTCTCTTTCCCGTCAGCACCTCGAGTCACACGAAAGAAGCACACGGGGCGGCCATACTCGAAATTGTGCTCGATATCGTCGGCTTCTCGATGGATTTCCACCACGAGTTGGTTGAGTGAGTTGTAATAGGAGCGCCCTCCGCGTATAGGAAACCATGCGTCACCCCGCCTCACCTTGCGTTGGAGCCCCACCGCCTCAGTCTGTCGGCGGTAAGCATCTTTTTCGGTGTAGTATTCTATCTCGAGCAATAGCCGTTGTTGGCGTAGGGCGAGTATGGAGGTGGAGGCTGCTCCTTTGTCTTGGGACATGTTTTCTTCTTAGGTTTTTTCATTTGGTGTTAGGGTAGGGGCAATAGACCTTCCCACCTCACATCCCACTGTCCGTCGGCGGGGAAACCGGGGTTGGGGGTTGGTGAGCCGTCCCATCCTGCGCACATCATCGCTACGGCGGTGAGCAGTCCTCCGTTGCCGGGGAGATAGATACGCAGACGCTGGTCTTGGTAGTTGTGCCCGTTTGCCAGATAGGTGTTGGTGCGTTGTGGCATGAGCAGGGCGTCCACGGCATGGTGGGGCTCACTCATACGGGCGGCATTCATGGCGGTCATGGGGAAGTCCCATCCCCAAGTCTTGTCCCAGTTCCAGTGCTCGAGCACCCAGTGCAGGGTGTTGCGCATGATGGTGCTGTCGGCTTGGGGTGTCATGGGCAATACACCCACGGCACCGAGCACAGCCATATGGTCGCTGGTGAACCGTATGTCGGTGTAGGTCTGTGGGGCTGTCTCTGCCGCCAGATACAGACTGTCTTTCATGGCGAGGGCGGAGAGTTGGTCGATGACCTCGTCCCATCGGCTGTTGTGGGGCAACTGTTGTCGCTCACGCCATCGTTGGGCGGTGAGTAGGCCGTATCGCCAATACGATAGTTCGAAAGGTGGGTTGATGGTCTCGTCGGCCCGCAGGGTCTCCTGAGCTGGTATGCAGCCCTTGAGCACGTATCGTCCGCTGTTCTTGTCGTATGTGGCGAAGGAAGCCATGAAGGTGGCTGTTTCGTCAACAATCTTGCTGTATTTATCCAGGATTCGGGCTTTGCCAAGTGAGTCGGAGGCACGGTAGAGCAGTTCGGCCAAGTAGATGGGGTGGGGTTGCTGCCAAATGAGGAAACTGCCTACTTTTGAGGGGGCTTCTGCTGCTGAGGGGTCGGTCATCTTCATCCACCTCACTCCCTCAAAACCTTGCCGATGGGCTATTTCACGGGCCATAGGCTCTGCGGAGAAATACCAGTCGAGGGAGTGCTCCAACAGTTCGGGATGTCCCCAAAGGGCAAACTGTGCCTGATGCCACCATATCATCTCGAGGTGGAACTTGCCAAACCAGGAATTATAGGTGAGGCCGGTCTCCTGTGGCGGGGTGTCGCCGGCATCGTTCACTGCCAGCAGGTATTGGCTGAGCACCACACGCCGCTCCAGTTCCTTTGCCCTGGGGTCGGTACAATGAGAAAAGTCAACAATGGCCCCTCGCTGCCAGTAGTCTCGCCAGTGTTGGCGTGAGGCTTCTGCCACGTCATCGAAGGTGAGCAGAGGGCGCGATGGGTCTTTCCGTTCAAAGAACTCACAGGTGAGTGACACCGTGGTGTCGGTATCTGCTACATGAAAGAGGTTGATGTTCCATTGTGGCACATCACCGTTCGTGTTTACGTAGTTGCGGTGCCCCTCACTCCAGTTGAGTGCCACGAAGTAGTCGGCATCGTCGAAGCGCGACTGGCCGTCGAGAACGCGGCGCAAGGTGTCGGTGTGGCAGCCGCTGATACCCTCAAACGAGGTGATGTTTTTCTCCCATTCGTCCCAGTTGCAGCCATCATCGCTGTGGTTGCCTGTGGGGTAGGGAAATACCAAACGCAGTGTCTTTTCCCCCGAGGATACGATACGTGTGGCTATCATGTCGCGCTCAGGATGGCAGACGGTCTGCACATGGTAACGGTGACCATGATAACTGAACCAACTGTCGATGATGCCGGTCCAGAGATCGAGGGTCTGTATGATGTCGCTCACACTGTCAGGGTCGAGTTGAAGACCGATGGCACCCAGGTGCATGCGATGGGGATTCTGGCGATACCAGTTGGCGGCTCCTTGTGCTCTTCCTTTCTCATTGAACTGCGTGGCGTAGAATTCGGTATGCCCATGACCGAAGTCAAAGGCCTTCAGTGCCTCTTCTGGCCGGTAATTCTCGGGATTGTCGAAACTGTGCCACCCCCAGTCGCTCATTGTCCCAAGAGGCACGCCATTGGCATACAGTTGTGGAAACGACTGTAGCCCGGTAGCATCCACGGTGAAGGCAAATCCTCCGTTCCCCACGGTGAGCGAAGCGAGCGTGTCGAGACTGGTTACATGGGGGTTGTTGCGTCGCACTACCTCTTCACGGTCGATGGGCTGGGCAAAAGAGGTTAATGCAGCCAAGTATAGAATAATGGTCAATAGATTTCTTTTCATGTTGCAAATATAACCTATTATTATGAGAAATCCGCCATAAACCATTGAATTCTTATTGATTTGTTCCATTCTTTTCCCGTTTTTATTACCTTTGCTGCTTCGCAGCGAAGGTACTCATGCTCGGGAAATTCCAAATAAAATTGACCGAAAGTCGATTTTTCTCACGACTCAGCAAAAAAATAATCATTTCTTTGCCTTCGCTGTTCCAAAAATTTGGATTTCCGCTCGCTTAATCGTACCTTTGCCGCCAAAATTTACCATCATCACTTGCTTCCGTTAACAATTTAGAGAATGAACAAGCAGATACTTCTTATCAATGATATCGCAGGATATGGCAAGGTGGCTACGGCTGCTATGTTGCCCATCCTCTCGTATATGGGCCATCCTGTCTACAACCTGCCTACGGCATTGGTTTCCAATACGCTGGATTATGGCAAGTTCAACATCCTCGATACTACCGACTATATCAAGGGTGTTTTCCCAGTATGGAAGGAGTTGGGTTTTGGTTTCGATGCCATTGCCACAGGGTTCATCGCCTCGGAGAGGCAGGCCAGTATCGTGTCGGAGTATTGCCGTGAACAGGCAGCCAACGGCACCACCATTTTCGTCGACCCTATTATGGGTGATGAAGGAAAACTCTACAATGGGGTCACTCCATCGGCTATCAACAGCATGCGTGAGATGCTGTCGGTGGCGCATCTCATCTATCCCAATTACACCGAGGCTTGTTATCTCACTGATACGGAATACAGAAAGGATGGTATGACAGAGGAGGAAGCCAACAGACTGGTAGATGCGTTGAGGAAAATCGGTGCCAAGTCGGTGATTGTAACGAGTATGATTGTCGATGGCAAGCATTGTGTGATAGGCTACAATCATTCCAGCGATTCCCGGTTCACTCTTGAATATACTGAGATCCCCGTTCATTTCCCAGGCACTGGCGACATCTTTTCTGCGGTGCTTATAGGCCATCTCTTGCAGGGAGAACCTTTGGAACAATCTACCCGCAAGGGCATGGATGCCGTGGCAAGGCTCATCGAACTCAACAAGGACAATGTGGACAAAAACCGTGGTATCCCTGTAGAGAATTTCCTCAATCTGGTTTAACCCGATTTTCCTTTAATGTTTTTTTGTCCCTTTAGGCTCCGCTGTTGTCGTGGGGCAGAAAGGCTTCATCGCAACACCCCTTTTACTCCTCAGAATGGTGATTCAGCCTTGAATGTCATGCGTTCTCCACTGATGGGGTGGGTAATGGTAATGGCTTCGGCATGCAGGTAGAGCCGGTCGGAAGGTGTGCCATAGAGTGTGTCGCCCTTGATGGGGCGGTTGAGCCCGTCGGGGTGTGCGCAGTGCACACGTAGTTGGTGGGTGCGACCGGTCTTGGGATATAGGGTGACGCGCTGGCCGTCGGAGGTGGCATAATGTGTGACGGCGGGTTTGCCTTGCACCATGTCTACCCGTTGTAGCGGCCGGTCCAATGGGTCGGCGCACAACGGCAGGCTGATGGTGCCCTCGTTGGGCATTTGGGGTGGCAATGGCGTTTCGAGCAGTGCCACATATTGTTTCTCAACAGTGCGGTGGTGGAATTGTGCTTGTAGGTGTTGGTGTATCCTTTTGGTTTTGGCTATTACGAGCACACCCGAAGTAGCCATGTCGAGCCGATGGACAATGAGTGGTCCATCTGCCTTTGGACAATGGCTTTGCGCAAACTTCCATACTGATTGTTTTTCTCTCTTTCCTGGCACGGAGAGCATGCCTGCTGGCTTGTTGACCACCATTATCCATTGGTCTTCAAAGATGACTGCGGGAGTTGCTTCCGTGGTTTTTTCCCATGGGTTGTCGTCTACGTCGATGCCTTGAAGCATATGGGTGAGGATGGGCAGACATTTGCCACGACAAGCCGGGTAATAGGCGAGATGGCGGCGCAGTGTCCCCACAGGTGAGTCTCCCCACCAGAACTCGGCAATAGAGAGTGGGCGCATATGGTGCAAGTAGGCATATTGCAGTAGTTTGGGAGCGCAGCAGTCACCGGCTCCTGACGGGGGAATAGGTGTTGGTGTATGGGCAAAGATGTCGAGCAGGTGTCGTTTTTCTCCCTTGGCATTGAGTACTGCAAAATGGGAGAAGAGCCATCGTTGCAAGGCTTCTGACCGTTGTCGTCGCTCTTGCTTGAGGGCATCGGCTTCGGCCTGCATATTTCTCCAAATGGCCTCTTGTGCCGCCAGTGCTTCGGCATGTCGTTTTTTTAGCCTTCTCAAGTCTGCCTTCATCTTCTGACTTTCTTTGGCCAGTTCCTCTTCGGATGGCAGGGTGGGGTCTTTTTCCCGGGCTTCTCTTACGATGTCGCGTTTGGCCTTGGCTTCTGCCATACGTTGCTTGTAGGCTGAAAGTTCGGCGGCTTGTGTTTGCCGCATCTCCTCCAGTTTGCGTTGTGCCTGTTGCCATTCGCTGGATTGTGGCAAAAGGTTGAGCCGCTTGTTGATCTGGCTGATGACCGCCTCTTCTTTCTTGAAATGTCCGTCGGGTTGTTGGGCATCGAAAACGGGCGGCACAAACCATTCCCAGTCGTTGCGGTTGGCGAGGAGTCCGGAATAGGCGGCAAGGAAACCCAGAACACCCTCATGGTTTTCTACCACGAGCACACCAAACATCTTGCCTTGGTGGAGTTCCTCTTGCCAGGAGTCCTGCGACAGAATAAACCGTTGTGTTTCGCCCGCTGCCAGTTGGCATAATGGCGAAGGCACATATCCGAAGGGATTGTTGAGCCTCTCGGGAGGCTTGAGATGGTTATGGAGGGGATGGAAACACGACATGGCGCAGTATTTGTGATAGCACTACCCTCTATGTCCGGTAGCCCATGGGAAGAATTTGTTGATGAACTTGGCTATTATGATGCTCATGGTGGAACTATAAGCAGTATAAATGACGGTGGCAAAAAACGTGACGATATACAATTGGTCGTTGAAATGATAGAACAACGTAACGGGTATTTCCAAATATGTGTCGAACATGTAGATGACCAGGGAATTCATTCCAACCATGAGTAGCCATTTGGGATAGTTGGAGATGGTTGATGACAACATGAACAGCCCTGTTACCCCTATTGTTGTCATGAGCGTGCATATTGGCAGGTTGTGGAAAAAGGCGTTATGTACATCTGTCTTGCTTTCTGGGAAAAAAAAGACCCCTATGGCAAGATAGCATAATAAAAGCATTATGCCTGTCTGTTTAAAATAACCCTGCAGACGTTTTTCATACTTCTTGTAAAGATGACCTATCAGGAAATAGAACTGCACCATCATGGCCATATTAATCATGCAGAGATCCAAGATATGTTTTCTCCTTAATATATAACCTATTGCCGAGAAGGCCAAAATACAGAGAACTATTGGTAGTTGACGATTCCGCGTGAGTTTGATAATATAATAAAAGATGATATTTGCGATGATAAAACATGGCATGAACCAAAACATCTCGCCTGTGACGACTTTTATTATGGAATCCATGATGTAGTCCATGCCCTTGATAGGAATGGCAACCAGCAATGGAATGATGGTCAGGCTAAGCCAGGGAATGATGAGAGAGCGCAGTGTCCTCTTGAAAAAAGCCTTATCGCCACCAGCCTTGATGTGAAATAGATAACCGGAGAGGGCGAAGAACAACGGCATTTTTACGGGATTGAAAAAAGCCGAGAAAACGGGCGTGCTGGCATGGTGACCATATACGACAAGCAGGATGGCAAATGCCCGTAGGGCGTCTATCCATTGTAATCTAACTTTATCTTGGGGATAATGGGTCATGAAAAATAAGATTGGATAATAGATTCACTTCAGCAGTGAGACAGCCATCAGTCCTATTACGACATCGTTGGAGAGTGTTCGTAGCGTGAGCCGGCGCAGTTTTTTGCGGGGGTTGAGCGGCATCTTCAGTATCTCAGCGGCACCACAGTCGATAACTCTTGGTTCGGCACTGTCGGGGTTGCCGGGTACGGTGTTGTCGAAAGAGCCTGTGCCAACGATGGGAGCCAGTTCACGGGCCACGGTGCCACTGCCTAAGTGAACGCGGTAGGGGCGCAGCGAGGCGGCGGTGAAGGCCAGTTGGTCGATGTAGTATTCCTGTTCGATGGGGCACCAGTTGATGGGATTCTCCAGATGCAGGGTGTCGCTGCTGCCGTCGCGGTATTCCACGCATACGATGCCGTTGTCGATGCGGCTCTGCATATTGTTGGTACTTCCTGCCAGGAGCAGACAGGCATACGAGGCTTTCCCCTTGAGGGGTATCACGATGCTGTCGGGATAGTTGTCCCAGAGCGAGGTGTATGCGATGTTGTGTCCTTCGGCAGGTGTGAGGAAACTCACACCGATACCGGTGTCGAACAGTCCGTTCACGCTTTTAGCCCGCAGACCATCATCCTCGATATGTGCCGTGCGTTGGGGAAGGCACCACTGTCCGATGCCTTGTTTCGGTATCTGGAGGGTGGTGTAGGGTGGCCGTGGCGACAGGTACTCGTTGTGGAAGATGTCGTCGACATTGGCATTCCACAGTTTGCTCATATCGACGGGTATTTGCTTCTCACCGATAATGAAGTCGGCCAGTCCGGCCATATCGATGTCTGCTGACTCGCCATGGTCGTCGGGCAGGAGTGGTTCTTCTTCTCTGTTGCCCATACCTTTGCTGATGATGTTGGCGGTGAGTGTCTGCTGTTGTTGTGCCGACCCTCTTATCTCGGTGAATTGTCCGCTTCCTGTGGGTATCCTCAGGATAATGGTGAGTGGTTGGGCGAAATGTTGTGTCACGTCATAGACGAGCCGGTTGCCCTCACGCCGGAAGGTGTAGTTGATATAGGGGGTGGAGATACTGGCGTGGTCCCAGTCATCGGGAAAGGCGTGTTGGATGACACATTCTCCAAAGAGGGCATCGGGACGTATGCCGAAGAGTCCGTTGACGATGGCCCTTGCCGATATGCCCACATTGTCGCCGAAGTCGCGGTAGGCTTCGCTGCGTGCCTTGTCATAATAACTGATTTGTCCGAAGTTGCCGGGACACGCAGCGAGAAACATGCCGTCGATCATGTCGCTCTTGAGCAGCCTGAATCCTTCTTCATTGCGCCCTGCGAGGAAATGCGCCAATGCCATGTTCATCACTTCGGCGTGGGCCACGTTGTTGGTGCTCCAGTCGTAGGGCATCCAGTCGGTGGTGCTTACCGTGGCGAATCCCTCATCGTCATCAGCGGAGATTTGTCCTTCACCGGTCCATTCCACAGGGATATGGGGCAGATGACGGTGGGCATAGGCCGTGGCACGCCAGGCTTGCTCGGTACTGCATGCACCGCAGTCGATGGGCGTGTAGACCGACCATATGGCGGCATTCTTGTGCAGGCGACGCAGTCCCATCAGGTCTTCGTATTCGGCCCAGTGCCCTTCGTCGTTGAGCCATAGGCGTCGGTTCATGGCTTCGAGGATGGCGTGGGCTTCCTGGGCATAGGGTGTGGGGTCTTCACCGATGATTTCGGCAATACGCGCTGCCAGACGGTTGCCTCGGTAGTTGTAGGCCGAGGAGTGTGTCACCGCTCCACCGTTGTAGTAAAGGGCGTCGCTGGCCCAGATGCAGCAATAAGCATCGTAGAGATGGTCGCCGTCGGGGTCGAAGTTTCGTTTCTCCCATTCGAGGTGGGCCTTGAGTATGGGCCACATCTGCCGCATGTAGGTGATGTCGGCATTGTAGCAGAAGTGCCACAGCAATTCGTCAATGTAATTGAGGTTCATGTCATAATGGCTCATCTTGTCGGTGTTTCCGGGGAGTTTGCAGATGTAGCCATTGCTGTACATGGGTGTCCCCCATCGTTCCTCGGCCCTGGCAAGGTTGCAGGCGCTGTCTTGCGCTGGGTGGGGGTAGGTAGGTGGCACTTGGGTTACCATGCTCTTGGCATAGGCGTTGAAGTGGGAGATGGCACGGTCGTTCCATCCCAGTACGTCGGCCAGGTATCCTGCCCGCCATCCTGCCAGTGGTGTGCGCCATCCACAGCATCCATGTAGCCAGGTCTCCCCGTCCCAAAGACCGTCGGCTGCTGCCATGAGGTTGGCTCCAAGGGTGTTGATGTAGGGGTCGGGGGTGTCGATGCGGAGCCTGTTCACCAACGATAGCCTCCCTTGTTCTTCTTTCTCGAAGCGCGATGCGCCCAGCGTGTCGACTATCAGTCTGTTGTCGGGCGTGAGGAGGATGTAGGTGTCGCTGTCGCAGGTCCACGATAGTTGTTGCAGGGGTTGGCCCTTCCCCTCGAAACTGCTTCGGGGCTCCAATCCGTAGTCACCATCGCGCACCATCTTGTCTTTGGCTACGTGGCGCACGATGGCCAGGAGGGTGGGCGTGTCTTTGAAACCTTGTTGCCGGAACTGCCAGATGGCTCCTTCCTCCTCGTATGTCGCCAAGGTGGCTATCTGCATGGAAGCCTCGCCCCAGGTTTCGTTGCCGAGGGTGTAGTGGCGTCGCCCTCCTTGGTATCTCGCCTCGCAAAACGAGGTGGAGTCGAGAGGTTGCCATTGCCCACCGTTCCAAATGTAGAAAGCGATGTTTATGCTCCGCTCCTTGTCGTAGGTGGCGAAGACGGGGCGGTCGGAGGTTTCCAGACGGAAACGGGTTGGCCCGCCATAGAGTGGACGAGTGTAGCGGTTGTTGCCGTTCACGCAGACGATGTCACCCCTGTCGGGATAGTAGTTCATCGGGCGTGGCGGTTTCTTCAAGGGATTGCCCACCGAGTTTAAGGGAATGGTGGTGAGGAGGATGGTGAGGAGGGTGGTGAGGCTCATGGCTTCTCGGTATTGGGGATGATGGGGTGTGGTGTCATTGCACGACTTGTGGGGTGAGTTCCCAGCCCATGAAGGCCGAAATCTGTGGAATGAGCGACATGGCTATCTTGCGTTGCCCCTGATAGTTGGGATGCCAGTCGGCACCCATGTCGCGTTCTACGGTCACCATGTCGCTCAGGGGGTTGGCCATGAATACATCTTCCATACCTGCCGTGCGCTCACGTAGGAGTTGGAGCGCGGCTTGCAGGTAGCGGCCGGCGGAGTGTGGGGTGACGCATAGTATCTTCACCCCTTTGTATTTTCCGCGGATGGTGTTTATCATTTTCAGGTAGGCACCCACATATTGCTCGTCGGTAGGGATGGCAACGGGCGAGAAGTCATTGGTACCAAGGTTGATGATGACGAGTTGGGGTGTGTAGAGGTCGAAACCGTAGGGTTGGGTGCCGTGGTCGTCGTAGACTTGGGTGTAGCGTGTCGACATGTTCACATCGGAGATTTGCTTGGGGTCGGCCCAATCGCGCACCATGCCTTGTCCGCTGTGGGCGGTGAGTACATAGTCGGCATCAAAATAGCGGGCGATGATGCAGCCGTAGGCCATGTCGCAGTTCTCTGTCTCGAGTTTGAAGGGGTCGTTGGCTTTCTGACTCTCTGTGCCGTAGCCGCAGGTGTAGGAGTCGCCATAGACTTCTATCATGCGTTGTTTGTGGGGTGTGGGAGCAATGTCGCCTCCTTTGGCCAGCACAATGCGGTGGATGGTCATCTTGCCGTACTGGCCTTCGGTACATTTCTGCAGCCTCACCTTGTGCTGCTTCTTACTCAGTTTGCTGGCGAGCGTGATACGCTGGGGCGTATTTCCTTCTATCTTGATTTTCCTTACCCATTGGTCATCGATGAAGATGTTGTGGTAACTGGCTCCTTCCTCTGATGCCTCGATGGCTATCTCGCCACCGGTGAAGAGGGTCTCCCAATAAACCCCAACCCAGTCGTAGCCCACCGACCCGTCGGCGTGTTGTTCCACACGGCCGGTGTAAGTGATGCCCTTGTCGTTGGCAGGGATTGTTTTCTCATTGGCAGCCAGGATGGGCAAGGTGGCCATTACGGCAAGGAGTATGGCGAAAGACCTGTGTTTGAACGCTTTTTTCTTCATGTTGATACTTTGTTGCAATATAATCATTCCGTTAACAATAGCAAAGGTAGTGTAAACCGAGAGAAAAACCAAATTAAATATTGTTTTTCCGAGGTGCAGCCTATCTTCGGCGAAGCCAAAGGTAGTGTAAACCGAGAGAAAAACCAAATTAAATTATATTTTTCCGAGGTGCAGCCTATCTTCGGTGAAGTCAAAGATAGTGCAAAACGTGTCTATTACAAAAAATCTCCTTGTTTTTATGGTGGCGCGCCTTCTGTTTATGAATGAATCCTAATGGAAAATGCCATTTGGTTTCTTGGCTTTTTGGAGGATTTTGGTTTTTTGTTTGATTAGTTTTTGGCTGTTCTTTCTCTTTTTCTTATCTTTGCATAATTATTTATGTTTATGTAAGAAGTATACTGATTACCACATTATAAAATAACCAATTACTATGAATTCCTACGCTTTTCCAGGCGACATAGACGAGCGTATTATGGAAATAGGCTCTAAACCTTTCATATATATGCGTACCGATGAATTTTCCAAAATCAACCTCGAATCAGAGCAGATGTTGTTGGATTTGATTCATTGCAAGAATGGAAGAACAATCGTCTATACAGGTTCGGGAACAGGAGCGATGAGTGCTGTTGTCGAAAATTATGTCTCAACAAAAAAGCGAGCCTTTGTTATCGATGGAGGGTCGTTTGGGCACCGGTGGTACTCCTTATGCCAATATTATAAGGTAGACGCCGTGGATTATATAGTACCCTTTGCCCAAGACGTCGATTATGAAGACATGGAGAAATCTCTGGCTGAGAGTGGTGCCGACGTGCTCCTTTGCCAACACCATGAGACTTCTACAGGACAACTCTTCAATCTCAATGCTATCTCAGAGATCTGTAAAAGGCATTGCGTGTCGTTGGTCGTGGATGTAATCAGTTCGTTCCTTGCGGAGCCTCTGAATATGGACGAACTTGGTATTGATATTTGTGTGACCAGCACACAAAAAGGCCTCAACATACCTCCAGGATTGTCAATCCTTTTCTTCTCAGCCCATCTCAAAGACTACGCTTACAACCATTTGGGATATTATTGGGATTTCAATGACAATCTTGACAATTTAAGGCGTGGGCAAACCCCTTTCAGTCCTGCCACGATATTGTATCTTCAACTTCATGCCCGTCTGTTGCAATTGAAAGACGAAGGTGGTGAAGACAAGAACATAGCAGATATTCATCATCGGGCTAAAGTCTTCCGTGCATATTGCAAGAAATATGGTTGGGACATTCCCGCCCAATGTCCTTCTGCGGCCATCACCGGGTTCCAGACCAGTGATACGGCAGAGAGACGTATTTTCAAAGGGTTGATAGAGGCGTATGACACGTATATCATGCCCTGTGGCAAACCTGGTTTTTATAGGGTATCGCATATGGGCTTGCAGACCGATGAAGAATTGAGGTTATTGGCAGAGCGTATTCACGAATTCGAGAAACAATGAAGAAAGTCATCACTTACGGTACGTTTGATTTGCTTCATCAAGGGCATATCAACTTATTGAGGCACGCCAAGGCTTTGGGTGACTATTTGATTGTGGGTGTTACCACCGATACCTTTGATTTGGAGCGAGGCAAGATGAATACTTGTAACAACATGATGGAACGAATCGAGGCGGTAAAAGCCACGGGGATTGCCGACCAGATTGTCATCGAGGAATACAAAGGCCAGAAAATCGACGATATCCAGAAATACGGAGTAGATATTTTCGCCATAGGTTCCGACTGGGTGGGGTATTTCGATTATCTCAAGGAGTATTGCGAGGTGGTGTATTTACCAAGGACAGAAGGGGTGTCGAGTTCTATGTTACGTGCCGAGCGCCCCACCATTCGCTTGGGTGTTGTGGGAACGGGCAGCATCGCCAGGCGTTTTGTTCCGGAATCACGTCATGTGGCCAACAATGAAATTGTGACAGTCTACAACCCCCACCAACAAGAAGCAAGGAAATTCTGCGTGGCAAACGACATCGGAATGGTTGCTGACTCTTATGAACAGTTGCTGGAGAATGTCGATGCTGTATATATCGCTTCGCCTCACGCCACCCATTACGATTATACAAAAAAAGCCCTTGAATCGGGCAAGCACGTGCTTTGTGAGACCCCCTTTGTCTTTTTGGAAAAACAAGCGGAAGAATTGCTCAATTTGGCCAAAAGAAAGAGCCTGGTATTGATGGTGGGCCTTAAAACAGCATACTGTTCGGCTTTCAGGCATCTTGTCTCGCTGTTGAAATCTGGGGTCATTGGTGAGATTGTGGAGGTGAGTGCTTCTGTAACTTCGTTGACAGAAGAGACTTCCGCAAAACTTGACTACAAGCAGATGGGTGGAAGCATGAACGAGAATGCTTGTTTTCCGCTCTTGCCTATCTTCAAACTTCTTGGCACGGATTACGAGAATATTACCTTCTACTCCAAGATGCATAAAGGAGTGGATTTATATACCAAGGCAGTTTTTAAGTATAAATCGGCTGTCGCTTCATTCCAAGTGGGACTTGGCGTAAAGTCGGAAGGCAACATGGTGATTTCCGGTACAAAGGGATATGCCTATGTGGCAGCTCCATGGTGGAAGACCGATTACTTTGAGATTCGATTTGAGGACCAAAACCTGAATAAGAAATTTTTCTATCCTTACGACGGTGAGGGACTGAGATATGAGGTGAAGGACTTCATTTCTGCCATTCTCACCAAAGGCTTCTTTTATTCCAAAATATCCCCAAAGGAGCACGTCGCCATGGCAAAGGTGCAGGAATTGTATCTCCAAGGCCATAACTTGTTTACTATATAGTGAGTCATTTAGAGCCTTTTGGCTTTCTGTTTTAATTTATGAAATTATTTCTATTGTCAGTAAATGTCAATAGCGCCAACACAATTATTAGCGTTTTGTCATGCAAGGCATTTTGGATAGCCATAATCCTTTTGCCCTTAATTCTTGTCATCATCAAGTATTATAGAAAATACCACAAATACTTGTGGAGATTATTCATGGTAAGAGACTTAAACTATGAAGGTGAAGATCCAAGCCTCATCTCCAAGGATCGACGCATATTGTCTCAGGTGGTTCCTTTATGGAGAATCGGGCACAGCAAGGCCGTTGCTTTATGGTATGGCAACCCTTCCAGAAAACTGAAACTGGTAGGTGTTACCGGCACCAATGGCAAAACGACTACCGCAACTTTGCTGTATGAGTTGTTTCGCAAAATGGGTTATCGTTGCGGACTGTTAAGCACGGTTTGCAATTATATCAACGACGAAGCCATTCCTACCGACCATACCACTCCAAAGGGCACTATTATCAACCATCTCTTGAACAAAATGGTCAAGGAGGGGTGTGAGTATGTCTTCATGGAGTGCTCGAGCCATGGTCTTGTGCAGAAAAGAGTTAGCGGACTTCGATTCAAAGGCGCCATCTTCACCAATCTCACTCGCGACCACCTTGATTTCCATCGAACAGTGGAAAATTACCGGAATGCCAAGAAGTCGTTTTTTGACCAGTTGTCTCCTCAAGCCTTCGCACTTGTCAATTCTGATGATGAAAGCAGTAAGGTAATGGTGAAAGACTGCAAGGCCACTGTGAAGACCTATTCCTTGCTTACCGAGGCCGATTTCACAGGCAAGATCTTGGAAAGTAAACGTGATGGAATGCAAATGGAGATAAACGGGCAAAAAGTAGATGTGAACCTTATCGGCAGATTCAATGCAAGTAACCTTCTGGCCATATATGGTGCTGCGGTGCTGTTGGGCAAGAAACCAGAGGATATCCTTCCTGTTCTGCATGAATTAAAGAGTGTGAAAGGAAGGCTCGAACCCGTACATTCACCTAAAGGATTCACCGCTTATGTAGATTATGCGCATACACCAGACGCCTTGCAAAACGTATTGACAACTATTCATGAACTATTGGGAGAGAATGGAAGAATAATCACAGTCTGTGGCGCTGGGGGAAACCGTGACAAAGGCAAACGGCCATTGATGGCACAGGTGGTTGCACAATTGAGCGACTATGTTGTGCTCACGAGTGATGACCCGCGGAATGAAGACCCACAAGACATTATCAATGATATGCTGGCAGGTCTTGACAAGGTTCAAATGGAGAAAGTGACAAGCATCATTGACAGGAAGGAGGCTATCCAAAAGGCTTGCGAAATGGCCAAGAAAGGCGATGTTGTGTTAGTAGCGGGGAAAGGACATGAGAAAAGGCAGGTAATCAAAGGGGTGGAGGTTTACTTTTCCGACATGGAAGTCCTCGGCGAAATATTTTCCAAGTGACGGGATACTCTGCCAAAGAGGCCGCTCTTGCAGCCTAAACATTTAGAGGATAAAAACATACTGACACATTTTTATCTCGACAGGCTTATTTTTCCCGATTTATATTTAAATTTGCACGACTATTGTAATAAAGACACCGATGATGGCTTATTTCAATTTCGTCTATGACTACTTCGAGATTACAACCGCCACCGCAGCCATCAGGGCATTAACCATCAGATACCGGAAAAAGGAGAAGTGGAAAAAGTGTCGGAAATGTTTTACAAATATACCTTTCATGAGGCAACCACAGAATGATATCAATTATTAAACTCATCAGACCTCAACAATGGGTCAAGAATTTTTTTATTTTCTTGCCCTTGTTCTTCGACGGTAAAATTTTGGAATTTAACCGTCTTTTAGGGGTGATAGTGATGTTCTTTGTGTTTAGTTTAGCAGCAAGTGGAGTATACTGTTTCAACGACATTCATGATATAGAATTAGATAAGTTACATCCCAATAAAAAAAATCGTCCGGTGGCTTCAGGAGCCATCAGCAAAAGTCTGGCCTATTCTCTAATGCTTTTTTGCGTCATCGCATCTTTCCTGCTTATGTTTTTTTACAATTGGCAATCAGGGGTTAGAGTGTACCTTTTATTGGGAGTCATCACATTTTATTTACTGATGAATATAGCCTACTGTATTTGGCTGAAGCAAATGGCTATAGTAGATGTCTTTATCATAGCAGTTGGATTCGTCTTGAGAGTTGTTGCAGGTGGCCTTTCTGCTTGCGTATACTTGTCACACTGGATAGTTTTGATGACATTTCTTTTAGCCCTGTTTCTTGCTTTCGCCAAACGAAGAAACGACGTAACTATTTATGAGAACACAGGTGTAAAAACCAGGAAGAACATTGCCAGATACAATCTGCCGTTCTTGAATCAGGCAATTGGCATTGTTGCGAGCATAACAATGGTCTGCTATATTATGTATACGGTTTCGCCCGAAGTCGTTGCTCGTTTTGATAATTCTTATTTGTATTTGAGTAGTATTTTTGTGTTGGCCGGCCTTATACGCTATTTACATATAACTATAGTAGACTCAAAAAGCGGGAGCCCTACAAGAATATTGATGAACGACAGATTTATACAGGCTACGATTTTGGGCTGGATTCTTACATTTGTAATCATCATATATTTTTTATAATATGCGAAATATCATCCTCATCTTGAGCAGTGTTATGCTCAATAGTACAGTCCAATGGTTTTAGCATAATTCCTAATCATTCTTTCTGTTTTATGGCGAAAAGATGCATTGCTGTTTTCGATCTCGATGGCACATTAACCACAAAAGACACATTGCTTGAATTCATCAAGTTTGCATGTGGCGTCCCTCGGTTTTATTGGGGTTTTTTATTGTTTTGTCCTATCTTGATTTTGATGAAACTGCATTTATTTCCAAACTGGAAAGCAAAGCAAATGTTTTTTTCTCATTTTTTTAAAGGATGGGAATATAATGATTTCAAAGCGAAGGGGCAATTATTTGCCAATGAGATCGAAAAGATGGAAAACAGAAAGATGCTGGAGAAACTAAATGGTCATTTGAATCATTCAGATGTGGTTTATGTGATATCTGCAAGTATCTTCGAATGGGTGCAGCCTTGGTGCGAAAAAATAGGTGTCAGTAGGGTTCTGACCACGCAAATAGAAGTAGATGCTAATGGCATTATTTCAGGTAGGTTCGCAACCAAGAACTGCTACGGCAAGGAAAAAGTCAGAAGATTGCTTGAAGTAGAACCTGAACGTCACTCGTATGTTCTCTATGCCTATGGAGATAGTCGAGGAGACAAGGAGATGATTGAGTTCTCTGACCATGGGATATATTGTTAATGATAGATGTCCGCTAAATATTTTTGAACCCTATACAAATTTAGGTCGAGTCCCTCGCTTGGAACTCGACCTTTTTTGTTACCTTTGTTTTTGCTACAAAACTACAATAACATGAACAAAGGTACCCATTTTATGCGAACCATCCAAAAATGCGAACCTTAACCTGCCACATCCTATTGGAAAAGTAGTTGCGGTTGCAAAAGGTTCGCATTTCTTTTTCTTCTG
>OMZE01000021.1 GCA_900315455.1 uncultured Prevotellaceae bacterium | reverse complement strand
TTCCTCGGTGTTGCCATTACCCATGCCGGGCTGGTCGAAGCAGTTCTCACGTTTCATGTCCTTGATGAACTCATAGGCGTGGCCCTGGTCATCCTGAGCCTCATCCCAGAGCAGGCTGTTGGAGTACTGCCAGAGTGAGCGGAAGTCTTCACAGAGTTTGTAACCACCATTGGCTACGATGTCCTTCAGACCATTGACGACGTCGGCCTGAGAAAGATCACCAGCGGGGCAACCCTCCTGTTCAACGAGTGTGATAGCAGGAGCACCGCCGGAAGCGAGTTCACCTACATTCTTATAGAAGCCGGCCCAGAACATATATGCACGGGCGATGAAAGCCTCAGCGGCAAACTTGTTGGCGTGGCCGTCACCATGGCCCCTTTCTGTACCCATGAGGTTCTTTCCAGACGTGAGGTCGGAGAGTATCTGGGGATAGATGGCGGTTTCAGCGTCGGCCTGCTCCTCCATCTCTGGAGTAATGACTGAGGAAGTGATCAATGGCACATCGCCAAACAACTGAGTGAGCCAGAGATAATAGACACCGCGCATGAAGTAAGCCTCACCAAGGAGTTGGTTGCGTAGCGTCTTCTGGTCATCCCTCCAGGGCACATTATCGATTGTCTCAATAGCAGAAGTGGCACGGGCAATGCCGCCATAGAGCAGTTTGTAAGGCTCTGCATACTGATTGACACTCATTTCTACAAGATGGTGGAGAGACTTCACCTTGTTGTCCTGCAGACCGCCACTACCGTAGCAGTTGTCGGACATCACTTCCCACCAGTAGAAAATATTCTGGTTGTCAGCGTCGCCGCCACCCATCGTATTCATGATACTGTAGATAGCCGACAGTTCAGATTCAACATCCGCAACCTTACCAGGGAAGACAGCGTCGGTGACCTCTGTCTTTCGCGGATCAGTGTCCAACATGTCATTACATGCTGTAAACAATGTTGCTGCCAAAACAGCCAACGTTGAAAAAATATATTTCTTCATAATTTTATGCCGAATTAGAATTTAATACTTGCACCAACCAAGAAGGTACGAGATGGTGGGTAGAGGCCCAGGTCAACACCAGAAGCCCAAGTTACGTCACCACCAGTCGAACCAACTTCTGGGTCGAGGCCAGTGTAACCGGTGAATGTGACAAGGTTCTGAGCCTGAACATAGAGACGGAGTTGCTGGAACGGGCATGACTTCCAAAGATGCTTGAAGTCGTAACCGAGCGTGACGGTCTTGATCTTGAAGTAGTCAGCATCCTCCATATAACGTATAGAGTTCCAGATAGTGTTCTGGTGACCCGTTGCAGAAATACGAGGCTGAGAGTTTGAAGTACCCTCTCCATACCAACGGTTGAGGATGGTGGTGTCGTAGTTCTGATAAGGAGTATCACCATAAGAACGATAAGAACGCATGACTTGCATACCGAATGCACCAGCACCGTTGATGGCGAAGTCTAAGCCTCTCCATGTCAAACCGAGATTGATACCAAGGTTGAAGTCTGGGTTAGGATCACCGATCTCGTGACGGTCGCATATATCTTCGCCATCAGCATTAATAGCCTCAGCATAGGTAATCAAGCCATCACCATTCCAGTCATCCCAAATGCAGTCGCCAGGCTGTGCGTTGTCGAGAACGGCTTTGCCAGCAGCGCGAGCAGCGTTGATCTGATCCTGATTCTGCCAGATGCCGCTGTATGACATACCGTAGAAGTAACCGATAGGATGGCCTTCCTCCATACGTGAGATGTATTCAGTACCCTGTGAGAGGATTCCGCCATTACCGTTAATATAATGGTTCAGGTTGTTAACGCGAATCACCTCGTTCTTATTGGTAGCGAAGTTGACACCGATGTTGTAACTGAAGTCGCTGCCAATACGGTCGTTCCAAGAGAGAGCAAGTTCGATACCAGTATTACGGATGTCACCGCCATTGAAGTAAGGTGACTCTTTACCTTGATCATACTGAGGATCCCTAAGGAAAATCAAGTCTTTTGTGGTCTTCTTATACCAGTCGAAGTTCACAGCCAGACGGCTTTTGAGGAATCGTGCATCGAAACCGAAGTCCAACTGCTCAGAAGTCTCCCAAGTAAGTTCTGGGTTAGGCACATTCTTCGGGTATGCACCGGGATTTGGAGTTCCTGCAACTGAGGTAGCCATGTCTGAACCGAACTTGTAACCTCCCACGCTCGACATGATGACAGGAGTAATATACTGGTATTTTTCCACATTACAGTTACCATTCTGTCCCCAAGAAGCGCGGATTTTGAAGAAGTCCATCCAACTCTTGGTATTCTCCATGAAACTCTCGTTGGTAACGACCCAACCAGCAGATACGGATGGGAACCATCCCCAACGGTGGCCGTCGGCGAAATGGCTTGAACCATCATAACGCACGGTGACAGTTGCCATATAAGTCTCGTTCCAGTCCCAACTTACACGGCCGAACCAAGAAGCGAGATAGTCTTCATCGTTTGGATTACCACCCAGAGTAGCATCAGTAGCATTTTCAAGAATGATGTTATTAAGCCATGCCGAATCCCAATCTCTTAACGATGCGAGTTGCTGTCCATAAGCAATCTTGTTACTACCACTGAGGTTGGTACTCCATGCAGTACTCTCGTAGGCCTGACCCAACATGGCAGAAATCTTGTGACCACTGATAACAGGGAGGTCATAGGTAATGGTGTTGGAAATCGACCAATTGGTGCTGAGCCAAGTGCTCTGGCTAACGCTATAACTGTTTACGATAGCGGCACCTTCCGCGTTGGCACGTGGAGTACCGAAGTTACGGTATGCGCCAGAACCCCAGATATAGTTGAACTGTGAGCGGAATCTCAGACCTTTAATCGGCTGAATAGTGATGAATGCGGTAGCATTGGCATTGATATTGCGGCTCTCTGCCATGGAGTTGAATCCACCCTTTGAGAGGTTTTCCCATGGGTTGTTGAACATAGCAGGAAGCCATCCCTTACCATAAGTAAGTTCGCCGTCAACGTTCTGCCAGTTGTAAATGTCGCCATTGTCAGCATACTGTGGCAGGAGCGGAGAGGTCTGCATCAGGCTGTGGATATAACTCCAGTACATGCCGTCCTCAGCCAGGTCGTGGCTCTTGTTGTAGCCGATAGAGATGTTCTCACCGATGGTGATGGCATCGAAATCCTTGGCCTTCAGGAGCACGTGGTCGCTATTAAAGCGAATAGTGTGACGCTTATAGTAAGAAGCCTTGTCAGCACCCATGATACCTTCGTTGCTGGTATAGGTGTAAGAGCCCATGAACTTAGAGCGGTCTGAACCACCAGTCAAGGTTACAGAGTGGTTGTTCTGTATGGCATTCTTGTTGGTGAACACATCCCACCAGTCGGTGCCTTCCCAGCCACCTTGAACCTTGGCGAGGATGTCGGCCGGTATGGTTTTTGGCCAATCCATCTTAGCACCTGATGTATTGAAAGAATACTCGTCCATGATGGTCATGTACTGCTGTGCATTGAGAAGTTGGGGACGTTTGTAAACATTCGACCAACCCACGGCACCATTGTAGGAGAGTTCGATTTTTCCGGCCTTACCTTGTTTAGTTGTAACGAGGATTACACCGTTGGCAGCACGGGCACCATAAATGGCTGCAGAAGCAGCGTCCTTGAGTACGTCGATGCTCTCGATATCAGCAGGGTTGATACCATCGAGGCTTCCAACCACACCGTCGATAACGTACAACGGAGCAGTGTTACCATTAGTACCCTTACCACGGATGACCACATTGTATCCCTTACCAGGCTGAGCAGACGACTGAGTAATCTGTACACCAGGGGTGCTCGACTGCATGGCTTCAAGTGCGTTGGTGGTGTTCAGTTTGGCAATGTCTTCACCTTTTACCTGAACAGTGGCACCAGTCACCAGTTTCTTCTTCATCGTACCATAACCGATGACAACAACATCATTCAGAGTTGATGCATCTTCTCTCAGGGTAACCTGAATGTTGTTACGGCCCTGTACACTGACGGTCTCAGTGACATAGCCCACATAAGAGATCAACAGCGTGGCATTGCTTGCTGCTTCCACACTGAAATTACCTTCGAAGTCGGTGATAGCACCTGTCTTGGCTCCCTGCACTTGCACAGTTGCGCCAATAATAGGTTCACCTGCTTCGTCAACTACCGTTCCCTTAACGGTGCTCTGAGCCAATGCTCCCATTGGGAACAAACAGAGCAGGAACAGAAACACTAACGGCTTTTGTAGTGACTTAAATTTCCACATGGTTCATAAATATGATTGGTTAAGTAAAAAAATAATCTAAAGTCAGTTATTTGCATGCAAAATCAGATTGTCCTCATTATTTGCGAAGCATAGTCAGTCAATATTAGGTTTTCTCGTAAAAAGATTTGCGGGTAAATTTTCCGACGGTGCAAAATTACCACAATTCCAAAAGAAGACAGTTATCATTTGTAACATGATTTTTACAGAAAGTAACATCAATGTTAAAACGCTTTATTACAAAGGAGGGGAGCCATATTATTTATCTCGTTGATGAGATATTTTCATCATTGGAAAAAAAATTGTCATTATCACCCCGAATAGAGAATAAGGCACTAAGAAGGTTATCCAAGTGCCTTATTACTCACTGCCTTCCCTGTTATGCTATGCATTTGAAATAGCTTCCATGATCTTGCCCTCGATCTCGTCGCAGAGTTCTGGATTGTCGCGAAGCATGGCCTTGGTGGCGTCGCGGCCCTGTGCTAGTCGGGTGCCCTCGTAGGAGAACCACGACCCGCTCTTCTGAATGATGCCGTGCTCTACACCGAGGTCTACCAGTTCGCCGTATTTTGAGATACCCTCTCCGAAGAGGATTTCGAACTCCGCCTTGCGGAAGGGAGGAGCCACCTTGTTTTTCACCACCTTCACACGCACATGAGTGCCGATGGCCTGGTCGCCGTCTTTCAGGGTAGTGACGCGTCGGATGTCGAGTCGCACGCTGGCATAGAATTTCAATGCGTTGCCGCCGGTAGTCGTCTCGGGGTTGCCGAACATCACGCCGATTTTCTCACGCAACTGGTTGATGAAGATACATGTGGTGTTGGTGCGGCTGATATTGGCGGTGAGTTTGCGGAGCGCCTGGCTCATCAGTCGGGCATGCAGCCCCACTTTGTTCTCGCCCATATCGCCGTCAATTTCCGACTTCGGTGTAAGGGCAGCCACGGAGTCGACCACGAGCACGTCGATGGCCGAGGAACGGATGAGTTGGTCGGCAATCTCGAGAGCCTGTTCACCGTTGTCGGGTTGTGAAATCCAGAGGTTGTCGACATCCACACCCAATTTCTCGGCATAGAAGCGGTCGAAGGCATGTTCTGCGTCGATGAAAGCGGCTATGCCCCCTCTCTTCTGTGCCTCTGCGATGACATGTATGGCAAGGGTTGTCTTACCCGACGACTCCGGACCGAAGATCTCGATGATACGTCCACGTGGCAGTCCTCCCACGCCCAGTGCGGCATTCAGTCCGATGCTTCCTGTGGGGATGACATCCACATTCTCTATCTTCTCATCGCCGAGTTTCATGATGGCCCCTTTGCCGAAATCCTTCTCTATCTTGGCCATGGTGGCCTGCAAGGCTTTCAGTTTGCCGTCCTTGCTGTTGTCTTCTTGCTCAATTTCTTTTTTTGCCATTGTTATTATACCTTATTATATATATGGGCTACGCCCGATTGAAAATTGAAAATTAATAATTCAAAATTGAAAATTGAAAATTGAAAATTGAAAATTAAATCGGGCTTCGCCCTTTACTTTATGAACTGCACCTTATTGTTTTTCTTACAGTTCCAGGTCGCCGTCGAACACTTCGTGCCAAGGGAGTCCTTTCTCGTTGAGCAGTGCCATGAAGGGGTCGGGGTCGAACTCCTCGACGTTCCACACGCCTGGTTTCTTCCACAGTCCCTTGAGCAGGAGCATGGCACCGATCATGGCAGGAACGCCGGTGGTGTAACTCACCCCTTGCATACCCGTTTCCTGATAGGCAGCCTGATGCGAGCAGTTGTTGTAAACATAATAAGTGCGCTCCTTGCCGTCTTTCACGCCCCGGATGCGGCAACCGATGCTCGTCTCGCCCTCGTAGTTCTCTCCCAGGTCTTGCGGGTTGGGCAGCACAGCCTTGAGGAACTGCAGCGGCACGATTTTCACGCGCACGGTCTTTTCGGGGTCATCGGCCAGAGGCGCGTTGTATTCCACCTCGTCGATACGAGTCATGCCGATGTTCTGCATCACCTCGAGATGTTTGAGGTATTGCTCGCCGAAGGTCATCCAGAAACGAGCCAGGCGTATGGTGGGATAGTTCTTCACCAGGCTCTCCAGTTCTTCATGGTGCATGAGATAACTCTCGCGCGGTCCGATATTCGGATAGGTGAGCGGCTGATGCACGCTCAGCGGGTCGGTCTCTATCCACTCGCCGTCCTTATAATAGAGTCCCTTCTGGGTGATTTCCCGGATATTGATTTCTGGATTGAAGTTGGTGGCAAAAGCCTTGTGGTGGTCGCCGGCGTTGCAGTCAACGATGTCGAGGGTGTGAATCTCGTCGAAGTGGTGCTTGGCAGCATAGGCCGTATAGATGCCGCTCACGCCCGGGTCGAAGCCACATCCGAGGATGGCGCACAGTCCGGCCTCCTCGAAACGCTCTTTGTAAGCCCACTGCCAGGAATACTCGAAATGCGCCTCGTCGCGCGGCTCGTAGTTGGCGGTGTCGAGATAGTGGCATCCGCAGGCCAGGCAGGCCTCCATGATCGTGAGGTCTTGGTAAGGCAAAGCCAGGTTGATTACCAGTTCGGGCTTGTATTCTCCGAGGAGTTTTTTCAATTGTTCCACATCATCGGCATCCACCTGTGCCGTCTTGATGTCGAGAGAATAACCTGCCTTGTGTATATCAGCCACGATTTTGTCGCACTTTGCCTTAGTTCGGCTGGCAATCATGAATTCGGTGAACACGTCGGCATTCTGCGCGATTTTGAATGCTGCCACGGTGGCCACGCCACCGGCGCCAATCATCAATACTTTGCTCATTTGCTATGGTTTTAAGGTTATCGTTAGTTGATTGAGGTTCATGTTACAGTTCGTCGGCGCTGATACCCAGCGCATTCATGAGCGAGTAGCCCAGGATTTCCTGTCGGAAATTGCCCCCCGGCATGGGTTGCATGGCGAGCACCGTGACCCGTTTGTCATCATCGGCCTGTCGGAGCGCATGGCGCACGGCATCGTAGTCGGCCTCATCGGGCACGATGACGAGTCGTTTCACCTCTTTGGCTGCCGCGCATAGGCTCACCATGTCGACCAGTAACTGTTGGCGTGAAATGATGTCTTGTTCGCTGAAGGTATTGATGACGAACTCTCCCAAATTGTCGGAGAAGGCTTTCCCGTTGAGTTCTTCGTCGAAGTTGGCCGGAGAGAAATACTCCATCCCTTTCTTTGTCTTGCTGTGTACGAGAGCCACCTGTGTTTGCTGTTGTCCCTCCCTCACCCCACCGTCGAGAGCCAGGCAGTCGATCCACCGTGCCATGTCGGCATTGGGGATTCGCCGTCCGAGCATCCTTTCGAAGTTCACGATGAGGTCGAATGCCACTTTATCGGCAAAATCGGCATCCACGACAATCACATTGTCGCAATCTACCGTAGGCATCATAGGGTTATTGTTCATTGGGACAAAGATACGATTAAGCGAGCAAAAAACCAAATGAATTTGAGTTTTTTCGAGCGGGAGTATCTTCGGTGAAGCCAGAGATGAGGTTTATGCAATTTATTCCTGTGTTATTCTTGGGGATTGTTATTCCATTTATTCATAAGGGATTCTTAGTGGTCGCGATAAAATCGCGACATACGGGACGGCTTTTATTGGTCGCTATGGTATAGCGACATACGGGACATTCTTACTTGGTCGCGATGACATCGCGACATACGGGAACATTTTTGGGTTGGTGTAAACGTTTTAGCAAAAAATAATGCTTTTTCCCATACATATTTATAATAATAGTCTTACCTTTGCCCTTAGTATAGTGAAAAACAGGAATTGGATACGGAAAAACGACAAAAACCATTGATATGAATTCTTTGACCATCGCGATTGTTATCGTATTTGTTTTCGGCTATCTGTGCATAGCCCTGGAGAGCGTGACGAAAATCAACAAGGCCGCCATTGCCCTGCTGATGTGTGTATTCTGCTGGACACTGCTCATGCTGTCGCCCGCCACATTCTATCCCGGTGTGGAAGCCCCTGAGGTGGTGCATAAAGTAGCAGAAGTGATAGAACACCATCTAGGCGATGCCGGAGGCACCCTCTTCTTCCTCATGGGTGCCATGACCATCGTGGAGATTGTAGACACGAACGGAGGTTTCAATTTCGTCCGCGACGCCATCAAGACCCGCTCGAAGCGCAAACTGATGTGGCGCATGGCATTTATGACCTTCTTCCTCTCTGCCATCCTCGACAACCTCACCACCTCGATAGTGATGATTATGGTGCTTCGCAAACTCGTTCAGAACCGTGAAGACCGTCTGATTTATGCTGCCATGGTAGTCATCGCAGCCAACTCTGGCGGTGCCTTCTCGCCTATCGGTGACGTGACCACCATCATGCTGTGGATAAAGGGTGTCATCACCACCCAAGGTGTGATAAGCGAGATTTTCATCCCGTCGCTGGTATCGATGCTGGTGCCCGCGTTTATCCTGCAATACTCGCTGAAAGGGAAGTTTGACAAGTCGCAGAACCTTCCTCCTGCCGAGGTGAGCCAGTTTACCCAGAGGCAGCGCAACATCATTTTCTGGATGGGTGTGGGCGGTCTGATTTTCGTGCCCATCTTCAAGACCCTCACCCATCTGCCGCCGTTTATGGGTATCCTGCTGGTGCTGGGCCTGCTGTGGACCACCACGGAAATATTCCACCACAACACCGAGGAGGGCGATACGATGGCGAAACGTGTGAGCGACTTGCTCTCTCGCATCGACCTTTCCACCATTATGTTCTTCCTCGGCATCCTCATGGCCGTGGCAGTGCTTCAGGAGATTGGCGTGCTCACCGCCCTGGGTGAGTCACTCGACAAGATGTCGGGCGGCAACCACTATCTCGTGACCGGTATCATCGGCGTGCTCTCCTCGATAGTAGACAACGTGCCGTTGGTAGCCGGCTGTATGGGCATGTATCCTGTGGCAGAGGTGGGCGACATGGCCGTCGACGGCATTTTCTGGCAGTTGCTGGCCTACTGTGCCGGTGTTGGCGGTTCGATGCTTATCATCGGCAGTGCCGCCGGCGTGGTGGTGATGGGTCTGGAGAAGATTACCTTCGGTTGGTACATGAAGCGCATCACCTGGATAGTATTTGTAGGCTATCTGGCCGGCATGTTCTCCTACTGGCTCATCCGCACCTTTATTTTTTAGCCTCCAGTATATCCCGTCTTGACTTCGACTTCGTCACCATCCACACGCCGGCAAAGACGAGGAGCACCGCCAGGCCCTGGCTCCATTTCACGGCACCGATGCCCATGGCAAGGCTGACGATGACAGCCACCAACGGCTGCACATAGTTGTAGATGGCCACGACCGTTGGGCGCAGCACCTTCTGCGCGTTGACGATGAGGATATACCCTACAAAAGTGCCGAACACCACCACATACGCCGTTTCCATCCATGTGGTGGTGTTCACTGCATTCCAGTCGGTCTGTGCCACATGAAATCCCGTAAACGGCCACACAATGACAGTGGCCCACAGAAACATCCATTTGTTTACGGTGAAGATGGAATATTTCTTGATGAACTTATTGAAGAGGGAGAGAAACAAGGCATAGGAAAACTGTGCTCCCAGCACGAGGAGGTCGCCCCGGATATCCCCCACCTTGGCGTCTGCAGCCGAGAGGCTGGTGAGGATAAGCGTCACGGCTCCGCAGCATCCAATAGCCACGCCACCCGCCTTTTTCCAGGTGATAGGCTCATGGAGTATGAGGAAAGAGAGGAGCATGGCGAAGATGGGCATCGATGTGGTGACGATGCTTGCATTGACAGGCGAGGTGATGCTCAGTCCGATGGTGAAGCAGCACTGGTTGCACACCAGTCCGAAGAGCGCTGCCCCTGCGAAAATGAACTTGTCGCGGATGGCTACATGCTCTTTAGGCAGGAAGAACGAGGTGAGCCAGAAGAGCAGCGCACCTCCTGCCACCCTGAACGACACCATGACGATGCCGTCGAGGCCATGTGTCATTGCGTCTTTCCCTATGGGTGACATCAGTCCCCAGATGGCGCATGCCATGAACATGCTCAAGTGGGCGTAGAGTGGTCGGTTGTTATTCATCTTTTTTTATTCCATCATTTTCCTCGGAATACCTCATTACCGAGGAAAATGGGTTTAATTTCTTTGATTTCAGGCTACAAAAGTAGTAAAATTTTCTGAGTAATGAATTGGGTTACATACAAAATGAAGCCTTTATGACAACTGTGCCAAGTCATCGGCTTGGGGGGCACAACCACTCCCACCTCTCCTTGGTCCTAAGGAGAGGCCTCGACCCACCCCCCGTCCCCCGCCCTCTCCAGGGCGGGGGCTCAACCGCTCGCATCCGCTCGCTCGGTCATTGAGTTGCACTCGATTGTCGGCTGCGCCTCAGCAAACTGAAAGTAAACTTTCGTTTGCATTCGGCTTGCACGACAATTAAGGTATCCGCGACCCATCAGAGAGTCGCGGGGAAATTCCTTACGCAACAAAGTTGCGATTGTTTATGTTCGCTCCGCTCACCTTGCTCTCGGCAATGGAAAAAAACATTGGCTTTTATTTTGCTTTTCACTCGCCTTGCACTAAATTTGTCACTTCGTGGCGAATATAGGATGCGCCTCAACAATGAAAACAAAAAACACGGTTTTTCGTTTTGCATTGTCTTCGGCTTTCACTATATTTGCAGCAATTCTGGAAAAGCAATCATGAAGATAGACGCTTCGGTACCGAAATTTCTTCTTGTGGGTGTGTTGAACACCCTCTTCGGCACGGCCATCATGTTCGTGCTCTACAACGTGTTTCACGTGAGTTACTGGTGGTCTTCGGCTGCCAACTACTTTTTTGGCAGCATCCTCAGTTACGTGCTCAACAAGCGTTTCACCTTCAAGCACAAGGGTCATGTGGTAAGTTCCGCCCTGCGGTTCACCCTCAGCATCGTTATATGCTATGTAATAGCCTACAGCATAGCCAAGCCGCTGATGATGTGGATGTTGTCGGGCTATGGCAAGGCAGTACAGGAGAATGTGGCGATGGTAGTAGGCACAGTGCTTTTCACCATCCTCAATTACTTTGGCCAGCGGTTCTTCGCCTTTGATGAGCGCCACAAGTCATGACTTTCCCCATCACAGTCTCACCACCTCTACCACGGTAAGCACGCCATCCGCTACGCAGAACCTCACGTCGTAGCCATAGAAAGTCATTCCATAGACTCGCTGCGGGTCGTCGTGGTAGTGTGGACGTGGGTCGAGCGCCAGCAACCGTCGTAGTGTCGCCATTTGTTCTTCGCTCCATGTCTTACCCAGTCCATCGGGCATCACCACGTGGAGCGTCCTCCATTGATGGTTGTCTACAAAGCCATTTCTCACCCCCACATGCGCGTCGGCATACTCCACATACGGTTTGATGTCGAGGATAGGCGTGCCATCCATCAAGTCGGCCCCCAAGACATGGATCACCGGTCCGAGACACTTGTCTACCACCACCTTCTCCACACGCACGGAGGAGAGGCCAATGGGGTTGGGCCGATAGGGAGAGCGCGTAGCGAAGACGCCCATCGGGGTATTTCCGCCCAACAGAGGCGGTCGCACCGTAGGCCGCACATGTTGGTGGCTGTTTGCCGAGAATACCCACAACAACCAGATATACTCAAACTCTTCCAGTCCACGGATGAAGTCGGCATTACGGTATTCGGGCAAGAAGACGATTTTTCCCTGCAGTGACTCCACGATGCCACTTTGCCGTGGCACGCCGAATTTTGAAGCGACGGGCGAATGGAAGGTGGCAATAGGACTGACCGTCATAGCAGATAAGTTTCGATGGCAGCAATTACCAGGAAGCAGACGATGGTTATTCCGAGGGTATAGATAGGCATGAAGGCATGCCTCACCTCGAGCGGTTTCTTAATTCTCGCTATCCATACCAGCAAGTAATACACCAAAGCGGCAAAGAGGCATCCGATGAACATCCCCACCAACAAGTCGCCGAAATAATGCACGCCAAGATACAGTCTAGAATAGCACGTGACGATAGCCCAAAGCACTACGGTGCACGAAATCCACGTGCGCCTGAAGAGCAAGGTCATGAAAGCCGCCAGGGCCCATGAGTTGGCGGCATGGGCAGACGGGAAACTGTAGTTGCCACCCCTGTATCCGTTCACCACATGCACCACTTCGGATAGCGGGTTGTCGAGATTGCTCGGCCTGAGTCTTGCCACCATCGGTCGTATGACACTTGCCGAGAACTGGTCGCAGAAAGTGATGAGCACCACCACCGCCAGAAGCCATAGCAAGGTGACCTTGATGGAGTAATTGCGGATGATGACATATAGGAGACTGGCATAGAAATACACCCATACGTACTTGGCACTGAACAATGGCATGAACACGTCCCAGAAGGGTGAGTGCCATGAATTGACCTTGAGGAAGAAGTCGGTATCCGCCTCTATCAGGTATTGCAAAAAGGTTGCCATTGTTTGTATAGGCATTGTTGTGTGTTGATGCTTTCGTTTGCCTTGAATGCAAAAGTACGCAATTCGGTAGTGATAACAAAAAAAAAGGGCGATTTTTTCATGTTGAGGAAAATTAATGGCCTTTTATTTTGCTCTGCCTTCGATTTGCATTATCTTTGCATAAGATAAGCGGCATCTCAGCATAGGAAATGAACAAGTTCATTTTACTCTGCATTCGATTTGCATTATCTTTGCAATAGAACAATCAACGATTCAAGAAAATGTTTGGAATAGGCACACAAGAGATACTCATCATCGCCTTGATTATCCTCTTGCTCTTTGGTGGCAAGAAGATTCCTGAGTTGATGCGCGGACTGGGCAAGGGAGTGAAGAGTTTCAAGGAAGGAATGAACGACAAGGATGATGTTTCGGAAACGACAGAGCGTCCTAATGACCAGAAGAAGGACGAATCATCCAAGGAATGAGCGCTAAGGAGAAGGCTGAGCCTACGGGTACGTTCTGGGACCATCTCGACGAGTTACGCGGCTGCATCATCAGGATACTCTGTGTTGTGGCCCTGTTTGCCGTGGTGGCCTTTTGTTTCAAGGACTTGCTCTTCAGCATCGTTCTTGCCCCAAGCAGCAGCGAGTTTATCAGTTTCCGCCTGCTTGGCGTAGCGCCCTTCTCCATTCATCTGATGAACACGGGCCTTACGGAGCAGTTTATGATTCACATCCGTGTGGCCTGCTATGCCGGTTTGCTGGCAGCCATGCCCTACGTGGTCTACCAACTGTTTGGCTTTGTTTCCCCTGCCCTCTACGAGAAAGAGCGCCATTATGCCGTGAGGGTGGTCTCCGCCTCCTACCTGATGTTCATGTTGGGCACGTTGGTAAACTACTTTCTTGTTTTCCCTCTCACAGTGAAGTTTCTGGGCACCTATCAGGTGAGTCCTGAGGTGAACAACATGCTCACCATACAGTCGTATACCGACACGCTGGTATCGATGAACCTGGTGATGGGTTTGGTGTTTGAATTGCCTGTGCTGAGTTGGTTGCTGGCGGTGATGGGAATCCTCAAGCCAGGTTACATGACCATGTATCGCAAGCATGCCATGGTAGCCATTCTTATTGTCTCTGCCATCATCACGCCCACCACCGATGCCTTCACGCTCTTTGTGGTGGCACTTCCCATCTGGCTGCTTTACGAGTCGAGCATCTTCATTGTGCGTCTCACGGTGAAGAAGTAAGTTTTCTGCTGATTGTAAAAAAGCAGCCTAGTATGATGGGTATCTCTCAGTCGGAGAGTACCTTTACCGACAGTTGCCTACGGTCGAAGACTATTCCCTTTTTTTCTACGAAGTTGCTCAGCGCCCCGCTGTCGGCCAGTTCGTGGGGTGTCCCTGTGTCAAGGCGCCCGCCCTCACTCATCAGCCAAACAGTATCCGCGATTTGCAGCACGAGTTCCAGGTCGTGGGTAGAGAGGAAGATGGTCTTGTCGGCAGTTCGGCTGAGCCTGTGTAGCAGTTGCATCATCTCCACCTTACTGGGATAGTCGAGGAATGCCGTGGGCTCATCGAGGAAAATCACCGGTGTCTGTTGGGCGAGGGCCTTGGCTATCATCACCTTCTGCCGCTCACCGTCGCTGAGCGTCTGTATCATGCGCGATGCCAGCGGCCGTATGCCCACCATGTCGATGGCCTCATCGACAACGGCTTTGTCGTCGTCGGTCAGTGTGCCCCAGAATCCCGTATAGGGACTGCGTCCGAGACCCACCATCTCTTCCACCGTCATGTTCTGCACATCGGGTTTGGCGGTGAGTACCACGCCCACCATCTTTGCGAGTTTCTTTTCCTTCAGCGTAGCGAGGTCTTTTCCATGGATGTAGACCTTTCCTTCCAGGGGTGGCTGAAAGGCCGACAGGGTGCGCAGGAGTGTCGACTTCCCCACCCCATTAGGCCCGATGAGACAAGTCATGTGACCACTGTCGAGCGAGGCATTGATGCCCGATGCCACGGTTTTCCTGTTTTTCTTGCTGGCATAGCCAATAGTCAGGTTCTCGAGTGTTATGCTTTGCATGTGTGTAGATTTTGGTTGCGAATTTACGAATTATAATCCTAAAACGAGGCAACAAGCACAAAAAAAATGGAGGTAGACCGGATTCACATCCACCCTACCTCTAAAAAATAGTCAAGGGATTATTCAAAGAACTGATTATGCTTGTTTTCAAGGGCAAAGATAGATGAAACCGGGAGCCTGGAGAAAGGATTTATCCTATTCCGAAGGTGGGAAAATCCTATTCTTTAGGGGGGAATCCCTACTTTGGGATAAAAAGCAAACAAAAAGAGAGCCGATGCCTTGGGTGGCATCGACTCTCTTTTTTATCCTAAAAATTCACCTTCAACTACTCTTCCGGGATGACGGGTCTGGGGGTCACGGTGGAAGGTGCGGGATTGTCGGCAGGTGGTGCTGTTGTGGCAGGAGCAGGAGCCGGCGCTGGTGCAGGAGTGGTTTCCTGTGGTGCCGGTGTGGCTGCCGGTGCAGCGGGAGCCGGCTCTGTAGTGGCAGGAGTGGTGGTTTCGGTCTCCTGTGAGGGCATAGAGGCCGTTGTGGACTCCTGTCGCTGTTCGGTCTCAGGTTTTTTCTTATCCTCAGGTTTCTGCTCCTCAGGCAGTTTGAAGAGGTCGTCATTGGCCTTCGCCTTTGCATTCTCGTTGCGCATGATGTTGATGGTATCTTTCTTCACGCTATCCTTGCGTGTCACCACCACTTCTGCCTTTTCTTCATCCTTCGATGAGATTTGGCTCTTCGACCAGAAATAGAGTCCCACTGCCAATGCCACCAAGAGCAGTGCCGTGACGGGCACAATGGGGAAGCCACCCTTCTTTTCGGTGTCCGCCCCTGTTTCATCAGCCAGTCGTTCCGGCCTTTCCCGAGGAGTTTCCACCGCCTTTGCCTCCACGTCCTCCACCAATGGTTTGGGTTGCGGTTTTGGTTGCGGCTGGGGCTTCGGTTGGGGCTTGGGCTGCGGTTTTGGCTGTGGTTTTGGTTGGGGCTGTGGCTGAGTTTTTGGTGAAGGCGCCACGACTACAGGAACAGGCTGTGCCGTTTCAGCCACCTGCTCGTCCATGGCTTCAGCCATCACGCCGCTCACCCTGACGAGGCTCACCGTATGGTCGTCTTTGGCATCCCCTAACAACTGCTCGATTTTCCGCAATTTCGCCTCATCGTTGATGGCCTCGTTGAGCACATCGAAGAGTTGTTGCTCCGCGATATTGGCATGTGCCCCTTTGGTAAGCAATACGAAATAGTCGCCATACTTCACGTTGGTGAGGTTCTTGCATGTGGGTTCGATGGGTTGCACCATGTCGGCAGTGGCTGCCTTAAAGTCATCGCGCGACCTATATAATAAGGTATGGGTTTTCGGGCGGTAATGATAGATGCGGCAGTTGCCCACATGCACCGCCATCGCGCCCTGCCTGTGGAAATAGAGCATGGCAAACATCACCCCTCCCCCATTCTGGCCATCCTGTGCCAGATGTTTATAGGCCTCGAGCAATGTAAGTTGCAGCAGATCTGCCGTCATCGGCTCGTCACTGCAGGTGTTCTGAAACAAGAAATCGGGTATGGTGCGACACAGCGATGCACTCACCACATCGCCCTTTCCTTGTCCACCCATTCCATCTGCTACAAGAAACAGCCTGTCGTGGATGGTTCCCGCACCTGCCTCAGGGAAGATACTGTCTTCCAAGGCTTTATCCTTGCCAGCCACACAAAACGACTGGGGTTTCAAAATCTCAAATTTCATCTCTCAAATGTTCATTAAATCAAAGAGGAGTTAAAGGGAAGATAAAAGTTTTGCAGATATATTAACCTCTTTTTAATCCGTCTTCATTCTCATTATCCTTTCTTCCGAAAGTAGAGTTCATTGATTGAATCACTATACGTTGCCGGTTTTATGATCTGCATGCAACGGGATTTCCCATAGATTTTCCATGCAGCATGGGAGCCGACCTTTTGTATGGGGACAAAATTATTAAAAAAAAAGATTATTGCAAAAAAAATCGACAAAACATTTGGACGACTAGAATATATCTTGACCTACATCCATGGAGCATATCGCATGAGCGCCATTGCCCATACCCACAAACAGTCAAAGGGGGAAGGCCTGTCGGCTTTCCCCCTTTGGCTATAGGGTGACATCATCGTTTCCGGGAAATGGACGCGTGAGCACCCAGTTCCCTTTGTATCAGATGATTTGCACAAACTTGAACAAATAGTACAGAATGCCACCCAACACGGTATAAACGACCACTGCCAGAATGACGGCGATGACCCATGTAAGGAAGCCATTCAATCCTTTCTCGCTGAAAGGTTTGGTAAGGAACTCACAAGTGTTGAGTCCGGCAATCCACAGCAACGGGAATGAAATCACCGATGCCAGGCCGACCAGCAACCAATCGTGGCATCCCATATACAGTCTTGCAGCCAGTGGGAGCACCACCAGTGCTGCCATTACCAAGCAGATGAGGCCCAATTTGTCAAATGCATCCATCTTTTTAAATCTTACAAGTAAACAATATCCGGCAAGCCGTGAGTCACGGCTTGCCGAAATGAATGAATATTACTCTTCTACTGCTGCCTGTGCTGCTGCCAGACGAGCGATAGGCACGCGGAACGGCGAGCAAGAAGCATAGTTCATGCCGATCTTGGCACAGAACTTCACCGAACTGGGTTCTCCACCGTGCTCACCGCAGATACCGCAGCGGAGTTCCGGACGTACGGCACGGCCCTCACGTACAGCATACTTGATGAGTTTGCCCACGCCATTCTGATCGAGCACCTGGAATGGGTCAACCTTCAGAATCTTCTTGTCGAGGTAAACCGGCAAGAACGAAGCGATGTCGTCGCGGCTGTATCCGAATGTCATCTGTGTGAGGTCGTTGGTACCGAATGAGAAGTACTGAGCCTCAGTAGCGATGCGGTCGGCTGTCAGCGCAGCGCGCGGAATCTCGATCATTGTACCCACTTCGAACTCCACTTCGACGCCCTCGGCAGCAAACACCTCTTTGGCGGCATACTGGATGATTTCCTTCTGCTGTTTCAACTCATGGAGTGTACCGATGAGCGGCACCATGATTTCCGGCATTGGGTTCTTGCCTTCCTTCTTCAACTCACAAGCAGCGGAGAGGATGGCACGTGTCTGCATGGCGGTAATCTCCGGGAAGGTGATACCCAGACGGCATCCACGGTGACCCAGCATCGGGTTGTTCTCTGCCAGCGAAGCCACGCGGCGCTGGATGGTTTCGAGCGATACGCCCATCTCCTTGGCCATTGTCTCCTGACCTGCGAGATCGTGGGGAACGAACTCATGGAGAGGCGGATCGAGCAGACGGATGTTGACTGGCAGTCCGTCCATTGCCTCGAGGATACCCTTGAAGTCAGCCTTCTGATAAGGCAACAGTTTGGCAAGAGCCTTCTCACGACCTGCAACGCTGTCGGCGAGAATCATCTCACGCATGGCGATGATCTTCTTGTCGTCGAAGAACATGTGCTCTGTACGGGTAAGACCGATACCCTTGGCACCGAAGTTGCGAGCCACCTGAGCATCATGTGGTGTGTCGGCGTTGGTGCGCACCTGCAGTTTAGTATATTTGTCGCAGAGGTCCATCAGTTCCTTGAAGTCACCGCTCAGTTCAGCAGCCTTTGTGGGCACTTCACCGGCGTAGACCTGACCTGTTGTACCGTTGAGGGAAATGTAGTCGCCCTCTTTGTAAACGACGCCGTCGATTTCCACGGTCTTGTCCTTGTAACTGACATTCAGTGAGCCTACGCCAGAGACGCAGCACTTACCCATACCACGAGCCACCACAGCAGCGTGAGAGGTCATACCACCACGTGCGGTGAGGATACCCTCGGCTGCCGACATACCGGCGAGGTCCTCGGGTGAAGTCTCGATACGTACGAGCACCACCTTATGTCCATCCTCATGCCAAGCCTGAGCATCGTCGGCATGGAACACGATTTGTCCGCAAGCGGCACCAGGAGAAGCGGGAAGACCCTGAGCAATCACCTTGGCCTGCGAGAGAGCCATCTTGTCGAATACCGGGTGGAGCAGTTCGTCGAGTTTCTGCGGTTCACAACGCAGGATGGCGGTCTTCTCATCGATCTTACCCTCATGGAGCAGGTCGATAGCGATTTTCACCATGGCAGCACCGGTGCGCTTGCCGTTACGTGTCTGGAGGAACCAGAGTTTGCCTTCCTGAACGGTGAACTCCATATCCTGCATATCGTGGTAGTGCTCCTCGAGTTTGTTCTGAATGCCGTCGAGTTCCTTGTAGATTTCTGGCATAGCCTCTTCCATTGAAGGATACTTGGCAGCACGCTCCTCCTCGGAGATGCCGGCGCGCTGAGCCCAGCGCTGCGAGCCCACCTTTGTAATCTGCTGTGGTGTGCGGATACCAGCCACCACGTCCTCGCCCTGTGCGTTGACGAGATACTCACCATTGAAGAGGTTCTCACCATTTGCGGCGTCACGGCTGAAGCATACGCCAGTAGCAGAGGTTTCGCCCATGTTGCCGAATACCATTGCCATCACCGACACGGCAGTTCCCCACTCGTCGGGGATACCTTCCATCTTGCGGTAGAGGATGGCGCGCTCGTTCATCCAACTGCGGAACACGGCGCAGATGGCGCCCCAGAGTTGCTCGATGGGGTCGTTGGGGAAGTCTTTCCCTGTACGCTCCTTGATAGCAGCCTTGAAGAGAGCCACCAGTTTCTTGAGTTCTTCAACAGAAAGGTCCTTGTCGAGTTTGATGCCGCGCTCAGCCTTCACTTTCTCGATAATCTCCTCGAACGGGTCGATATCCTCTTTGTTGACCGGCTTCATCTCAAGCACCACGTCGCCGTACATCTGCACGAAGCGGCGGTAGGAGTCGTAAACGAAATGTGGGTTGTTGGTCTTGCGCACCATTCCCTCTGCCACCTCGTCGTTGAGACCGAGGTTGAGGATGGTATCCATCATGCCAGGCATGGAGGCACGTGCACCAGAGCGCACACTCACCAGGAGAGGATTCTCGGCATCACCGAATTTCGAATTCATCAACACCTCGATGTGTTTCACTGCGGCGGTCACGTCGGCGTCAAGCACTTCCTTGATTTTCTCCTGACCTACTTCGTAATACTCGTTGCAGCAATCGGTGGTGATGGTGAATCCTGGAGGCACGGGCACTCCGATAAGGTTCATCTCTGCAAGGTTAGCACCTTTGCCACCCAATTGCTCACGCATTTTAGCATTACCTTCAGCCTTTCCGTTGCCGAAGGTATAAACTCTTTTCTGTTCGCTCATAATTGATTTATGGTTTCTAAAATAAAAATGTGTCTTTGTGATGCAAATATACTGCAATTTCATGTAACGGCAAAACTTTTCTTATTTTTTTTTGCAAACTACCGATTACATTTACATTTATTCAAGTTTCGCATTCGCTCAACTATTGAGGAAAACCACGTTTATGGGCACTGGTACTGAAAGCCAGAACAAAAAGGCGGAATAAGGCCAAATAATCATGTTATCTCCGAAAAACTTCACGAGATAATTTTGTTTTTCGGCTTTTTTTTCTATCTTTGCAAAAACTCTTTCTTCGAGAGTTTTTTCGGAGCATTATGGTGGACTGCTTCCACCATTCCCTATCAACCCTGTTGAGCAACTGATTATGGCGAGGAACAAGAAACCTTTACCACTATACGAAAGCGTAGAAATAGAGTCGTGCGCTGCCGAAGGCAAATGCATTGCCCACATCGACGAGAAAGTGGTCTTCGTGCCCTTCGTGGTGCCCGGCGACGTGGTCGACATCCAGATTCGCAAGAAGCGGAAGAACTACAGCGAGGGCGAGGTTACTCGCCTGGTGAAACCCAGTGCGCTACGTGTGGCGCCAATGTGCCGCCATTTCGGTGTCTGCGGGGGCTGCAAGTGGCAGATTCTCCCCTATCCTGAGCAGTTGAAGATGAAGGAGCGCCAGGTCTACGACCAACTCACCCGCATCGGCAAGGTAGCCCTTCCCCCGTTGCGCCCCATCCTCGGTTCGGCGAAAACCGCCGGCTACCGCAACAAGATGGAGTTTGAGTGCTGCAACAAGCGCTGGCTCACCCGCGACGAGATAGCCAGCGGCACTGAATACACCAACATGAACGCCATCGGCCTCCACATCACCGGTGCTTTCGACAAGGTGTTGCCCATCGAGGAGTGCTGTCTGATGGATGGCCTGCACAACGACATTCGCAATGCCATCCGCGACTATGCCGACCAGCACCACATCGCCTATTTCGACATCCGCCAACAGAAGGGCCTGCTCCGCGACATCATGATACGCAACTCCAATACCGGGGAGTGGATGGTGCTCGTGCAGTTTCACTTCGAGGAAGAAGGCGACCGTGCCACCGCAGAGACCCTGCTTGCTCACGTAGCCGAACAATTTCCTCAAATCACGTCGCTGCTCTATGTAGACAACCAGAAGTGCAACGACACCTTTGGCGACCTCGAGGTGGTGACCTTCAAGGGCAATGACCACATCTATGAGAAGATGGAGGAACTGCGGTTCAAGGTGGGTCCGAAGAGTTTCTACCAGACCAACACCGACCAAGCCCACGTGCTCTATTCCGTAGCGCGCGACTTTGCCGCCCTCACGGGCGACGAGTTGGTGTACGACCTCTATACCGGTACGGGCACAATAGCCAATTTCCTCGCCCGCCAGGCGCTCGAGGTCATCGGCATCGAATATGTGCCCGAGGCCATCGACGACGCCCGTGTGAACTCCATGGAGAACGGCATCGACAACACCCTTTTCTTCGCCGGCGACATGAAAGACATCCTCACCGACGACTTCATTGCCGCCCATGGCCGTCCCGACGTGCTCATCACCGACCCCCCACGTGCCGGCATGCACCCCGATGTGGTGCAGACCATCCTGCGTGCCCATCCTCGCCGCATCGTCTACGTGAGTTGCAACCCTGCCACGCAGGCGCGCGACCTGGCCGACCTCGACGAGGCCTACCGTGTGGAGGCGGTACAGCCGGTAGACATGTTCCCCCACACCCCCCATGTGGAGAACGTGGTGCTGCTCATTGCCCGCGACCAAGGGCAATGACCAAGCCCATCCCTCTCGTCCTAATTAACACATTATCAATCACATAATCCTCTAAACCCAACTACTATGAAAAAGAAAATTTTGACTATCCTTGCGTTGGCGCTGACAGTTATTGCTGCCAATGCACAAGAACAGCCGAAGAAATGGTATGACAACATCAAGTTCAGCGGCTACGGCATGTTGCAGTATCAGTGGCAAGACCCGTACAAGGTGACCACCGATGAAGCCGGCAATGTGATAGCAGAGAAGAACGAGAGCAACACATTCAAACTCAGACTGTTGCGTATGATTCTTGATGGCAAAATCGGAGACTTTGACTGGCGTGCACAAATCCAAGGCACCAATGCCAAAGGTCCGGGTGAGCCAACAGTGCAACTTGTAGACCTCTATGCCGAATGGGTAAAATACCCAGAATTCAAGGTACGCGCTGGACAGTTCAAGCGCGCATTCACCTTTGAAAACCCCACGCACCCCATCACACAAGGCTGGCGCGGATATGCCGATGTCATCAACAACCTCTCTGGTTTTGGCGACCGAGTAGGCGAGAAGTCGAGCGGCGGACGCGATATCGGTATACAAGTCAGTGGCGATGTGTTGCCCAACAGCAATGGCCGCAAATTACTCCATTATCAAGTGGGCGTGTATAATGGCGAGGGTATCAACACTGCCGACAAGGACAACCGCAAGGATATCATTGGAGGCATCTGGGTAATGCCTATCAAAGGCTTGCGCATCGGTGTATTCGGATGGACTGGCAGTCACGGCAAGATGGTGACAGCCAACGGAGAGGAAAGCGTTTCCAACAATCGTTACTGTCTGTCGGCAGAGTACGACAAGGATGAAGTCACCGTACGCGCTGAGTATCTGCACTCACAAGGATGGGGCACAGGCAAGACCGGCACCAATGTCATCAACTACGCCTTGGGCGACAAAGCAGACGGTTGGTATATCTTTGGCATCGTGCCCATCATCAAGTCGAAGTTGCATGCTAAAGCCCGCTACCAAACCTATCGAGTCAAGAAGGACTGGGACACTGCCAAGACATCTTACGAGGCAGGATTGAACTATTTCTTCTCAAAGAACCTGCAATTGAACCTTGAATATGCCCGGGTGAACGACAAGACGATAGGACACCCCGACAAGCATGACTACAACCTGCTCGACGTGGAACTCGACTTCCGTTTCTGACAACCCGTCATTCCTCTAGGCAAGCCGCAGGAGGAAGCCTGCTATATCAGGGACACCATCACAGGTGTCCCTGCTTTATTGATAATGGGCAAAAACACACTTGTTAACAATTTTTATCATTGGTGAGCACATTTTATAGTTAAATATTCGTAATTTTGTGTGCTGATTATAGAATTCACCATTATCTAACATCAATGAATATTCCATTAGTATTTTGGCTGGTCCCGATTGCATCGGTGTGCGCATTGGGAATGGCTTGGTTCTTCTTTAAACAAATGATGAAAGAAGAAGAGGGCACACCAAGAATGAAAGAAATCGCTGAATACGTGCGCCATGGTGCCATGGCCTATCTGAAGCAGCAATACCGTGTGGTGCTTATCGTGTTCATCGTTCTTGCCATCATCTTCGCCTTCATGGCCTACGTGCTCCACTGGCAGAACCCGTGGGTTCCGTTTGCCTTCCTCACGGGAGGTTTCTTCAGCGGTTTGGCCGGTTTCTTCGGCATGAAGACAGCCACCTATGCCTCTGCCCGCACCGCCAATGCTGCCCGTCAGAGCATGGACGGAGGTCTGAAGATTGCTTTCCGCTCTGGCGCCGTGATGGGTCTTACCGTCGTTGGCCTCGGTCTGCTCGACATTGCCATCTGGTTTCTGGTCCTCAACTACTTCTATCAAGGCGACAACCTGGCATTGATTACCATCACCACCACCATGCTTACATTTGGTATGGGTGCTTCTACACAGGCTCTGTTTGCCCGTGTGGGTGGTGGTATCTACACCAAGGCAGCCGACGTGGGTGCCGACATCGTGGGTAAGGTGGAAGCCGACATCCCCGAGGACGACCCGCGCAACCCCGCCACCATCGCCGACAACGTGGGCGACAACGTGGGCGACGTGGCCGGTATGGGTGCCGACCTCTACGAGAGTTACTGCGGCAGTATTCTGAGTACCGCTGCCCTGGGTGCTGTGGCCTTTGCGATGGTTCCCGACATGCAGTTGAAGGCAGTGATTGCCCCGATGCTCATCGCCGCCGTGGGTGTGTTCCTGAGCATTTTCGGCATCTATCTTGTCAGGACCAAGGAAGGTGCCACGATGAAAGACCTGCTCCACTCCCTCTCGCTGGGTACCAACGTCTCTGCCGTTCTCATTGCCGTAGCCACCTTTATCATTCTCTACCTGCTTCAGATAGAGAACTGGCTGGGTCTGTCATTCTCCGTGATTTCAGGTTTGGCAGCCGGCGTGATTATCGGACAAGCCACAGAATACTACACCTCACACTCCTATAAGCCCACCCAGAGGATTTCCGAGGCCGGCCAGACAGGTTCTGCCACCGTCATCATCAAGGGTATCGGAACGGGTATGATATCCACCTGTATCCCCGTGCTCACCATTGGCGTCGCCATCATCATGAGTTATCTCTGCGCCAACGGCTTCGACATGTCGATGAGTTCAGCCAGTCTCTCACACGGCCTTTACGGCATCGGCATCGCCGCTGTGGGTATGCTCTCCACACTGGGCATCACGCTTGCCACCGACGCCTACGGCCCCATCGCCGACAATGCCGGCGGCAACGCCGAGATGAGCGAGTTGGGCGAGGAAGTGCGTCACCGTACCGATGCCCTCGACGCCCTGGGCAACACCACCGCCGCCACTGGCAAGGGCTTTGCCATCGGCTCTGCCGCTCTCACCGCCCTCGCCCTGTTGGCCTCGTATATCGAGGAGGTGAAGATAGCCATGGAGCGTTCGCACACCGAACTGACCAATCTTGCCGGCGAGACCATTTCGGCCGCCCAAGCCACCATCCCCGACTTCATGAACTACTTCCAGGTGAACCTGATGAACCCGAGAGTGCTAGTGGGTGCCTTCATCGGTGCCATGGCAGCCTTCCTCTTCTGCGGTCTCACCATGGAAGCCGTGGGCCGTGCCGCCCAGAAGATGGTGGAGGAAGTTCGCCGTCAGTTCAAGGAGATTGCCGGTATTCTCGAGGGAACGGGTACACCCGACTACAAGCGTTGCGTGGAGATATCCACCCGTGCCGCCCAGCATGAGATGGTATTCCCGTCGCTCCTTGCCATTGCCATCCCCATCGTCGTGGGCGTGATACTCGGCGTTGCCGGTGTGCTTGGTCTGTTGGTAGGCGGTCTGTCGTGCGGCTTCACCCTCGCGGTGTTCATGGCCAATGCCGGAGGAGCCTGGGACAATGCCAAGAAGATGGTAGAAGAAGGCAACTTCGGTGGAAAGGGTTCGTTTGCGCATAAGGCCACTATCGTGGGCGACACTGTTGGCGACCCGTTCAAGGACACCTCTGGCCCGAGCCTCAACATCCTCATCAAACTGATGTCGATGGTGAGCATCGTCATGGCTGGACTGACCGTAGCGTTCTCGTAAGTTAGTCCAACATTTCTTTTGAAAATGGAAGTGTTGTAGCCTACGGCTGCATAGAAAAAGGCGGGATAACCCGCCTTTTTCATGTAATATATTGATGCGCACCCTGTTTTTAACAATTATTAGGACTCTATGTTGCCCGCTATAATGAAAGATTTGTAATTTTGCAGCGAACCACCGGTTTTTCATTCCGGAAATATGCATTATTAACCAAAGGACAAATTAGTGTCCGTGGAAACATATCTTAAACAACATGAGTAGTTCTGACGAGAGCAGGAGCAGCAGTTCTTCGAGCCACCACCATCACCATCATTCGAGCAGCAAGAAGCACAAGCATCGGCATGCAGATGATTCCGAGCGTTTCAAGCGCCACGGTCTCTCATCTATCCGTCGCCGCAAACTTGCAACGAAGATTACCTACTGGACGATGGTAGCGTTGGCCATAGGTGTAGTATTGGCATATATCTATGTTTATATTAACACATAGTTATAGTTACATACCCATAAACATATAGCGACAGCCCGAAAGGCTGTCGCTTTTTTGTAACTTGCTAAATTAGGAGATTTTAGGCATGTTTTTATCTTTTGGTCGCGATGAAATCACGACATACGGGACGGCTTTAATTGGTCGCTATGATATAGCGACATACGAGACGGCTGTTGCTTACCTGGTATTCTGTTTTTTACTTTTTGGTCACTCTGAACCAGTCGGCTTCGAGCCATCCTCGGTCGGTGTTTCCATCGGGTTCTACGCTCAAGAGGCCGATTTTTGCGCCTATCCATTTTCCCTCTTTCATCTTGAACTCCTCTCCTGCGGCTTTGAATTTCTTCCCGTCGAGACTATAGTAGAACCTACATTTCCCTTCTGCCACCACCATGCGGAGGTAGATATCGAGGTGTATTCCTGGTTTGTAGTCGATGACATCCCGCTCCGTGGGTTGGAGTGTGGCAATGGAGACTACCCTCTCGGGCTTGTTCTTGTCGGCAGCCTGACAGATGAGTTGCTGGAGCATGAACTCGTCGCCCACCCTCTTCGCCACTAGCGCCGAATAGTCGAGCCCCATCATGATGAGTCCACCCATCTGGTTGTCAGCCTTCGAGGTAAGCCGTATCTTCGTTGTGGCGGTGAAGTTGTCGGCGGGTGTCTTCTGCAAGAGCATGTTGGGCACATCGAAGAGGTTTACGGCATCCGTCCTGTGCTTGTGATTGTAGACGCGGTAAGTGCCGAACGCCGTGGGCATGCCGAACACCTGTTGGTAGTTGGCCTGCCATTGCCACTGCAGTCCTGTGGTGGGAGCCGAAAACTCATCGCTCTCCACGGGGTTCACCACCTGCCATGCCATCCTTGTCTTGGGTTTGCGGTAGGTCACCACCGGTTCACCACAGTAGTCACCGTCGTTGTCCACCCCCATCACGGGCCAATTGTCGCGCCATGTCACGGGCTGTAGGTGTACCACCCTGCCATAACATTCCTTGTCTTGGAAATGCAGGAACCAGTCCTCCCCCATAGCAGTGTGCACCCATCCCCCCTGGTGAGGGCCGTTGATATTGGTGTTACCCTGTGCCAGCACCTTCTTCGCCTCATAAGGCCCGTAAGGAGTCTTGGCACGCATGGCGAGTTGGAATCCCGTGGGCACTCCCCCTGCCGGGCACATGATCCAGTACCACCCCTCCCGCTTGTAGAACTTCGGTCCCTCGCAGGTGCGGTTCTCCGTGCCGTTGCCGTCGAAGACAATGACGGGTTGCGATATAGGTTTTGTTCCCTCCGCATTGAGTTCACGCACGGTGATTACCGAGGCGAACCTCGAGCGGCTGTTTGCCCATCCATTTACCAAGTAACAACGACCGTCGTCGTCCCATAGCGGGCAAGTGTCTATCATCCCCTTCCCCGGAATGACGCAGAGCGGTTCCGTCCATTCCCCTGCCGGGTCTTTGGTTTTCACCATGAACACCCCATAATCCGGGTCACCCCAGTAGATATAGAATTCCCCGTTATGGTATCTGATGCTCGGAGCCCAGATGCCATTGCCGTGGCTTGGTGTGTCGAACACCTCGCGGGGTTGAAGTTCCATCACGGCATATCCGATGATTTCCCAGTTTACCAAGTCTCTGGAGTGGAGTATGGGCAGTCCGGGAATGCACTGGAAGGAACTGGCAGTGAGGTAATAGTCGTCGCCCACCACGCACACGTCGGGGTCGCTGTAATCCGCATTGATGACAGGGTTGGTGTAAGTGCCGTTGCCATTGTCGGGCGACCACACTTCAGAGTGGTAGTTTTGCTGAGCAGAAACTGTCATGAAGAGTGCCGTGAAGCACATGAAGAGCATTTTTCTCATTTGATAATGTTTTTAAGTAGATTATATACATAAATCTTTTCGTCGTAAGACCAGAATGGCTATTATTCCAATCTTAGGCGGTATGTTCCGTTTTCGTAGGCTATGCGCATGACGCGGTATTGGCTTCGGGTTTTCTTTGCCACGTCGAGCGCCACGTGACCCATAGTGCGGCGCAGGTTCACCTCCACACACGGATGCAGCGCGAAGCCATGCTGTTGGCGCACCACCATCATGTCTACGCCGAAAGGACCGTCGTAGCAGTCGCAGCACCATTCTCCCACCACCTTCTCCACCACTTTCTTCACCTGGTGGAGCGCTGCAGGGTCAACATGTTGTGCAAGAGTCTGCCACTTCTCCTCCTCGGAAGCGAGCAAGTTGCCCACATAAGCCCCGTTGACGGTATGGAAGAGCGAAAGTCCGCGGTATTCCGCCATTCCCTTGCCATCGGCCACAAACTCCATGGCAAAGTCCATCACCCTCTCATAGCAAGGTTCCACGATGATACTCCCCTGTCGGGCGATGACATTCCGTGCGAAGCCCATGACGTTGGCAGAGGGCCATTGCTCCACGAAACGCACCCCCCTGCCGCTGCTACTCCATGGTGCCTTCAGCACCATCCGCCCATATTTTTCGTTCAGGCGCAGCAGGTCATCGATGTCGGTCACGTCGGAACGCTCCCCCACCATCGCTTCGCTGCCATCCACCAGGGCTTGCAGCAGCGGTATGGAAGTGGCGCGGTGCGACATTCTCCGCAACCTGTCCAACCCCTCTTTTGAAGGGAGACAATCCTCGGGTATGCCCGCCCTCGACAACTGATGCCTCAAGGCGCGGTTCCATCCCCAGGGCCTCACCACGAAGCCGTCGGCAGCCCGGTTTTTCACCTCACCCATCGCCACGAAATCCACATCAGCGAGGAGCCATTTCAGCGGTTTTGCCATCTCCTGCGCCATGGCAGGGTTGTCGACCACCACCAAGTCGCCCTTCTCCGCCCATATAGCAGGCAGGAACGCCAGGTCATTGCGCATCCCCCTTCCTGCCGCGGGAGGCGTGAAGCCCTCCTTTCCGAAGGCCAGGGCGATGTCGTGGTCGGGATTGAACACATGTCCCACCCCCGCCATTTTCTCCCCATTGGGTAGCCGAAGATGTTCCAAAACGCTTAATGCTGACGATTATGATGCAAAAATAGTAAAAAAATAAATAATTTGCAAACCACACTTTGCAAATACCGAGAAAAATACTTATCTTTGCATTCTAATCAACGATCAGCGCTTTTTGCACTATATTTCAAAGGACAAACTATGGATGCCTTTTTCCGTACGCACTCTTATCTGGTAGAGCACACTTGTGCTCCTGTGCGCCGTGGCTTGATGGACGAGATAGACTGGAACGACCGTCTTATCGGCATCAAGGGCACCCGTGGCGTGGGCAAGACCACCTTTTTGCTGCAGTATGCGAAAGAGAATTTCGACACCCGCGACAGGCAGTGCCTGTATGTCAACCTCAACAACTTCTTCTTCCAGAAATACGGCATCGAGGAGTTTGCCGCCCGATTCTACGAGCAAGGCGGCCGTGTGCTCCTCATCGACCAGGTGTTCAAGCAGCACAACTGGAGTGAGAGTCTTCGCAAGTGCTACGACCGTTTCCCCGACCTGAAGATTGTGTTCACCGGTTCGAGCGTGATGCGTCTGAAGGAAGAGAACCCCGAACTCAACGGCATCGTCCACAGTTACAACCTCCGTGGTTTCTCCTTCCGTGAGTTCCTCAACTTGAAGACGGGCAATGATTTCCAGGCCTACACCCTCGACGAGATACTCTCCGACCATGAGCACATCATCAAGCAGGTGTTGCCCAAGGTGCGTCCGCAGGACTATTTCCAGGACTATGTGCACCACGGATTCTATCCCTTCTTCCAGGAGCACCGCAACTATTCCGAGAACCTGCTGAAGACGATGAACATGATGACCGAGGTCGACATCCTCCTCATCAAGCAGATAGAGTTGAAATATCTCACCAAGATCAAGCGCCTGTTCTACGAATTGGCTGTCGACGGTCCGAAAGCCCCCAATATCAGTCAGTTGGCCATCGACATCGAGACCAGCCGTGCCACGGTGATGAACTACATCAAGTATCTCGCCGATGCCCGCTTGCTCAACATGATTTACCCCGTGGGGCAGTCGTTCCCCAAGAAGCCCACGAAGGTGATGCTCCACAACTCCAACCTGCTCTACGCCATCTACCCCAGCAAGGTGGAGATACAAGACGTGATGGAGGCGTTTTTCGTCAACTCCCTCTGGAAGGACCACAAGGTGAACCAGTCGGGCAAGGAGAAGCACTACCTCATCGACGGCAAGCAAAAGTTCCTGGTGTGCGATGCCTCCCGTCCAAGCCGTCAGAAGCCCCGTCCCGACACCATCTACGCCCGTTACCACACCGAGGTGGGCAAGGACAACCAGATACCGCTGTGGCTGTTGGGTTTCCTCTATTGACGTTATCGACAACAACATATACACAAACATTACATAACCCATTAAACACTTAACATTAAACAATGGCAAAGGAAAAGAAATTTATCACTTGTGATGGTAATGAGGCTGCTGCGCATATCAGTTATATGTTCAGCGAGGTAGCCGCCATCTACCCCATCACCCCGTCGTCACCCATGGCGGAGCACGTAGACGAATGGGCCGCCCGTGGCCGCAAGAACCTCTGGGGCCAGACTGTTGCCGTGCAGGAAATGCAGTCGGAGGCCGGTGCTGCCGGTGCCGTTCACGGTTCACTGCAGGCAGGTGCTCTCACCACCACCTTCACAGCCTCTCAAGGCTTGTTGCTCATGATTCCCAACATGTACAAGATTGCCGGTGAGTTGCTGCCCTGCGTCTTCGACGTATCTGCCCGTACGCTGGCATCCCACTCCCTCTGTATCTTTGGTGACCACCAGGATGTGATGGCATGCCGCCAGACCGGTTTTGCCATGCTCTGCGAGGGCAGTGTGCAGGAGGTAATGGACCTCACCGCCGTAGCCCACCTGGCTTCTCTGAAGACCTGTGTGCCTTTCATCAACTTCTTCGACGGTTTCCGCACCTCTCACGAGTACCACAAGATTGAGCGTCTCGACAACGAGGACATCCTCCCGTTGGTTGACGAGGCCGACATCAAGCGTTTCCGCGACCGTGCCCTCACCCCTGAGCGCCCTGTCACCCGCGGTACTGCCGAGAATCCCGAGACCTTCTTCACCCACCGCGAGGCCTGCAACAACTATTATGACAGTGTGCCCGAGGTAGTGGAAGAGTACCTCGCCAAGATCAGCGAGATTACCGGCCGCGAGTATCACCTCTTCTCCTACTACGGAGCCGAGGATGCCGACCGCATGATTATCCTCATGGGTTCGGCCACCGATGCTGCCCGCGAGGCCATCGACCACCTGAACGCCAACGGCGAGAAAGTGGGTATGATCAGCGTTCACCTCTACCGTCCGTTCTCCATCAAGCACCTGCTGGCCTCTGTGCCCAAGTCGGTGAAGCGCATTGCCGTTCTCGACCGCACGAAGGAGCCCGGTGCCGAAGGTGAGCCCCTCTACCTCGATGTGAAGTCGGCTTACTACGAAGTGGAAGACCGTCCGCTCATCGTTGGCGGCCGCTACGGTCTTGGTTCTCACGACACCACTCCCGCCCAGATTATCTCCGTGTTCAACAACCTCGCCATGCCTGAGCCGAAGAACCACTTCACCATCGGCATTGTCGACGACGTCACCTTCACCTCTCTTCCTGTCGTTCCCGAGTTGGCTCTCGGCGGCAAGAGCATGTACCAGGCCAAGTTCTACGGACTGGGTGCCGACGGTACGGTGGGTGCCAACAAGAACTCCGTGAAGATTATCGGCGACAACACCGACAAGTATTGCCAGGCCTACTTCAGTTATGACTCGAAGAAGTCGGGCGGTTTCACCTGCTCACACCTGCGCTTTGGCGACGAGCCCATCCGCTCCACCTATCTGGTGACCACCCCCAACTTCGTGGCTTGCCACGTACAGGCTTACCTGCACATGTATGACGTGACCCGTGGCCTGCAGAAGAACGGCACCTTCCTCCTCAACACCATTTTTGAGGGTGAGGAACTTGCCCGCTTCATGCCCAACAAGGTGAAGCGCTACTTCGCAGAGAACAATATCACCGTTTATACCATCAACGCCACGAAGATAGCCCAGGAGATTGGCCTTGGCAACCGCACCAACACCATCCTCCAGTCGGCCTTCTTCCGCATCACCCAGGTGATTCCCGAGGAACTCGCTGTAGAGCAGATGAAGAAGTTCATCGTGAAGTCGTATGGCTCGAAGGGTCAGGACATCATCGACAAGAACTACGCTGCCGTAGACCGTGGTGGTGAGTACAAGAAATTTGACGTTGACCCCGCATGGGCCAACTTGCCCGATGATCCCGAGAAGGTGGACGATGCTCCTGCTTTCGTGAAAGAAGTGGTGCGCCCCATCAACGCCCAGGCCGGCGACCTGCTGCCCGTCAGCGCATTCGTGAACCACGGCACTACCGACGGTTCATGGGAAGTGGGCACCGCTGCTTATGAGAAGCGTGGTGTGGAGGCATTCGTACCCGTGTGGAACCCCGACAACTGTATCCAGTGTAACCAGTGTGCCTACATCTGTCCTCACGCTGCCATCCGTCCGTTCGTGCTCGATGAGAACGAGATTGGCGGTTTTGCCGGCAAGACGATAGAGATGAAGGCCCCGAAGGCCATGAAGGGCATGAACTTCGTCATTCAGGTTTCCGTGCTCGACTGTCTGGGTTGCGGCAACTGCGCCGACATCTGCCCGGGCAACCCGAAACTCGGCAAGGCCCTCACCATGGCTCCGTTCAACCCCGATGCCGAGGTGATGAAGCAAGAGGCCAAGAACTGGGAGTACTGCGTGAAGAACGTGAAGTCGAAGCAAGACCTCGTCGACATCAAGTCGAACGTGAAGAACTCGCAGTTTGCCCAGCCGCTGTTTGAGTTCTCTGGAGCCTGTGCCGGTTGCGGTGAGACACCTTATGTGAAACTCATCAGCCAACTCTTCGGCGACCGTCAGATGATTGCCAACGCCACAGGTTGCTCGAGCATCTATTCCGCCTCCATCCCATCTACTCCATACACGAAGAACGAGAAGGGTCAGGGCCCGGTGTTCAACAACTCCCTGTTCGAGGACTTCTGCGAGTTCGGTCTCGGTATGGCCCTCGGTAACAAGAAGATGAAGGAGCGTGTGGCCAAGTTGCTCTCCGAGGCTACAGCCAACGAGCAGTGCCCCGCAGAGTTCAGGGAACTCGCCGCAGAGTGGATTGCCAACCGCGAGGATGCCGACAAGACCAAGGAGATTGCTCCGAAACTACGCGAGTTCATCGCCGGTGGTGCAGAGGCTGGTTGCGAGTTCTGCAACGAACTGAAGACCCTCGACCACTATCTGGTGAAGCGTTCGCAGTGGATTATCGGTGGCGACGGTGCCTCCTATGATATTGGCTACGGTGGTCTCGACCATGTGATTGCCTCTGGCGAGGATGTGAACATCCTGGTGCTCGACACCGAGGTTTACTCCAACACCGGTGGTCAGGCATCCAAGGCCACTCCGCTTGGTGCCATCGCACAGTTTGCCGCACAGGGCAAGCGCATCCGCAAGAAAGACCTTGGCATGATTGCCACCACCTACGGCTATGTGTATGTAGCACAGATTGCCATGGGTGCCGACCACGCCCAGTGTCTGAAGGCCATCCGCGAGGCTGAGGCATGGCATGGTCCGTCAGTGGTCATCGCCTATGCACCATGTATCAACCACGGTCTGAAGGCCAAGGGTGGCATGGGCAAGAGCCAGGCTGAGGAGAAGAAGGCTGTGGAGTGCGGTTACTGGCATCTCTGGCGCTACAATCCCGCCCTCGGCGAGGAAGGCAAGAACCCGTTCTCACTCGACTCTAAGGAGCCCGACTGGAGCAAGTTCCACGACTTCCTCTTGGGTGAGGTGCGTTATCTCTCTGTGAAGAAGGCTTATCCCAATGAGGCAGAGGAACTCTTCGCTGAGGCACAGCGCATGGCACAACTCCGCTACAAGACCTACGTCCGCAAGACGGAGGAGAACTGGGAGGAGTAAATTGCCAGTCTTCGGCCGAATGAACTTTGAGAATTGTCTTTCAGCCGAAGTTGTTCACGAAAGTCATTATTGACATGATATTTATAAAAGAGGTGGAACCGAAAAGTTCCACCTCTTTTAATGTTGCGCCCTTGGAGCCTATGGTTGGAAGAAGGGAAATCCCTTTTCTATCCGAAAAAGCGTTTGCTGATGAGCGATGCGAATCAACTAGAATAAAACTATCAGTCGAAATGGAAGCTGAAGGGGAGGCTGTCGCCATTCACGCTCTTGAAAATTCCATTATATGCCTGCAGGCAATGTGTTTCGCCATCCCCGGTATCCACTTCTTCCTCCTCGAAGATACCGACGAACCTACCGATATACTTCCCCTTGAGGAACGCATCGATGACGCAGTCGCCGGTGCTGGGGTTGTAGGAGACGAGTTTCAACTGTCGGCGTGCGCCATACTCCTTTCCCTCTGCCATGTCGAAGGGGATGTAACTGCCCGTGGTGCCATCCATGTCGAAGTTGAACCCCGTCCCGCCGACGGTGCCCCACACCCCCATGTAAACAGGATGCAAGGTTGCGGCTTTCGGTGTCTCCGCTACAGGCTCTTCTGCCGCAACGTCCTGGATGTCAACAGGCAAGACATCCGCCACGGTATCGATACGCTCTGCGGTGGCAACCGTCTGTTCCTGCTTTCCATTTTCTACGGCATCATTATTCTCCGGCGCTTTTTTGTCACCGCAACCTGTCAGGGTGATCATCATGAGCAATGACATTGTTGCAACGCCGAAGCCCAATTTGCTATTGATGTTTGTTTTCATTATGATTCTATTTGTATGACGTTGCGAAAATAAACATTTTTTTTCATTCTGCAAAACATAAGAAAGAATCTATACCCTAATGTTTTTGGGGGATGGATATTTCAAGCCTTTGCTAGTTGTTATAGGGTTGAGATAGGGTTGCGACAAAGTCGCAACATACGGAGAACGGCTTTTAATACAGGAGAACGGCTTTTAATACAAATGGGATTTCTTTGTGATTTGCATTGCACTATTCTTTTATGGACAAAAAGAGGTGAGGAAATGGCTTTTGGGGGATGTCTTGTCGTCCTTTTTTTGACAAGAAATTTTTTTTAAGTTAAATATCTTAAAAGAAAGATACAACGTATCATTTTAATATATATCTTCGCAGCGAATTTTTAATTCACATATGTTTTACTAAACCAATTCGAAAAATGAAAAAATTCTTTTTGCTTGCAATGGCCGCAGTTGCCATGACATTCACCGCTTGTAAGAACGAGCCCGCTGCTCCTGCTCCAACCGATGAGCCCGAGACTCCAGAAGTAGTTGAGATCACTACCGACTCCATCGCCAAGGTTATCGAGGCTGGTGACAGCACTCAGTTGGGAAATCTTCTTACCACTATCCAGGAGCAGATTGAGACTCTGAAAGGCACCGACGTAGCAAAAGCCAAGACTTATCTGGAGACCGTTCAGACCTTCCTGAAGGAAAATGCTGACAAAATCAAGGCTGTTGTTGGTACTGGTACCATCGCCTCTCTGGTTGACGCTGTGAACAATCTTCCTGCTATTGAGGTTCCCGATGTAGCCGGTGCTGCTGCTGATGCTGTTGAGGGTGCTGCCGACGCTGCTCAGGACGCCGCTCAGGGTGCTGTTGACGCTGCTCAGGATGCTGCTCAGGGTGCCGCTGATGCTGTTCAGGGTGCTGCCGACGCCGCTCAGGATGCCGCTCAGGGTGCAGTTGACGCTGCCAAGGGTGCTGCTGCTGACGCTGTTCAGGGCGCTGCTGACAAAGTAAAGGGTGCCTTGCAATAAGCACTTGTTTAAAGCATAGAAAAAAAGAGACTTCGGCCACAGGCTCATTGAACCTGTGGCCATTTTTTATCCGGAGGAACTAGAGGACTAGAATAATAATTTTTTAATGATGAAAAGAGGAAAGGCTATTTGTGAGGCTTTGAAGGATGTGCGGCGCAAGATTGCGCTGGCCAACGATATCAGTTATAGCCCCAATGAATGTCATCATGAGGGGGAGTGCGCAGGCACGTGCGCTGCCTGTGAGAAGGAAATGCGGTTTCTGGAGAACCAGTTGCGCCTACGCCGGCTCGCGGGAAAAACGGTGCGTGTGGCAGGAGTGTCGCTGGGGATGGTAGCGGTTCTTGGCAGTTGCCAATTGGCACAACCCAACGGTTACATGGAGCGTGACCCTGCTGCCCTACATATGGACAGCACTTCTCAGGAGGTTGACAGCGTCGGCATTCAGCCAATTGTCAATGGGAACTAAAGGGAAGAATGTGTGGATAGGAGTTAAAAGGGGAGTTAAAGAGATATCTATTCTCCTAGGATGAAACTCCTATTATCAAAATCAACACAGAGATACAGAGTTACAGAGTGTGATATTTTCCTCTGTGTCTCTGTATCTCTGTGTTGAGTTTATTTTAAAAATTATCTGATTCTATCGGCTGCTCTTACCAGTTTCTCGTCCTTGATGATGCCTCGGCGGGCGAGGATGTAGAGGATGAGGGAGACGGCAGGCAGCGCAGCGGTGAACTCCATTTCGAAATGGCAGTTCTCTGCTTTTGCCTGGTTGGTGTAGACATAGTAAGCGCACAATGCCATCCACACCAGAATGAGCAGGATGTTATAGACGCAGAGCCGTGCCTGCAGCATCCTCTTCTTGTAGAGGAAGATGGCGAAGACGGCGATGGGGCATGTGAGCAGCAGCACGACGAACATCGGCCAAACCGACAGGCTGCGCGTGCCATCAGATGTTGCCTCCCATAGATTGGTCATCACCACATAGTTTCCCAGTTCTGCCATATGGAAAGTAGCGACGGGGAAACAGAGACAGATGACGGTGAGCACCAATGCCAGGAACAGGTATACGGTCTGTATTCTCTGCCACATAGTCTATTGCTCCTTTGACGGGTCACGCCAGAATACGTTACCCTCGATGAATTCCTGTGTGGCGAGGAGGGTGGCCTTCGGCAGTTTCTCGTAATAGCGCGAGATTTCTATCTGCTCACGGTTCTCGAACACCTCTTCGAGAGTGTCGTTGTATGAGGCGAACTCCTGCAGTTTCTTGCTCAGGTCTTGCTTGATCTCTACAGAGATCTGATTGGCACGTTTCGAGATGATGGCCACACTCTCATAGATGTTGCCTGTCTCCTGGCAGAGGTCCATGATGTTGCGTGTGACGGTGTCGACTGGTGCTTTTGATTTCTTGTAATCCATTTTATCTTATTTAATCAAGTTTTGCATGTGCTCAACTTTTTAGGTCGCCGGGTGATTGGAAATCAAGTTTCGCTTGAATTTCGTGCCCTTCGCTTCGAAAGTTGAGTTTCTATTTAATTCTCTTCCTTGGTATATTTCTTGCAAGTTTCGATGTATTTCTCGGCGGTAGACTTGTAGCGTGAGTCGGGGAACTCATTGAGGAATCCGTAGCACTCATCCTCCGCGTCGCGGAAACGGTCGAGTTTCTTTGACTCCACACTCTGCTGTGCCAGTTCGTACTTACTCTTCATGACCAGCACGGCGAAGTCCTCGCGCCGCTGACTGTATGGATAGTCCTTAATGGCATTCTGTGCGGTGATGATGCAAGCCTCGTAGTTGCTGCCGCCACTGGTGCAGTTGCCGAAATACGAGCCGAGGTCGTAGTAGAGTTTTGCCGAGTAGAGTTCCTTCTCCACCAGTTTGTCCTGCAACTCGTAGAGTCGGGCATGGGCCTGCTCTTTCAGTTGTGCATTAGGATAGAGGTCGAGGTATTCCTGGAAAGCCGCGATGGCCGACACCGTGGGTGTTTGGTCGAGACGTGGTTCCGGGGTACTCATATACAGGCTCTGTCCGGTATAGAATGCTGCCATCTCTGAGAAGGTGCCTTTCGGATATGAAGTATAGTAGCGTTTGAAATACTGCGCTGCCGTTTCATAGTCCTTGGCGCAATAAGCCGACATGGCCAGCATGAAAAGGCTCTCCTGTCCTTTGTCCGTACCCTTGAGGATGGTGACGATATCCTGGAGGATGGTGATGGCGCGGTTGTACTTGCCATTGGCGAAGCACTCCTTGGCATACTCGTATTTGTATTCGTAGTCTGTGCTCTTGTAGATCCTGTTGAACTCATTGGAACAACCAGTGAGCAAGAGCGCCGCGCATAAAGAGATGATGAGCGATTTCTTCATAATTTACACTTTGACCTGCAAAATTACACATAAATCCCTTAATTACAAAGGCGGAGATGGATTTTTAGCAAAAAATCACGTTTGTTTTCCCCTATTAAGGATATTTTTGTCACTCAACTATCGCACTCGCTCAACTTTCAGAAGTGAAAGGAGAGTAAAAGAGACATACGGCCAGCAACTCTGCCATGAAATCAAAATAATTGTTTTGTATTACGCACACTTTTTCGTATCTTTGCACATTTGGAAGGGAAAGAAAAGAGAGGAAGACAAACGCTACAAAAATGGACTTTAAACTTACATCGAAATACCAGCCTACAGGCGACCAGCCCCAGGCTATCAGCGAACTCACGGAGGGTTTGCGCAGGGGAGACCGTGCGCAGGTACTCCTCGGCGTCACCGGTTCGGGAAAGACCTTCACCGTAGCCAATGTCATCGCCGCGGTGAACCGCCCTACCCTCATTCTGAGCCATAACAAGACACTTGCCGCCCAACTCTACGAGGAGATGCGCGGTTTCTTCCCCGACAATGCCGTGGAGTATTACGTGTCGTACTATGACTACTACCAGCCTGAGGCCTACCTGCCCCACACCGACACCTACATTGAGAAAGACCTCGCCATCAACGAGGAGATAGACAGGCTACGCCTCTCTGCCGTGTCGGCTCTGCTCAGCGGCAGGAAAGACGTGGTGGTGGTGTCGTCGGTGTCGTGCATCTACGGTATGGGAGGTCCCACGGCGATGGCAGAGAGTGTGATACATCTGCACAAGGGACAGATACTGGCGCGCAACATGCTGCTGCGCCGGCTCGTAGACGCCCTCTACGTGCGCAATGATATCGACCTGCAGCGTGGCACATTCCGTGTGAAGGGCGACACCGTGGACATCTTCATGGCCTACAGCAACAACGTGGTGCGCGTGACATTCTGGGACGACGAGGTGGACAGCATCGAGGAGGTGGACGCCGTGAGTTATCACCGCATGGCTACCTTTGAGGATTACCAGATTTACCCTGCCAACCTCTTCGTCACCACGAAGGAGCAGCAGGAAAAGGCCATCCACGATATCCAGGACGACCTGCTGAAGCAGATAGACTTCTTCAACGAGATGGGCGACCCCATGCGTGCCCAGCGCATCAAGGAGCGTGTGGAATACGACATCGAGATGATAAAGGAACTGGGGCACTGCTCGGGAATAGAGAACTACTCACGCTATTTCGACGGGCGCGAGGCGGGACAGAAGCCCTACTGTCTGCTCGACTTCTTCCCCGACGACTACCTGATGGTGATAGACGAGAGTCATGTGAGCGTGCCACAAATCAACGCGATGTATGGCGGCGACCGTGCCCGCAAGACCAACCTCGTGGAGTATGGCTTCCGCCTGCCCGCCGCCTTCGACAACCGTCCGCTGCGCTTCGACGAGTTCCAGCAGATGGTGAAACAGGTGATATATGTGTCGGCCACTCCCGCCGACTTTGAGTTGCAGGAGGCCGAGGGCGTGGTAGTGGAACAACTCATCCGTCCGACCGGGCTCCTCGACCCCGAGATAGAGGTGCGTCCCAGCGAGAACCAGATAGACGACCTGATGGACGAGATTCTCACCCGTATACACCGCAACGAGCGTGTGCTCACCACTACCCTCACCAAGCGCATGGCAGAGGAACTGACAGAATATCTGCTGAACAACGGCATCCGCACCAACTACATCCACAGCGACGTGGCCACCCTGGACCGCGTGAAGATTATGAGTGACTTCCGTGCCGGGGTCTTCGACGTGCTCGTGGGCGTGAACCTGCTGCGTGAAGGTCTCGACCTGCCCGAGGTGTCACTCGTTGCCATCATCGATGCCGACAAAGAAGGTTTTCTGCGGAGTCACCGGGCGCTGACACAGACCGCGGGACGCGCGGCGCGCAATGTGAACGGCAAGGTGATTATGTATGCCGACACCATCACGGAGAGCATGCAGAAGACCATCGACGAGACCAATCGTCGGCGCACCATACAGATGCGCTACAATGCCGAGCATGGCATCACGCCACAACAGATAGTAAAGGAGATAAAGGGTGGACTGGTGAAGCCGACAGAGGAGCCTTCGTATGGCCATGCCTATGTGGAGCCCGACAGCAGCCGTATGGTGGCAGACCCGGTGATGAAGACGATGACGGAGGAGCAGATCAGGGAGAGTATCAAAGAGAGCACACGCCTGATGAACGAGGCTGCGCGACGCCTCGACTTCTTGCAGGCGGCGCAGTATCGTGACGAGGTGCTGAGGCTTTCGGAACTATTGAAAGATGGAAACTGACCATTAAGCGTTGCTTCACCATGCCTTTAGAAGCGGTGTGTGCCATTCGGTTCATGGCAGGCAAAAGAAGAATAAACTCGCTTACAATTATTGCCGTTTCGGAAATAATGTGTAATTTTGCGGTGTGATACCATAAATGTTTATCAGCATGAGATTGATTATAGCCTATATCCTACTCTGCCTGCCCCTCACCATCGTGGCACAAGGCACATGGGAAGTTCCCGAAACCAGCAGCAGCACGACCACTACCAAGGCCAATAAGCCCAAAGGCGGTACGGAAGAGTACGAATATGCCAGATATCTGGGCGATGTGGTGCCCGTGATAGACGGAGAGGTGGAGTGGCGGAAGACATTCCACAACAACAAGAGCGCTGAGGAAAACTACCAGATGATGGTGAACCACCTCACGCAGATGACACAAGCCGAGACTTCATTGCCAGAGAGCAGGGTGCAGGTGGTGAACAAGGCAGAGCACAAGATAGTATGCCACTTCGAGGAGTGGATGACCTTCTACTCGTCGTTGCTCGTGCTCAACCGCACCCGTTTCATCTACACCCTTGCCTGTGACTGTGCCGACAACGAGGTGACAGTGAGGCTGATGCGGCTCTCGTATGTAGACCATGACGACAACAAGAAAGTGGACAAGCACAAGGCGGAGGAGTGGATTACCGACCAATACGCCCTGAACAAGAAGCGCACCAAACTGATGAGAATCACCGGTAAATACCGCCGTTTGACCGTAGACCGCATGGAAGAGGTCATGGAGCAACTGAAAGGAGTTATTGAAAATTGAAAATTGAAGATTGAAAATTGAAAATTGAAAATTGAAAATTACCGGTTCGACTGAATGCCGTCGGTGCCTCAACACAAGAAACAGTTCTTCCCCCATCGGCCCGCACGACATGTAATCATAGACAAAATGGAAACCTCATACCCCCAACGCCCCGAACGGCGGCACCGCCGGCAGCGCGACGACGACAACATGTTGAAGTTTCGCAACGTGCTGAACATCATCTTCATGTTGATGGCTATCATCGGTGTGGTGCTCTACTTTACCGACTACCGTACGATAGGCACCTACGTGCTCTTGGCCAGCATGGCAGTGAAGATGGTGGAGTGCTGCATCCGCCTGTTGCGATAACCCCTATCCAGAAAGCGTTATGAAGACCTACCGACTGTGGTTCGCCACTCTACTCCTTTCGCTTACCTGTGCCCAAGTGTGCGCCCAGGAGTACAACTCCATCACCCCCGACGGCACCATCACCCCTGCCCACAGCAGGACCGACAGCCTTGGTTCTGGGAAGAAAGACATCCCCCGCGGCATGCATGTATGGACGGTGGACGAGCGGTTTGGTGACATCACCCCCGCTGAGCCCGACACCCTTTCGTATATGTATATGAACACCATCTTCACCACGGGTATGCACGGAGAGTTCAACACTACCGGCAACCTCGGCGCGCCCCGCCTCAACCGTGTGTTCACCGACAGGAAGGAGATTCCAGGCGACTTCCCCTTTAACCAATACCAAGACTATTTCATCATCCGCCCCGGTGATTTCCATTTCACCAACACCTATTCACCTGTCACCAACCTCAGCCTGAACACCTGCGGCAACCGCACCAACGGTGAGGACCACTTCAAGGCCCTCTTTGCCGTGAATGCCGGCAAGCGCTTGGGTTTGGGATTGAAATTCGACTACCTTTACGGGCGCGGCTATTATTCCGACAACAGTGCCGCCCTCTTCAACTACACCACTTGGGGCTCCTACCTCGGCGACCGTTACCAGGCCCACCTGCTCTTCTCTACCAACCATCAGAAACAGGCTGAGAACGGCGGTATTACCGATGACAACTTCATCACCCATCCCGAGAGTTTCAACGACAACTACAGCGAGAGCGAGATACCTACGATGCTTTCGCAGAACTGGAACCGCAACGACAACCAGCATGTGTTTCTCACCCACCGCTACAGCGTAGGCTTCAACCGCAAGGTGCCCATGACCGAAGAGGAAATCAAGGCCAAGAAATTCGCCATGGAGTCGCAGAAGGAGAATGATGCCAGGAAAGCCAAGGAAGATGCCAGGAAGAAAGCCGAGAAAGAAGGTTTGGAATTTGACGAGGACGACTATGACAGGCAGGTGGAGTTTGAGCGGCAAAATGCCGCCATGGTGGAAGACGAGGCCCCTGCCGACACCGCCTGGCTGAAAAACGAATATGTGCCGGTGACCAGTTTCATCCACACGATGAACCTACAGAACAACCGCCGCATCTACCAGGCCTACGACACCCCCGACGACTACTATGCCGAGAGGTACGCCACGATGAGTCGTCTCTCCGGCGACTCCATCTACGACAGGACTCGGTATTTTGAGATGAAGAACACCTTCGCCATCGCCTTGCTCGAGGGGTTCAACAAATGGGCGAAAGCCGGTCTGAAAGGCTTCATTGCCCACGACCTGCGTCACTACACCCTGCCCGACACCACGTCGGCAGAGGTGAGCCACAATGAGTCGAGAATCTATCTCGGCGGACAAATCAGCAAGAAAGAGGGCAAGGTGTTGCACTATAATGCCACGGCAGAGTTTGGTGTTCTCGGCGACGCCATCGGCGACATGTTCATCGACGGCACCGCCGACCTCAATTTCCGCTTGTTGGGCGATACCATACAGTTGGCTGCCGATGGTTTCCTCCATATCTCCACCCCCTCCTACTATCAGAAGCATTACCACTCGCGCCATTTCTGGTGGGACAACAACGACCTGAAGAATTACACCCATGCCCGCGTGCAGGGACGCTTCTCCCTCCAGCGCACGAAGACCCACCTGAGGGTGGCTATAGACAACCTCACCAACTACATCTACTTCGGCAACAGTTACACGGTGAACGACGACTACCTGCGGCTGAACAACACTGCCGGCATCCGTCAGACCACCGACAACATCAGCGTGTTCACCGCCTCACTGGGTCAAGACCTGCGCTTTGGTCCGCTCAACCTCAACCTGCTGCTCACCTACCAGAAATCCAGTCACGAAGACATCATCCCCGTTCCCGACCTGAATGCTTACGCCAACCTGTTTCTGAGGTTCAAGATTTCGCGCGTGCTCGACTGCGACTTCGGTGCCGATGTGCGCTACTTCACCAAATACGAGGCACCCGACTACGTGCCCGGTCTGGCGCAATATGCCGTTCAGGAGAATGCCGACAGCCGCGTGAAAATAGGCAACTACCCGTTTGTAAACGTCTATGCCAACTTCTTCCTGAAGCATGCCAGGTTTTTCGTGATGATGAGTCATGTGAACAGTCCTTCCGACGGCGGCAACTATTTCCTTACCCCCCACTACCCCACCAACACCCGAGTGCTGCGCTTTGGGGTGTCGTGGAATTTCTTCAATTAAAAGGCTTTAAAGACTTCAGGGACTTTACTGGTTGCCGGCTGTTTCCTCTTCGAAGATACGGTCGAAGATGGGGCGCATGGCTTGAGGCGACTCTATCAAGTCGCGCAACTGCTTGAGTTTCTTTTCGTTGTCGGATCCGGGCAGCCACAGTTTGATGTAGCCATGCGAAGAATATTTGTTGTGCATGTGCTCCATGAAACGCTCCCAGTGCTCCTCCTTGTTTTTTTCTGGATAATGCCCCAGTCCAAACTCCACCGTGCGGCGGATGACCGTCTCGGGGTCGATGTCGCGGTCGGCCTCAGCCACTATCCTGCCATAGAGGCTCCGTGGGGCATGCGAAGCCGACGCGCGGTGGTCTTCCACCGCCTCCTTCATCACCTGGAGTTGTGCCGGCGAGAACCACTTCGAAAGACGCTTATCGGCCAGGAGAATCTTGCCGCTGGTGATATGGTGCACCGCCCGTGGTCCCTCCAGACCGAGGTCATGGTAGGCGGCTATCACGTAAGCCATATTGATGTCGGCCCCCATGGTGCGAGCCAGGTCTATCGACTGCCGTATGACCCTGTTGGCATGAGAGAGATTGTGGGCTTTGTCGAAAGCGTTGTAACGGGGCAGGATATTGACCTCTACAAACTCCATCAGGTCAAGGCTTACGTTGTTGTCGATCATAGCAGAAAGAAGATTGGTGACTACGCAAAATTAGCGAAAGCAAACGGAAAAACAAAAAAAACGAGGGAAAAACCCACCAAATTGGCAAAATAGTTGTAATTTTGACCCTGCAAGGGCTCGCCTCGCAGCGACATCCGCAGCGACGACGCGCCGTGACGATATCAACATGGAAGAAGAAGTGAGACTCAACTCCCCCCGGGCGTGGCTCCTCGCCGCTCGCCCCAAGACCCTGTCGGGAGCCGCCGTCCCGGTGATGGTAGCCCTGTCGATGGCATGGTGCGACCTCTCGGGTACGGGATTCAAGGTATTGCCTGCCATCCTCTGTCTGCTGTTCGCCTTCATCATGCAGATAGACGCCAACCTGGTGAATGACTACTTCGACTTCAGGAAAGGCACCGACGACGAGCAGCGCTTAGGGCCGAAACGAGCCTGCGCACAAGGTTGGGTAACCCTCAGTGCCATGCGCAAGGCCATCGCCCTCACCACGGCGGCAGCCTGTGCCGTGGGCATACCACTGGTGCTCTATGGCGGTTGGTGGATGGTGGCCATCGGCGTGCTCTGCGTGGTCTTCTGCTTCCTCTACACCACCCACCTCTCCTACCTGGGTCTGGGCGACGTGCTCGTGCTTCTGTTTTTCGGCATCGTGCCCGTAGGTGCCACCTACTTCCTGCAGACCGGCAGGATGACCCTCGAGGTGTTTACGGCATCGGTGGCCTGCGGGCTGGTGATAGACACCCTGCTCGTGGTGAACAACTATCGCGACCGCGACAACGACCGCCGCACGGGGAAGAACACCCTTGTGGTGAGAATTGGCGCGAGAGCCACCGAACGGCTTTTTCCCGCCCTGGGCATCACCGCCTGTCTATTGGGGTTGGTATACTGGGCCTACGGCCATTTCTGGGCTTTCCTGCTACCCGTGGTCTATCTCTCGCTGCACCTGGTGACGAGCGAGCGGATGAAGACCATCGGCAAGGGTTTTGGGCTGAACAAGATTCTCGGCGAGAACGCCCGCAACATGTTCATCTACGGCATTCTGCTGAGTATAGGCTTCTTACTGGGATAGCGCCATGGAATGTCCTGTCTTCGGCATCAGCCGCCACCGCATTGCCACCGACGGCGAGGGAGTGACCACCTTGGTGGCATTCCACCGGTGTACGCTCCACTGCCACTATTGCCTCAACCCACAGTCGCTCGACCCCACGACCCCATGTCAGGTGCTCACCCCCGAAGCACTCCTTGACGCGACACTCATCGACAATCTCTATTTTCTTGCCACCGGCGGCGGCATTACCTTCGGCGGCGGAGAGCCTGCCCTGCGCCACGACTTCATCCTGCGGTTTCGCGAAATCTGTCCCCCCGAATGGAAACTATTCATCGAGACCAGCCTCAACGTGCCACGTGCCAACGTAGAGGCACTGACAGGCGCCATAGACCACTTCATCGTAGACGTGAAGGACACTCACCCCGCCATCTACCATGCCTATACTGGCGGTGACGTGGAGCGGGTGCTTTCCAACCTGCGCTACCTTGCCGACAAAGGCCTTCAGGAGCGGGTGACTCTGCGGCTCCCCCTTATCCCCGAATACAACACCGAGGCCGACATCGATGAGAGCGAGCAGTGCTTGAGGGAGATGGGGTTCACGTTGTTCGACCGTTTTGAATACCTCACCCCCGAAGCCATAGGCCCCCATGCCCTGAAAAAGCGCCATAACGCCGCCAAAGCCCCCCAAGAACCCATAAAAAACTACAATAATGACCAACAACAGAATCACAGAATTATTCGGAATAAAATATCCCGTCATCCAGGGCGGGATGGTATGGATTAGCGGATGGCGCCTCGCCTCTGCCGTGAGCAACGCCGGCGGACTCGGTCTGCTGGGAGCAGGGTCGATGCACCCCGAGACCCTCGTGGAGCACGTCCACAAAATGCGTGAGGCCACCGACAAGCCCTGGGGCGTGAACGTGCCGCTGATGTATCCCGAGATTGACCGCCTCATCGACCTTCTCATCGAAGAGAAGGTAGGCATCGTGTTCACCTCGGCAGGCAGTCCGAAGAAATACACCCAGCGCCTGCACGACGCCGGCATGAAGGTGGTGCACGTGGTGTCGAGTTCGAAGTTTGCCAGGAAATGCGAAGAGGCAGGCGTCGACGCCATCGTTGCAGAGGGCTTCGAAGCAGGAGGACACAACGGCCGTGAGGAGACCACCACACTCACGCTGATACCCCAGGTGAGGAAGGCCACGTCGCTGCCGTTGATAGCCGCCGGTGGCATCGGTTCGGGCCAGGCCATGCTTGCCGCCATGGCCCTTGGTGCTGAGGGCGTGCAGATAGGCACCCTCTTCGCCCTAACCGAGGAGAGCAGTGCCTCGGAGGCCTTCAAGAGCCGTTGCACGCAACTGGAGGAGGGCGACACGATGCTCACGCTGAAACTCATCTCGCCTACACGCATGGTGAAGAACGACCTCTATAACCGCATCCATGAAGCCGAGAAGGAAGGAGCCACCGTGGAAGACCTGCGCGCCATTTTAGGAAAAGCCGCCTCGAAACGCGGTATTTTTGAGGGCGAGATTGAGAATGGTGAACTGGAAATCGGGCAGATAGCCTCTGCCATCAAGGAAGTGCTCCCTGTAAGCGCTGTGATGAAACAACTCATCGAGGAGTATGATGCCGCCAAGGAAAGGATAGCAAAAATGGATATCTAACCCTAGTGCGGGGAGTCATGCAAAAAATATTATGCGGGCTGTAGAGACGGGAAGAATCCCGTCTCTACAGTGTTTTTACGGCCATTTCCTTCATCCACTTTCCCCGGAAGAGGCGGATGGTGAGGAGGATGCCGCGGAAGGTGAGTTCGATGGCCATAGCCGTCCATACACCACGCAAGCCGTAGTTGATGGACAGCGCATAGGCGAGAGTGAGTCGCACGAACCACATGCTGCAAAGGCTGATGATGGCAGGCTTGAGCGTATCGCCAGCACCCACACACACGCAGATGGCCACAATAGAGGCAGCGAACATAGGTTCGGCAAAGGCCTCTATGCGCAGACATTGTGCGCCCAACTGCCGGATTTCCTCTACCGGTGTCATCAGCGCCATCATCTCTGGCGCGAAGATGAACATCACTGCTCCCATCACCGCCATTACCACCATGCCCGTATAGAGTGTCATGCGGGCGAAACTGCGGCAGAGGTCTTTTCGGCGTGCCCCCATACTCTGTCCGATGAGCGTCGTGGCCGCCTCGCCGATACCATGTCCCGGCATGTAGCACAGGCTCTCGGCAGTGATGCCAAGCGTATTGGCGGCGATGGCAATATTCCCCAAGGGTGCCACGATCATCGTGCTCACGATTTGCGCTCCTCCCATCAGCACCGACTGCACAGCCATGGGGAGTCCGATTTTCAGGGCATTACGCAGGTAGTCGGCCACCCAGAAGAAATGTTCTCCCACCCTCCTCAACGACAACATCTTGTTGCGGAAGATAGCGATATATGCCTGTGCCAGACTGCAAAGTAATATTGACAAGGAAGAGCCGATGGCCGCTCCCACCACCCCCATCCCGGCGATGAAGATGAAGAAATAGTTGAACACCACATCGAGGGCACACATGATGATGCTCACCAGACTCGGTATGCGCATGTTTCCCGAGCACTTGAGCATGGCGCCGCAAAGGCTGTTGAGTTGGAAGAAAGGCACAGAGAGAGCGAAGACCAGGAAATAGAGCGAGCCATCGTGGGCAATGGTCTCTCCACCGCCCAACCAATAGGGAAGCGGCCGGGCTATCGCCACCGCCACTGCCACGATGACCAAGCCGAGGATGGTGGTGACAATGAGTGCATGGCGGAACACCTGTCGGGCCTTCTCGAAATCGTTGGCACCGATGAAATGCGCCACCTGCACCGAAAACCCCATCGATGCCGCACTGGTGAAACTGAGAACGAGCCATGTGGAGGTCTCCACCAGTCCCACTGCTGCCGAAGCCTCAGCGCCGAGGTGGCCCACCATGGCCTGGTCGATGAAAAACATCACCACGCTGGTGATTTGTGCCAATATGGAAGGGATGCTCAACTGTATGATTAAGTTGAGTTTATCGCTGTTATTCAACTGTTTGCCCTCACGTATCAGTTGCAACAGTACGTCACTTTTTCCCTGGAATTTTCCCATTGCTCTGCGAAAGTAGTGAAAAACGAGCGGAAAGCAAAACAAAACGCCCAAAAAAACGGGTGGACACCGATTGTCGGCTCCACCCGCGTACTATCTATTTCTCATGTTTTCTCAATAAAATCTGTCCGAGTTATTTTTTCTCGATGGTGTTCTCGAACAGGAATCCTGATGCAATCAAAACTGCAAAAATCAATACAATCGTTGAAATCATCTTTTTACCCTTTCTTAACTTTTAAATTAAACAATTCGCTGTCACCTCACGGCGTGAGCGGTTACCTGAAACTCAATCTTGAACCCTATTGCAGATTCTATTACTTGTCACTTTTTACCTTTTTCTGTTATCCTGGTCAATCTTTTTTCTTAATACCTATTTCTTAATACGTATTTTTTTGCTCTTTTCTATTATCCTATGACCTTTTACTGACTTATTTATCCTGTGACCTATTTTTTTAATTTCTGTTATCCTTTATACATCTTTTTACCTTGTCTCTAATACCATGCTGATCTCACTTGTCATGCTGGTCTTTTATCCTTTTGACGATGCAAAGGTACGACTGTTTGCGCACACAGCAAACAATTTTGCACATTTTTCTCGTTAAGGAGCATGTTTCTTGACATGGGTCAAATAGTCTTGATGTTTGTCATGAAATGTAATGGAAGTAGAAAAAAAGGAAGAGACGTATGTGCTGAATGGTCGCTAAATGGGGGTAAAACAAGGAGTAAAGGGGATATAATGGGGGGATAAACGAAGAGTTAAAGAGCCATAAGAACAGTGGGCATAAAAAAAATCCCCATCATACTCTTCTCGAGCAGACGGGGATCGACGCACATATTCTTATATATAAACTTAGAAATTACAGTTCTATATTAATTATGAAATGGTTTCTTATCTCATGGAATCACTCATCCCATAGCATCCAGTTATTGGTATTCCAGTTGGGCACCAACTGCCCTGGCCTGTAATAAGCGGCGAGCATCACTTCGAAGACGAGTGTGCTGTATGCCGGTATCGACGCATCATCTCTATCCTTATATCCTAATTGGTATGGGATGTAGACTCTCCATCTATCACCGATATGCATGTGCTGCAATGCCGTCGAGAATCCATCAACCACTACTGCCACACCGAATTTCATCGGTGCAAAAGTGTTCTTGTCGAATACATCACCGCTCCATGACGTGTCGAACACCATTCCCAACTCACTGTCGGTCTTGTCGACATGGGTTGTCGAGGCCAGCAACTGCCCCCGGTAGTGTGCCCTCACGGTGTCGGTATAGAGCGGGCATCCGCTGCCCGTGCCTTCTTCGAGCACCTTCACGAGGATATAGTCAGAAGGCACTCCCTCTTTCGACGGGTCCTTGGTATACGTTTTTATTATCTTCCAGGTATTGTCGCCCGCCTGGATGGCCTGTTTCGCCGTGTTGTATTTCGCGGTGAAGAAAGCCTCATTCTTGCTCTTCCAGTTGGGAAACTCCTCCACCGTGTCGTCGGTTTCGCTGCATGCGGTGAAGGAAAGAGCCAAGAGGAAGGCGCCAAGAACCGATATGAAATGTCTGAAATCCATTTATTGCAGTTTCTTTAACAGGCTGGCGATGCTCACCTTGTCCTCTATGATGGCATTGAGTTGGTCGATGCTCACGCGCTCCTGCTCCATGCTGTCGCGGAATCGCAGTGTGACCGTATTGTCGTTGAGCGTATCGTAGTCCACTGTCACGCAATAAGGAGTACCGATGGCATCCTGTCTGCGGTAGCGCTTGCCGATAGTATCCTTCTCGTCGTACTGGCAGTTGAAGTGGAACCTGAGGTTGTTGATGATTTCGCGTGCTTTCTCTGGCAGCCCATCCTTACGCACGAGAGGCAGTACGGCCAGTTTCACCGGTGCCAGTGCGGCGGGCAGTTTGAGCACTACGCGAGTCTCGCCATTCTCGAGTTGCTCCTCCTGATAGGAGTGGCACATCACCGAGAGGAACATACGGTCGACACCGATGGATGTCTCGATGACGAACGGCGTATAACTCACATTGTCTTGTGGGTCGAAGTACTTGATGGAGCGACCGCTGTATTTCTCATGCTGCGAGAGGTCGAAGTTGGTGCGGCTGTGAATACCCTCCACCTCCTTGAAGCCGAACGGCATGCGGAACTCGATGTCGGTAGCGGCATTGGCATAGTGAGCCAGTTTGTCGTGGTCGTGGAAGCGGTAGTTCTCTGCACCGAAGCCAAGGGCCTGGTGCCAAGCCATACGCATCTGCTTCCATTTCGGGAACCACTCCAGTTCGGTACCCGGCTTGACAAAGAACTGCATCTCCATCTGCTCGAACTCCCTCATGCGGAAGATGAACTGGCGTGCCACGATTTCATTGCGGAAAGCCTTTCCTATCTGTGCGATGCCGAAAGGAATCTTCATGCGCCCTGTTTTCTGCACGTTGAGGTAGTTGACGAAGATGCCCTGTGCCGTCTCCGGACGCAGGTAGATTTTGTTGGCGGCATCTGACACCGAACCCATCTCTGTAGAGAACATGAGGTTGAACTGGCGCACATCGGTCCAGTTTTTCGTACCACTGATGGGGTCGATGATACCCTCATCGAGGATGATTTGCTTCAGTTCCTCGAGGTCGGGGCCCTGCATGGCCTTGGCGTAGCGCTCATGCAGCGCGTCGCGCTTGGCGATATTGTCGAGCACACGTGGATTGGTCTCCCGGAACTTCTGCTCGTCGAAAGCCTCTCCGAAGCGTTTGCGGGCCTTATCCACCTCTTTCTGTATCTTCTCATCGTATTTGGCCATTTGGTCTTCGATGAGCACGTCGGCACGATAGCGCTTCTTTGAGTCGCGGTTGTCGATGAGAGGGTCGTTGAAGGCGTCGACATGTCCCGAAGCCTTCCAGATGGTGGGGTGCATGAAGATAGCAGAGTCGATGCCCACGATATTCTCGTGAAGCAGCACCATGCTCTTCCACCAATACTCCTTGATGTTGTTTTTCAATTCCACACCATTCTGACCGTAGTCATAGACTGCGGCGAGACCATCGTAGATATCACTGCTGGGGAAAACGAAACCATACTCCTTGCAGTGGCTCACGATTTTCTTGAATACATCTTCTTGTGCCATTTTTCTTTTAATTCGATTACAAATTGGCTCCACGGAAAGTATCTACGCCCGGTAAAACTCCATTCATTCTTTCATTGTTTTCCGCACGCTGAACCATACATTTCCAACAGCCAACAAACATTGACATTCATCAAAGCAAACGACCTGCCCCGCTTCAATCTTTCCACTTGTCAGACAAGTGTACAGAAACGGGTACACAATCTTTTGCGCTGCAAAGATAACGAAAAATCACTGAAACCCAAAGGAAAAAGACGTTTATTTTTGTTAAGGACAGGGATTTATCATGAATTATTGTGGAAATGCCACCAATTTTCCACCCCAGTAAGGTGATGGAAGAAGAAATGAAGCAGAATTGCTCACTGGTTCAAAAAGATTGCCTACTGATGCAAAAAGACTGCTTACTGGTGCAAAAAGCATTGTTTGTCGATGAGGTTATTGGCAATGGCGTAGATGGTGAGTCCGGCAAGCGAGTGAATCTGCAACTTCCTGAAAATGTTTCTTCTGTGTGTGATGACCGTATTAACAGAAATGAACAGTTGGTTGGCAATTTCCTTGTTTGACATGCCTTGAGCGAGACACACAATGATTTCCTTTTCGCGTTCCGAAAGCGGTTCCATGCTGTCGGCCTTAGTGATCATGTTTGAAATCCTAGCCGACACATCATCATTCTTCAACTTCTGTTCCATCAAGCGGATGGCCGGCACAAACAGCACCTCCTCCACGTTGCTGTGGTTGCAGAGCCATTCCTCATTGTTGTAGATATCGTAGAGAGTTGCTGTGAGTTGGTTGTTGGCGAGTCCGTCGTGAGGGAAGTACTTGATGATGATGTTCTTCAGTTCATGAAACTTTCCCGTAGTGTCGCTATGATGCTTGGAGAAGATTTCCACATTGTAGTCGGTCTTTTTCTCTCCCCGGATGAGCGCCTCGACATACGGGAAAAGCGTTTTCTCCTCATATTTCATGTGCAGTTGGATGTCGTGCGCATACTCATCATAGAGGCGCAGAATCAGTACGGAGAGGCTATCGCTTTTGCTAAGGCTCTCTTCCAGTTTTTTCCGAATAGACGGCAACTGGAAGTCAAGGAAGAACCGATGCGAGGCACGCAGGTAATCGAGCAATGTTTTCACGGAAATCGTGTCGTCGGTATTCTTTGGGGCATATCCATTGATGAGGAAATTGACGACAGTGAGGAAGGTATGGCAATCCACCCCCTGCTCGTCGCAAATCTTGCTGACGGTCTTGTCACCAAAACCAAGATGGATGCCGAAGGCGTTTAGTCCCTGCAACATGCTATAATTATCACTGATAAGGTCGATCATCTTATCATCAGCCTCGTATAGTTTCATTCTTTTCATCGGTATATTGCTTTTTCAAGTTTCCACTTGTTCTACTATCAGGAGTTGGGGTGATAGTTGATATACTATTTCGGATGCAAAATTACATTATTTCTTTGACGAACGCAATCCCCATTTGAAGGTATTATCAAAAACTATTCATTAACGCATATAACAAGAACATGGTATTCAATTCATAGTAACCGAGTAGTCATACCCAAGCACGTCATCCAGAATACTGATTTTTGAGTATTGTCAGCCCAAATGGATTGGAGTAATTTTGCAGTCATGAATCCATTCAAGCACAATTTTCAGCGATTGACGAGACCAATCATTTCCACTGTTGTTCTCGTAGTTTTGCCCATTTGCTCAATGGCTCAGGAGTCCGACGACATGGGCGTAGATGCCACCACCGGGGCCACACGGCAAGTGGCAAGAACAGAAGAGAAGAGTGAATTGCTCTCACGTCTCCACATTGGTGGATATGGCGAGGCCGTGATGAGCAGAAATTTTTACAGTCAGAGTTTCAATCGCTACAAGATACCGGAAAACTATGCTGACGACAAGAGCCATGGCCGTTTCGACCTGCCCCACGTCTGTGTGAACCTCGGTTTCGATTTCGGCAAGGGCTGGTCGATGGGCGCAGAGATAGAGTTTGAACACGGCGGTAATGGCACTGCTGTGGAGATAGAAGCCGAAGAGGCCGGTGAATATGAGGCCGAGGTGGAAAAAGGCGGCGAGGTGAACATCGAGCAATTCTGGATTAACAAAGCATTCTGGGGTGGCAAGTTCAATATCAAGGCCGGTGAGATTATCGTGCCCGTGGGCTACTCCAACGCCTACCACGAGCCCCACCAGTTCTTCACCGTTTACCGTCCCGAAGGCGAGGCCACCATCATGCCCAACACCTGGCACCAGGTGGGCCTTTCGCTATGGGGCCGTCTGAAGAACTGGCGTTACGAGGCCCAATTGCTCTCAGGCCTGAACTCCGAGAGTTTCACTGCTGAAAATTTCGTACATTACGGTGCCACCAGTCCCTATGAATTCAAGGTTGCCAACAACTATGCCGGTGTCCTGCGCATCGACAACTATTCGCTGAAGGGCCTGCGCATCGGACTTAGCGGTTATTATGGCTACACCTTCCGCAACACCTTGCGCACACCGGGAGCCAAATACGACGACCTGACAGGAGCGCTGTGTATCGTAGCCTTGGATTTCTCGCTCAACCGCTGGAACTGGATTGTTCGCGGCAATGTGGACTATGCCCACTTCAGCGATGCCGACGAGATTTCCGCATACAACCAAGCCAACTGGACACACCACAAATATCAGGACGGCAACCCCCACCATTATTCCAACATCGGCAGCAATGCCCTGGCATACGCCATAGAAGCCGGCTACAACATCTTCTCCCAGATACCACGATTGCGTGAGAAGAATGAGAAACTGTATATCTTCGGACGCTTCGAGCACTACGACACGATGGCATCGGGCACTTATGAGTCGATGTACAAGTATACCAAGAAATACAGGTGTGCATTAGGCCTGAACTTCTCGCCTGTGAATCAAATCACCATCAAAGGGGAGTATTCCTACCGATTCTTCGAGAAAGTGAACAACAACGGTCTGACATCAGACAGTCCGCTATACAAACAGCCCTACAACAACGAGCCAAGCATCAACTTGGGCATCACGTATAGTGGAAAACTCCTATAACACCTGAGGTTTGAGATCAGAATAACATCATTATAAACATTTAGCACAATGAAAAGTAAGAATCTTTTGAAAATCGCAGCGTTTGCTGTCGCCCTCTCTACCGGCTTCGTTTCATGCTCAAGCGATGACGATGCCGACACCACCACTGTTACTGGTTCACAGGCCGCCCTCGACAAGGCCTGCAGCGACTGGAAGACAGCCCGTGCCAACTGGGAGAACAGTGAGGCTTTCCTTTTCGGAGCCGCTGATGTCTACTCCATCGACCCCCACACCGACACATGGCCAGTAGCCGCCAACGACCTGGCTGACGTGCTGCGCGACGAGAAGGCGATGTCGAATCTCGACAACTTCATCAAGACCGCCAACTCCGGCATTTTGGGTTATCATGGTTTGGAATATGTGCTCTTCCGTCAGGGTTCGCCCCGCCCCATCAGTCAGTTGACCAACCTCGAGTACAACTACATCTGTGCTGTGGCCAAAGACCTCTACAACGCCACTGCCACGCTGGAAGCCGCATGGGACTCGAAGGAGAGCAATGCAGAGCGCCATCAGATTGCCATCAACTACGTGGCCACTCACAACAGCATCAACGACGACGGCGATGCAGAAGGTTCGCTGGGTTCGTTTCAGAACTTCGGCAAGGCCTTCAAGACCCCCGGTACTGGCGACTGGGCCACGGCTCTCGACGCCACGCTTGAGATTATCTCCGGCTGCCAGGACATCATCGGTGAAGTGGGAGACTCGAAGATAGGTCTACCCTACACCGGTGAGGACCCTGCCTACATCGAGTCGCCTTATGCCTACAACTCCATCACCGACTTCTACGACAACATCATCAGTTGCAAGAATGCCCTTTATGGCAAGATGGGCGCCACCGTTCCCACCCAGCAGTCGCTGATTTATTTCTGCCAGAACTCAGGCAATGCCGCGCTGGCCAGCCAGGCCAACGCCGTGGTGACCAAACTCGATGCCGCCCTGACCAAAATCAAGGGTATGAAGAATCCGTTTGCCCTCTACTACTCCGATGCCTCCTGCAAGGCAGCCATCGATGCTTTGGGCGAACTTGACGACGCGCTCGACGAACTCTCGAAGACACTGTCAGGATATGCCGGCAACCAGACCGTGGAGGCACAGTGCCAGGTCATCAACGAGAACTATGTCGACAATGTGGTGCTCGCCACCTACCGTCTGCTGGCCGACAACGCGCAAAAACTCTATCAATCGATAGTGAACATCAAAAAATAACTCTTTGAGATTGAAAATTGAAGATTGAAAATTGAAGATTAATGAACAGACCATTCCTATTCGGTATTGCCTTGATGGGTACGATGATCACCATTGGTTGTTCCGATGACAATGATGTTTCGCCCACGACGTGGGAAATAGGCAATCCGACCAACTCAGACTACCCTGAAGACTATTACGCAGGCGGACTGCTCGGTACGACCACGGTGAACACCTCCACCGCATTCAAGCAGCCCTCAAAGGCTGTGGAGAGCGCCGGCATGATGACAGCCTTCAACGAGGGAGAATACCTTTTTGAGAAAGACTACAACACCAACACCGATGGTGCTTTCCACGGTCTGGGTCCCGTCTATGTGCGTCGCGGCTGCCTCTACTGTCACCCCGGCTATGGCCATGGCGCACGCCAGACCGAATACAAAGCCGACACCCACCGCAACGGTTACCTGCTCGTCATCTACGACAAGACCACCAATGCCTACATCCGTTCGGTGGCCGGCATGCCGCAGACAGGCGCCGTGAAGCCCTTCAAGGCCCCCATCGACGAGAACCAGATTAAGATAGCGTGGAACAACTACACCGATGAGTGGGGGAACCAGTTCCCCGACGGCGAGACCTATTCGCTCATCTACCCCGAGGTATCCATCCCCTATCAGGCCTACTATGCGCCGGTGGTGGTACAGCGCAGCGGCACCGACGTGACCCTCTCCGAAGCAGAATACAACAACGAGATTGGCGTTTTGCTGGAATCGACCATCGGCATCTACGGCACAGGACTGACTGACGCCATCCCCGATGAGGACATCACCGCCCAATGGAAGGCAGAGAGCGAGTATTTCAACAGCATCGGCCGCACCGACGCGTTGAACCCCGCCATGTGGGACCAGGCTTCCAACACCTGGAAAAGTTACTACAGCAACTCACTGCAGGGCGACGGCACGAAATATGTGCGGCGCTACACCTATGCCCTGTCACGTGGTCCGATTCTTGATGCAGCCGGCGCCAATGCCATCTGGAACATCACCAACGTGAACCGTTCCGACCGCCGCTACCACTATCTCGACCTTGCTGGGAAATACTATGCCACCAAGTCGTCGCAAGACCCCGAGGTGCAGGCCGGTTTCACCGAATACATCAACCGCATAGACCCCACGAAAGCACATCCCGAATGGCATACCGGCGACTTGGAGAAAGACATTTACACCTATCTCACCAGCAAGTCGCTCGATGCTGAGATGACCGATGCCCAATACAAGAATCTCATGATTTGGCACCGCGGACTGGCTGTGCCCGCTGCCCGCAACACCACCACCGATGACTTTAAGGAAGGCAAGAAACTGTTTTCGCAGATAGGGTGTGCCACCTGTCACCGTCCGTCGTGGCAGACAGGCGAAGACCATATCCAGGACCCCGCCAGGTTCTTCACCTCCGACAACGACATGCCGCGCTATCCCCACCAGAAAATCTGGCCCTACACCGATTTCGTGCAGCACCGTCTGTGGATGAAGAACGACATCCGCACCGGTTGGTGCCGCACCACCCCCTTGTGGGGACGCGGATTGGCCGCCAAGTGTGGAAGTGGCGTGGAGCGTCTGCACGACTGCCGTGCCCGCAACGTGATGGAAGCCATCATGTGGCACGGATGCAAGAAAGAAGGAGGCACGAGCGATGCCTACAACTCCGTGGTGCAGTTCCGCAACCTGACGAAGAAACAACGCGACCAGATTATTTACTTCATTGAATCCATTTAACCCACATTGGTAAATAAGAGACTCATCTTCACCCTATACACACTCATCACGGTGTGTATAGGGTTTGCCACTGTCGTAGAGAAATATCGCGGCACCCGTTTTGCCAGCGAACAAATCTACGGCACATGGTGGTTTGCCGCGCTGTGGATGCTCCTCACCGCTGCAGCCTGTGTGTATATGGTCAGGCTGCACCTTTACAGGCGTGTTGCCGTCATGATGCTGCACCTCTCATTTGTCGTCATTCTGGCAGGTGCGCTCACCACCCATCTCTTTTCCCGCAGCGGCATCATCGGACTTCGCATCGGAACAGCCGTGTCGTCATATACCGACGATGAAGGGCACCCCCATCAACTGCCTTTCTCTCTGACATTGAAGGAGTTTCAAATAGTCAACTACCCTGGCACCGATGCCCCCCTCGACTACCAAAGCATCATTCAAAACACTCATGGAGAAGATGTTGTCGTATCGATGAACCATGTAGGGTACATCGACGGTTACCGGCTTTTCCAGTCGAGTTACGACTCCGACGGCGAGGGAGTATCGCTTGGTATCAGCCACGACCCATACGGCATCGCCATCACCTATTTCGGTTACCTGCTGTTGCTGGTGAGCATCATCGCCACCTTGCTGTCACGCCATACACAGATGCGTATGCTCTACCGCAAGGCCATGCAGCCGCTCGTCCTCCTCGTGTTGCTCAGCCTATCCCCTTCACCCCTCCGTGCCGCCGACGGCTTGCAGGTGGTAGACAAGGACATTGCCCACCGGATAGGCACCATCAACGTGATATACAACAACCGCATCTGTCCGCTCAACACCGTGGCAACAGATTTTGTCACCAAACTGTCGGGCAGCGCGTCGTGGTCGGGCTATTCTGCCGACGAGATTTTCGCAAGTTGGATGATATACTACTCTCCATGGGAACAGCAGAAGTTGATTCGTGTAAAAAACCGTGATGTGCAACAGATGCTGGGCATCAATGGGCAGTGGGCATCCTACCGTGATTTCGTGGATGAATACCAAACATACAAACTCAAAGATGCCGTTGAGGCAATGAGAAAGGGCGACGGTTCGATGAACAGGAAAGCGCTGACCGAAGCCGATGAGCAATTCCACATGGTGGAGATGTTCTATAGCGGACAGTTCATCAGGATGTTCCCCTATCGCAGCAGCGATGACGTAGACTGGTACACGCCGGGCGGACAATCGCTCCCGAAGGAAATTCCCGTCAAGGAGCAATTCTTCATCAAGCAGTCCATGGACTACCTGACGGAGAGCATTGTAACAGGACAGCGCGACAGGGCTATGGAAATCATTGCGAAGATTAAACTCTTTCAGCGTGACATGCTGCAGGCAGGCGATCCATCTTCGGCTACCACGACAGAAGACATTCTCCCCTCAGAGCGCACCACAAGAGCAGAAATCTTCTACAACACGGTGCGAAGTCAGAAATGGCCCGTGTTCGCGGCGCTGACTCTCAGTCTGATGCTGTGTGTAGTGCTGCTCCTTTCATCGCATCAAAAGTCATGGCTCAAGGCGTTATCTTTGACATTCGTCACGCTGTTGACCCTGTATGTCACCCTATTGCTCGGCCTGCGTTGGTGGCTGAGCGGGCACATTCCCGTGAGCAACGGCCACGAAACCATGTTGTTCATGGCTTGTTCACTTCTTTTGCTCACCATCTTTCTTCATCGGAAATTCCCCATTATCGCCGGTTTCGGTCCGTTGCTTGCCTCATTCTGCCTGTTGGTAGCCATGTTGGCGGGCAGCAATTCACAACTCACGCCACTGATGCCTGTGCTACATTCACCGCTTCTCTCTGTGCATGTGATGACGGTGATGTGCGCCTATGCCCTGTTTGCCCTACAATGGCTGTTGGGCGTGCAGGCATTTCTCCTGAGAAGACACAAAAGGGTGGATGAACTGGAGCGGGTCACCGCCCTGTCTCAACTGTTGCTCTATCCTGCCGTTTTCCTGCTCACCATCGGTATCTTCCTGGGGGCAGTATGGGCCAATGTGTCGTGGGGCAACTACTGGTCGTGGGACCCCAAAGAGTCATGGGCACTCATCACCCTCATGGTATACGCCGTGCCATTTCACAAAGCATCGGTCGGATTTCTTCGCAAGCCCCATTATTACCACATCTACATGATCAGCGCGTTTCTGGTGGTCATTATCACCTATTTCGGTGTCAACTATCTTTTGGTTCTCAAGTTGAATATTTAATTGATATTCAGGTATTTTCTTCTTTCTGTGTGGACAGAAAGAAGAAACAAGAAAGAACCGCGAACACGCTCCGCCGTCGTTCGCCCTGCTAACACCCCGCCACTTGTCGTGGCAGACTTGCGAGGCCGTTTTGATAATGACCTCTTCTTTTCGAATAGGTTTTGAACTTGCGGAACTTGAATTAAAGATTATTCCATGCCTGCCAAATCTTCGCCTGACATGGGATAAAACCCCGAAAAACACACCTCTATTTGCTTTTCTCAGTTTTTTTGTATACCTTTGCCCCAAATGTGCGAAGGCGACAGCCTTTGCACACATAAAAACGCACAATGACATGAGCGACAAGAAGAAAGACGACGAAATATTGGAAAACGACGAGAATCTCGAAAACGAAGGTGTTTCCGAAGACCCCGTTAGCGACGAGAACGCAGAGGAACCGTCCGACGACAGCGACACGACAGACGAAGAAACAGACAACGACTTTGCCGACGACGAGGACGGTGAGGAGCAGCCCGAGGAGCAGCACTCCGACTACCGTCCGGTAAACCGCTTCGACGCCTCCGCCGTGCATCACCTCAGCGGGATGTACCAGAACTGGTTTCTCGACTACGCCTCGTATGTGATTCTCGAGCGTGCCGTGCCGAAAATCGACGACGGTCTGAAACCCGTGCAGCGCCGCATCCTCCACTCGATGAAGCGCATGGACGACGGCCGCTACAACAAGGTGGCCAACATTGTGGGCCATACGATGCAGTTTCACCCCCATGGTGACGCCTCCATCGGCGACGCCCTCGTGCAACTCGGTCAGAAAGACCTGCTTATCGACACCCAGGGCAACTGGGGCAACATCCTCACCGGCGACCGTGCCGCCGCTCCCCGTTACATCGAGGCGCGGCTCTCGAAATTCGCCCTCGACACCGTTTTCAACCCCAAGACCACCGACTGGCAGTTGAGTTACGACGGGCGCAACAAGGAGCCCATCGCGCTGCCCGTGAAATTCCCCCTGCTCCTTGCACAAGGTGCCGAGGGCATTGCCGTAGGTCTTGCCTCCAAGGTGCTCCCCCACAACTTCTGCGAGATATGCCACGCCGCCATCAGTTACCTGCGTGGCGAGGAGTTCAAACTCTACCCCGACTTCCCCACCGGCGGTTCCATCGACGTGAGCCGTTACAACGACGGGTTGCGTGGCGGCGGACTGCGCGTACGCGCTAAAATCGAGAAACTCGACACGAAGACGCTGGTCATCCGCGAGATACCTTTCAGCAAGACCACGTCGACACTCATCGACTCCATCCTCAAGGCCATCGAGAAGAACAAAATCAAGGTGAAGAAGGTGGACGACAACACCGCTGCCAACGTGGAGATTCTCGTTCACCTCGCCCCCGGCGTGTCATCCGACAAGACCATCGACGCCCTCTACGCCTTCACCGACTGCGAAATCAATATCGCGCCCAACTGTTGCGTCATCGTAGACAACAAGCCGATGTTCATCACCGTGAGCGACCTGCTGCGCCATTCCGCAGACCACACGAAAGACCTGTTGCGCCGCGAACTGGAGATACGCAAGGGCGAACTGCTCGAACAACTCCACTTTGCCTCGTTGGAAAAGATCTTCATCGAGGAGCGCATCTACAAGGGCCGTCCGTTTGAGAACGCCCCCGACATGGATTCCGCCTGCGCCTACGTCGACGAGCGCCTCACCCCGTTCTATCCACAGATGATTCGCGAGGTGACCAAGGACGATATCCTGCGGCTGATGGAAATCAAGATGCAGCGCATCCTGAAGTTCAACAAAGACAAGGCCGACGAACTCATCCTCCGCATCAAGGGCGAGATAGAGCAGATAGACTACGACCTCGCCCACCTCGTGGACTACACCGTGAAGTGGTTTGAGTATATCCTCAAGAAATACGGTGACCAGCATCCCCGCCTCACCGAAATCAAGAACTTCGACACCATCGTGGCATCGAAGGTGGTGGAAGCCAACCAGAAACTCTACATCAACCGTTCCGACGGTTTCATCGGCACGGGTCTGAAGAAAGACGAGTTTGTGTGCAACTGCTCCGACATCGACGACATCATTGTGTTCTACCGCGACGGCAAGTACAAGGTGGTGAAGGTGGCAGAGAAGATTTTCGTGGGCAAGAACGTACTCCACGTGCAGGTGTTCAAGAAAAACGACACCCGCACCATCTACAACGTCGTCTACCGCGACGGCAAGCGTGGCAGTTACATGATCAAGCGTTTCAACGTGACCAGTCTTGCCCGCGACAAGGAATACGACCTCACGCAGGGCACCCCCGGTTCCAGGGTAGTCTACTTCACCTGCAACCCCAACGGTGAGGCCGAGGTCATCAAGGTGACGCTGGAGCCCAACCCCAAACTGAAGAAAATCTTCATTGAGAAAGACTTTTCCGAGGTGCTCATCAAGGGGCGTGGCAGCAAGGGCAACCTGCTCACCCGCAACCCCATCCACCGCATCGCGCTGAAGAGTCACGGCCACAGCACTCTCGGCGGCAGGAAGGTGTGGTACGACCCCGATGTCAACCGCCTCAACTACGACGAGCACGGCAGGCTGCTGGGCGAGTTCAACGAGGGCGACTACATCCTCGTGGTGCTCGAAGGCGGTGAGTTCTATATCACCAACTTCGACGTGAACAACCACTTCGAGTCGAACATCCGCATTGTAGAGAAATGGGACCCCAACAAGGTGTGGAGCGCCGTGCTCCTCGATGCCGAGCAACAAGGGTTCCTCTATCTGAAACGCTTCAGGATGGAGGCCACGAAGCGCCACCAGAACTATCTGGGCGAAAACCCGGAGAACCGCGAATTGCTGCTCACCGACCAGCCCTATCCACGCATCCTCGTCCACTTCGGCGGCACCGACGCCAGCCGCGAGCCGATGGAGGTCGACGTGGAGAGTTTCATCGCCGTGAAGGGCTTCAAGGCCCGCGGCAAGCGCATTACCACGCTGCACATCGACAAGGTAGAGGAACTGGAGCCCACCCGCTTCCCAGAGCCAGAATCCGACGACAGCAACGAGGAGCCTGAGGAGCCCGAGAACCTCGACCCCGATGCCGGCAAGAGCGAGCAGCAAGTCATCACCGAGATTACTGGTCAACAGTTCCTATTCGATGATAAAGATTTCTAGAAAGCCCTATCTCCACTGTCTTTCCGCCTTCATCCTCTTTCTCTCATGTTGGTGGACAGCACCACTCTGCGCACAATCCTCTGCCAGTCGTGAGGTGGAGAACGTGCAGTTGCTGGGAATAGGACATATCAACACCCTCGACACCTATCTCTCGCCCGAGGAATACAGTGGCGTGGAACTGCGCTTTGTTTCGCAGAACATGCGGCTGCGCCCCGGACGGCGCTTCATCACCCAACTCACCCACTACGGGAGCATCGCCATGGGCGAGGACCGCTCTGGCGACGGCAGTCAGATGTCGGGGCTCTACACCCTCAACCTCTCCCGCCGCCGCGACTGGCATCTCGGCGACTCTTGGCAATTGCAGGCTGGATGGATGGGCGACCTGAACCTGGGATTCATCTACGACGAGCGCAATTCCAACAACCCTGCCCAAGTCCGTTTATCGCTGCAACTAGGTCCCTCGCTGGCAGCCCTCTGCCGCACCCACCTGGGCAAGGCGAAACTCCACTTCCGCTACGAGGTATCGGTGCCCCTGGTAGGCATCATGTTCAGTCCCAACTACGGGCAGTCGTACTATGAAATCTTCTCGCTCGGCAACTACGACCACAACGCCGTGGTGACCACCGTTGCCTCTGCCCCTTCACTTCGGCAGATGCTCACGGTGGATTTCCGCCTGTTGCACACCACCTGGCGTGTGGGCTATCTCGGCGACTACCAGCAAGCCGAGGTGAACCACCTGAAACAGCATTTCTACACCCACTCATTCCTCATCGGATACGTGAGGCACTTCACCATTACCGACATCATCCCATGACAGCCATCCACAGACACCTCCTCCATTGCCTTGCCGCCATCCTCCTGGTCTGCTGCGCGCTGACATTGCCCACCGCGTGTGTAGAAGAGGAAGAAATGCCCAATACCCCTTCGGGCAACTTCGAGGCGTTGTGGCGCATCATCGACGAGCGCTACTGCTTCTTCGACTATAAGAAGGCGACCATCGGGCTCGACTGGAACGAGGTGCATGCCCGCTACGCTCCCCGCTTCAACGACAATATGAGCAGGCTCCAGATGTTTGAGGTGCTCTGCAACATGCTGTCGGAGTTGCGCGACGGTCATGTGAATATCTACACGGCTTTCGACACCGGCCGTGAATGGAGTTGGCAGGAGGACTACCCCACCAACGTGAGCGACACGCTGCTGCGCATTTACCTGGGTACCGACTACAGAATGAGTGCCGGCATGCGCTACCGCGTGCTCGACGACAATATCGGCTATGTGCGCTACGCCAGTTTTGCCAACGACATTGGGGCGGGCAACCTTGAGAACATGCTCAGTCTGCTGGCTCCCTGCCGCGCCTTGATTATCGACATCCGCGACAACGGCGGCGGCCTCGTCTCCACGGCACAGGAGTTGGCGGCACGGTTCACCAACGAGGAGAAGTTGGTGGGATATATCCGCCACAAGACGGGGAAGGGCCACAGCGACTTCTCCGCAATGGAGGAGCAGCATCTGAAGCCATCCAGCGGGCGGCGTTGGCAGAAGCGTGTGGCAGTGCTCACCAACCGTGGGGTGTTCAGCGCAGCCAACGAGTTTGTGAAATACATGAAGTGTTTTCCCAACGTAATTGTAGTGGGCGACCGCACCGGTGGTGGTGCCGGTCTGCCTTTCTCGAGTCAGTTGCCGTGTGGCTGGAGTGTCCGCTTCTCTGCCTGTCCGATGTACGACCGCGACAAGCAGGACACGGAGTTCGGCATAGCTCCCGACTATCCCGTATCTCTCACTGACGAGGATATGGCCAAGGGGCGCGACACGATTATCGAGACCGCAAGGCAATTGCTTTGCGAATGATATTTCGGGCTTCGCCCGATTGAAGATTGATTTCGGGCTTCGCCCGATTGAAAATTGAAAATTGAAGATTGAAAATTAATTTTGGGCTTCGCCCGATTGAAAATTGAAAATTGAAGATTGAAAATTAATTTTGGGCTTCGCCTGATTGTCACCGCATCGAACACGAATGCGAATAACACGAAAATTTGATTTAAAAAATCGCAAGCGACTTCACGAATTACACGAATTTTGTCAATCCTTTCAAATTATTTCGTAGTTTTTTTCTCATTTACAAAATCCTTATAATCAACATTTTACACAGTGTTGTGAATTCTTGTCAACTTTTATTTCGTCGATTGCTTTGCACTTTTGTTTATTTATCCTATTTTTGCCTTATACAATAATGTGGATTTCTTTTATACCACGATGTAATAAGACACTCCTCAACATGTCGTTCTGCGAGACATGGCTCAGATGTGGAAAGACCGTGAGAGGTTACCGAGCCCCCACCCTAGTTAAGGATTGGGTAGGATAAACATGAATCACGGAGAAGAAGATTTTGATTTATGGTCAACAAACCAAGAATATCTATATCAACACAGAGGCACGGAGATACTGAGTTTTTCCTTTGTGTCTTTGTATAACCTACGACAACCGATGAAAAGGAACAGGATACTGCTCTTACTGTTTTTGGCAATGATGCACTTTGCTACCGCGAAGGGACAGTGCGACATGCTGATAGATTATGCTGTCGAGGGGATACCATCCACCGCCCATGGCACATTGAGCATGCTTCTTCCTGATGGGAAGAGCACGATTCTGTTTGATGACACCGTCAGGCAGATGCAAAAAACGATTCTTTTGGAGCAACTTGGCGAATACCGGCTGAAGACGGTCTTTTCCTGTGCCCAATCCGGCAGGGATTCCCTGGAGAGAAGTTTCACGCTGACAGGTGAAGAATACAAGGTGGAGACATCAGCCCATTTCCGACGGGAACTCAGAAACTATTCCGACTGGAAGAGCAAAGACTCCATCAACTCTGGTCGGTTCACCATCACCATATACTCCCACCCTTCCCCATTGGTCAAAATCGAATTCGTGCGCAATTCTACCGGTGAGAATGGCGAGTTTCCCGGTCCATTGTTTCTCGTTAAGAACGAAAGTCGCGACACACTATACGGGGAGTGGCTTCCGGGTTATCTCTGGGGGACGCTCTCCCATTGGGTAGATGGCAAATATGAAGGAAACCATGGCGGTCAGATTTGCACCACCTGGGCAGACGAGCCACCGCTTTACCCAAATTCCGAAAAACCGGCTTGGGTGGCCAGTTTCGGGAGGAAAACCCGTCCCGGCAAGTACCGCTTCAACTTATATTATTCCACAGAAGACGACATCAAAGGCTCTGCTGTAAAAGTCTATGAATCCAAGTCTTTCAGGTGGTGGAGCGCAGTTCAGAATTGGCACCTGCTGACCTGTGAGTTTGAGGTAAAACCGAAAGAGTAATACGCTCATCATAGAAGATAAAATGTGAAAACGAGAATCGGCTTCGTGAAATATACAAACAAGATTGTTGGGCATTGGTGGCTTTAGCTAAATTCCACAGAGAAAAGGAGAAACAAGAAATCATTAGATTGCTTTCACAAGCGGGAAACAAGGACCCCTGGGATTATCGTGACACTTTAAGGGTGGCTCTACATGCTGTTGCTGCATGGCCTGATGATGCATTTATTCCACTTGTCAAACGCGAATGCCAAAAGATCTTGGACGAGAAGGATAAGAATGGGTGTATGAGATCTGCTTTTCAAGTGCTTTTTGCCTATCATTCACAATGGTGTTACGATATGGTTGAGAAGGCTTTGACTAAAGCCAAGCAAAATGATAATTTCTATTTTGATGTATGTTGGAATTTTCATGATATATACGAGGACTCACCTCAGCCATTATTCAAACCGCTGATAAAAAAATTTCCTAGGGAATAAGAAGAGGGACGATAGATGAAAGACGGCGAAGTTCTACAGATAGGTTTCCAATGAATCCCAATGATTAGAAACTTTAAATGAAAATAAACGGGAAACTCCGTCCCGCGATTCAAAGGCAAAGATGTGTGGGAAAACAAGCCCAATGTGTAAAAATGTGTATTTTTTTATAGCCGATTTTGATTAAAATCTTCCGTTTATGTATACTTTTGCCAAAACTTTACCACTGAGACTAATTCATCTTGTAATCCCAAACATGAAGTATCAATCAATTGATTCTGAATGCGGAAACTATTATACATCGTCATTGCAATAATATTACTCGCTGCCTGTGTGGGTGGTGGGAAGGAGCGAGAGGTGCTTGATGAGGTCGACAGCCTGAACCGCGCCTATATCCCCATCACCTCTGATAGCCTTCTTAAAGAGGCTACGGCTTATTTCGACAGTCACGGCACTCCTAACGAGCGTCTCCGTGCCCATTACCTTCTCGGCTGCGCCTATCGGGACATGGGTGAGTCGCCACGTGCCATCGAGACATGGCAGGATGCTGTCAATTGCGCAGACACTGCAGCCGCTGATTGTGACTATAAGACACTGGGAAAAGCATATTCTCAAATGGCAAACCTGTTTTACAGCCAACTGCTGTTGTCTGAAGCAGTTGACGCCAGAAAGAAAGCCTATCATTTCACGCTTCTCTCAAAAGACACTTTAGTAGCCATTCATGAATATAAGATGATGGCAAGTTCGTATTTACTTCAAAACAAGAACGACAGTGCTGAAATCATCCTGAAAGATGCAATCCTCCTATATCAGAAGCATGGCTATCTTCAGGAAGAACTGAAAGCATCTACAATGCTAATGTATCTCTATGCAGACCAGCCATCGAAAAATACTGCTTTGAAAGACTTGATAGACAGATATGAATCAAAATGTTCTTTGTTCGACGAGAACCACGAACTGCCTCCTTCCAAACGCCAGTACTTTTATTACAAAGGCAAGTATTATGAGAATATCAATCTGTTGGATTCAGCAGAGATGTGTTATAGGAAGATTTTCCGTCCCAAGATGAGCTATCTGAGTGCAAATCCCATGTACAAGGGGCTATTGAGCGTATATCAAAAAAAGCACATAGGTGATTCCATCGCTAAATATGCCACTCTATACTGCATGTCCATTGATTCGTCATCCATATTGAAAGACAGGGAGTTGACAGCCCAGATGGCGGCAAATTACAACTACAACCGCTATCAGAAACAGGCACAAGAGAATGCGGAAAAAGCCAACAGACGTCTTTATATTGCAGTTGTACTATTATCTCTTTCTATTTTGGGTATCATAACTGCCGTTTTTTTCAATCTGCGATACAGGAAAAAGCGAAAAGCACTGGAAAAGTTGCAAAGAGAGTATGAAGAAGCACTATGTAATTATGACAGGACGCAGGAACGATTGCGACAGTTGAAACAAGAACTTTTGATGATGGAGCATAACAGGGATATAGTCATCGAGGACAAGAAGAAGGAAATCGTGAAACTATCGGCTCAAATTGCAGATTATAAAGTAAGATTCGACAACATGCCTGATGAGAGATGTGAGGCTGCCATGCAGAATGACAACATCGTGCTCTCGTTCAGGGAAAAGGCGAAGGCTAAACGAGGGAACTGCCAGCCCACTTCTTCTGACTGGAGCCTCTTGAAAGCCCTTCTTCAGGAGAACATCCCACATTTTTACAATCAGGTAGTCCATAATGGAGGGTTGACGCAACAGGAGT
>OMZE01000066.1 GCA_900315455.1 uncultured Prevotellaceae bacterium | reverse complement strand
GTGCTGGGCACGCCATTTACCCAAGATACTCTGTGCTGAGAGACCCATGGCGAAACATACGATGAGACCAAATAAAACTAAAGATCTTTTCATTTTTCAAGAATTGGTTAAAGTGACGTAATCTGTTGATATCTGTTGTGTTGTATTTTTTGAAAATGATTTGCAAAAATAGCAAATTAATCTTCGATTCTATGGCCTTTGGCGAGGTAACTACTCAGCACCCCTGTTTAAATGTATGTATTGTGAGTGAGACGAAAAAGTGTTAATAAAGTTTAATGCCTTCGGCCAAACCTCAAACCTCAAATCTCAAACCTCAAACCTCACACCTCACACCTCTTTCCCCTCCAGATATTCGGCAAAGATTTTGGCGGCACTCTCCACTCAATTTCCAAAGTTAATTTTTTGTATGAAATCATCTGAGATACAATTATTTTGATTATCTTTGTGCACAGTAACAAGATTACTTCATTATTGATTTTTTGTAACTTAAACCTATTGACCATGGACAAATCACCGTCACCAATGTCATTATGATGGCAGGAGTGGTTGTCGGAGAGTAATAATAATTCAAATCCCAATAATTCATGGTGAAACAAAACAAAGAAACAATTAATCCCAGCGAAAAAACACTATGGTATGAGACATTGTGCGTGGCTGTGGAGAAGACGTCACATCATAAGATGACAGAACAGGCTGATTTTGACTATCTGGTCGATGCAATATACACCCGTACGCACGAATTGCTCAGTGCCACCACGCTCAAGCGCCTTTGGGGTAAAATACAAACCGACTACGCCCCCAGTGCCCGTACGCTCAACACGCTGGCACAATTTTTGAATTATCCTGATTTCGACACTTTCTGTCATCACCAACAGGTCGGTGACACTCCTCCCAGCGCCCCTGTCATCAGTGAACACCTTGATGTAGAGAAAGACATCATGGTCAATGACGAAATTATACTTTATTGGGCACCAAATCGCATCTGTCATATCCGTTATCTCGGCAACTTCCAATTTGTGGTGACAGCATCGGAGATGACACGACTGCAACCCGGTGACACATTTTGTTGCAGTATCTTTATCAATGGGGAGCCACTCTATCTGAAAAACCTCACCCAATCCAATCGTCCGCCTATCAATTATGTCTGTGGGATGAAAGGTGGCATCCGCTACGAGTACAAGGCACATTCATGAACGACTCTGACAACAGCACCTCCAAATATCTCGTTGACGATTACGAGGGAATCAGCTCCGATTTTATTGATGTGGAGCAGTTACCCTCGCGTGGTGGCTATTGCGACCTCTTCAAAGCCAAGCGCTATGGCCGTTGGTATCTGCTTAAGTGCCTGAAGGAAGAAGAGGCCACTTATCCCGTCTATCAGCAGATGTTCCGCAAGGAATTTGAGATTGCCGTGACGTTGCAGCACCAGGCTGTTGTGCAGGTCATGGGGCTTGAGACGGTAATACTACCAGGCAGGGGTAAGGCATTGTGCATCATCAGCGAATGGATTGATGGAAGCACACTGGCAGATTTCCTCAGCGGCGCATCAGGCAATTCCCAACCCACCCTTACCGAGCGCAGGCGCGTTGCCACCGAACTGGCAGAGGCCGTGGCATATATCCACTCCCAACAGGTGGTTCATCGTGACCTGAAGCCCTCCAATATCATGGTTACCTACAATGGCAACTATGTGAAAATCATTGACTTCGGTCTTGCCGACACCAATAGCCATGCCATCCTGAAACAGCCGGCAGGTACGATGAGGTATATGGCACCCGAACAGATGCAGACCACTTTGGCTGATGTGCGCAACGACATTTATTCTTTGGGTGTCATCCTTCAGGAGATGGACCTCGGTGGTGGGAAATACCGAAAGGTGGTGGAGCGGTGTCTCCGTCCCGTGCAGCAGCGGTACCAACAGATGGACGACCTGCTGAAAGATCTCCATAGCAGTCGGCGGCAATATTGGATGTGGGCAGGAGCGGCGGCTATGGTGCTCACCGTCATCGCATTGCTGCTTTGGCAAATCTCCAATCTTCATCGGCGGTCGGTGCTGATGGAACAGGAGGCGGCAGAGCAACAACTCCAACTCAGAATCCTCAATCATGAGATTATCGACTTCACCGACCCCGAGGTGAAGCGACTCTGTGTGGCAAATTGGGACTCCGACGGCGATGGTGAACTGAGTTATAAAGAGGCAGCAGCGGTGGATAGCCTTGGGAATATATTCACCGGAAACAGCAAACTGCGCTCCTTCGACGAACTGGAGCATTTCACGGGGCTGGAAGCCATCGATGCCAGCGCTTTTCGCAACTGTATATCCTTAGAGTCGGTGCGTCTCCCTGCTACTGTACGCTTCATCCGCAGCAACGCCTTCCGCCATACGGCCGTCGAGCGTTTCATGTTCCCTGGCTCCGTAGTGGGCTTGGGTGACCACTTCTTGGAAGATTGCCCCCGCCTTGAAATGGTCATTTTTGAGTCGCGGTTGCCACAGAACAATATGACCGAGGAGAGTGTACCCTTTGTCAACTGTCCAAGACTTACCACCATCTTCGTACCTGATTACAACATAGAACAATTGTTGGAAGGACAACGACTAAGAGAGAGTGGGATGGACCAGGAAACGTTAGATAAAAAGGATAAAATATATAGTTATAACTATCACCTTTGGATGGAATGGCATACGGCATTTCCGTTGATGACCGACCATATCCGTTTTGCCGACCCAGTGGTTCACGACATCTGCGTCAAGAGGTGGGACCGCGACGGCGACCGGCAACTGTCTATCGAGGAGGCAGAGGCTGTGCAGACGCTTGGCTTAGCCTTCACGGCCAATCCAAAGATTACCTCTTTCGATGAACTGAGGTTTTTCACGGGAATTCAGAAACTTCGAATCAGTACCTTCGACTATTGTGTCAACTTGAAGTCAGTGTCACTACCTTCTTCGTTGAAAGTCATCGATAGTTATGCTTTCAACAATTGTGTTTCCATGCAGTCCATTATCCTCCCGGAACACTTGGAGAGGATAGAGAATTATGCCTTCCAATTTTGTGATTTGGAGGAGATTTTCATTCCTGCCAGCACTACGTTTGTCTCTGCCAGTGCGTTCAATTACAATAGTCGGTTGAGCAAGGTGGTGGTAAGCGACGACAACCCTGTCTATGACAGCCGCGAACAGTGCAACGCGATTATCGAGACGGCCACCAACACGATGGTGAGTGGCAGCGTCACGGCATTCTTCCCCCGTAGTGTCGATAAGATGTCCGACGAGCCGTTCACGGGCTATGACCGTTCTTCCCTCGTCATCCCAAGCCAGGTGAGGGAAATTGGCCCATGGGCCTTCTCTTTTCTTGTCGATACCGTCTATTGTGAGTCGCCCGTCCCTGCGGCGTGGCATGGAACTACCACCTTATTTGCTTGTCATCCTATTATCTATGTTCCCAAAGGGTCGCGTGATGCTTACGTCAAAGCCAACGGCTGGCAATTCTTTGCCGATGACATCAGGGAATACTAACTACGGTTGTTACTAATTATACCGATGAATAAACGAACACGTGATTTGTCGCTGACTTTCTGACAACAGGAGGCAATAACCCGTCCAATTATCAGAAAATACAATTCATGTTGAAACTTAAACGAACACTAATAGCACGAATGAACACGAATAATGCAGCCTGCTCGGCTGTTACTGTCCTCCACGAATTACCATCAATTATCCATGAGACTTGTCGCAGACCCACTGACCAAAGGGAGGTAATTATCAGAAATTAATAGAATAATTTATGGTAAATTTATGCCAAATTTGTGGTAATTCATGTTGAAAAAAACGATTTTAATTCAATGTAAAAATAAAAAAACGAACACAATGCATGAATGACACCTTGCTCAGCCGCAGCAAAATATACTATGGTGGAAAGGAGGTGGGGGAGGGATACAAGATGGGGGCGCGCCATTGCTGGCGTACCCCCTCTTCAGAATCAATAGATTTCTAAGAGACAAGTGGTTTCCCAAACAGACATACACAGGGTATGTCCTTACAGTCGTTTAATCTTCATTCGCCCAGACGCTGCCAGGGTTGGCAAGTTCAGAGCCGGGGTCGGGGTTATTAGGGTCGTCGTGCACTTCCGGTCCTGGTTCACCACTGGTCTCGATGATGCCTAACAGATCATCACCGATGTCAATACAGACGAGGCGGATTTGTGGGCGGACGTAAGGACCTGCTTCGTGTATGTCCGAAATCATTCCTCGTCCCACAGGCTGGTCTTGTTAGTGAGTTCCGAGCCTGGGTCGGGATTCACGGGGTCGTCGATGACGGGTGGCCCTTGCTGACCGCTCTGTATATCTACGCCTTGCAGGAGTTCCTCGCCGCAGGTAAGCAGTACGATGTCTGTCACAGGTCTTTCGTATGTCTTCATGATGTCAATGATTATTTGATGACCACTTTACGACCATTCACCACGTAGATACCTTTCTGGGTGGGCTTGCCATTCAGTTGGCGACCGTCGAGAGAGTACCAGACAGCACCGCTTGTCACACTCATATCGATGTTTTCAATACCATCCAGATTTTCCTCAAACTCCACACCCACTCGGTTGGCACCTGCACTGCCGCCTAATAATGTGGCTGGCAGTTGCAAGTAAGCTTTATTGGCACCCACCGTGTATTCGTTGGCAATCGTATAGAACCCTACGCCACTGGCTCCATTATATAGAATGAGGTTTTTGAAGCCTTCTTCTACGGGTGAGATGGTTGTGGGAGCGGTGGTGCCCACAAGCAGGTTGACATAATAGGAGCCCGACTCGCCGCAGGGAACATCGTATGTGCCCGGTGTACCTTGCAGGTAGAGTCCTGTGCCAGCAGGTGCATCTTTCACCGGCTGCATGATGACGTTGCCTGTCGTGCTGTTATAGCCCGTGGCGATACATGCCTTGAAGTCGGTGATACCGCTGAAGTCGAGGTCGTAAGCAGAGCAGTAAGTCGCCATGCCAGTCGAGCCGATGGTAATCTCCATCTTGGTGGGCAGGATGGTGAGTGTGCCCTTCACGATGGTGATGTTGTAGTTGTCGGAGGTGGCAGTCACGTTGATGTTGTAGGTGCCTGGTGTGTTGCTGTCGGCGGCAGCACAGCTGATGACGGGGCTGAGCACGGCTTCCGTCTCGCTGTTCTTCAAACCAGTGTAGGTGGCCTCAAAAGTGGGCAGGGCATCACCCTCTTTAATGGTGTAGCTGTTGGCGGTGATGGTCACTGGAGCCTTGGTCACGTTCAGTGTACCATTTACAAACAAAAGTCCCGTATTTGTCACTGTGCCCTGCGAGATGGTGATAGGATAAGTGCCGGGGGCAGAGGTGGCATCAGCAGCGCAAGTGATGGTGGGGGTGCCATTCAAGGTTGTGGCACATGTGTATTCAAATGTCGGGTTCGGGTCGCCATACTCACGGGTATAGCTGTTGGCGGTGACAACAGCGGCTTGCGACATTGGCAGTATCGTGCCAAAGTTGCTCCAGGGGGCTGTGGTTTGATAAGCACTCAAAGAAGCGTCGGGGACTATCAGCGTGGCGTATTCTACGTCAGAACCTTGAAAGGCTTTTACATCGGTGTTTGGTACTGTTGTTCTGTAGCAGGTTACGTATTCAAGTAAACCACAGTTACAGAAAGCATATTTCCCAATACTTGACACATTCATAGGTATTTCGATAGATGTAAGTTCGGAACAACCATGGAAAGCGTATTCCTCTATAGACTGCACGCTTTCGGGTATGTAAATGTATTTAAGGCTGGAGCATACGTTGAAAGTTCGGTTTTGTATACTTCTTATACCATTGGGAATATTTATGTCTGTCAGGTTGGAGCAACCATTGAAAGCACTACCCCCTATGCTTGTCACACTGTTGGGAATGTTGACAGATGTCAGGCCTGTGCATCCTGAGAAAGCACTATTCGCTATGCCCGTCACATCACTGGGGATGACAGTGGATGCACAACCATTGATAAGAATGTTTGATGAAGTCTCAATAATAGCATTGCAGTTGTTGCGTGAATCATATGTTGTATTTCCACTTTCTACATCGATAGAGGTCAAACCACTACAATCAGCGAAAGCACCCTCTCCTATGCTCGTCACACTGTTGGGGATGGTGATGGATTGCAGACGGGTGCAACCCAAGAAAGCATTATTCCCTATGCTCGTCACATTGTTGGGGATAGTGATGGATTGCAGCCGGGTGCAGCCCCAGAAAGCAGTATTCCCTATGCTCGTCACGTTGTTGGGGATAGTGATTATATTAAGCGAAGAACAATTATGGAAAGCTAATTCTTCTATGCTCGTTATGCTCTCGGGCAAAATTATTTCCCAGAGATTTTTGCAATTAATAAAAGCTTTGGAACCGATGCTTGTCACAATATAAGTTTCTCCCTCATATTCTATTGAGCTAGGTATTGTATATCTGCTCGCAGAGTATGCTCTAGGATTATAGTAACTATCGTCTGCGTAGCAAGTAACACTAGCTGTTTTCGCTTTTTTCACTAGATTATAATAAATCCCGTCCACCTCGCAGTCATACGCCATCATGGCCATCGGGATAAATACCATAAGCAATAAGGATAGTAATTTTTGTTTCATAGTTGTATTATTTGATTTTCATTTTTTGAATTTGTTTTGTACTCTTCGAGTTTTTAATCTGTCTATCATTGATGTGAAACGGCTGGTTTGTAAAAGATAAGTACGGTTGTTTTTGTCTGGCTCTCCCTGTATTGGCAGGTGGCCATCTTATAATCTACGAAATCATATTTATCTTCGTTTTCTTCAAACCATTTATTGATGGCACTTTCTAATTGACCATTATTTCCGTGGAATTCCTTCACACGGATTTTGAAAGACTGAGTAGGATTTGTTGATTTCCTTGGTTCATTCTATTCACATGGTCGTTCCAATTCACTATGTGAATCTGGTGCACATGATGAAGGACTCTTAATCTTTGTATTTTCCCCAATTATGGCCATAATTGTATTTTTATTAATTGGTTTATTGATGATTGTCTTAAAAGCGTACAACATAGGTGCAAGAGGGTGTGAACCTTCTTTCGTTCTTCGTTTGTTTTGCTGAGATGCAGCATATTTTATGCAAAAATAGTGTTTTCTCATCGATTCATCTCTATCTATTTGTGTCCTTTTTTGTCCATTTTGCAATAAGCTAACACAAATTAGCGGTCTTTGATGTTGTTATCCATAGCATTTGATGAGCAGGAAGGAGACAATTGAGGCAAGGATTAAAATGAGGTCGATGAACTGAGGCATTGGAACCGTTGTATTCCTGCATCACTTCATTGTTGCCATAAACTTCAGGGTTTTGTTCCCTGAATTGTATGTCATAATAGTCGGGGTCGTTGCAACCGCCGTCGTGTCCTCAGTCGCACATCGTCTCCTTGTGGTTTAAGGTTTTTCATCCAAATATTGCGCAAAAATCCGGGCGGCACTCTCCACCTTGTCGGCGCAGGGACGGCTCTTGTAGTATTCGGCGGTACGTTCCGATGCTACATATTGTCCCAATGGCACAGGCCCTTTCAGCCCGAGGAGTTCGGCGCAGATGAGTGAGCCGTTGTCGGCTGTCGACTTGGCAAGCAGTTCTTGAACAACCTTGTAGCATGCCGATTTGCCCGCAGAGTCGCTGCCCTCGGTCTGGCCACAGTCAAGCCCCACCAACATCACGATGCCCGAGACAGCACCGCACATCATCCGCATCCTGCCCATGCCTCCACCAAACCCGGCGGCGATGCGCTTGGCCATGGTGTCGTCAAGACCATAAAGGTCGGCAAAGGCCGCCACCACGCTCTGGCAGCAGCCATAGCCCTGCATGAAGTTTTCCACCGCCAGGGCAACGCGGTCTTCCAGTTCTTTTCTCATGATTTGAAAATGGTTTATTTTTTTGTGCTGCCATTATGTTTCCTGCCATGCCTATTCATTGCAACTTTGGATGAGCAAGATGACAAGAGCAGCATATATCATCAGTCCAAAGACAATTTGTACCCAAATGAATGATTCGTCGGATGGGGAAGATTGGGGTTCTTTCTCTGGTTGAGGAGATGGTGTGTTCAGTTGCTCTATCCGTTTATGGTTGATGCTTTTCCATGCGAGGTACTCTTGGTGGAATTGCTCGTCTTTCGTCGTCCAGGTGCCAAAAGAACTACGTTGGGACTTGTTCTGACTGGCACGTCTTTGCCCACCATAGTAATCGTCCATGACACCATCGTCGCCATAGATATCAGGATGCTGTTCCCTGAATTCGAAATCATCATAATCGGGGTCTTCGAAAGCCATGAAAACAGGTTATTGAGTAGTTTCTCGTCGTTATCATTCATCACCATCGCTATTGTCATAGTATCCGGCTTCATAGCCTTCTTCATAGCCGAGTTGGTAATCCTTTTTCTTCTGACCGGTATACGGGCACTCATCATCGAATTGGCCCTCCCAACCATTGTTCATTACCGCATCGTCTTCACCATCATCGTAGCCCTTATCGTAGCCTTCTTCATAA
>OMZE01000039.1 GCA_900315455.1 uncultured Prevotellaceae bacterium | reverse complement strand
TCGAATTGAATCTGACGGCTGAAGCCCATGAGGAAGTTGTCGGACGTCTTACGGTAACTGTCGTAGTGATAGTCGATATCGGTGCGGAAAGGCACCGACATCAGTTTGCCCATGTCGGTCTCGGCAAAGGTGCGGAGGCTGGGGAAGTAATTGGGCGTGAAGGTCCACAGTTTGCGCTTGCCCAGTGTGGAGCAGATTTCGTCGAGGGTGTAGCCGGTGTTGGCTTGCTCGTATCCTTTCAGCCAGTAGCAGTCCTTGATGTAGTCGCGGCCCGACATACTGATGAGTTGCCCTGTGTATTCCAAGTCGTCGGAGATGACCGACACCACGCTCAGGCAGTTGATGACTTTGCCCTTGTTCTCGTCGGTAAGACTGACAAAGGGCGAGAAGTCGCTGAGAATGCTGGTGTGGAACACGCCCGAGATGCAGTCTTCGATGGTGGCTTCGGGATTGCCGGTGCCTATCGTGGAGCAGAATCCGCCTGAGTAAGACTTGTCGCTGTCATCGCCGTAGTAAGGGTCGTTATAGGGGTCGAACGAAAAGCCTTGGGCAATGCAGTTGATGATATGACCGTCCATCGTGCTGGCAAAGACGCCTGAGTGGCGCTGGAAGTTGGCATCGACGACACCCAGGTTCTCTATCTCGGCCTTGTTTCCTACGTGGCCGAAGAGTCCCATGCCCTGGGATTCCATGTAGGGACCGAGGATGAAGTGTCCGCATCCGTCGTAGTGGGCATTGAAGTTGCCGTTGACCCACGGGTGGCAGCCATCTTTCACAAAAAGCGTTCCGGTGTATACCTGGGGGTTGAGCGTGATGTCGCAAATCTGCTCAAAGTGCTCGCCCGCCTTGTTGTTGAGCACGGCGTAGGCCAACTGCGCCCCGTTCTTGATGATGAACGGGTCTTCTGCCAATCCCTTACCATAGGCGTAGGCTGTGGCGACGGAGCCGTCCCACGGCCGGTCGACGGTGATGGTGAACTGCACCTGCTTGCTGCCGCCGATGGGTTTCGGGTGGTAGAGGTTGACGTCGGGCGTAGAGACCGTGGAGGCGATGGTGAGCAGCGTGGTGCCGTTGCTCACGGCAGTGGCTGTCTTGTCTTTTATCTTCAGAATGTCGGAGGCGGGCATGGTGTGGTCGGTACGTACCTCGATGGAGCGGTTGGTGGAGGGCTCCTCGTAGGTCAGTTCCTTGCCTTTGAGCGAGATGGTGGAAACGAAGTCCCAGGCACAGTCGCCTCGGCGTATGCCGGCTGGCAGGGCGCAGAGCCATGCCCCCGGCTGGTAGAGGGTATTGGTCTTGTCGATGGTAGCGGGGTCGAACAGCAACTTGGTGGCAGTGCTCATCCCTTCGGAGTTATTGTCAATATAGCCTTTGCCCGTCCACTCGGTCTTGGTGAACACCATGGGATAGTAGCCTTCCTGCAGTTGGAAGCCCACGGTGGCGTCATCGCTGATGTTGAGCAGTGGGACTTTGCCGGCGTCGCCGCTCGTCAGGTCATAGGTGTCGAGTGGTTTCACGGTGATGTGCGTGGAATCGCTGCCTGTCACGTTGCCATTGAACATCAATTGGTCGTAATAGCAGTTGGCAATGGTCTCGACAGCCTTGCTGCATTGGCCGGCGATGGCTCCACTCAGTCCTGTGGAAGACTTTGCGAGGGTGCCCACCATGAGCGAATATGAGACTTGCAAGTCGGTGTCGCCAAGGAAGCGTCCGCAAATGCCACCAGCCGCCTGGGCTGATGTGCCGTCGACATGTCCGCCGAAAGAGCAGTATTTCACTTCGTTTTTGGCGTAGGACGAATCGTCCATCAATCCTATAATGCCACCTACGTTGTTGGTGCCGCTCACCCGTGCCGTGCTGGAGCAGGCGATAAGTGCACCTATGGATTGGCCACGATCCAACTGGCCACAGATGCCACCCACTTTGTATCCGTTGATGGTACCCGAAGAGGTGCAGCCTTCAATCATGTTGCCGCCTGAAGCATAACCCACGATGCCTCCAACAAAGGCCTTGCCCGCATTGGTAATGGTGATGTCGGCAGAGGCAGCGCAATCGTGGATATCGGCATTAGAAATCAATCTTGCGCAAATGCCACCCGCGTAGAGTGCTTCAAGACTGCGGATGGTCACATTGGCCGTGCTGTGGGCGATACCCTCAGCATGCTCTGAAAGCATTTCGCCTACAATACCGCCGATGAAAACCGACAAAGTGGTTCCTTCGTCTCTGTTGGCTGTGATGGAACCCTCAACGGCAACATTGTAGATTTGGTTGGGAAAATCGACTACGTGAGAGCCATCTTTGGCTCCATGAAAATCATCGTAACACGCCTCTCCGCACAGTAGGCCAATGGAGCACGGCAGCATGAGCCGATTTTTCCCGTTATTGGTATTATAGTAGGATATTTCGGCGTCTTTCAGGGTGACGTTGCCCACATACCCATTGACGCAACCAAAAAGGCCCAATGCCTTTACGGTGCTGTTTTGGGCCACGCCCTTCCAATCGATATACATGCCCGAGATGGAGTGGCTGTGCTCGGGCAGCCATTCCCCGGCTTCGTTGATTTTCGTAATGTCTACGCCAATGAATATGCCATAGAAAAAATTTGATGACGAATGTCCCTTGTAGCCGATGGGAATCCACTGTACGCGGCAGCCGTCGACAGTCTTGCATTTTCCTCATTGACGATGTATGACAGTTGAGCCAGTTGCTCGGGCGTGGTGATGACGATGGGGTTATCGAGTGTTCCCCGTCCGTTGATGTCGAGCGAGGTGTCGCGATAGTCATACCACGTGGGACCGTCGAACCCTTCGAAGGCATGTACGGCTATAGATGACAGCAGCAGCAACGTGAGGCTGATAATCCATTGTTTATTCATAACTATACTTGAAGATTTCGTTACCAGTGCTAATGATGTAGATACCACGAGTGGAGAGAGGGATGTTGAGCGTAGTGCCTGCTGCCTTCGGCTCATTATAAAGAAGGTAGCCGCCGAGGCCGAACACGCGGACATTGCTGCCCTCCTGGATGCCAGACAGACGGATGCCGCCATCGTAGCGCTCCACAAGGGTGTGGTGCGTGGGCACGGCGCGTCCATAACGCAGGGCATCGATATAGGTGGGATCGTCGGAGGGGAAGAGGGTCACCGCTGAGGCGTTGCGTCCGGCAGTGGCATTCTCGACAATGGTGCGACGGCTGTCGAGGGCCCTCAGATTGACAATGGTGGGAAAGATGTAACCATCGATAACCTCGGTGATGCCACTGACATAGACGGTGGCATAGGCCTTGCGTCTGTTGCCCACCTGATGGAAGTCGGCATCGGTGACCAGCGTCTGTGCCTGATGAGTGATGGTCTCTGTGACTCCAAGGCGCGGATGAATGCCAAGAAGCAGTCCGGTGTTGGGCAGCAGACCGTATGTGGAGCGGTCGGTCAGTTCGATGAGGAACGTGTTGACACCATTCTCGGGATCGATGTGGCGGTTGACGATGCGGCAGTCGATGTCGTTGTAGGCCACCAGTTCACGCTCAAACGCCTTTACACCACGACGAAGGTTGCGATGCTTGCCGAGGCGGGTAGTCTGCGAGGAGTTTCTGAATACATTGTCGTAGAAAACGTGTACCTCGCTCTCCATATATCCGTCGAATTCGTCGGTCAGGGGGTAGTTGACGGTAAATGACTTTTTCGTCAGCGGAGCCACGAAAGCATCTTCGATGGGGAGGGTTGTGCCATTGATGACTACCTCGGCGCCGTTGATGGAAGAGGTGCCGGTATTGCTGATGATGACGTTGACGGGCAGAGAGGCACTGGCCAGGAGGGCTTCGCGTGAGTAGGTGACGTCGGCCTCAAAGCCATTGGTGAATACCTTCTCGTTCTTCATGATAACGGCACCACCGCCATTGGGGTCGGCCAGGGAGTAGACAACCGCCACACGGTCGTCGTCGTCGTTGAGGAAGCCGTCGAAGTCGATGAGTTGCAGCGAGTCGGTGGCGGCAGCAACGGTGAGGGGATAGGTGACGGCGGGCGTGTCGGACAAATGGATGCGCGAGGCATTGAGCACGGTGCCCAGACTGTCGGTGCTGTAACTGCCCTCGGCTGGGTCGCGGATCACATTGTTGGCCTCGGTCCAAAGTACGGCGAAGTCCTGGGCATTGTCGTTGCTGCGGTCGCAGATGATTTTCACGCGGTCAGGGGTGCAATGGTCCACACCAATGTCGCATCCGGCATGACCGTCGCCGTATCCGTCCATGGAGAGGGTCTTCACGAACACCTCACGCACACTGTCGCTACGCTCGTAGGCCATGGCAATGACGGCATGCTTGCCCACGCGGTTCATGAAGAAACTGTAGGGCGAGATTTGCTCGTCGACGTAAGTCACCTTGTTGCTTCTCAGGGGCTTCGAGGCATAGTACATGTGGACGCTGTCGGTGAGGGCATTGTAGATGCTGGCTCCCACGAGCACGGTGTCGCCACGCATGATGAGGTCGTAATGGTTAACGGCCAGCTGGGGGTTGATGTCGAAGAGGCGGGTGGGCTCGCTCCATCCCGTGGCGGGCTCGTAGGTGCGGAGCAGCAATTCGCCTTGGAGGGCGTAACTGTACAAGGAGTCTTTGGGGAGGGTGTCGTTGATAAGCGTCATCTCACCATGCTGATAGACCAGGGCTGCCTTTCCGTCTTGCTGCACGGTCACCACGGGGTTCTGGTCCAAGTAGCCGTCGTCGGGGGTGACAACGGTTTCCGTCCATTCGTCGGCCCCTCGGCGCATAGCGGCCTTGATTTGGATGTGGCGGTTCTGCTCAAGGGTGCGCTGCAGCGCATTGTCATCGTTGATTTCCTCGCTGACTACGGTTGAGCATACTTGCTGATAGGCCACCACCTCTGGTTCGCCGCACTTGGAGCGCATTTGTTGGGCGGCAGCCAGACCGGGCGATGAAACATTGACGTGTTTCCCTCCTTCCTCCAGACAGCAGATGGCCACATGGTCGTCGTTGTAGTCGGAGGGGGCGCCCATGGCATTGTATACCACATGATGGTCGTCGATGAAATGGGGATTGGCATTGATAGCCACGTCGGTCACCAGAGGATAGCCCATGTCGGAAGCCTTGGGAGCCCTCACCGGGCGGTAGGCATTGGCAACGGTCGACTGGGTTGCATCTTTAGGAATCCAGTAGGGAAAGTCCTTGTGGTAGGGATTGTGGCCATTGTTGGGGATGAAGAATTGCTTGCCCCATTTCCAACCCATCTGATAGGACATGTGGCAGCAGAAACTGCGCAGGTAAATATGGGCTTCTATCAGGGCAAGCAAGGTGAAGCGGGTTCCCAACCCATACTCCTTAAGCATGAATGGCTTGGCAACGCCTGCCTCGGCCGACAACTTGGCGCCTGCACGCATATTGATGCCGCAGTCGGCTATAGGATTGCGCTTGACCTTGATGCCAAACCATCCGCCAGCCCTTGCAGTGCCTCCCAAACCGGCGAAGAAGCCCATGTTTTCCTTGCTCATGGCTTTTTTGTTGAACGACATGAGTGCTGCGTCGAGACGAACATTGAGATCGAAGACGGCACCAAAGTCGAGATCGAGGGGCACCAGTTTGGTGACTTTCTTCACTGTGCCGATTTTGCCGTTGGTTGGCGGTGCCCAGAACCAGCCGAAACCACCCTCAAGATAGCCTGAGAATTCGCTGATCTGGAAGTCGTTGAATTTCGGCAGTTTGGCCTGTATGGCAAGCCTCGCGCCGCCGCCAAAGTACCAACCAATGTGGTTGGCATTGACCTGGAAGATGCGGTTGGCCTCCTTGGCAGCCCAGTCATCAAGTTTCTCACTGCCACCTGCCAGGGTCATGGATGCGCTCTCAAGAGGCTGGTTTTCTGCTTCATCGAATTTATATGTCGTCTTGTTCCAGTTGGAGTAGTTCTTCGCAGCGGTGCGGGCGGTTTTCTTCTTGCCTTGGTCTTGATCGGGGTCCACACCATTGTAGACGAGTTGGATATACCATTGGAACAACTGCTGGGAGATGTCGATGACGCTGCCGGTCTTGATGGTGAATTTATCACTGATCTTAAGATTGAATTCGGGTGCGGTGCCAAAGCCGAAACCGCCGTCTTCGAACGACCGGGACGCCTCGTCGGCATCATTGGGGGTATTGACGCTCTCCTGGGCATGTTCTTCCACCTCTTTCTCTTGCTCCTCCTGATTGAAATACACATTGCAGAGACGAGGGAAGCCCTCATAGGTAGACGTCGGGGTTTGGAGCGTGAGCGCCACTTCGGTGTTGTAGGGCAGGTCATCGGTCAGGTCGTAGCGGGTGAAGAAATAGTCGCGGGTGAAGTGGGTGAACACCTTGCTGCTCACAATCTCGGTACTGATATTCCTGAGGGTAATCTGGCGGCCGCTCTCCACCTCTCTGGCAGTCAACGAGCAAGAAGGCGCTGCGCTTCCCTTAGGGCTGGAAAAGGCCACCTCCATCTGGGCAAACTTCTCCGTGGGATCGTTGTTGAACAGTTTGGGGTACTCGGTTCCGCCATTGTCCATGAACGAGATGGTCTCAACAGGCAAGCGCCCGGAGAGACTGAAATCTTGCTCCTCGCAAACGGCATAGTCGATGGAATCGCGTGTGACCGCCACATGTATGTCATCCATGTAGCGCAAGTATTGGTCGCTGATGGCAATGCCGCTGGCATCGGGCTGTCCTGCCTTCAACGTGAGTTTCGCCGTACAGAGTTCCTCATCGAGAATGCGTGAGTCGGCTGCGGCAGCACCCTTGTAGCGGTAGAGCATGGGCAGACAGCCAGGCACGAGAATCTCGACGTAGGCATGATGGGCGTAGGTGTGAACAAGATGTGAGCGGCTCGCGGCATCGTAACCCAGATACGACAGCGATTCATCATCTATGTAGTTACCCTTGCCGTCGACGCGGTGGACGTTGATGTTGGCGTTGGTGATGCGTTCGCCGTCTTCTGTAAACAACTGCAGGAAGAGGGTGTCGTACCGCTCGAACAGGCCGGTACCCAACCAGTTGAAGTTCATCAACTCGCGGTTCTCGTGCTTGGTGAGATTGAACATGGTCTCCAAACGGGGTATCTCCATCTTGTTGTCGATATCGATGCCCGAATGCATGAATTCCATGTTCATGCGCATCTTGTCGTAGCCTTCGTTCTCGTTGCCGGTGACGAAATAGACGTCGGTAAGGGTGTGGCCCTTGGGCACGTAGAAACTCTGGAAACAGGTGGAACGCAGTTGCAGTGTGTTGTGCTCATACTGCGGCTTGCCTTCGGCATCGGTATAGGTGGTGACATACTCCATGCCGTAGGTATTTCCAGTAGACTGCCGCTTCTGGTCAAGTTGGAAGATGTAGACGTTTTCATTGTCCCAGTCGTATACCCAGTAACGGAACACGATGGGCTTGCCTTTGCCGCCCTTCTTCTTGACGGTGACAGTGACGTGGTGGTCGGAGGAAAAGAGCGGCATGTTGGCAAAGAAATAACTGGTGGTATTGAGCGTCAACTTGTAGGGGTTGCCCTCATCGGTCTTGACGCCATAGTCTACCTCTACCTCATAGATACCGGTTTTTCCACTACCGTCGTTGATACGGAAGGCGAGCAGCGTCTCGTCGCGCATACGCCAGAACAGTTCCTGGTCTTCCAACCCTTTCATGCGCGTGTCTTTCAACATGTCGGTGACGGCCTTCACATCTACGGCGTTGCCGTCGATGGCTCCGTCAACGACTTCCTTCCACGTGAGTTGCTGGGCAATCCTACGGGTGCTGCTGAAATCGGTGACGTTGGTCACATTCTTCGCATAGTAGAGTTTGAAATCCTGGGCTGTAACAGCCAAAGCCATCAGCCAGAAGATGGCCAACGTGTATAATAATCGTTTCATAGGTTAGCAGTAAATTAGTCCTTGGTTATTTACCCTATTTCTTAGTCCGTAAAAATAGTTAAAATTTCCGAAATGAACAAATAAACGGACAAAAAAATGTTGTTGACGACTAATTTACTTCAAAAGTGCTGTAAAAAGACAGGGGAGCGTGTCATTTTACACGCCCCCCTGTGCTAAGTTTCAAGAAGAAGTTTTACTTCATGTATTTCTTGCCATTGACGATATAGACGCCCCTTGGCAGGTTGCCAAGGTCGACCTTGCCGTCCTGCACTTCGGCGGTGCCCACCTTCACGCCACTCACGTTGTAGACGTCGACAATGCCGCTTTCGGTGGTCTCGAAGAGTGTCACGATGCCATCGGTATCATCCTCGAACGAACCGATGTTGAGGTCGCCCACGCCGAAGACATCGAGGTCCTTCGCCACGAAGAATCCACAGAACGGCTTCACCTTGTTGGAACCAAAGGAGAACTTGGTGCCGGTGGAGTTGAGCACGTAGGTGTTGGCGGTATTCAGCGTGGTGTAGGTGCCACGGAAGTACATGAGGTCGGAACCCACCAATATCGACGGGTCTTTCTCCACCAAGGCATTGGTGCCATGGAACACGATTTTCTTGCCCACGAGGTTGTATGCCTCACCCCACTTGCTGTTGGGCACTGCCATGATGTAGGGGTTGTTGGCCTTCATTTCCTGGGCATAGCCGAAGCACACCGTGTTTTGTCCGGAGATGCCCTGGAACTCCTTCACCCAGAAGTTCTTGCCATAGTCGGTATCAGACTTGAACCAGTCGATTTGTTCAGTGCCGACATACACCTCGTCGACATCGAAAGGCATCACGATAGACGTCCATCCACCCGAGCCACCTGTACCTATCGTAGGTTTGCGGGTGAAGGTTATCTCCGATGCGGTGAAGCGGCGGGGCACATAGAAATCATACCCATCGGTGAGCGTAATCTTGCTGGATTTCTCGCCCTTGACGATATTCTTGCCCGACAAGCCAGAAGGAGCGGTCTCAGAGGAGCCCATATAGAACAGGGTGTTGGGGTTGGAGTTGGGGGTAACCTTCGAAATGGAGGATGCAACACCCGACATATCCACTGCCACTACGTTGCTGGGAACGGTGACCGTAGACGAAGCGCCATTGGCGGTGGTGCTGCCATCGGCGGTGTAGAAGATAATGCCCTGAGAACCTATTAATCCCATGTTCAAAGGCTTGACAAACTTACGTGTGTCCTCATACAAGGGGAAAAGTCCGTATTTCTGTCCGTAGGCAAGGCCCTCAAAGCAGAAGTCGATAGTGGTCTTCGCACCAGCCTTGAGTTCGAGGTAATGCTCCTTACGCTCCAGGGTAGAGATATATTGGCTGCCCGAAAGTTTGTAGAGATAGACAGATACGTAACCAGCGTAGGCATGCGACCCGTTATTCTTGATGGTCACCGTGCCTTTCAGCGTAGTGCCATAGAAAGCGGTAGACGAGCCTTCCTTGAGGTTGTCGACAGAGTAGCCTGCTGTAGCAAGGGCATAGACTGCAGTAGCGGAAAGACTGTAAATGTAAACGGAAGACTTCTTGAGCGTGTTGGTGCCATCAGTAATCCATATGTAATAGGTGCCTGTATAAGCAGGTGTGAACTGCATCTGCACGCTGGCTGTCTCTCCGGATTTGAGCGGCAGGCAGACCTTAGACCTGATAGACCCCATAGAAGATGAGGAGGTGCTGGCATAGAGATAAAGGGTGCCAACGGATTCGTCGCCACTGTTCGTCACATTGAAGGTGACATACTGGTTGTATTCCTTGCCATGCGCACCGGGGAAACTGACGTCGGTGACGGTGTATTTGGGAGTGGGATACTTCTTGCTCACCGTTACGCCAGAACTTGCGTATTTGGCACTGATATAACAATAAGTGGCTGACTGGTCGCAGAAATGCCAGTCGTCGTCACCCTCTGCCATGTAGATGGGATAGACTTGATAAGTGCCGGTAGGCAGACTCAAAGCGGTGAAATCGGTCGTCTTCAGGCTGTACTCCACACCCGTCACCGAGGCACCTGCCGTAATCGACTTGCTACCCAAGGTCCATTTCTTCAGCAAGTGCACACGTCCGTTATCATCGACATAGCCCAGTCCGGCAGTATACTTGCGGCTCTTTGAGGTCTGGTTGGTATAAGTCACCTTCACCGTACTGCCCGAGCAATAGTTGATGGTCGACACCAGCGTAACGTCTTCGGCGGGCTCGGAATATCCCTGCAAGGGCTGTATACCGATGAATGCCTTGATATTCTTGTTGAAACTCTTCTCTGATGTAATCTGAGCATCCTCGTCATTGGGCTGCAGGGGGTTCATCACAGAGAGGAGGAAATAGCCATTGCCTCGTCCCCATCCCCAGTTGACATGGAACATGTCGCCACCATCGAAACCGTCGATGATGAAGGCATGGGCTTCACCGGAGTAGTTCTCACCATACATGATAATGGGGCGGTTGGCCATCAGTTCGCCAACCAGGATTTCCTGGAACCTGGAGGGAGTATATGCGCTCTGATTGATGGAGTGCACATCGCTGGAACAATTGAAATACGTGGTGATGGCCTTGACCACATTATTCCAACCGGCATTGGTCTTGGTAGGCTGGTAGTCGGCAAACAGCGACTTACCCACATAGAGGATGAAGTTGGCCACAGCGTTTTTCTGGGTACTGGTGGCCGACATGAGTCCATCCACCATATTGCTCCAGTTGAATGCAGTGCCTTTATCCACACCAGGAACGTAAACCTTATTGGTATTGGTATAATAACTGGGGATAGCCACAGGCAATTTGGCGGGCATACGGTCTCTGAAAGAGTAGAGCACCTGAGCCAAGGCTACCGGAAGACAGCCTGCGGGAGATGTCTTGCCACCCACTACCGGGCACTTGGAGTTGTAGGGGTCGACCTGAGTCCAGTGGCTCGTCACCAATGGAGATACGGGAGAATAGGAAGGCGACTGCACGTGGCGTGGCCTGTCGTACTCCGTGTCGGGGAGCATCGCCACCCTGTCCAACTCATCCTTGTAAGATTCGAGCATGGGCTTGAAACTGTTCTGGATGTCGTCGGCGGAGACATGACCCTGGTCGGAATAGCCGAGGATGGGCGTGGTGCGGTCGTCGCCCGAGACGATGACGAATCCACCGTCTGCACCGTAGTTGAAAACATAATAATACACTTCACCATTGGTAGTAGAAGCCTTCGCAGGTGCCTCCACCAATGTGATGTTGCCTACCTCTGCTCCAATAGACAGCAAGAAGTTCTTGGCTTGATTCTGGGCTTGCTCAATAGTGACGGGACTTGCCGTCAGTTTCAGGGAGAAGGCCAGTAAAGCCATCACTGTGAATAAGAAACTTTTTCTCATAAGATTGAATGTTAAATAATTATTGTTTTATATTTTTATTTTCGTTGTATTCCAATATCTTGTCGCGGCACTGTTCCATGAGCCATTTGGGTGTGCTCGTGGCACCGCAGATGCCAATGGTGTCGACTCCTTCGAGCCAACCCATGTCTATCTGGTCGGGGCCCTCTATCTGGTGGCTGTTGGGATTGACTCCCGAACATTCCTTGAAGAGCACCTTGCCATTGCTGCTCTTGCCCCCCGAAACAAACAGGATGAGGTCGTGCCGGGCTGCGAAAGCCGCGATGTTGGGCATCCTGTTGGCCACCTGACGGCAGATGGTGTCGAAACTACTGAAGGTGGCACCCTCTGCCATATGCTGCTGTATATATTCTATAATGTGGTGGAACTCGTCGAGCGACTTCGTGGTCTGCGAGTAGAGATAGATGTCTCTGTGGAAGTCGAGTCGCTGCACGTCCTCGATATTCTCCACCACCACGGCGTTGTTGTGGGTCTGCCCCACGAGTCCCAGCACCTCGGCGTGTCCGTTTCGTCCGAAGATGACGATTTGCGCGTCGGGGTTGCTGTCATACATCTTTTTTATCCTTCGCTGCAACTGCAGCACCACCGGACATGTGGCATCCACAATCTCGATGTTATTGCGTGCGGCGAGCGCGTAGGTCTCTGGCGGCTCTCCATGGGCACGCAGCAGCACCTTGGTATTGCTGAGTCCGGAGAGTTGTTCGTGGTTGATGGTGATGAGCCCCATCCCCCTCAACCGCTCACACTCCATGCCGTTGTGCACGATATCGCCGAGGCAATATAGTGTCTTGTCTGCCGAGAGTTTTTCCTCGGCCTTGTTGATGGCGGTAGTGACGCCGAAGCAGAAACCGCTGTCGCTGTCGATTTCAATCTGCATGTTGGTCTCTCAAATTCTCAAAATACATGTCGAGCAACTGCCCTGCAGCCGCAAACGACGTTTGTTGTCCGGTGAGCACCCGCCTCTCGGCTTCGCTCAGGGTTGTTTCCATTCCGGGGCGGTTGTAGAAACTGTTTCTCAACTGCTCGTTGATGGTTTCATACATCCAGTATTTGCTCTGTTCGTTGCGGCGGTAGTCGAAATAGCCGTTCGCCTTCACGAAGTCGAAATACTCGTATACCATGTCCCACACCTCCTTGATGCCGAGTCCGTAGAAACCGCTGTAGCACAGCACCTTGGGCATCCATCCACTCTCCGACTTGGGGAAGAAGTGGAGGGCGTTTCTGAAATTGGTGGCTGCCATGTGGCATTTGTCGACGTTGTTGCCGTCGCACTTGTTGATGATGATGCCGTCGGCAATCTCCATGATGCCACGCTTGATGCCCTGCAGTTCGTCGCCCGTTCCTGCCAACTGGATGAGGAGGAAGAAGTCGACCATGGAGTGGCAGGCGGTCTCGCTCTGTCCCACGCCCACCGTCTCGACGAAGATTTTGTCGTATCCTGCTGCCTCGCAGAGGATGATGGTCTCGCGGGTCTTGCGGGCCACGCCGCCGAGGGAGCCTGCCGTTGGGCTAGGGCGGATGAAAGCCTCTGGCCGCAGCGAAAGTTTCTCCATGCGCGTCTTGTCGCCGAGGATACTGCCCTTCGACCGCTCACTGCTGGGGTCGATGGCGAGCACGGCGAGTTTGCCGCCCTTGGTGTCGAGCACATGACATCCGAACATATCGATGGAGGTGCTCTTTCCTGCTCCCGGCACGCCACTGATGCCTATGCGCACTGACTTACCACTGTAGGGGAGGCATTTCTCGATGACCTCCTGTGCCTTGGCCTGGTGCTCGGGGTTGACGCTCTCGACGAGTGTCACGGCCTGTGAGAGCACGGTGACGTCGCCTTTGACGATGCCTTCCACCATCTCGGCGGCAGTGAAAACCCTTCTGCGAAACTTGCTCCGTTTCAGATAGGGGTTGATAATGGCAGGTTGCGCTACACCGGAGTTGACGGTAAGGCCCTTGTATTCTTCGCTGTTCTCTGGATGTTCCATATGCACTATTTGATGTTGACGTCGATGACCACCTTGGGTGCCCTCGGGTCGTTGGTAATCATGAGAATCCTGGGCTGCCGTGTCACGCCCTTCATCGCCTTCAGGTCGGCAACGACACGCAGGCGGGCAGAGGTGCCGGGCTGGATGACCGCGTCGGAGAGTTCGACGGTGATGCCGTCGGTGAACATCTGCAGCGAGGTGATCTCGAGGTCGGTCCTTCCCAAGTTTTCTATGACGATAGTTCCTTTCTTTTTCTTCTTTCCCTCAAACTCGCCCAGGTCGAGCACCGTGGATGAGATACGCATCCTTGGCATATAGGCGAGCCGCTGTTCGGTGATGTCGCCGGTAGAGGGGATGAGGATGGCCTCGACATGGATTTCCTTCTCAGGCGACACCTTGTCGGCGGCCGACTGGCCAAGATATATGGTGGCCTGGCTCAGTCCGTAGTCGGCAATCTTCCTCGAGTCGAGGGTGAGGGTGATGACACCCGTCTTGCCGGGAGGTATCGACGATGGCGAGACGTCGGCCTTGAGATACTCCGGCAGGTGGAGGAGCACCGGGGTGACGTTTTCGCTCGTAGGGTTCTGGAGATGTATCTCCTGGGTGGGCATATCGCCCTTGTTCACGTCGTCGAACATCAGTTCCTTGATATCGGCCCTGAGTTTTCCGAGCATGAACTGGTATCCTCCCTCGAAGTTGCGCACTTCGTCGACGACCACGCCCTTGAGGGTGAGGATATAGGGCAATGAAGCCCCGTTGGTGTACACATCGATGTATTTCTCGAAGTGTCCGAGTTGTTTGGCGTCGTAGGTAGCGGTGATGACAAACGGTTTGTTTTCGGAGATGGCACCCTTGGGGTAGACCACGTCGGTGCATCCGCAACTCGACTCCACGCTTTTGATGTTGAGCACCCCTTCACCCTCATTGAGGAGTTCGAAGTGCACGGTGACAGGCTTTCTGAAGAGCACCTGTCCGCAGTCGATGACCTGCGAGTTGCAGGAGATGCGCTGCGCTTGTGCTGTTTCGGCCGTCGCCAGGACAGCCATGAGGAGAGACAATATCCAGTATATGCTATGGTTTCGTTTACGCATTTTGGTTATGGGTTGACGACGAACTGGTGGGCCTTCTCCGTGGCGCAGAACTCCGGTGCGTAGGCACACTGTGCCTTGCAGGAGCCGGTGGAGTAAGAGCCAGCCCGGTCGAGATAGTATTCAGCCTCGATGACATGGGTGCCCTTGGGCATCCTGTCGAAGTAGTAGGCCGTAGTGTAGTCTTTCGGAGCGATGTAGTAGCCGAAGTGGTAGCCGCTGAGTTGCTGCACGGGTTCCATGCACGCTGCCCTGCGGTCGATGACCTCCACGAAGTCGAGGTCGCGCTCTGCCTTGATGGTGATGCGCACCCTCACCACATCGCCCACCTTGGGTGTGCCGCTCTCGCTGAAATATTCCCTCTTCACGGAGATGCTGCTCGACGAACTGGCAATCTCGGTGGTGGGCTGCAGGAACTGTGCGTAGAGGGCGCCCCACGACGTGCCGTCGGTGGTCTTCTCTGCCACAAAGGTCTTCTTGCCCTGTGCCGCCACGGCGGTCTTCACATATCCCAGTCCGGCGGTTGCTCCATTGGTGTCGATGGTCTCGCTGTCGATAGAGAGCCTTGACAGCGCCTTCTCATCCAGCGCTTTCAGGTTGGAGTGGAGGAAGGCGTATACGGCATCGACAGAATTGACGGGAGTGTCCCACTGCTGTGCACGCTTCTGCTGCAGCAGCCATATCCTCATCTCGTCGATGATGGTCACATTGTCGGGTTCGAGCCTGCGGAAGGCCTCCATGGCAGCCACCTCGGTGGGGATATTGTAACTGCACCACGAGTAGTAGGCCTTACGGGTGTCGAAGTAGCGGCCCATCTCCTTGGTAAGCACCGAGTATTGCTTGATGCTCTCGAGGTATTGCGCGGCTTTCTGCTGTTTGCCGAAGGCAGAGAGGATGACGGCTGCCCTTGCCTTGCCGTAGATGGTGTATTCCTGCACCTTCTTCTCGGCGATGTCGACCATATAGTTGGCAGCCTCGAGTGCCTTTCCTGTCATCTTCCTCTCGACGATGCTGTTGATATAGAGGATGTCGATAGCATTCTCCGATGGACGGACGCTATAGCCCTTCTTCTCGTTCTTCTTCATCTCCTCGGCTTCCTTCACCAGTTGCTTGTCGAGGAACTCATAGGCATTCTTCAGCATACGCTTAGTATTCTGCTGCTCGCCGATGAGCACGTTGAGCCGGGTGAGCATCTCGCACACGGCGGCAGTGATATACGGACTGCCCTTCATGCCTTCCCACCATGTCCACGAGCCATCGCCCAACTGCAACTTCTCGAGTTTGTCGAATGCCGTGGAGAGGCGTGAGGCGATGAGGTTGGCGTTGAAGTAGTTGGTGAGGCCCTTCATCTGGCTCTCCTCCTTGTCGGCCTTGGTGACCCACGGCGTCTCGTTGAGCAAGAGGTCTTTCAGTTCCTCATTGCGGGCAAGATGGCTGGTGAGGCTTCCCTCCTCGGCATGCTCTTCGTTCCACTGCCTCACAATCTGCTCGATGCGCGGCGTGAGGGTCATGAGATGCTCGCCGATGGCGTTGGCATAGTAGGTGGCAGCCAGTGAGATGGCGTTGTCGCTGGTCACCTCTGCCATCGACGGCAGTGCCTGCACCATGAGCCAGGCGGGGTTGTTGGTATATTCCACGGTGAGTTTGCCGTTGGTAGAACCCTTGGGGAAGAGTTGGGCAAGGTCTATCGTGGTGGTCTGCGGTCCGTGCTGTGTGATGGGGCGTGTGACGGTGACCATCTCACGGTCGGGCAGCACGGGCAGATAGTGCTGTTCGCCATCCGAGAAGCCGTCGCCCTTGGCCACGACCTTGCACACGAGCAGTGCCCTGCCGTCGGCCACGGTATAGTCGAAGGTCACGCCTTGTGTCTGATTGGCGGCGAGCGAGAAGTCGTGCTTCTGCTCATAGCACACGGCGTCGGTCTCCGGGTCGACGAGTTGCATGATGGCAGTACCCGTCAACGGGCGGTCGGTGGTATTGATGACGCGGGCAGAGATCTGGGCCTTGTCGCCCACACGCACGAAGCGTGGAACGTTGGGCACCACCATCACGTCTTTCTGTGCCACCACCTCGCCGCTGATGCTCCCGCTGTTGGCCATGCGGTCGGTGGCAAGTCCCTTGAACTGCCATGTGGTGACACTCTCGGGAAGGCGGAACCGCAGGGCGATGCGTCCCTGGTCGTCGGCCACCACCGAAGGCATGAAGAATGCCGTCTCGTCGAGGTTCTCCCTCACCTGGAGAGGCTGGTCGGCGGCGGCGGTGTCGCCTCCTGCTGCTGCCGAAGGCTGTGGGGCAGGTGCCATGTCGAACGATTTCATGGCGGCATTGTCGGCAGTAGCCGACAAACTTTGTACAGCGACAAAATCGCCATCCGCTGCATCCACCGACATTGCCATCGGTGCTTCCATGACCATCGCTTCCTCTTCCACGACCATTGCCCTGCTTCCTGCAGCCATTCTTCTGAAAGAATACCTGTAATTCCGCGGAGAGTAGAATTCAAACACGTCGTCGAAGTGGGTGAAGTCGAGGCTGGGGATATAGAGGCGCTGCAAGGGCATCGAAGAGTCGCCATTGAACCCACCCGGCATATACTCTCGCCAGTAGGTGTAGGGCAGCGGGGTGGTCATGAGATTGCGGAACGGCCAATAGTGCGACTCGAACTGGTCGAGCGACCCGTCATAGAGTGTGGCGATGAGGCGTGTATCGGCAGGAGTGCCGTCGGCATAGGTAGCGCGGAGCGTCCACTCCTCCTCCTGTCCGGGTGTGAGTTTGTCGCGGAAGGTCTCCCACGTGAGGTGGATGCTCCTGTCGACATAAGGTTTCGCAATGGTATGGTGATGGGAATAGAACTGTCCGTCTCTCACCCACGCGAAGGTGAGGAGCACGCCATTGCCATATTCCTCCTTGTATTTCCATGCCTTGGTGTTGTTGGCCCGGTCGAGGGTCATCGTGCCGCTCTCGAGTATCTTGTCGCCGGCGAAGACATTGTAGAAGACATAGGTATCGGGGTCGGAGGAACCTACCTGTACGTATACCGGTGAACCGTCGGAGGGGAATTGCGTGTCGGTGGCATAGAACCAGTCGTGGGTCTCGATGGGCGGGCGCTTGTCGGCAAGGGTGAAGAGCACGATGTCTTGGCTCACGGTGTCGCCCTGGCAAATGGCCTTGATGGTGTGCTTGCCCGAACCAAGTTTCTCTGCCGGTATGGGCAGTGTCACATCGGTGTTGGCAGGCGCAGTATATGCCTCTGGGCGGTTGTCGACATAGTAGGTCACCTCGCCGTCGACCGACTTCCCTGCGATATTGCAGAGGGAGAACCGGAGTGTCTTCCATTTGCTCACCTCAAGTCGGTCGGGCAGACTGAAGGAGAGGAATGTAGACTTGTTGCCCACAGGCAGGCGGAGTGAGGCGGAGTGCGACTCGCCACCCTGGTCGGTCACGGTGGCCTCTGTAGCGATGACATAACTGCGTGCGCGCCACAGTGGCACCACATCGTCATTGGCATTGGCGGGCATGGTGACGGGTACCGTCATACGGAACTCGCCCTTCTCGTCGGTGGTGGTCTCAGCGGTGAGGAGTTCCTCATCGTTGTCATTCTCCCACCTCCACCACGAGGGCTGCCGCCGTGTGACGGTATATGCCACCCTCGCACCCTGCACGGGAACGCCGGAATAGGTCTTGGCATGTCCTACGACGGTGATGGTATCGCCGTTCTTATAGGCTTCCTCATAGGGGTCTATCTCCACCTCGAAAGTAGGCCGTTTGTATTCCTCCACGCGGAAGTCACAACTCCCGTTAGATGTCACAATCTGGAACTCACCGGTAAGTCCGCCCGCAGGCAGTTTGAACTTGCCGTCGGCCTTGCCGAACTCATCGGTGACCACGCTCAGCGTCTCTACCTTCTGCCCGTTGCTGTCGCGCAGTGTCACGTCGAGGGAGTCGCCGGCAATGGCCTGCGCCTGCTTACCGTCGTAGTTCACCACGCTGACGAGGGCGAAATACACCGTCTGGCCTGGCCGGTAGATAGCCCTGTCGGTGAAGAGGTTCACCGTCTTGCGCTCATGGGCGACCTGGGTGTACTGGTAAGGCTGCGACCACATCGACTGCGAAGGGCAGTAGTTGTCGGTCTTCGTATAGGCCTTCACATCACAATAATTGTAATTTTCGAAGTCGGCCACGATTTCACCCCGCCTGTCGCATTGCAGGAGCGTGTCCTTCTGTTTGCGCGACCGGGCCTTGATTTTCACATACGCACCGGGAAGAGGTTTGCCTGTAGTGGCACTCACCACTGCCACCCTGCGCTTGTTGCCGGGCAGCGACTCCGAAATCATATATACGTCGCTCACATAGAAGACGTGCCAGTCTTGCAGCGCCCCCGAGGTGCTCATCGTCTCTCCCTGCGCCTCATTACCCTTCATGTTCATCAGATAAACACCGGGGGCGAGAGGAGGCAGCATGATGGAATCCTCGAAAACCTCATAATCGGGATGACCGCTGTAGTCGTGGCGGATGGTACGCTCCGAGCCGTTCACGATTTTCTTGATGACCTTCTGCAACTCTTTCTCGTTATACAGCCGGAAGTTCTCATCGGGGTCTGCGTCAATCCGCCACAGCCGGAGGGTGAGGGAATTGAGGTGACGGACGAAGTTCACCTTTACCACATGCTCCTTGTGGGGGAGCATCACCTGTGCGTCGATGCTGTAGGAGAAGCGCGGCTGAATGAGCGACTGGCGGGAGTTCTTCAGCGTGGCGATGCGGGGCCACTTGTCATACTTCGCCACCATGCGGTCGATAAACGCCACCTTATTGCCGGGGGTGTCATCCATCCAATCATACCTCAGGAGGGCGAGTTCGCCTGCCTCATCGAGGTCGCCATAGACCTCAAGGAGCGAGTCGGCCTTCTCTATCAACCGCGTTCTGCTCTCCGTGCTTTCGAGGGTGCGGAGGTGGTAGGCGGCGACGATGCATGCTGCCTGGCGGTTGCCCTGACGCTCGTAATATTCCTGTAAGAGGTCGTATCTGGAAACCGCGAAAGCCAGAACGCTGAGCAGGTCGTCGTTGAAATAGCGGCTGTCGCTGCCCTTGACGAGGAGGGGCACGAAATCGCCGGCTTTGGTAGAAGCCAACAGTGAGGGATTGGAGAGCGATTTAGCGATATAATCCTTTGCTATCTCATCACTGTGCTCATCAAGTTCGCTGTTGTGCTGGTACACCTGTCCGAGCACCGACTGGTAGACGGCGGCCAGGAGGGGTTGCTGCTTTGCGGCGGCCTTCTCTGACGCCACCAACCGCTTCACCTCCGATTCCAACGAGTCGGGAGTGATGGCGGTGACCGCCTCCACATGCTTGAGTTGAGCCTTGATAAGGTGTCCGTATTGTTTCTGCGTCGTAGCCAGGTCGATGATAGAGTCGAGCACCTCAATCTGGGTGCGTGGCAAGTCTTTGGAAACTGCTTCTGCATGCCGTTTCCAAAGCGCATCGAGGGTCTGAGAAGAAAGATTCATATGCGCAAAAATCAGTAACAATACAATCCCAATAAATCTTGACATATTCAATCGAAATGGGCTCAACGCCCTGTATCGTAAATAAGTGAGATGGCCAAAAGACCTGTTAACAGTGAATGGATGTGGCTACAAAGGTAGGAAATTAGGATGAAAAATCAAAATAAAATTCCCAAAATTTCCATTTAATAATATTTATTATAATATGCATTACACTTTTTAACCATTTTGGTAACGGGAAAATGCAACGATATTATATTTACAATTTAACAAAACAGCATCCTGTCGGAAACTACTGGACGCCCCTTGCTTTCTTCACCCTCTTCCACAAGGCGGTCTGCACCACGCCCCTCACCGCCAGATACACCACGAACGCCATCCACAGCGCGTGGTTGCCCAACGACACTCTGAACACGACGTAGACCACGAAGAAAACCAGCGTGGCCACCAACGAGGAGAGCAGCATGCCACGGGTGGCAGTGACGCCGATGAAGACGCCATCCCACACAAAGGCAGCCACCCCTGCCAACGGCACGGCAACCGCCCAGGGGAAATAGGCAGCGGCAGCCTTCACCACCGACGCCTCGTCGGTGAGCAGGGCGAGAAAACGCTCGCCGCCCAGTGCGTAGACCACCGTGAACACCAGAGCGATGGCGGTGCCCCAGAAGAACACACGGCGCACGGTCTGGCGCAGCCCCACGGCATTGCCCGCCCCGAGGTAGCGCCCGCTCATCGCCTCGCCGGCGAAGGCGAAACCGTCGACGACATACGAGAAGAGGATATAGAGTTGGGTGAGCAGGGTGTTCACCGCCAGCACCACCGCCCCCTGCCGCGACCCCGCAGCAAGGAAGTAGAGGTTGACCGCCACCAGGCAGAGGGTGCGCAGGAAGATGTCGGAATTGACCTTGAAAAAATCCAACATTTTAACATACACAAATACCCCTTTCCATCTGAAGTATCTGCGCAGTCTCGCATAATGTCTTATCCACAGGAAAATGGCTATGGCGACACCCGCATACTGGGCGATGAGGGTGCCCAGCGCCACCCCCTCGACCTTCATCCCCAGGCCATAGACCAGGGTAAGGCTCACCACGATATTGATGATGTTCTGCGTGATGGAGATGAGCATCGGGAAACGGGTGTTCTGCATGCCCACATACCACCCCATGAGGGCATAGAGGGTGAGCATGGCAGGAGCACCCCATACGCAGATATTGAAATAGAGCGATGCCAGCCTCAGAATTTCGGGGTCGGGAGCAAGGATGAGGAAGGCGACAGCCTTCACCGGCACCTGCAGCACCAAGATGGCGAGCGCCACCGCCAGCCCCACGGCCAGCGACCTGCCGAGGAGTTGGACGACGGCGGTGAGGTCGCGCCGGCCCAGGGCCTGCGACGTCATTCCGCTCGTGCCCATCCTGAGAAAGCCGAAGACCCAGTAGAGGATGTTGAAAATCATCGAGCCGATGGAGATGGCGCCGATATACACGGCGCTCCCCATATGCCCCACGATGGCCACGTCGACCAATCCGAGCAACGGCACGGTGATGTTGGAGACAATCGACGGCAGGGCAAGCCGGAAAATCTGACGGTCGATACCGCTCATCGGGTCATCGTGCCATTTTGTAGATTTCCACCATGTCGGCACGGTGGAGCACACGGATGTTGCCCAACGTGATTTCGCCGTCGTGACTGGCACGGCGAGCCATCTCCTCTATCTCTTCATCGGTGATGTCGCGGCCCAGAAGTTCATGTATGCTCACCGGCATGCCGAGACGGCTGAAGAAACGCTCGGTGGCCTCGATACCCCGCAAGGCGGTGGCACGGAGGTCGGTGAAGTCGCAGTCGACACCCATCACGTTGGTGGCGAAACGGGCGAAGCGGGCCTCATGACCGGGGAGCACAAAGCGCGCCCAACTGCCCCAGAGGGCTGCCAGCCCGGCGCCATGGGTGACATCGAACATCGCGCTCAACTCATGTTCGAGACGGTGGGTGGCGAAATCCTTCGTCGTGCCACACTCCATGAGGTCGTTGTGCGAGAGACTTCCCGCCCACATGATTTGCGCACGGTGGCGGTAGTCGGTGGGGTTGCGCATCACCTCGAGGGCACTGTCTTTCACGGTGCGCAGGAGTGCCTCGGCCAGGGCGTCGGTAAGCGTCATGTCCTCATAGGCGGTGAAATAGCGCTCCATGGTGTGCATCATGATGTCGGTGGCTCCCGCCGCGGTCTGGTATTCGGGCAGGGTGAAGGTGCGCTCAGGGTTCATGATACAGAACTTGCAGCGGCAGAGGTTGCTGTTCACGCCCCGCTTGTCGTTGTTGCTGTCGTTGGTGATGACGCAACTGTTGCTCATCTCGGAACCGGCGGCAGGGATGGTGAGCACCGCGCCGATGGGAAGGCAGGAGGCTGGCTTGGCCTTGCCAGTCCAGAAGTCCCATGGGTCGCCCTCGTATCCCACGCCATAGCCGATGGCCTTGGCGGAGTCGATGACGCTGCCTCCACCCACGGCGAGGATGAAGTCAATATGATTCTCGCGGCAGAGCGCCACGCCTTCTTTCACGAGCGAGAGGCGGGGATTGGGTACCACACCACCGAGTTCGACATGGCTGATGCCGGCGGCATCGAGCAGAGAGAGCATCTTGTCGAGCAGGCCTGAGCGGCGAGCACTCTGTCCGCCGAAATGCACGAGCACGCGGGTGCCGCCGTAATGGCGCACCAGTTGCGCCACCTGTTCTTCCGACTCTCGTCCGAAGACGATTTCGGTAGGGGCATAGAAATTGAAATCTTTCATGATGAAGTTTTAATTGATTAGGTTGATCTGGGCACAAATTTAGATAAAATCCGTGTATTTTCACCAAAATGGGCAAAGAAAATCTTATCAAAAAAACTCTGGGACTTAGAGGTCTTACATGGTTACTTAGACCCGAAGTAGAGGAAAATCATGCCCAGGAGGACAAGAGCCAGGTCGAGTGCCTTGCTGCGGAGGTTTTTCTCATGGAAGGTCATTGCCCCGAAGAGAAACGACACCACCACACTTCCCCTTCGCACCATCGACACGATGGAAATCATCGCGCCGGGCAGGGTGAGCGCATAGAAGTAGATGAAGTCGGCGGCGCTGAGGAACACACTGACAAAGATGATGCTCCAATGCCAATGGAAAGGAGTGGTGTGCTTTCGTTTCGGCCACCAGAGCAGCAGCAGCACGGCGAGCATCATCAGGCACTGGTAGAAGTTATACCAACTCTGCACCACCATCCTGTCGAGCCCCACACCACCGTTCTTTGCCGGTGCCATGAGGTATTTGTCATAGAGTCCGCTGACAGCCCCCAGCAATGCTGCCAGCACCACGAAGAATATCCACTTGTCGTGCTTGAAGTCGATGCCCTCTTTCTTTCCACTCCTGCTGAGCATCCAGAACGATGCCACCGCCAGCAGCACGCCAATCCACTGATAGAGGTTGAGCCGCTCGCCGAAGATGAGCAAGGCGCCGAGTAGCACCATCACCGGACGGGTGGCATTGATGGGACCGACAATGGTGAGCGGCAAGTGCTTCATGCCGAAATAGCCAAACAGCCACGACGAGAGCACTATCAGACTCTTCAGGAGGATATACTTATGCGTGTCCCACCCCACCACGGGCACATGAAACTGCGATTGGTCGAGCCATGACGTGCTGGCGCTGACGATGACCAGCGGCATGAAGATGAACGAACAAAAGAGCGTGTTGAGGAAGAGAACGGGAATGACGGCATTGCCGCTAAGCGCCTCTTTCTTGAGAGAGTCGTAGCATCCGAGCAATGCTGCGGAAATGAAAGCAAAAATAAGCCACATCATGATTTGAATCTGCTAATACTCCACCTTTTCGAGGAAGAGGGCATGGGCGGGCATACTCTCACCTGCCTCGGTGCGCTTGCCGCTCTCCACGATTTTCCGGAGGTCGTCGAGGGAGATGCGGTGGCGCCCCACATCGATGAGCGTGCCCACCACCGCCCGCACCATATTGCGCAGGAAACGGTTGGCGGTGATGACGAAGCGGTAGTGGTGGTCGTCGATTTTCTCCCATTCCGCCCTGGAGAGTTGGCACAGGGTGGTCTTCACGTCGGTATGGGTCTTGCAGAATGCCCCGAAGTCGTCATATCCTGTCAGCATACGCCCTGCCTCGTTCATCAGGTCGAAGTCGAGTTGATAGTGGATGAAACAGGAATGCTGCCTCACAAAAGGGTCTTTGCGGGTATGGATATAATAATGATAGGTGCGCGCCTTGGCGCTGAAACGGGCGTGCATCTCCTGCGGCACCTCTCTCACTTCTCTCACGCTGATGTCAGAGGGCAGCAGGCGGTTGAGTTTATAGGCGAGTTGGCTGCAGTCTACCGCCACCTCGGTATCGAAGTGTGCCGCCATATCTCTGGCATGCACGCCGGCATCGGTGCGTCCCGCCCCCACCACCTCGGTAGGCTGGCGGAGCAGTATAGACAGGGCTTTCTCCAACTCCGCCTGCACGGAGTTGCCATTGGGCTGCACCTGCCATCCATGATACGCCCTTCCGTCGAATCCAAGGAATATGAAATACCGTTTTGTCATCGCGCTGCAAAAGTACACAAAAAAGATGACACGGGGGAATACTGCCCATAAAAAAAACGCCCCGATCCTTCACAGACCACGGCGCTCAATCCAAGAAAAAAATTACACTCTATAAATATAAAGCCTAATACCTAAAACAATTTGGAGAACATTATTGTATTATTTCGTTAGGACAAAGATATGCAAAATCTTCATCCCATATTCGTTTTGCGAGCAGATTTTAGCATTTTTTAGGATAAAAAACGCATACTTTTCCACTTTAGACAAATAGCGCGATATCAAGGGAAAGTTTATGTGTCACTATTTTCGCTACAAAGACGCCCTCTCTTGCATCACGTCTATGCAAAAGAGGGCAAAAAACGATGTCAGTGCCACCGACAAGGAATGTTACTTGTTGAGGGCGATGTTGTAGTTGTAGAACTTCTTGTTGCCCGTGATGTCTTCGATGACACGCACGAAGGGCGGAAACTTCACCGACTCGTCGGAAGCCACGCCCTTGGTCTCGAGAATCATCAGGTCGGAAACGGGTTTCTGGAAGATGTCGAGTTCGAAATACTGTCCCTTCCAGATGAAACTCTTGCGGGTCTTCTGGATGGTCTGGCGGTAGGGGTCGGCCTGCTGCATGAGCGAGTTGTAGAGGTTGTTGCTGATTTGCCGTTCGGTCTGCAGCACCTCGGTATCCGACACCCGTTTCTTCATGGTGTGCACATTGACGTGCTTGCCCTGCCAACTCCTCCTGCGGAGCCTCACCTCACAGCCAGGCTCTGCCACGAGATAGGTCTGGGTGATTTCGCTGATGATGCAGTCGGGCAACTCGCCGGTGAGTTCCACGATATACTTGCGCTCCTCCTCATAGGGCTGTGGCAGTCCGAGGACGAATGAGATTTCCTTGATGACACGCTTGATTTTCTTGTCGAAATCCTCGTGGTTGTTGATGACCCTGAGGTGGGAATGCCCCTTCCACGCATCGATGACCTTCTTGTCGAGCAAGCGGGCCTGGCGCAAGCCCTCCTCGTCCATCTTCTCATAGCGCTGCGCATTGTTGCTGGTGGTATAATACTGTTCGGCACCGTCGGCAGCCGATACCAAGTGGAGCACGGCATCATAGCGCTGGTCGCGCAACTGAGTGGTGTTGGTGCCCAGCGACGAGGTGATGTCTTCCCACATCTCCGGGGTCATGTAGGCGGAGATGTCCATCACGCCGCGGTCGCAGACGATGAGGGTGGGTTCGGTGCACTGCTGAGCCATGGTGAGGAACTTGTCCTCAAGGGCGAGTTGTATCTCGAGCGTGGCTTTCTCACCTTGATAGAAGAGGTCCTTGTTGTCGGTAAGGTAGTTCATGCCCGCCTGAGAGAACAGCGTGGGCACTTCAGGTATGGTAAACACTTTGTAACCGAGGCTGGAGAAATGCTCGATGACCTGTACGAGCGCGGTGGTCTTACCTGCGCAAGGCCCTCCGGTGAGGACGATTCTCTTTACGTTTTCGTTCATGATATTTTTTTGGGGAGTTTTTAAGGGGGGGAGAGTTGAAGATACTCACGCCATCTTGCCGAGAAGCGTGACAAACACCTTCCAGATGTCGCCGACGGTGGAGAGTTCCACCCTTTCGGCGGTGGAGTGTGGTTCGATGATGCGCGGTCCGATGCACGCAATCTCTATGCCGGGATATGTCTTCACGAAATAGCCTGCCTCGAGCACGAAGTGCATCGCCACCATCCGCGGCCGCCAGCCGAGCACTTCGTCGAAGGTGTCGGAAGTGAGGCGGAGGAAGTCGGAGTCCTGCTTCTCCTGCCAGGCAGGGGCAGCCATTACCAGTTCGGAGGTGCCGCCCTCCTGGGCGAAGACCTCGGCGATTTCCTTTCCCAGCGCCACCATGTCGTCGTAGATGAAACTCCTGGTGTGGGTAGTGACGACGAGGTGTCCGTCGTCGACGAAGATTCGTCCGACGTTGTTGGATGTCTCCACGGTGTCGGCCATCGTCTCGCTCATCTTCACCACGCCTTGCGGTATCTGTTCCAGACAAGTCATCAGTGCCTCGAACGCCTCGGTGGGGAGGATGGTCTTGCGTGCATCCACCTTTTCTATCGTGCAGTGCATGGTGGGTTCGTTGCTGCCATACTCCTCCTTGAGCCAGTTGTTGAGCATCTCTTCCTGACTCTTCACGAATTCGGCGGCTTCGCCAGAGGGAACGGTGATAATCATCTCGGCACTCGAGGCGATGGAGGCGTTGGCCTCCCCTACCCTGATGTCTGCCAGTTCCACGTCGTATTCATTGTATATAGCGGCGAGCACAGCCCATGCCACTACTACCGCACTCGCCCTGCCCTTGTTGATGTCGACACCGGAGTGGCCGCCCTTTCCGCCCTCTATGGAGATGCGGAACCAGCGCCGCTTGCCTTCGGGAGCCTTCTGCAGCGGTGACGGCAGACGGTGCATCTGCAGATAGGCACCCGCAGCACCGGTGGTGATGGTGTCGTAGTCCTCAGAGTCGAGGTTGATGACTTTCCGTGCGCGGAGGAAGTCGCTGGAGAGACCTGCGGCACCACTCATGCCGTCTTCCTCGTTGGTGGTGGTGATGACCTCGAGCGGACCATGCACGATGCTGTCGTCGGCCAGCACCGCCAAGGCCATCGACAGACCGATGCCGTTGTCGGCACCCAGCGACGTGCCCCTGGCTTTCAGCCATCCATTGTCTTCATAGGGCACCACGGCCTGCTCAGTGGGTTTCTCCATGCCCACGCACACCATGTCCATGTGGTTGAGCACTGCCACGGGGGTGGCATTCTCATGGCCCGGCGTGGCAGGCTTGCTGATGACCACACAGTTGTTGTTGTCGCGACGGTAAGCAAGACCGAGACGCTCGGCATACTGGCAGAGGAAGTCGGCCACACGCTCCTCATGGTGAGAGGGACGTGGAATGTCGTTGAGCCGCCTGAAGATACGCAGCACGGCATCTACTGAGGGGATGGGGGTGGATGATTCTATCATAGTGTGTTTGTGGTTAAACAATATCGTGCGGCACGCCGTCAGCGTGCCCTTCTTCTGCCGCAGCACGGCCTGTCGCCGGTGCCGCCGCAAAGAGCCGAGGCAAAGATAGCAAAAACATGGCACACGCCCAAAAATAATCGGAGTTTATTTGTCTATTCCGAGAGAATGATGTAATTTTGCAAACCGATTCGTGACTGGCACTCTCTGCCCCGTGTCACGACTCTTCATTCATCAAGACTAAGACGCATTACACCATATGAATTCTCAGATAAAGGCTCTCATTATTTTTTTAGTGGCTTTCCTGGTCCTCTTCTTCTATGCCAAGTCGAGTGTTGGCGTGACTTTCGCCCACCAGTTGCTCAAGAAGATCGACCTGGAGAAATACTGGGCCGATACCTCCGATACCGACACCCTCGCCATCGAACCCATAGAAGAAGTGGTGGAGCCCGACTCCACCCCACAGCGCTTCCTCTTCGTGGGCGACTCCATGGTGGAGCCGATGGCATACCGTTTCTTCGACATCTGCCGCGAGAGCGGCGACACAATGTATGCCGTGACGTGGTATGGCAGCACCACCATAGGATGGAGCGGCCTCACCCTCGACTACTACATCGAGGAGGTTGACCCCACGTATGTCATCTTCTGCATGGGCAGCAACGAACTGTCGTCGAAGAACGTGAAGGCCATCAACGACAACCTCCGCAAGATGAAGGCGAAGGTGGGCGATTTGCCCTGCATCTTCATCGGCCCTCCCAACACCAAGCCTGACGCCGGACTGAACGAAGAGATAGCGAAGGTGTTCGGGCCCAAGTCGTTCTTTGACTCACGGCACTTGGAGATGGAGCGCCGCAACGACCATCTGCACCCCACCACGAGCGGTGCCCGTGTGTGGATGGACAAGGTGGCGGAATGGATGAACAGCGACAGTTGTGTCCATCCCGTGGTACTCACCGTGCCCGACTGCAAGCAGTCGTACAACATCGAGCACATCGAGGTGATGCAAGTGAAAGACAAGGGCCGTCGCCCGAAGAAGCCCATCGCGCTACCACAAGTATAACCCACAAAACGAAGGGCAATGTTCGACCAACTCATCCATTTCTTCACGACTCCTGACAAAGCGTGGTCGCTTGTGTCGTTGCCTTTCGCCGTGGCCTTCGTGCTGTTTTTCGGGCTCTACATCGCCATACGCCACTCCTTCAAGACACTCATGCTTCTCTACGTGGTGGCGTTCAGCCTGTTCTTCGCCTACAAGGCCAACGGGGTGCTGATGCTCCTGCTGCCCGCCACCGTGCTGCTGTCGTACTACCTCACACGCAAGATGGACGAGTGGGAAGGGCCTCGGCGCAAAGGACTGATGTGGCTCACCGTGGCAGTGGAACTGCTGCCGCTGCTCTACTACAAGTACACCAATTTCTTCATTGAGATTCTGAACGAACTCACCCGCTCCAACTTCTCGCCGCTGGCCATCATCCTGCCTGTGGGAATATCGTTCTACACATTCCAGGCCATCAGTTACACCGTCGACGTATACAAGGGGAGGTTCACCACGGAGACGAGCCTGCTTGAATACACGTTCTACCTCACCTTCTTCCCCCTGCTCATGGCAGGCCCCATCACCCGCGCCGAGACACTCATCCCGCAAATCAAGCACCGCTACCACATCGGCGACACCCAGGTGTATAACGGACTGTGGCTCATCATGAGCGGACTGCTGAAGAAAGCACTCATCGCCGACTATATCGCGCAATACAACAACTGGATTTTCGACGACCCCACCGCCTACTCGGGCTTCGAGAACGCCATGGGCGTGCTGGGATATACCTTGCAGATTTACTGCGACTTCTCCGGCTACAGCGACATCAGCATCGGACTGGCCTCGCTCCTGGGAATCGAGTTGAAAGAGAACTTCCGGTTCCCCTACCAGTCGCTCAACCTGCAGGAATTCTGGCACCGGTGGCACATCTCCCTCTCCACCTGGTTCCGCGACTATGTCTACATCCCCCTCGGCGGCAACCGCTGCGGGAAGGTGCGCACCTACGTCAACAACTTCATCACCATGCTGGTGGCAGGACTATGGCATGGGGCATCGTGGATGTTCGTCATCTGGGGAGCACTCCACGGCATAGGTCTGGTGATACACAAGTTCTGCAAGCGATGGCTCGACCCCATACCCAACAGTTGGTATGTGAGGCTGGGCTCCTTCCTGCTCACCTTTCTATATATCTGCCTCACCTGGGTATTCTTCCGCTCTGCCGACCTCAACACGGCATTCACCATCATCGGGCGCATCTTCAGCGACTTCAGCCTGGCATACCTCGCGCCGTTCGTTGAGACACGCACGGCATGGACCGTATTCGTGGTGCTCGGTTTCGCCTTGCATGCCATCCGCCAGAAGCATCTCGACAAACTGAAGGAATGGTATGTGAACACCCCCATCATGTTTAAGATTATCCTCCTCATCGTCATTCTGCAAGTGGTGGTCAACTACAGGCAGAACGACATACAGCCGTTCATCTACACCCAATTCTAAATCGCCAAACAAAGCAATGACAGTTTCCCGGAAAATACTGCTGCTGGTTGCCATGATCATGGCCATCCATGCCGGCGCGTCGCAACTGGTGCCTGCCACGGCATCAGGATTTGCCTATGTAGGAAGGGTGAGCCATACCTACCGGCCTGGGGCAGTGGCATGGACATACCCCGGTGTGCAGATACGTTGCACGTTCTCAGGCACCTCGGCAGCGATGAAGACCAACTCCGACTGCGGCTATTTCATGGTCGAGGTGGACGATATCGCACCACACAAGGTGCAAGTGATGAAAGGCGACGGCATCACACGGCTCGCCAACGGCCTGCCGGAGGGAGAGCATTCGCTCACTCTCACCTATATCATTGAGGGGCATGGCAAGAAACCCACATTCTATGGCCTGCTCCTCGACGACGGATGCTCACTGGGCGAACGCCCCACCCTGCCCGACCGCCGCATCGAGTTCATCGGCAACTCCATCACCTGCGGCTATGGCATCGAGGGCGACGGCACGGAGAAGACCTTTCTCTTCAGCAAGCAGAACTTCTACTACACCTATGCCGCCATCGCCGCACGCAACCTCGGCGCCCAATGCCAGGTATGCGCACGCAGCGGCATCGGACTCTACCGCAACTACGCAGGGAAGATTCCCGAGCAAATCATGCCCAATGTCTATCCGCACACGTTCTACGCCACACAAGGGGAGCAATGGGACTTCTCGCTCTTCCAGCCCGACGTGGTGTGCGTGAACCTGGGCTGCAACGACACCTCTGTGGGGAAATACGACACGACACGCCTCACCGAAGCCTTCAAGGCGTTTACGAAGACGCTGCGCAACTACTATCCACAGGCGAAAATCGTATACCTCATCGGGGCCATACCGGTGTCGAAAAGGCTTACCGACATCCAGGCTGCACAGGATGCCGCCATCGCTGATGCCGCAAGCCGGGGCGACCACGAGGTCTACCGCATGGACTTCACACCCGACGACGGTTCGCTGGGTATGGGTTCTCAGGGTCATCCCTCTCTGCAGCGCCAAGCACTTATGGGCGAAGAACTCACCACATTCCTCCAGCAACTGATGGGATGGGAATGAGAGTTTGAGATTTAAGGTTTGAGGTTGAAGGTTTAAGGTTTAAGGTTTAAGGTTGGAGGTTTACCGTAGGTCGCGATTTCGTCGCGACCAAAAGATGAAATTCGATATTTAGATTGGAAATCAAAGAATATGAGAAAATTTACATTCCATGTCCTGGCAGCACTCTTTGTCCTTACCCTATGGGCTTCGTGCGGCGAAAATAAGAGTGAACAGATGCTCCGTGAAAGCACAGAAATAGCACGCAAGCGCACCGACTCGCTGCTCTCCGCCCAGAAAGACTCGCTGGAGCGACAGCGACAGTTGAATATCCGAAAAGCCGACAGCCTGAGACGCGTCGACAGCCTGAGGCGGGTCTATGAGCGGTCACATTTCGTGCTCATTGGCAAGGTAGGGGCCGACACCGCCTCTCTTGACCTTCACCACGGCAATGAACTCGACGACCTCACAGGAACCTTCAAGTGGGGCAGCCGCTCAGTGAAGGTGGAAGGGTATCTCGGCGACAACATCACCCTCACCGGATCGCAGAAGCGCGACAGCATCGAGACGCTGCGCGTGCTCATCGAACTTACCCGTGTGGAGAACGACTTCAGCGGCGACGTCACCTTCGAGGAGAACGGTAAGAAACAAACCAAGGCGGCCGTATTGAAACGGAAATAAAGGCCATGTAGGGACATGCCGAAGATAGGCGGCATCTTCCATATATAAATACCACACAGAGGTACAGAGACACAGAGGACAAAAAGAACTCTGTATCTCTGTACCTCTGTGTTGATATTGATATTCGGGTTTTCATTTTGTATGTTGCCCAATCCTTTACTCGAAAATGCAAAAAATCTCCGATTCTTTTGCATTTTCTCTCTTTTTTTTCTATCTTTGGCTCATATTACTATCAACTTCAACTATTCGATGCCACTATGAGAAAACTACATGCCACCACACGTCAAGTCCTTGCCCTCTTCCTCATGGGCATGTTCTCCCTTGCCCTGCATGCCACTCCCGTGACACTGGAACAGGCACGACAGCGAGCCAAGACGTTCATCACGAAGAGAAGTCAGGTGGGCACCAACCCGTCACGCCCACAGACGACCTCACTCAACCTCAACTTCGCTGAGCCAGGCGGAGCCTATTACGTCTTCGACAACAAAGAGGGCAAAGGCTACGTCATCGTGAGCGGCGACGACACCTCTGCCCCCATCATCGGCTATGCCGACAACGGGGAGTTTGATGCCAACACGCTGCCTGCCCCACTCCGCGAAATCCTCGACGCCTTCGCCGCCAGGGCACACCAACAACGGGTGAGCAGCATACGGCAAAGCCCACTCGCCAACAAGGCAGAAGTGAGGCCACTACTAGGCGAGACCTCCTGGGGACAAGACTCACCCTACAACAACATGTGTCCTACATACGACGGCCAGCCGTGCGCCACGGGATGCGTGGCTACTGCCATGGCACAGTTGATGTATTTCTACCAATGGCCCCAAGGAGTCGGTGCGATACCAGAATACATGACCTACAGTTTACAAATCAATTGCGATGCACTGCCCGCTACAACATTCGATTGGCAAGGTATGGCCCCGAAATACACCCGCGACCAGACGGATGCCTCCGCCATTGCAGTTGCCCAACTGATGCGCTACTGCGGACAGGCCATGCTGATGGACTACACTCCAAGCGGTTCGGGAGCGAGTACCTTCGTGGTGACAGAGATGGCGGAGTATTTCGACTACAACCCCTCGGCGTATGTCGCCGAACGCAGTGCTTACACCGAAGCACAATGGGACGCACTCATCTACAGCGAACTCAGCGCAGGACACCCCGTCATCTACGGGGGAATGTCGGGCAACGGCGCCGGCCATGAGTTCATCTGCGACGGCTACGACGGCAACGGTTTCTTCCATATCAACTGGGGTTGGGATGGTTTGAAGAACGGCTATTTTCTCCTGAGTCTACTCAACGAAGACAACCAATACGACACCGACGGAGTGCCTGGATGGGGCGGTTACGGTTACGCGCACATCGGACTCTATCCCAATAAGGACGGCAGCAACAGCGAGGCGCCTAACATCTATATAGATTATCTCGATGCCGACCCTTCCACCTATAGCCGCAGCGGGTCATCTGCCAACTTCAAGGATGTGAAATTCCAGTCGATGATTTACAACAATTCCCATTCGTCCATCCCCATCACCTACGGACTCGGTCTGTTCAAGAACGGTGAGATGGTGAAACTGCTGGCAGAGGCCGATGACAACCCCGACTATATATTTGAATGGAACCCGAAGGTGACCTTCGGCAAGAACCTCGCCACAGGAAATTACACGGTGAAGATCATGTATCGTGAGCGAGAAGAAGGCTCAGAATGGCGCCCCATACCCCTTACACCACCTGTGTATCTCGATGCCAAGATAGAGGCAAAGAAACTCACCCTCACTCCCCACGACGACTCACAATGCGACTTCACACTCGTGAGCATGGAAGAGGATGAAAGTTTCCAACAGGGCTACCACCTTTTCAAGGCGACCATCACCAATAACGGCGAGGTGGGTGCCACACACCTGAACATGTACTCTGGCTCAGAACTCGTCAGGACCACGGGAGTACAAATCGACCCGGGTGCCACGAAGACCATCACCATGGAGGTGTGGCTGAATACTGTAGGGCAACAGGAGTTGACACTCTGCGAGGGTGGCAACGACAACAACTATCATCCTTTATGGCAGGAGACCATCAATGTGGTGGCGGCAACGGGAGGCCTTAAGACTGAAAGTTGGAAACCCAACTACTCGAATGAGGCGCTATTGGAGGTGAAGAACCTGCCAGTGGTAATGACTGCCAAAGTGAAGAACAGCGCGAAAAAGACCTACCAGCACTACGTCAGGACGGAACTCTACAAGCAGTACAGCGAAGACGACAACGACCCTGAAGGCTGGGCTGCCGTCCGCGATGACGCACAGTTTATCACCGTGAAAGCCGGCAAGACATCTACCCTGACCTTCAATTTCGGCAACAAGTTGGAGCCAGGATGGTATATGACCGACCTCCTCGGCGTCGACTCCAACGGAAGGTTCACCATGATAGGACGGTCGAAATTCAAAATTGTAGACAACAACCTCATCGGCGACGTAGACAATAACGGCCTCATCAACATCTCTGATGTTTCGGCCATCATCAGTTACATCCTCAGCAACAACCCGAATCCGTTCAACGCCAAGCATGCCGATGCCAACGGCGATGGTCTCATCAACATCTCTGACGTGACGGACATCATCAATATCATCCTCAACAGGTCGGAATAACAACCATGCCAAGCCTCCGCTCCCCCAGTTTCATCTCTTGGTCGCTATGATATAGCGACATACGGGACACTCTTGGTGGTCGCGACAATATAGCGACATACGGGACTCTTGGTGGTCGCGACGATTTAGCGACATACGGTAAATCTCCAACCCAAAATATCGGCGGCGCCTCGGCAGAGTGGAATTGTTTTCCCTCTGCTGAGGCGCAGCCGATGTTCATCATGCAAAGCATGATAAATCTCAAACATCGTGCAAGCCGAATGCAAACGAGAGTTTACTTTCAGTTTGCTGAGGCGCCGCCAATGTTCATCATGCCAAGCATGATAAACCTCAAACCACAAATCTCAAACCTCAAATCTCAAACCTCAATCTCATTTCACCAATACCTTCTTCACGCTGTTTCCCTGACGCTTCACGTAGATGCCCTTGGGCAGTGAAGAGGTGTTGCCGGAGACGGGCATGCCGGTGATGGTATAGACCGTGGCAGAGGCATTCTCCTCGTCGGGTGATATGGCATGGATGCCACTCTGCTCTTCGGTGAGGCGGATGGTAAGGTAGAGGTCGTCGGTCTGGTTCTCGTCGGCTGTGCCGAGGAACGACACGTCGCTCAGCATGCTCTTCACCATCGGCTCTGCCTTCTCCATGACCATCAGTTGAAGGATGGTGGTGAGGAAGGCGCGCGTGTCTGCGTTCTGGTTGTCGAAGATGAGGTCGCAGGCCTTCGCGCAGTCTGTCTTCAGTTGCTGCAGTATCACTTCGGCGGCACCCTTCAGGTTCTCGTTGCCTTCTGCCGAGGTGAAGACCACCTTTTCCAAGGTATTGCCAAATGCCTCGTAGGCAAGGGCAGCCAACTCGTCGTTGTCGGATGGGATGTCGCTGATGGCATTGTCGAACTCAGGTATGCCGCTGAACTGCTGCAGCATCTGGTCGAGCGTGGCACGGTAGGTGGTGGTGAGTCTCCTCACGGTCTCGGGCAGCGTGACACGTATCTGTTCGCGGGCGGCAAGTTGGAGATTTGCCAGCGAGGGGGTGCTGTTCACCGTCCGTGTCACCACGTCCATCCGCGTCAGGTTATCGTCGAAGAGCAACATCCTGTATTGGCTGGGATAAGAGATGGTAGAAGCCGAGTTGATGTCGTAGATGGAGTCTTGCCTGTCGACGCTCCACATCTTAGCCACATTGGGCACGTGCATGTGTCCTGTCATCACAGCCTTGATGCCGTGGGCAGCGAAGATGCGGGCGATGCTGTCGCCATGCTCCGTCACCGCCGACTCGAAGAACGACAACTGACCGTTGAAATGCTCCAGCATCTGGTGGTGCATCATTGCCAATACCCTCTTGTTCTGTTTTGCTGCCTCATCGGCCTTCTCTATCACCCAGTCGAGGGTGGGCTGTATGATGCGCCCGAACTCTGCCTCGCCATAGCCCGTATCGCCCTTCGACGGGGTGCGGCTGTCGTCGATGCAGATGAGTACAAGACCGGGGAACGGCTCGCAGGCATAGGAGAGCGAGTTGGGGTCGCGCTCCGTCGTGCCATCATAGCCGAAGTCGTGGTAGATTTCGGCAAACTGCTCTATGGTGATGTTTTCTGCCGCGTGCGACCCGTCGTAGTCGTACACCCTTCCCATCTTGCACTCTATGTCATGGTTGCCGGGAACGACGAGTGTGGGGATGCCCTCATCGAGCAACTGCTTCAGTCCGGCAGCCACTGCCTGATGGCTGAGCAGTTCGCCATCCTTGGTGAGGTCACCGGCAATGAGCACGAGGTCGGGCCTGAGGGCTCGGATAGTGTCGCAGTAGGTCTGGAATATCTCGTAACTGTATTTCAACAATTTCCTGTCGCCTGCCGTCATCTTCGCAAAGGCCTCACTCGATGGGTCGATTACAAGGTCGGGACTCATCACATGGATGTCGGAGAGCACCATAATGCGACGGGGTGCCTCTATCGACAGGTCGGCCATACGGAAGTCGAGACGTGCCAATGCGCTTGCTCCCCTGGCGAGGAGCGCGGTGTAATTGCCCGGCTGCAGCACGGGGGGAACATCATACACCCCTTCGGCCTGTACCACGTCGAGGGCTTCTGCCAGAGGCAGGATGGAGAGGTTGTGGTAGATGATGATACGGTCGCCGGCCTGTGCGCCCTCATACTTAATCGACACTGTCTCGCCCACCTGGTAGGTATCGCGGGCATCGGTGGTATAAAGGGCCTGTGCCATGGCGCCAGTGGAGAGCATGGCCAAGCACGAAGCGAGACACATGCTGAGGAAATGATTTCTTCTCATAATCGGTGGTGTTATGTAGCCAAAAGGTGCCTTTGATAGACCGGCACCATAAAAGATAGTGCAAAGGTAGTGCAAACCGAGCGGAATACGAAACAAAAGACAAAGTTTTTTGTTTCTATTCCCGAGGTGCAGCCTACCTTCGCCGCGCAGCGGCAAAGGTAGTGCAAGGTGAGCGAAAAGCAAAACAAATAACAAAGTTTTTGTTTTCTTTTCCGAGCCGCAGCATTCTTCGGGTGTAGGATTCATTCGGTTAAATAATGTGAATTATGGAAAAATAAAGACAAAAGCATGCGCCTTTTATATGCAAGAAAACGATTCTTTACATATCTTTGTAACTAATTCTTCGTATTCTTTCAGCCATTATCATTAATCCATAAAAACAATGAAAAAAGTATTCGTAAAAACCGTTTTGTTTTCCATGATGGCTTTGGGTCTGGTATTCGTTTCCTGCACCAACAAAGCCCCGGAGAAAGCCCAACCCAGTGATCAACCCGCCTATGCAGCACCCGACACTGCCCTTGTGTCTGCGGCAGAGAGCAACATCCAGGCGCACCTGGAGGACATTCAAGCACTGTGGGAGATGTCTATCGGCGAGGATAAGCCAATCGCCCACTACGCTCTTGCCGGCGACTATGTCTTCCTGATTTCTGAAGACGGTAAGGACGGACTGCTCCTCTCTTTCTACAAAGACATGAAAGACATCGACAATTTTGACGGAGTGCCCGTCTGCGAAGGACAGGAACTATCATTCCAGGGTGATGCGCTGGTGATCAAGGACAGCGAAAAGACCACCTATTATGAGAAGACAGAACATGAGGGCTTCAATCAACTATTCACCGTGACAGAGAAGGACGGGAAAAAGACCTTCACCAATGACCTCGGAGAGCCTTATGACGAGAAAGAGGCACAGCAGTTTATCGACAAGATTGCCTCGGAAACCGCCAAGCCGCTCACCGATCTGCTGGTCAAATGGAAGTAACGCAATTCAATAGTTTTACATTAAAAATGGCGCGGAATGTGTGATTCCGCGCCTTTTTCATTGTTCTCTTGCAAGCAATCTTCCGACTGCCTCCGTGATTACTAATTGAGTGACCACCTCATGGTTTCACTATTTTCTTTCCTTCCTCAATAATGATACCCTGAGCGTTCTCATCAACGGCTGTGCCATCGATGCGGTAGATACGGGCAGACGACTGATTGTCGGGAGCAACGACCGTGCGCATGCCCGCACTGCCGGTCTTCTCCTGATACTCCTGCTGTGCCTTCTTCATCTGTGTGATGAAGGCTTCACTGCCCTGCAAAGCACAGAAGCCGATGCTGGCAGCAGTACGGCTGGCATCAACATCACTCTGCCAGTGGGCACCCACGATAACACGGCTGTTGCAGTAGTCCCAGCCACGGCTGAAGATTTCATCGGCACGTGAAGGGGCTATCTGTGCCAAGAGCAGTGAGATGCCCCATCCGCGTAGGCTATGGCCAGAGGGATAACTGCCTTCACCGCGCAAGTTGTCTTCCTCATGCGACGGCATGGAGTCGTCGAAACGCTCAAAAGGACGCTGGCGATGATAGAATGCCTTGGTCTCCTTACGCATGGGGTCGGTAGTGGCAAGGCTAGTCTCCATCAGTTTCCATATTTCGGGTGTTCCGGTCTCGGTAATCTCCAGTCCGAAAGCATCTTTCCACTGTGCATAAAGTTTGGTGTGGTCGTCCCATTCCGCATCGGCAATGGCCAGTTCCACGCGTTCTTTATCCTGTCGCTGCTGTTTGCCCCATCCATAGCGCACCACGTCGTTGGCAAACTCCGGGCTGTCGAAAGCAGGAGGAGGCGGCATAATATTAATCAGTTGTGGGAGTTGGTCCAACTCAAAATAGGGTTGCAATGCATCATCCTGAGCGTTAACACTCATCGTAACCGATATGGCGGTTACAGCCATCAATAGCATCTTTTTCATATTATGAAATGTTAATAATATTGATTTTGATTTGTTCTATTTGACTTTTTGCGCTGCAAAGGTACGATTAAACCAATGAAAAGCCAAATTGAGCACTTTAAATTTCTCATACTAGGCAAAAAATTCATTGGGAACCAAGGGGGCAGTCTATGAATTCTTCGTCCTTGAAGCATCTATCCTTGATTGACAAGTCTGTAGACTGATGTGTATGGAAGGCCAACTATTATGTTGCTCCAGGATTGGCTCTTAAGTTGTCTTGTACAGTGATTATATCATTTACTCATAAAAACACTCATTTTTAGGTATTGTCTATTTCTTTTTTTCGCCATAACTTTGCAACCGCGAAGACAAGTATTATAGGTACGTATTTCATAGATTTATTAACGAAGTGGGTGGCATGTCGGTGACGATCTGCCACCTTTTAGTAAAGATAGGGTTCGGAAACCTAAGAAGGGATTCTAAGAGCGGTTCCAAACTTTGCAACTGAGTTGCAATGAATATTCCTTACCTTTGCACCCGGAAACAAAAAAAAGAAAAAGATGAAGAAAGACAAGATTAAGAATTCGTACAAGTTCAGCAAGAGTTTCTATGATGATGCCATCACGCAAGGCAAGTGGTGGAGCAAGTTGTATTTCAGGTTGCTTTGGGGCGGTGTAGATGACAACGAGATTGCCCGCAGGGTGCTGGGATGGATTCCAGATGACTTCAAGGGCAGCATGCTCGACGTGCCCGTGGGAACGGCTGTATTCACTGCCGAGAAGTATGGCAGGATGAAGCAAGCCGACATCACCTGCCTGGACTATAGCCATGACATGCTCGAGCAAGCAGCATACAGGTTTCGTGAAGCGGGCATTTCCAATATCAAGACAATACAGGGCGACGTAGGCGCGTTGCCTTTCAAGGATGGTTCGTTCGACATCGTGCTTTGCATGAACGGACTGCATGTGTTCCCCGATAAAGACAAGGCATACTCAGAGATTCTGCGCACGTTGAAACCTAGCGGAGAACTGTTGGCTTGTTTCTATATAGCAGGAGAGCAGAAGGTTGCCGACTGTCTCGCCAAGACAGTAATGACCCACATGGGATGGTTTACACCACCTTTCGACACGGCCAGCGATGTGCGTCGGCGCCTGGAGCCATATTATGACATCATCGACTTCCACGTGGAGGGAGCCATGCTCTATTTCAGGGCCAGGAAGAAGTAAGCCAAATGAAGGGGAGAGGTTTTTGATTCCGCGGAATTAAAACCTCTCCCCTTGATTCTTGCCTTTACCTCTCTTTCTAGAGATTGAACTTATATCCCACGGTGATAGTGAACACTTTGTTTTTCTCTGAAGGCCACGACTTGTCCTTGTAGATATCAGTCAGGCTGAAATGATAACGGGCATCGAGCACCACATTGAGATACTCATACGAAAGACCTACGGGGATAGAGACATCCACTGAGCGCATCACGTCTTTTTGGTCTATCGTCATGTCCTCGGTCTTTCCATACTCTATCGAGCCATCAGGAAAATGCTTGATGGGGGTGAGCGAAAAGGAGTAGTCCGAATTGAGGAGGAACCCCAATTGGAGACCTGCCTTCACGGCCAGTCCATCCGCTATATACTGGTTGATGGTGAGCGGACACTGGATATAGTCCAATCTGGAGCGAACATCGTCCCAACTCTCCGAAATGGTCTCGGGGTTGCCAAACTCAAGGTCAGAGAACCGGCATCCCTGCTGTACGTAGCCCACTCCGATAGATATGCTTGTCATGGGCAGCATCTGGTAAACGGCTTCCACGCCTCCCACAAACCGGGCATTGTATTTCCCTTTGGCAGGAATTTCCGCATTATTATAATATATCTCCTCGCCCGACAGATTGGCTAGACTAACGCCGATTTTCGGTATCAGCGAGAAGGTTCCTACGCGTTCCTGACCTTTCATCGCCGACGAGAAGAACAAGGCCATCAATAACAAAACAAAATACTTCTTCATGTGTGTCTTTTTCTAAAATAACGATATCCCACACCAAATATTATCTGATATCAGGGAAAAATGACAGGAATTCAGGAATATCAGGAATGTCAGGAATGTTAGGAGATATTTACAAAGCCATCAAGGCTCAACTGCAAATGGTTGAGATAATGAAGCGTTTAAAACTTAGAAACTGAACTTGCGTCCATTCCATTTCAGAGTCTTCTGCCTCTTCTTCTTGTTATCTTTCCACTCTGTGTAAATGATGTTTTTGCCGACGCGCGGCAGATCGTAGCAGACCCAGGCGCCGTCTTCAGTACCAAACTCCACCTCAAAGCCAGGAGCCTCACAAGAGGTCATCTTCTTCGTGGCATTGTTGTAGCGGTAGAAAAGGAGACCGTCAAACTGGCCTGGCGAATAAGCACCATCCCTGTAGCATTTCACATTGTAGGCAAATAGTTTGTGCTTCTGGTCGGACTCGTTCCAATAGCACATCTCCACGATCAAACAATCATTCCCATCACAAGACTCATAGACGGCGTATCCGTTTTTCTGGTCGACGGTAATCTTATCGCCCTCTTCGAGCGGAATACCCTTGCGATAATTTGTCCAAGCCTGCTTGGCTGCATTTGTCGATTCATCGAGAACGTCATCTTCTTCGTTCCACACATAATTGGAAAGCAAAGCCCAAGCAAAGTCGCTGATAGTGGGTCTTGCTCCTTGATAGTTGACTTTGATGGTTTCCTGTGCCGACAGCATCATAGTGGAGCACAGCAAGGCAATAGCCAGTGATAATCTTTTCATATTGTAAAATGGTTTAGAATTCTTGCGCTGCAAATATAATATTTTTTTGGATTCTGCAAACATATTCTATGCTCTTTTTAACTCAACTACAGCAAATAGAAAGGAGTTCTGAAGTTTGCGGTAAATGGTTGAGACAATCAAGTGGTATTTTTACTTATTGCATCATATACATATTCGCGTCTCTGTTCAATCGTTTGCACAAGGTAACAATCAGATTTATTGCGATTTGAAAATCTGCAGTTGTTTTTTCCCTTATTTTTGTATTCGATATTTTTATGCTCTATTTTTTATGAAAAAACTTCTTTTATCCATCTTCATTTTAGCAATTGCCGTATCCTGTGAGCCACCAAAGGAAAATGAGGCTGCTTTTGAAATGCCGGCAGTTGCAGACATTGCCATGTATCAGGTGAACCCCCGTGTGTTCGCTTCCGAAAACTCTCTCAATGCGGTAGCCAGCCGTATTGACTCTATCCGCGATCTGGGTGTGAATGTGATATGGGTGATGCCCATCTATCCCATCGGCATAGAAAAAGGGAAGAACTCGCCCTACTGCATCAGCGACTACAAAGCCATCGCCCCGGAATTCGGCACCATCGATGACTTTAAGAATCTTACCAATACTTGTCATGAGAAAGGCATGGGCATTATTCTCGACTGGGTGGCCAATCACACCGCATGGGACCATCCCTGGGTTAAAGAACATCCCGACTGGTATACCCACGATGAAAAGACCGACACTATCATTCATCCACGCCCCTGGGAATGGTATGATGTGGCAGACCTGAATTATGACAATGAGGACATGAGGAAGGCCATGATCGACGCCATGAAGTTCTGGATTGTCGATGTAGGCATCGATGGTTTCCGCTGCGATGTGGCGGATGGTGTGCCTGCCGACTTCTGGAAAGATGCTATCGACCAACTCCGTGCTGCTGCCGGCAAACGGAAGATTGTGATGTTGGCAGAAGGCAAGCGTCCGGATAACTTCACCATTGGCGGTTTCGACATGAACTATGGATGGGACTACAAGGACTCATTGGTAAAAGTATTTGATGGCGCACCCGCATCAGACCTGATAGCAGCCGACAAGGCTGAATACGACAGTCTGCCTGCCGGGAAGGTCAAACTCCGCTTCACCACCAACCACGACCATGCCACCGAGAAAGAGCCTTGTGTTCAATTCACCAACGACCGCGGAGCCATGGCAGCCTATGTGGCCAGCATTTTCCCACATGGTGGAGCGCTCATATATGGTTCGCAGGAGGTAGGCTATCCCGAACCTATCAATTTCTTCAAGTATGTTCCGGTAGACTGGAGTGCCAAGCCCGAGATTTATCAGGAATACAAAAAACTGATTGGTCTATACAATGAGCATCCTGCGCTGCGGAAAGGAGAGTTGACCACCTATGCTGACCCTGATGTACTGGTGTTTGAAAAGACTGATGGCAAGGAGCATTTCCTCGTGCTTGTCAATGTACGTAATGAGGAGAAGACGGCTCAGAACCCTGAAAAATGGATTGGTCATGGAGCAAAAGACATGATGACCGACAAAGACATCAAATTAGAGAAGACCATTGTCCTTTCTCCCTTCCAATATCTGATATTAAAGTATTAAAGCATAAGCCATTCGATATAGAATCATGAACCCCGAAAGTATTTCCTTCTTTCGGGGTTTGTGCTATTTTTGGCGGTCTAAGGAATCAAACCTGTCCCCTTGATTCTGTTGTTTTTGGGCGGTAGGACAGGCTTTTCACTCACCTTTCACTATCTTTGGCTCCGCCGAAGATAGGCGGCACCTCGGGAATAGAAACAAAAATCGTTTTTTTTCGTATTCCGCTCGGCTTTCACTATCTTTGAAAGTGTATCATAAGCCACCATTTTTGTCTTTTTTTCAATTCTTCAGGCTCGACAGTAGCCATTGTTCGAAAATCTTGATTTTGTCTTGATTTTGACGAGAACACCTTTTTATGCCGCCTCAGGGGCC
>OMZE01000038.1 GCA_900315455.1 uncultured Prevotellaceae bacterium | reverse complement strand
CTACAGAAAGTGCGCGGTATGGAACCTGCAAAATAATAGTTTGGGACAATACCTATGACAACAAATTATGAGACGATGAGTTTTGATACACTTTCGAAGATAGGATGCGCCTCGGGAATAGAAACAAAAAACTTCGTCTTTTGTTTCATATTCCGCTCGGCTTTCACTATCTTTGCACATCGAATATCATTACTTCTTAAAATACTTATCCGAATGACATCATTAACCACTTCTTTTCCACTTTCATGGCGTGGGAATAAACGACTCAGACAGACAGCCGTTGCCCTCATCCTCTCTTGCGTATGCACACTGGGCGCAAAGGCGCAGGCCGTCACTTATAAAACCTTCGTATACACCAGCGACGAGTTGGGAAGTGAACTCAGCAAACTCAACGACGAGCGCGACAGTTCACGCGGATACCTCGGCGACCTCTTCTCTGCCGGGGCAGGAGCCGTGAAAGGCATCGCCGGCGGATACGTCAGCGCCTTCATCGACATGGGCGTCAACGCCATCGGTTCGCTCCTCACAAAGAACTCTCGACATAAGAAGGAATGGGAAGAGGCTGTGATGAAAGAAAATGTATTCCAGACAAAAATCACCACGGTGTCGGAGATGAGCGACTTCTACGATGCCCCTTCACTCGATGGTGCCATGGACCCCAAGGGCATGCGCTTCGACGGCATAGGATGCATGAGGGTGGAAGGTGACGACACCCTCTTCTACGCATCGTTCCACATCGACCGCACCAAACTCTACCGCATCATCAACCACTCGAAGTTCGAACTGGTGCTCGACACGCTCATCCTCAGTCCGGAGCACTCCAACCTCCCCAACACCCAACTCAGCATCCCCTACTCCTTCGAGGAACGCAAGAACTTCACGCTGGCCATGGAACTCGAACTGTCGTCGTCGTGGATGAATGAAATCGTGCAGTTGCAGAAAGACCAGGTGCTGGGAGCCTTCAGAATCAACATCCCCGTATCGCCCGACCTCCTCGACAGCGACGGGTTCCTGCGCTACGTACGCCACGGCGACGACGCGCCCCGCTACAAAGTTTCCGGCGAATGCTTTATCGTGCCCCGCTCATATATGGGATTCCGCGACGAGAAAGACAACTTCAAGGACTGCTGGGGGACCGGTGAGTATAAACTCGCTATCGACATCAAGGAGAGTTGCGAGGTGACCGACCAATACCGTGCCAACTGGAAGGCCGACTACAAACGCCGTAAGGAAATGACAAAGAAAGATATCGGACTGCTCGAACGCAGTTGGCAGGTGGTGCAGCGACAAGACTGGAACGAAATCACACGGTCGTGGGTCATCACCACCCTCAAGGCACCTGCCGACTATATCTCTAAAGACGTCATCGACAAACTCGACCTGAAGTAGTGACCATCCGAAGAATCATCGCCTTGCTCATGGCGGCATGGTGCCTCTGCGGCAGCGCATCGCCACAGTCGCCTGCCACGTCGGCCCCAACCGACTCGCTCCACCCACAGACACTCATGGAGCGGGCCAAGAGGCTGTCGAACGACGGGCAGTATGTCATGGCCAAGGAATGCGGAGAGAAAGCCCTCGATGCATGGAAGAGACATTCGGGCACACACACCATGGAGTATGCGCAGTGCCTCTCCGACCTCGCCGGCTACCATTCCCACCTCGGCGACTACGCCGGGGCCATCAGACTGGGCACAGAGGCCATGCAGTTGCGTGAACAACTCGCCGGCACGCTGTCGGCGGAATACGCACAGTCGCTCAACAACATCGCCCGCTACCATTCCTACTCGGGAAACTACATCAAGGCGGTGAGCCTCGGAAGAGACGCGATGCAACTGCGCGCCGCCATCTTCGGCAAGGAGAGCACAGAATATGCCAACTCGGTGAGCAACCTCGCGGGATACCACTCACGACTGGGCAACTACGAGAAGGCGCTCACCCTGGGCATGGAAGCCCTCGACATCCGCCGACGGGTGAAAGGCGAGATGAGCACCGACTATGCGGAGTCGCTCAACAACATCTCCAAATACCATTATTATCTCGGACAATACGACGATGCCATCAGCCGGGCTACAGAGGCACTGCAACTGCGCCGACAGTTGCTCGGCGAGAAACATCCCATTTATGCCACCACGCTGAGCAACCTCGCCGACTACTACATGAAAAAGGGCGACCTGGCACAGGCCATGCGATATGGCACACAGGCCATGGAGACACGCCTTGAGGCGTTCGGCGAGAACCACCCCGAATACGCTGAGTCGGTGAGCAATATCGCCAGTTACCACTACGCACTCGGCAACACCGAGGAGGCCATCAACTACGGCCGTCAGGCGATGAACCTCAGGCTTAGGCTGCTCGGCGAGAACCACATCTCCTACGCCCACTCGATGTGCAAGATGGCCATCTATTTCACCGCCAACGAGCAAACCGACTCCGCCGACTACTACGCGCTGAAAGCCACGGAGCGCTATACCACCAACGTGATGCACACCTTCGCCGACCTCACCCCGTCGGAACGCGACAGATTCTGGCACCGCGTAAGGCCATGGTTCACCAACACCCTCCTACTCCTTACCTCCGCCAACCCCACCCCCAGCATGGTGGGCAGCGCGCTCAACGGCACGCTGCTGGCCAAGGGACTGTTACTGAACAGCGAGTTGGAAATGACCAACCTGCTCATGGAGAGCAGCGACTCCACAATGATCAGCGCTTACCAGGCGCTGCAAGCCAATAGGGCCCTGCTCATCAGGATGCAAGAACTGCCTCCCAGCCAGCGCACCGTGAACATCGACTCTCTGCAGCGCGCCATCACCCATCAGGAACGAAGGTTGGTGAAAAGGTCGAAGACCTACGGCAACTACACCAAATCGCTGGTCATAGGATGGCAAGATGTCGTAAGACACCTGAAACCGCAAGACGTGGCCATAGAGTTTGCCTGCTACAAAGACGACAACGGCCTCGAGCAATACGGGGCATTCGTGATGCCCCCCAGAACCACACAGCCCATATGGGTACCGCTCACCAACTCCAGTCAGATTAAAGCGATAGAGGCCAACAAACTCTACAACACCAGCCAACTCTCACGGCTCATCTGGCAACCCCTCGCGCCCTACCTCGACAAGGCCACACGGGTGTATTTCTCTCCGGCAGGAGAACTCTACAACATCGGCATAGAATCACTGCCCCACTGGGAGGACAACGGTGAACTCGTGGGCGACCGCTGGACCCTCTACCGCCTCTCGTCGACACGCGAACTGGCACTCCAACGGCAACAGCCGAAGGAGAATCCGTCGATAGTCGTCTTCGGCGGTATCACTTACGACGACACGACAAAAAGCGGACAACACAAAAAGAAACGGGCGGCGAAATATCTGCCAGGAACGAAGAAAGAGGCAGAGGAAATAGCACGCAACTTCAGCGAACAACAAATACCTACATCACTCTACATCGGCGCCGATGCCTCGGAAACCGCTTTCAAGCAACTCTCCGGACACGCTCCCTCCATCATCCACATCGCCACGCATGGGTTCTACTGGACCGACAGCGAGGTGAGGAAAGGCGGGCTGAACGGGAAAGTGGCGTTCCTCGCCATGTATGACGAGATGGACGCACCCGACCAGGCGCTCCTCAGGTCAGGACTGCTCTTTGCCGGCGCCAACGAGACGCTCACCGGCGAAGAGGAGACGATGGAGCACGAGAACGGGGTGCTCACCGCAAAGGAAATCTCCGTGCTCGACCTGCGCAGTACCAACCTGCTCGTTCTCTCTGCCTGCCAGACAGCCCTGGGCAAGATTACCGGCGACGGGGTGTTCGGACTGCAACGAGGACTGAAGAAGGCGGGGGCAAAGAGTCTGCTGATGACATTGTGGAAAGTCGACGACGTGGCCACACGACAGTTGATGTCGTTCTTCTACGGATACTTGCTGCAGGGCATGGACGCCCACGAGGCGCTTCGGCAGGCACAACACGACCTGCGCACGATGACACCCACCGACAACGGCAACCGCTCACGCCGCCACGCCATCTCCTCACGGCAGAAACGAGCCAGAAAAGCAGCCCAGAAGCCCATCTACGACGACCCATACTATTGGGCAGCATTCATCCTGCTGGATGCTTTTTAGGTTGGAGGTTTAAGGTTTAAGGTTTGAGATTTGAGATTTGAGATTTAAGGTTTGAGGTTTGAGGTTTGAGATTTGAGATTTAAGGTTTGATGTTTATGAAGTTACGCTTCCTGCGCTCATTGTCATAAAAAAAAGTAAAATTTTGTTGAAAACTAACTTTGCTACGTTAACATGGCGATTGTTAGTGTTAAAAGAGGACAAAATATTATACAAAAAGAGCCATTTCACATTTTTTGCTCCTATTTTTGCAAGCAAATATGATAGAAATGGCTCGATTTTTGCATCTCTTACGATTGTGAATGATGCGATATCTGTATCCATTATTACGGAAACAATTCAACAATTCAATACTATCATTATGATGATTAAAAGCAATACCATTCTGAAGACAGCGGTTTGCGCCGCAGCGCTCACCATCTCGCTGAGCGGCTGGTCGGCAGAACCCGCTGGATTAGTAGACCTGACGTACGCGGCAGAGAAAGCCGTGCCAGCAGTAGTTCACATCAAGGTGAGGACCAACTCACAGACACGCACCGTAGAGACCCAAGACCCCTGGGACGATTTCTTCAGCGACCCATTCGGGTTCTTCGGAAACCCAGGTAGCGGTGGCAGGCAGCGCCGACAGGTGCAGACACCGCCACGTGAGGCCAGCGGCTCGGGTGTCATCATCTCTGCCGACGGATATATCGTGACCAACAACCACGTTGTCGACGGCGCCGACGAGATTACCGTCACCCTCAACGACAACAGGGAGTTCGGTGCCCGCATCATCGGTACCGACAAGACCACCGACCTCGCCCTCATCAAGGTCGACGGCAAGAACCTGCCTACCCTTCCCATCGGTGATTCCGACAAGTTGAAAGTGGGAGAATGGGTCATCGCCGTAGGCAACCCCTTCAACCTCAACTCCACCGTCACGGCAGGTATCGTGAGCGCCAAGGCCAGGTCGCTGTATGCCAATGGTGTGGAGTCGTTTATCCAGACCGATGCTGCCATCAACTCCGGAAACTCCGGTGGCGCACTCGTCAATACCAACGGTGAACTGGTGGGCATCAACGCCATGCTCTACTCACAGACCGGCAGTTACTCAGGATATGGATTCGCCATCCCCACTACCATCATGAACAAGGTGGTGAGCGACCTGCGTGAGTATGGCACCGTGCAGAGGGCTCTCCTCGCTATCGTAGGACAAGACGTACACAACTATATCGACGCACAGAAAGCCAAGGGCATCGACGTAGACCTGGGCACCAACGACGGTGTGTATGTGAGCAAGGTGGAAGACAATGGCGCTGCCAAGGCCGCCGGCATCCAAGAGGGTGATGTCATCGTGTCTATCGACGGAAAGAAGGTGACGAAGATGGCTGAACTGCAGGAAATCCTCGCCAACAAACGTCCCGGCGACACCGTGAAGGTGGGCATCCTGCGCGACAAGTCGAAGAAAGAGATGACAGCCAAACTGAAGAACGCACAAGGCAACACCGACGTGGTGCGCACCGCCGACCTCGACGTTCTGGGTGTGAACCTGAAGGAAATCAGTTCGGCACAGAAGTCGCAGCACAACATCAGTTACGGTCTCGAGGTCATCAAGGTGAGCAAGGGCAAGATGCAAGAAGCCGGCATCACCAAGGGATTCATCATCACCAAGGTGAACGATGAGGCGATGAAGACCCTCGACGACTTGCAGCGGGTAGTGAAAGAGGCATCCACCAGCGATGAGCCAGTGCTCATCATCCAGGGCCTCAACCCCGCAGGTGTGAAGAAATACTTCGCCGTGCAACTCAACGACTGATAGCGTCTTTCTGAAGAAAGATAATCAACACTGAGACACAGAGATACAGAGGACAGCGTTTTTTCTCCGTATCTCTGTGTTTGTTTGCTGAAATAATGCCAGACATCACTGAGAAAGGAAAAGTGATAAAGGAAAAGTGACGAAAAAGCAAATATTTGAATTTTTCTTTGTTGTTTTGTTGGAAATATAGTAAATTTGCAGTCACTTTAAATTTCATGCTACATGAGACAACTGAAAATCACGCAATCTATTACTAATCGGGAGAGCGCTTCTCTCGACAAGTATTTACAGGAGATAGGACACGAAGAACTCATCTCGGTAGAAGAGGAAGTGGAGTTGGCTCAGCGCATCCGAAAGGGTGACCGTAAAGCCCTGGAGAAGTTGACCAAGGCCAACCTCCGTTTCGTTGTCTCTGTGGCAAAGCAATATCAGAACAAAGGGCTGAGTCTGCCCGACCTCATCAACGAGGGCAACCTGGGCCTCATCAAGGCCGCGGAAAAATTCGACGAAACCAGGGGATTCAAGTTCATCTCCTATGCCGTGTGGTGGATACGCCAAAGCATCCTCCAGGCCATCGCTGAGCAGAGCCGCATCGTGAGGCTTCCTCTCAACCAGGTGGGGTCGGTGAACAAGATCAACAAGATAGCCAACCGTTTCGAGCAAGAGCACGAGCGGCGCCCCAGTGCCGACGAGATAGGCGACTTCGTGGACCTGCCAGAGGAGAAAATCGAAGATGCGCTGAAGGTGAACACCCGGCACGTGTCGATGGATGCCCCCTTTGCCGACGGTGAAGAGAACAGCCTGCTCGACATCCTTCCCAACAACGACTCTCCCGACACCGACTTTGAGTTGGTGATGGAGTCGCTCCGCAACGAAATCAACCGTGCGCTCCTCACCCTCAACGAGCGCGAGCGCCATATCATCGAGGCTTTCTTCGGCATCAACCAGCCCGAGATGACCCTTGAAGAGATAGGAGAGAAATTCGGCCTTACCCGTGAGCGCGTCCGTCAGATTAAAGAGAAGGCCATCCGCCGCCTGAGGCACAACACAAAAAACAAGTTGCTTCGCTCGTATTTAGGACAATAATTTTTTTAAGGTATAAAGAATCGATTGATGAAATCAAAACTCGCCGCATTAGTCACCATCCTGCTCATCCTCCAGGCATTGCCCGCCATGAGCAAGGTGAGATGCACACCCGTATACATCTTCGGCGTGTCGGCTTCCTTCAACGACTCCATTGTCTATTTTACCGACATACAAATTCTCGACAGTGCATGGATTGACGAAAAAGGCGACCTGCTCGTCAACCGTCCCGAGTATTCCGCACAATTGCGCGACTATCTCGTCGGGAGAGGTGAGAACAACCGCACCTGCTTTGTCTCTTTCGCGTTGAAGGAGAAAGACATCCAGAAGAAATTTCAGAAGTTGCAGAAGCAGTTCAACGGCTCGAAGAAGAGCCGCAAGGCCTTCGATGTTCGCGAAATCGACGATGATGAATTCCAGTTTGATGCCGTGAAGCCCGACCCTTCGCTCATGGCCGATGCCACCATCGTTGAAAAAGCATCCCGACGCGTGGAGAAGTCAAAACAGAAGAAGCAACAAGGCACGCTGAAAGACAACCGCCCCCAACAGGGAGCCAGCGGTTCGGCCGATGCCCCACCCTCCATGCCTCCACGTCATTAATCACAAAATCATTCCCAACGATGAATCCAGAAACCCATATTCTGTGTATTGCAGAACACTACATCAAGATTACATTCCTCAACCCCAAACTCAACAATGTGTCGCTCATCAGTTCGAGCGTCAACTTTATGGTGCCCGAGAAACCTGCCGACCAGGAATATCTCTATGAGATGGTGGTCGACGACGACCTGAAGCCCATTGAGAAGAGCCGCCGTGACAGAGTGCGCGACTTTGAGTCGGGCAACGGCACCACCATCATCGACCTTCTCGACGACGGAGGCTATCAGGTGCTCTTCAAGGACAACAGGGGCAACGAATGCAGCATGCTCCAGAGCAACAAAGACTTCAGCAAGGTGAAATGTGCGCTGAAAGGCAATTTCGACGCAAGGCATTTCGGACTCGCCAACTGCGTGATGCTCACCATGTCGATGGCTGGCAGTTACAAGGATACGCTGATGATACACGCCTCTCTGGTGCGCCACAACGGCTATGGCTACCCCTTCTGCGCTGTCAGCGGCACGGGAAAGTCGACCCATGTGAGCATGTGGCTGCGCTATATCCCCAACTGCGACCTGATGAACGATGACAACCCCATCATCCGCATCATCGACGGCAAGCCCTATATCTACGGCACACCATGGAGTGGCAAGACTCCCTGCTACCGCAACGTGAAAGCGCCACTCGGCGCCATGTCGCGCATCGACAGGGCCGACCACAACTACGTGGAGAAACTCTCGCCCATCGAGGCGTTCACCTCCGTTCTCCCCTCGTGTTCGTCGATGAAATGGGACATCGACATCTACCGGCACATCTGCGACACGGTGACAAAGGTGGTGGAGACCACCAACGCCTATATCATCCACTGCCTGCCCGACAGGGAGGCTGCCGAGGTGAGTTGTGCCACTATCGCCGTGAAATAATCGAAGAGACCCATGTCGAAGAACAACAAATCCCAACCGACATTGAGGAAAATACAGTTCGAGAACAGCCAGTTATTCCCCATCATTATCAGCGAACTGGAGAAGGGACATACGGCAAAGATCAACCTCAAGGGCTATAGTATGCGGCCATTCCTCGAGACAGAGCGCGACTGCGCCCTGCTCACCAGTCCGCAGAACCCCAAGGTAGGCGACCCCGTACTGGCAGAGATAGACCCCGGACATTACGTGCTTCACCGCATCATCTCCATAGAGGGTGATGCCGTGACACTTCTCGGCGACGGCAACCTGAGCACGGAACACTGCACGCTGGCCGATATCAAGGCCTCGGTGGTGGGATTCTACCGCAAGGGACGCAAGCATCTCGACCGCACCGACGGATGGAAGTGGAAGACCTATTCGTGGTTTTGGATGCGGTTGCGCCCCATGCGCCGCTATCTGCTGGCCTTCTACCGCCGCATCTGGCTGAAGTTTTTCAAGCCGATTTAGTGCCGTCCCATCTTCCCTATCCTATTCAAGAATCACCAATTACATCAAAATAAGAAAATGAGAGCAAAAAAAGGTTTCAACTTGCGCGAGGTCTGCGGCGAGCAGATTATCGTGGCTGAAGGTCGTGAGAACATCGACTTCACCAATATTATCAGTATGAACGAATCGTCGGCTTTCCTCTGGAACAGCATTCAGGACAAGGAATTCACCATAGAAGACCTGGCACAGTTGCTCGTCGACAACTATCAGATTGACGAGAACACACCATTGTCGAAAGAGGTGGCACTCCGCGATGCCGAAAACGTGGCAAAGACCTGGGTGGAAGCCGGTATTGCCGAAGAATAAACCTTCAAGCATGACAGCCGGCAATGCCGGCCAAATATCAACTGGGCGATGACCTTTAGTATTCCTAAAGCCATCGCCCAGTTTTTTTGATTATCCCTAGATGCTCTAGATTTTCTAGAAACTCTAGATATTCTAGAAATTCCTGATTATCTCGGATTGTTTTCAGCAAATATCGCCATGCGGTCGTCCAGGAGTTCGTATTGGTTGTCGCGGATGAACGACGTGCAAACACGAAGCCCTTCCTGATGGCTGCCGGTGGTGATGAGGCAGATGGCACTCACGCCATAATACATCAGTTCGTGAGCCAGTTGACCACTTGTCATTCCCGGATAGCCAATGGTGAAATAGAAACCGTCGGCGATATCCTCGCCCATGTCCTTGTCGTAGACCACATAGAAGCCGTGACGCTTGAAGATTTCCTTCAGGCGGTGTGCACGCTCGCCATAGACCGACACCTCCTTACGGAAGTCGTAGGTGCCGTCGCACGCCGCCTTCATGATAGCGGCGAGGGCATACTGCGCGCTGTGGCTCGTTCCCGACGACAGTGCGTAGAGAATGCGGGTGGAGAACACCATGCCGAAGGGCAGTCCCTCGTAGCGCTGGGCGAGAGCGGGGAAATGGCGATGGAAGAGTTTGTCGCCGATACACACCACGCCGATGCGCTCTCCTGCGTAACTGAAGGCCTTAGAGCCACTCACCAGCAACATATAGTTGTCGGTATAGCGGGCAGCCGTAGCCTGGAAAGGTGGTTCGAACGGTTTGCTGAGGTTCTTCCTGAAGTCCATGGCGAAATATGCCAGGTCTTCCATCACGATGGCGTCGTAGCGTGTGGCGAGTTCTCCGATGCCCTTCAGTTCGTCTTCGGTAAGACAAATCCACGACGGGTTGTTGGGATTGCTGTAGACGATGGCGCAGATGTTGCCCTTGGAGAGATAACTCTCCAGTTTCGGCACGAGTTTCTCGCCACGGAAGTCATACACATCGAAAGTCTCGTATTTCACCCCCATCACCTGCAACTGCATCTTCTGCACGGGGAAGCCCGGGTCGATGAAGAGCACGGTGTCTTTCTTGGGGTCGGCCTGCGAGCAGAGGAGGAACGAGGCAAAGGTGCCCTGCATCGACCCCACCACCGGGATACATCCCTCTGCATCCACATCCACACCGACGAAAGCCTTGAGAAACCTGCTGGCCTGTCGTTTCAGTTCGGGATAGCCCTGAATGTCGGGGTAACTGTTGGCTATGCCGTTGCGCAGCGCATCGATTTGCGCCTCCACGCCCACCTTCGAGGCAGGCAGTCCGGGGATGCCCATCTCCATTTTGATGAACTCCACGCCCGACTCCTTCTCGGCGAAGGCAGCCACTGCCTTCACCTCGCGGATGGTCGCCTTGGCGAAATCCTGAATGCCATAGTCGGTGATGGCATCATCGATGATATTTCTGGGAATAGGTGTCGGTCTCATTGCTGTGCTTCCTTTCCGATGGCAAGCGCCTTGATGTTGGCCTCCACCACACTTTCACCTTTCCTTCCGAAGACCCTTCTGATGGCATCTTCGAGTTTGTCGTATTCTATCCCCAGTGCTTTCTGCGCCGCTCCCAGGAGGATGACATTCGCCGACCGGGGCACGCCGTTGTCCTTGGCCAGTTTCTCTATCTCGAGCATGATGACATGCTCCACCGTGGCAAGGTCTTTGTAGATGGCCTCGGGTTCGGGATAGTTGGGGATGTTGACGAAGGGATGCGCCGAGGTAATCACCCAACCGCCCTTTCGGAGGAAGGGCAGGTAGCGCAGGGCCTCCATCGGTTCCATGGAGATGATGACATCTGCCTGTCCGTGACCGATGAGGTCGCTGGCGATGGGCTGCGACGAGAGTCTGAGGTTGCTCTGCACGTCGCCTCCACGCTGCGACATTCCGTGCACTTCGGCCTGCTTGATATAGAGGTTCTCCTTGATGGCTGCCTCTCCGATGATGGTGGCGATGGAAAGGATTCCCTGTCCACCGACGCCGCAAAGTATGATATCCGTTTTCATTTGCTTGCCTCCTTGTTTTTCTTTTGTTTCAGGTGTCGTTGCAGCGTTTGCATACATTCCCTTCTTGGGATGATGACGCTCACGCCTTGGTATTCGATTTCCTCACGAATGATCCGCGTGATTTCGGGCATGTTCTTCGGCAGCGGGACGACCACGCGCAGGTGCTCATCGCTCACGCCGAGTCCGCGGCAGATAGCCTCAAACTTGTTGGTGCCGGCAGAGTCCTGTCCACCGGTCATGGCAGTGGTGAGGTTGTCGCTGATGATGACGGTGATGTTGGCGTTCTCGTTCACCGCGTCAAGGAGTCCAGTCATGCCGGAGTGGGTGAAGGTGGAGTCGCCGATGACAGCCACCGACGGCCATTGTCCGGCATCGGCAGCCCCCTTGGCCATGGTGATGCTCGCTCCCATGTCGACGCAAGAGTGGATGGCATGGTAAGGCGGCAGGAATCCGAGGGTGTAGCAGCCGATGTCGCCGAATACCTTCGGGTTGTCGTACTCACGCAGCACCTCGTTGAGGGCGGCGTAGACGTCGCGGTGGCCGCAGCCCTGGCAGAGTGCTGGCGGACGCGGCATCACATTCTCACCACTGTCGTAGCCCACGAGTTCCTCAAGGCCGAAAGCCTCTCTCAGCCAGTCGGGGTTGAGTTCACCGGTACGCGGCAGGTGTCCGGTGAGTCGGCCACGGATGTTGCAGTTGCCGGGCATGATGCCCTTGAGCATCTCCTCCACCAGCGGCTGTCCTTCCTCAACCACGAGCACGTTGTCGCAGTTGTCGGTCACCTCTCTCACCAAGGTCTTGGGCAGGGGATATCTCGAGATTTTCAGCAGGGGGTAAGGGCAACCGTCGGGGAAGCACTCACACACGTAGTTGTAGGCAATGCCGCAGGCGATGATACCCAATGAGTGGTCGGGAGCGTCGCGCAGCACGTTGTGCGGCGAGGTGGCGGCGTCCTCTTCAAGACGTGGCAACTGCGCCGTCACGTAGTCATTGCGCCTACGGGCATTGACGGGCAGGAGCACCCAGTTGGCAGCCACGGAGTCGTAGTTGAGGGCGTTCTCCTCCCTTGGTGTCTCCTTCACCTCTACCACTGCCCTGGAGTGCGCCATGCGGGTAGTGATGCGCATCAGCACGGGCAGATGCTGTTGTTCGGAATAGTCGAATGCCTCCTCCATCATGTCGTAAGCCTCTTGCTGCGAGGCAGGCTCGAAGATGGGGAGCATGGCAAACTTGCCATAGAAACGGCTGTCTTGCTCATCTTGCGACGAGTGCATCGACGGGTCGTCGGCAGCCACCACCACGATGCCGCCGTTGGTGCCTGTCATAGCGGAGTTGACGAAGGGGTCGGCACATACGTTGAGTCCCACGTGTTTCATGCATACGAGGGCTCTCTTTCCCATGTACGACATGCCGAGCGCTGTCTCCATAGCCGTTTTCTCGTTGGTACACCATTTGCGGTGCACTCCCCTTTCGGCGGCAAGGGGAGAGTTCTGGATGTACTCGGTGATTTCCGTTGAGGGAGTGCCAGGATAGGCATACACGCCGCTGAGTCCGGCATCGAGTGCGCCCTGAGCGATAGCCTCATCACCTAAAAGCAGTTTTTTCATCATCTTGTGTTTATAATTGTGATTGGTAAATATTTTTTATAGGAACTATAGTAACTATAGGCACTATAGAAACTATAGAAAAAGCACCCCTTTACTGTGCAATCTCTGCCTCCAGCGGACTGTGCAGCGCATCGAGGAAGCCGTTGATGCGGAGGAGCCACTCATCGAAGTTGCGCACATCGTTCTTGCTCCATGCCGAACCGAAGTAATAGGTGTATCGCTGTTGGTTCTCATAGCCCCGCACGATGCCCACGGCATGTCCGGCGGCTCCGCTGCGCGGCTGGTCGAAGAGCAGCGGCCGGGTCTCGCTCACCCCATTGGGGAAGAGAGCAGCCACGAAAATCTGGAAGTTCTGTGCCGCGGGGTTGTCGGTGGGGTCGGCATAGGCCACGAAGTCGCGCCCACACTTCAGTGTCTGTGTGTCTTCCTCGTGGATGACCACTCCGGCGGCGAGGTCGCAAGGACGTGAGAGTCCTTCATACCACACTGTCATCTTATTGAAGTTCGACCCTTTATCGAGACTGAGCAGGCGATGCTCCACCACGTTCTTGTTGCCGTTGACGGTAGAAGGGTTATAGGTCAGTTCCACGGTGAAGCGGAGAGGACCGTTGTCAAGAATCTTGTAGTCTTTGTAACTGTAGGGCATCACGAGATAACCGTTCTCCATGAGGGCAGGGGCGCCGCAGCCCAAGGTGGGACCCACCTTGTAGCAGTCGAGGCCGTAGCCATGGTCGAAATGGTAGGTCGTGGCTATCTCCACCTGTCGTGCCTCGTCGGTCTTCCCTGCCGCCTTGAGGTCCTGGATGCGCTGGTGGTTGCCAAGTTCCACCTTATAGCGTTGCTCAACCTCCAGGTCGGGGGTGTTCTTCACCCACACGTCGATGCCATAAGCCTTCTCGCCTGAGCGCTGCAATGCCGGACCGTAGAGGCGGTAGGCGGTACGGTCATTCTCCCATGCGATGTCGTCCACCCGCTCGGGATACATCCGTCCGGTGACGAAAGTCTTCATCTCCTGGGGTTTCCCGGTGGTGATGGTATAGCGTGCCTCACCGCAGGGACGAACGGCCACATCGATGAGCAATTTTCCGTCGTAGGTCACCTGATAGGCCACCTCTTGTCCGAGGGCGTTGCGCACGATGATATCGCTTCCCCTGGCGATGCCCATCTTGCCATACACCTGATTGACATCGATTTCCACTAATTCCTGTCGCTGGCTACGCTCGTTGTTGGTCACTACCACAGTAATGTCCTTTGCCATGGCATTTCCGCCACAGATAGCGGCGAGCAAGCCCATAATCATTATTTTCTTGATTGGCATAATAGTATATTTTAGTTTGTTCTTAATTATTTCTCATACATCATCATCTCCCCAAAAGGCGGATGCGGCATGGCAAACGCCCCTTTTATTCCTTTTTTAATTTCCCTTCAACTCCCTTTCAAAGAACTGCGCAATCTGTCGGAGCAGGTGGTAGCGTGTGTTGCCACCATAGATGCTGTGGTTGCGGTTGGTGTAAATCAGTTCCCGGAAGTCCTTGTTGGCCTGCACGAGTGCCTCGCTGTACTCAAAGGTGTTCTGCGGATGCACGTTGTCGTCGGCCAGGCCATGGCAGACGAGGAGTGCGCCATGCAGTTGCGATGCCCTAACGATGGGGTTCACGGCATAGCCGTCGGGGTTCTCCTGCGGCGTGCGCATGAACCGCTCGGTGTACACGGAGTCGTAGTAGCGCCAGTTGGTGGGCGGAGCCACCGCCACACCGGCCTTGAACACTCCCCTGCCCTCGCTCATGCTCATCAGCGTGCAGAAGCCGCCGTAACTCCAACCCCAGATGCCGATGTTGAGGCTATCGACATAAGAGAGTGTCGACAAATAGATGGCCGTCTCCACCTGGTCGCGTGCCTCCAGTTCGCCGAGTTTCAGGTAAGTGCACTTCTCGAATTCCGCGCCACGTGCGCCCGTTCCCCTGCCGTCTACACACACGATGATGAATCCCTGTTCGGTGAGGTATTGGTCGTAGGCACCGCCTTGTCCCATCGACCCTATCCCCCAACTGTCGACCACCTGCTGGCTTCCCGGACCGCTGTATTGGTGCATGATGACGGGGTATTTCCTGCTGGCGTCGAAGTCGTGAGGTTTCATCATCCATCCGTTGAGCGTCACGCCCTCTGAGGTAGTGAACGAGAAGAACTCTTTCGTGGCGAGGGCGAGGTCGGTGAGTTTGTCACGCAGTTTGGCATTGTCGACCACCTTGCGCAACTCCTTCCCCTTGGCGTTGAAGACGGCGCACTCAAAGGGTGTCTGCGCATTACTGAAGGTGGCGATGTAATAGGCGTAGTCGGCAGAGAAGAGGGCCTTGTTCCATCCCTCACGGGGCGTGAGGAGCCGTGTCTTTCCCTTGTTGTTGGTGACATACACCTCACGTTGCATGGGCGAGCGGCCGGCAGCCTGATAGTAGAGGCTTTGGCTGCGCTCATCGTAGCCATAGACCGCGTCAACGCCATAGCGTGCATCGGTCATCTTCCGCAAGAGTCGCCCGTCGAGGTCGTAGAGATACACCTGCATGGTGCCGTCGCGGTCGCTGGGCACAAGGATATGTTTGCTGGTGACGGTGATACCCTCCATGGCCTCCTCCTTCACGTAGCATGGCACGCTCTCTGTGATGAGCAGCCGGCACTGCAGCGTGGCGTTCGAGGCGGAGTATACCTTCAGCGTGTCCTGATGGCGGTTCATCGTATAGAGCAGCACGTCATTGGTTCCCACACCGGGGAGGATGCGGGGGATATAGCCGTCGGCATTCAGCGGCAGCGCTATCTGTCGTGTCGTGCGCTGCGCGATATCGTATGTCCATGCCGTCACCACGGCATTGTCTTCTCCTGCCTTCGGATATTTATAGGCATAGCCCCCGGGATAGACCTCATTCTCCTCGCGCTCGGGCTTCAATCCCTTGAAGAGTTGCAAGGCATAGGTCTTCACGCCACTCTCGTCATACTTTATCCAGGCCAGGTTGCGGCTGTCGGCAGTGAAGGCGAGGGCGGTGTTGAAACCGAACTCCTCCTCGTTCACCCAGTCGGGGATGCCGTTGATGATGTAGTTGAACTTCCCGTCGGTAGTCACCTGGGTCTCCGTGAGTTCGTCGCCTATTTCCACGATGAAGATGTTGTTGTCGCGTACGAAAGCCACGCGCCGACTGTCGGGCGACCACACAGGCACCTGTTGGGCACCGTTTGCCGACAGTTTCCTGACGGCAAGGGTCTGGGTGTCGTAGAGGTAGTATTCGGCGCTGAACGAGCGGCGGTAGATGCGTTTGCTGTTGGTGCCGATGAGGAGATAGCGATCATCGGGACTGGCTTTGTAGTCGTCGATGCTTGCGTAGTCGATGAGTGCGGCATCGAAGATGACTCCGGTCTGCTCACCGGTGGCAAAGGCATATTTTAGGATTTTGTCACTTTTCTGACTGATTTGGGCGAAACTGGCGCCATCGGCCAATGGTTGCAATGACTTGAGATTTTCGGCAGCGTAAGTTCCTGCCGTAATGTCCCATAGCGACATTTTCTCTTGGGCGTATGCACTACCGGCAAGTGCCAGCAGCACCATGAAAAGGCACAGTGTATTTTTCATCATGGCCACAAATTTAGTGAAAGTCGAGTGGAATACCAAACAAAAGACGAAGTTTTTTGTTTGGATTCCCGAGACGCATCCTAAATTCGACCGAAGGTCAAATTTTGAAAGTCGAGCGAAGCGCAAAATAAATCTTGATTTATTTTCGATTCCGAGGCGCATCCTAAATTCGACCGAAGGTCAAATTTTGAAAGTCGGCAAAATAATTTTCATTATTCAATGAACAATTATCAATAAAAATCATTATATTTGCCACCATGAAAGACACCAACGACCATAATAACACAACCGCTTGCGATGCCTCGCGCTTCGCATTGGTGGAACTGCACCTGCATGTCGACGGCTCATTATCTGCCGATGACGTGATGTGGATGGCAAAAGAAGAGGGAATCGACGTGCCATCGTCGCGCGAAGAACTGCGCCAGATGCTCGTCTGTCCCGACCATTGTGAAGACCTCAACCGTTACCTCCACTGTTTCGCACTGCCCATCGCTGTGATGCAGCAGGAGTCGACCATCGCCCATAGCGTGGAGAGTCTGGTAAAGCGGCTCGATGCCATGCGCCTGCTCTATGCCGAACTCCGCTTTGCCCCCCAACAACACCAGCAGAAAGGACTATCTCAGGAAGCCGTGGTAAAAGCCGCCATTACGGGTCTGCGCAGCGGTCTTGCCGAATGCCGCAACGGTTTCACCGCCAACCTCATCGTCAGTTGCATGCGCGGCGCAGACAATGAGGAGCAGAACAGGGAGACGGTGAGGCTGGCAGCGAAATACCTCGGCGAGGGTGTCTGCGGCACCGACCTTGCCGGTGCCGAGGCACTCTACCCCACCGAGCGTTTCCGGCATCTCTTCGCTTATGCGAAGTCGGCCGGTGTGCCCTTCACCATCCATGCCGGCGAGGCAGCGGGTGTGGAGAGCATGCGCCACGCCATCCTCTTCGGCACACACCGCATCGGCCACGGCATCCGCAGTCATACCGAACAAGAGATGAAGCAGATGCTCATCGACAACGATGTGTGCATCACCCTCTGTCCGTCGAGCAACCTTCAGACGAAGGCGCTGAGCGACGTTACCCAATTCTCCGACTATCCCCTTTCCACGTTCTTCGACGATGGCGTGAGTGTGAACATCAGTTCCGACAACATGACCGTTTCCGACACCTCGCTGCGCAAGGAACTTCAGAGATGTTTCGATGCCGGAATACTTACCCCACAACAGGCAGAGCGCGTAGTGGAGTCGGCCATCAGCCATGCCTTCCTCTCCGACGGCGAGAAGGCCGTCCTCCGCCAGAAAGCCCGTGAGAGGATGAAGTGCTGAAAGCCCCCGTCGCGTATGTCGCTAAGCCTGGGCTGTTTCTCTACGATGCGCATGTTGTGCCACACGCAAAAGCATATGATTTGTGACATATAAAAAGACAGGTTTTTGATTGCTCTTACTTACAATCAAAAACCTGCCCACATCTATACAAAATAAAGCCGTTCAGTATGTTGCGATTCTATCGCAACCAAGAGCCGCGACCAAGAGCCGCCGCCCTCCACCATTAGAATCCGAACCAGCCCTTCTTTTTCTTCTTCGGTGGCTCCTGTGCCTGCTGCTGTGCCTCGCGCTTTGCTTCGCGGAGGATGCCGTGGTAGGAGAGGTTGTCGTGAATCATGTGATAGGCGGTCTCCCAATCGAAGCGCCCCCCAATGTTGCAGTCGTCGATATAGAGGTCGGCGTCTATCTTCCGGGTATTGTGATTGTGCTCACCGGTATCGGCACGCAGCGTCTCGTTGATGGCACTGAACTCCACGCCGCGCTCGCGGCACCATTCCACTGCCTCATCGAGGAGCCTGCCCTCTCTCACGGTCCACAACACGAGTTTGTGACCGTCTTCCATCAGTTTTCTCAGTGTTTCTGTGGCATGGGGAATCTCCTCCCCTATTTTCGGGTAGCGGTGTTCTACCACCGTCCCATCGAAGTCTATTGATATAACCATTTTCTATCGAGAATTGAAATCAGACTGCAAATTTAGATAAAAAATCGGACTTCCGTGCCTATAGAAAGGAAAAAAGCGACAAAATGCCCCAATTCATGGGAACAATGCCGCTGTCAAGGCTGTAAATGGTACAGATAGTGAAGCGTTTAAAACCGTTCCGTTTGTTGCTGTATCACAGCAGCCAGCCATAAATGGTACAGATAGCGAAGAGTTTAAAACATAAATGAGAATTTTGATTTATCACGCATAGCATAATGAACATTGTTTTGCACTAGCATACTGAAAAATTTACTTTCGTTTTGTTTACGTTTTGAACAATGTTTGTGTTTTTTCAATCATTTTTGTATTTTATGGAATAAAAAATTGTATTTTATGGGATATAATGTTATATTTGTGGGTGAAAATCTTTAATCTATAAACTTGGTCAATTAACAGTTTACATTTATGAAAAAATCCGTTCTTTTATTATTGTTTATGTCGTTAGTACAATACATTTTTGCACAGGGATATCAGCCATTTAAATTGGAAAGAAGGAGTAATAATGGATTATATCAGCAAGTCATAGAATCACAAAATAGAAGGAGTAACAGTACTCTGGAATCTATTCAAGATAGGTTGGAAACTGTAAATTCTTTTATAAGGGAATGTAAGTTTCAAGAAGCTTATGATTTACTTGGCGGTATTCTGAATGATTTAAATAATAACAATCGTTATTTTGAATTCAATCAAGAAATCGAGGAAGTTAACAGACTTAGAGATTATTGTAAGCAACAAGCTAAAGATAAGGAAAATCTTGATAAAATAAATAACTATATTACTTCTGCTATGGAATATATGAATAGCAATAAATTCTATGATGCTTACATTAAGTTTGACATGGCTCTTAAATCGATCAAATATGGAGGTTATTTAGATGTTTTCAAAGACCATCTTGACAAACTTAATGAAATGAAATCTTATTGCAAGGAAAAATCTGAGGTTAAATAGATGTTCCAATATTAGTTGTAGCTGAAGATTCTTTTTGTCTTTACATTTGTTGATAACATTTTGTATTCCTTAAACGCTACAGATGGTGAAGCGTTTAAAACGGTAACCAGGAAGCAATACCAAGCCGTCACGCATGTCGCGATTTCACTGCGACCAATTACAGATACTGAAGTTCATCCGCACCAGATTCCTCACCAAAATAAAATATAAAGCAAATTAACGTGAAAATGAAAAGAGCATTCATCATCCTCCTCAAGGTCCTTGCCGGAATCTTGGCTTTTCTCTTCATTGTCTTGGGCTCACTGATCATCATAGCACGCTGCAATCCCGAACTTATACAACGGTTCCTTGAGGAGGAGCCAGAGTATATCAGCCTTTCCGCACTGCCTCATAGCCGTGATTCCATGGAGGCAGATTTTCACGGCATTCACCAGATTGTGGCAGAAAATTACTCTCTCTACCGTCAAAAGGGCATTTCGATGGACTCGCTCTATGAGGCCTACTCTGCCCGCTTACGCGACTCGGTCAAGACCAGCGAAGACTATGGCATGATGCTCTTGGAGTATTTTGCCGACTTACGTTGCGGCCACGCATGCGCATTTCTCATTAAAGAACATTTTGGTGGAGCGGAGCCACGTTACATTGAAGGCCGTCTCTTCCTTGACAATCCTGGTATTTATATGAGCAAACATGGATTCCAAGACAAGGACGAAATCGTCGCCATCAACGGTAAGACCATTCCCGCCTGGATGGCAGACAACATACGGTATAATGAAGGTTCTACCAATGAGCAGAGAGCATTGAGAACGGCATCGGGTGCACTCTCGAGTTATACCGACACTTTGCTCAACATCACCGTGGCTCGTGGAAGCGACACCATCTCTATACCGCTGCCACTCTTTGCGACAGGCTTCCCGAACAACAACATTTGTGAAAGAAAGATCTTGCGCGACAATATCGGTTACATTGCTATCAACTCCATGAGGAACGGTATCGTAGAGGAGTTCGACAGCCTTTATCCGTCGGTCAAGAATCTCCCTTATCTGATTGTAGATGTACGCAGAAACGGAGGCGGGAACAGTTTGAATGGGGAGAAACTTTGCGAATATCTGCTAAAACGGGAACAAAAGCATTGTTTGTATGACAAAACGCTTAAGCCTCGTGCCGATGCATACAAAGGGAAGTTGTTCCTGCTTATTGACACACGAACATTCTCCGCCGCTGAGAGTTTTGTCATCGACCTTTGGGAGAGTGGCGAAGTAACTCTGGTGGGATGTCCCACAGGTGGAGATACTGGAAGCCAACCGGAAATATTCCATTCTCCGTCTGGCCTTTCCTTCCGAATCGCCACGAGTGAGCCCCGCCTGTCACCTAAGGGCTTCCCGTTGGAAGGGCGTGGGGTTCCACCACATTACAAAGTGGCGCAGACGGTGAAAGATTTCATGAATGGGATTGATACTCAGTTGGAATTCACACTCAACTTGATTCAAAAAGGAATCGATTAATGAATCGTAAAGAATAAAAACCAAAAGTAATCTATAACACAACACTATGAAGCGCTTATTCACATTCCTCATCCTATTCGCCGCTCTGTCATCGTCTGTCATGGCATTCAGCGTGAAGGAAATCAAGCCACGCCTTGTGGTATGCACCGACATCGCACCAGCCGAAGTAGAACCCGACGATATGGAATCGATGGTCAGGCTGATGGCATACGCCGACATGTTTGAGATAGAGGCTATTATCACGAGCGTGGGATGGAACTGCGACCCCTACCCTCCTGAGTGGAAACAGTATCTCACAAGGGTGATAGAGGCCTACCGTGCTGACGTGCCCAACCTGATGAGGCGCTCAGGACAAAGCGGATTCCGCACAAGGAAAGAAGAAGAAGAGTATCAGACGATGGGCTACTGGCCCAGCGCCGACTACATCGCAAGCCGTGCGGTTATGGGCAGCCAACGGGGCGGCATCCGCGCCATTGGCAACGACAACGACAGTCCCGGCAGCGACCTGCTCATCCGTCTGGCCGACGAGGATGATGCCCGTCCCATCTATGTGGCGGCATGGGGAGGTGCCAACACACTGGCACAAGCCATCTGGCGAGTGAAACAGACGCGGAGCCCGGAGGAGGTGAGGCGGTTTGTCAGGAAATTCCGCATCTATACCATCACCGACCAGGACATGCAATACAATATGCGCATGGACCGCGCCTACAGTTCGCACCAGTGGCTCAGACGTGAGTTCGCCGACGACCTGCAGTTTATCTGGGACGAGGGAACCTGGCAAGAGCAATGTGAACTGGGCAAGCGCCATTGGTCGGAACATGAATCATTCATACAAGGACATGGGGCCCTGGGAAAAGAATATCCTACCTATAAATGGGGTGTAGAGGGCGATACACCGAGTTTCCTGTATGTCATGCCCAACGGTCTGAATGACCCTGAAGACCCCACACAGGCGGGGTGGGCAGGCTATCACCTGCGCGGCATGTGTCCCGACTCACTCACCACGGCATGGACCAGTTGGGAAGAACCCACCAGAAGCATCAGCGTGGGGTACAAAAACGCTTTCTACCCCGACGAACTCAACGACTTCAAGGCACGTATGCAATGGGCGGCAGAAGGTAAGGGCAACCGCAATCCGAAAGTCATCGTAAACGGGAAAAAACATGATTGTCGCACCAAACATATTCGATGCCGTGCGGGCAGCACCATTCGCCTGAACGCATCTAAATCGTATGACCCCGATGGCGACGCCTTAACGTTTCACTGGTGGCAGCAAAAAGAAATAGGCAAAGGCACATTGGCAATAGCACAGCCCCATGCCTCGAAGACAACCGTGACAATTCCTTCCGACGCAAAAGGTACGACATTCCATATCATCTGCGAAGTCCACGACAACGGCCCGTTTCATCTAGTAGGATATCGAAGGGTGATAATTGAGGTGGATTGAGGTTTGAGATTTGAGGTTTATCATGCTGCGCATGATGATGACTCCCTAGCGGGATTGACTTTTTTGACATAATTGTTTGGAAATGCCAGTAAAATAATATATCTTTGCACAGCAAAATAATGTAAAATTCGTGACTATACTCCCGATTTTTATATAAAATTCAGGAGTACACTCCTAAAATTTAGAATTTTATGTACAAGCGAATAATAGATATCGAGAACAAATTGGATGAAGGTATGTTCCTGTTTGGTGCACGTCAGACGGGAAAATCCACCCTACTAAAAGAACGCTTCAAAGGGGCTGTTTACTACGATTTGCTCAATCCAAGTGCAAGGAGGGCATTCAAACGAAACCCCAATTCCTTTTGGGAGGCACTTCAGGACAAACCTGCCGGCACACTTGTCATTGTGGATGAAATCCAGAAAGTCCCCGAACTGTTGGATGTGGTACATTCCTTGATGGTGGATAGAGGATTGTTCTTCATTCTCAGCGGCTCCAGTGCTCGGAAACTCAAGCGTTCAGGAGCCAACACACTTGGGGGCCGTGCGATACCCGAAACGCTGTATCCTCTCGTATGGCCTGAGGTGACAGATTTCCAGATAGACCGTGCTGTGCAGAATGGTATGATACCACGTCACTATATGGTAGAAGACGCCACCAAGCGCTTATCTGGCTACATAAAAGTATATCTTACCGAAGAAATCAGAGAAGAGGGCGAAGTGAGGGAACTCGACGCATTTGAACGGTTTATGGAAGTCGCCGCCATTTCAGACGGAGAAATGCTGAACTATTCCAACATTGCGTCAGACTGCGGCGTGTCAGCCAAAACAGTCAAGTCATATTTTCAAATTCTTTACGATACGCTTATCGGGTATGAGATTCCGGCATTTCGGAAAGAAATCAAGAGGAAAATTATTCAGGCTCCACGGTTCTATTATTTTGATGTTGGACTTGCCAACTATCTGATGGGGCGCCACTCCCTGAAGCGGGGCACTGATGATTATGGACATGCCTTTGAGCACTTTGTGATGCAGGAAATCATAGCATACAAAGGATACAACGACAAACGAGACATCATATCCTATTGGCACACTTATGACCAAAAGGAAGTGGATGTGGTTGTCGGTGATGCGAAAGTGGCTATTGAAATCAAATCATCGGAGCATGTAGAGACGAAACACTTGAAAGGTCTCAAAGCCTTCAAAGAAGAGCATCCAGCGTGCCGGCTGATCCTCGTTTCTCTTGACCCGATTACCCGCAAGTCAGGAGACAACGAACTGATTTACGTGCTTGACTTTCTGAAAATGCTTTGGAGCGGTGATATATTTTAGCAAGTATTGCCTTTTGCTGTTCGGAAACAAAAATATTGTTATTTGTTTTGCTTTTCACTCGCCATGCACTACTTTGGCTCCGCCGAAGATAGGATGCGGTTCGGAAAAGAAAACAAAAACTTTGTTATTTGTTTTGCTTTTCACTCGCCTTGCACTACTTTGCCGCTGCGCGGCGAAGATAGGATGCGGTTCGGAAATGCAAAAAAATCTTCGATTCTTTTGACATTTCTCTCACCTTTCACTATCTTTGCCACTGCAAACACAATTACTCATTTAAAAAAAACACTTATGAAAAAAGTTCTGTTTTCTTTGTTGTGCATGATGCTGCTTTCCACTGCGGCATCCGCTCAGGTGAAGACATTCAAGACGGTGGTAGAGAACGACACGATGGTGGTGAATGCCAGCGACTGTATAGACCGCTCACGCAACAACTATTTGCTGTGGGTGCGCTATGACTATAAGAACCTGAAAATCTGCAAGAAAGACGCCAAACGCGAATATGTCACCGGCAAACCAGTGCGAATGGAAGTGCTCTACGAAATGGACGAGCCCCTCCTCTCCTACCGCATCGTTGCTAAGAAATTCTACGACAAAAACGACAAGGTGCTGAAGGAAATCCGTTATTACAACGCACCGTGGAACCAGGTCGGAGGGTTCGACTATTCCCTCCCACTCTGCATCTACATGACCCATGCATTCGACATTGTCGCGGGGTAACGAAGAAGGTCTTTCTCTCCATATCATATCCTATTCCCCGTCACCCCACTCGCATAAGAAAAGATGAACGACCTGATTACCCAAGTCAACGACGCCATTTGGGGCTATGTCCTCATTGGCGCACTGGTGCTGTGCGGACTGTGGTTCACATGGAAGACGAAGGGTGTGCAGTTTCGCATGGTGGGCGAGATGATCAGGTTGCTGACCGACTCCGCCACGTCGGGCACCAGCCAGTTTGACGAAAAGAACGGGAGTCACAAGCATATCTCATCCTTCCAGGCCTTCGCCGTGTCGGTGGCCACCAGGGTGGGAACGGGAAACCTGGCAGGAGTAGCCACTGCCATAGCGGTTGGCGGACCGGGGGCCGTGTTCTGGATGTGGGTCATCGCCCTCATCGGCGCTGCCACCGCCTTTGTGGAGTCTACCCTCGGCCAACTCTTCAAGAAACGCAACAAAGACCATTTCATCGGCGGTCCGGCTTACTACATCGAGAAAGGACTGCATCAGAAATGGATGGCATACATCTTTGCCATTCTCCTCACCATCACCTTCGGACTCTCCTACAACAGCATCCAAAGCAACACTATCTGCGGGGCGATGCACGAGGCCTTCGGATGGAATCCTTTGGCGGTGGGGGTCGTCATCGCCGCCCTGGCTCTCCTCATCGTCTTCGGAGGCATCCACCGCATAGCCAACGTCAGCGCCGTGCTCGTTCCGCTGATGGCCATCGGCTACTTCCTCCTCGTGGTGGTGGTCATCATCATGAACATCCACCTTATTCCCCACGTGCTGAAGGCCATCATCACCGATGCCTTCGGAATGAGACAGGGCGCCGGCGGAATGCTGGGGGCGACGATAATGATTGGGGTGAAACGCGGTCTCTTCAGCAACGAGGCGGGTGAGGGCAGCGCGCCCAACGTGGCGGCAACCGCCACCGTCACCCATCCCGTGAAGCAGGGACTGATACAGGCCCTGGGCGTATTCACCGACACGCTGCTCGTCTGCTCCTGCACGGCGTTCGTCATCCTTCTCAGCGGACTCTACGACACGACAACACTCAACGGCATCGCGCTCACCCAGGCCTCCCTCGGGTCGGAGATAGGTGTCGCTGGTCCCACCTTCATCGCCATAGCCATCCTGCTCTTCGCCTTCTCTTCTATCATCGGCAATTACTATTACGGCGAAGCGAACATCCGTTTCATGACCTCCAACAGCACCGTCATCACCATCTACCGCATTTGTTCCGGAGGGGTGATGGTGATTTTTGGCGCCATGGTCAGCCTCGATATGGTATGGAACCTCGGTGACCTCTGCATGGCCCTCCTCACCGCCTGCAACCTCATCGCCATCGTCGCCCTGGGCAAGTATGTGTTCAGGCTGCTTGACGACTACCGCACACAGAAACGCAACGGCATCAAGGAGCCCATCTTCCACCGCAGCCTGCTGCCCGAGATTGAAGACGAACTGGAGTGCTGGGAGTAACCTTTTATTCCTTTTTTATCTTGACAGCGGTTTTGATGAACTGACCATTGATAGATACGATAGACGAATTAGGAGAGTTAATGAAAGAGGTGGGTGGAAGGAGATGGTAAGAGTTCTAAATACTGCGACGTTTTGTCGCAGTTTAAAAGTTGACCGTCACCATGTGATGACTTTATCCACAATAATTTGTTGCTCACTGGCTGTCCGTCGCAAGTAAATCCGAGTGGTCTCAATACTCTCGTGTCCCATCAAATCTGCAAGCAAAGATATATCATTGAATTTCTCGAGAAAGTTCTTAGCATAGCGATGCCGGAAAGAATGTGGATAGACCACTTTGGGATTGATACCATACTTAATCGCTAAATTCTTCAATTGTTGTGCAATACCCCGTGTGGTTATTCGTTCACCAAAACGATTGAGGAACAAATAACCACTTTCCCTTTGGGTATCTTTTAGCCACACAAGGGTTTCTTCTTTCAGTTTCTTGGGAATGAAAAGGCGGCGTATCTTGCCCCCTTTTGTGTAGATGTCGTAGTAGCCAACGTTGACGTGTTCCACTTTGAGTAGCACCAGTTCACTCACTCTTGCTCCCGTTGCGGCAAGGAAGCGGACTACAAAGTACCATTCCAGATTGTTTTCCTTCTTCAACTTGTTCTTCAAAAATGTGTAGTCGGCATTACTGATGACATTTTCTAAGTATGTCTTTTGCTGTACCTTCACGGATTTCAATTTTAACTGTGGCTTACGTATGTAATCCAAATACTTGTTCAATGCCTGAATCCGCAAGTTGACGGTTTTGGGTTTGAATGTCTCAATGAGATACGTCTTGTAAAGCAATAAGTTTTTCTTTGTCAAATCCTTGTACTTGGATTTGAACTCGTTCACCGCATAAATATAGGCAGTGACAGTGTTCTCGGCCATATTGGATTGCACGAGAAAGTCTTTGAATTTTTCTACCATGATTGTTTATGTAATAAAGTTAATGTACTATTTAATAATCATGGTTTTATTGTTCATGTTGTGGATTCCCATTATTCCCGAATAAGTATTATAGGAACTTAATTGAGAACATATCCCAATGTCCTAATCTCGTAGTTAACACATTCCGAGATGGCAATAGATTCTGGGGTATTAAAGAATCTGAAAATATGAAAATAGACGCTGTAGTTGGCAACCCTCCTTACCAAATGATGGATGGAGGTACAGATAGAGGTGCAGTCCCTGTATACCAGAAATTTGTTGATATTGCAAAAAGAATCAAACCTACATACATGTCTATGATTATGCCAGCGAGATGGTATGCAGGAGGGCGTGGCCTTGAAGATTTTAGGACAGAAATGCTTTCAGACAAGCGTATTCAGATGCTATTTGATTATGAAACCAGTAAAGATATATTCCCAACTGTGGATATTGCAGGAGGCCTTTGTTATCTTCTATGGAACATAGCCCACAAAGGGTCTTGCCAAATATACAATGTGAACTCATTGGGAAGAGATATGGTTGAGCGACCCTTAGATGACTTCGATATATTCGTCCGTTCCAACAAATCAATATCTATATTGAAGAAAGTGACTTCTATTTCCTCGCAGTATTTAAACACCAGAGTCCTTTCTATCAATCCTTTTGGTTTTAGAACCTATTATAGAGGAAGAGCAGATAGAAAAGATGGTGATATAAAAATCCTTACAAGCGAAGGATGGGCTTACGTGGGCAAGGACGAAGTTATAAAAGGATTAGAGTATATCGACAAGTATAAAATAATAGTAGGACGATTCGTTCCAAGTAACGGAGAATTGAACGTGAAGCCTGGTGAAGGGTATAGGGTGTTGACCACTCCACGAATAATAAATGCAGGAGAAATAAATACGGAAACATATATTGACACTGCCGTATTTGACACCCTTATCGAAGCAGAAAATTATAAAAAATACTTATGCTCAAAATTTGCCAGATACCTATTGAAACAAGGCATATCATCAGTTAATGTTACACGTGATTGTTTTAATTTCGTTCCAGAACAGGACTTTACTAAAGAATGGACTGACAAGGAACTATACGAGAAATATCATTTGAGTCAAGCAGAGATCAACCATATAGAATCGATGATTAAACCTATTGCTTAATTGACTGCAACTTCCTCAAAACGCTATTATCGGAAATCCACCATACCAAATGATGGATGGTGGGGCTGGCGTGAGTGCAATCCCAGTATATCATAGATTCGTTGATTTGGGGAAAAGCATGAAACCTAAGTACATATCTATGATTATGCCTGCAAAATGGTATAACGGTGGGCGTGGATTGGAGCAGTTCCGGTATGATATGCTTCATGATAGAAGGATTCGGTCATTGTTTGACTATGTTGACCCACACGAATGTTTCCCAACGGTTGATATTGCTGGTGGAATATGTTACTTCCTCTGGCAAGCTCAATATGACGATTTATGCAACTTCGTATCATGTAAATCCGGAAAGCAATATTCACAGAAAAGATTCCTGGATTATACAGATGTGTTAATCCGGAGCAATGTCGAGATAGGTATAGTTGAAAAGATTCAAGCGATTGAAAAAAACTTTCTATCGTCACAAGTATTCTCCCAAAAACCTTTTGGCCTTCGTACATATGTTAAACCTTTACAGTCTGGTGATATACGACTCCGATATAACGGAGGAATAGGATATTATTTACGTGATTCTGTAACAACCAATAAAGATCAAATAGATAAGTGGAAAGTTATTACATCATGTCTAACAGCTGAACATGCTGGAGAGACCGATAAGAATGGACAGAAACGCATTTTATCAACTTTGGAAATTCTACCTCCTGGTACAATATGTACAGAAACGTACATGTTGTTAAGCGTTTTTGATCACAAGGAGGAATGTGAGAATTTCATGGCGTATTTAAAAACGCGTTTAGTACGTTCTCTAATCGCTATTGTTACTTCTACTCAACACATGTCAAAAGGTAATTATAGGTATGTACCGTTCCTTGATTTTTCAAAGTCATGGAATGACCAAGAATTATATGTTAAATATGGTCTTTCATCTGAAGAGATTGATTATATTGAACGTACTATTAAGTCTATGGATTAAAAATCTTACTCCATAGGCTTAATCATAGATTCAATAAATGAGATCTCATCTTTCGATAGGTTGTACTTCTCGTATAAATCTGTATCAGTCCAAGGGCGAGTAAAGTCTTGAAGAGGTACAAATGTATAAGCTGGTAACGACATACTCTGAGTTGTCGTTTTTGTAGCAACAAGAAATCTAAAGAACTTGCTCTTAATATAGTTCAGCATATTAAGGGCTTCTTCTTTAGATAACTCTCTCTCAGGACATAAGGCTATAACATATGTATTTGAGCTACAAGAACCTGGTTCACTAATTTTGGGCTTGCCAATTATAATAGAACCAGGATTCCCTGAACGTGGAAGAAGCACCTTATAACTATCAACAGAATTTGCGTTCTTGGGTATATTATCACGAGATATCCAACAAACGCCACCATGTACATATACTTTAACTTCTTCGCCTGATACAGGTTCCGATAATATTGGTATGAAATCAGTTCCGTCAGCAGTTTGGATGCGTCCATGTAATTCATCGTCCCATTCTACTTTGGTATGAAACCCGTAAAAACGACCCGCATTTAACCAGCTGGAGAATAGAGGTTCGTTTTTCTCTCTTACTTTGTATAGAATTGATATTTGCTCATCACTACGAATAAATGTCTCAACTCCTTCCTCCAATAAAGGCCTTCTTGTCTCATTCATCATCCCATTAAAATGAGATACAATGTTACAATAATTATGGAAAGTCTTATCCCAAAGGAAATAGCAAACACCCCCCTTAATTTCTACATTAGGAAAGCAATCGTTGGCGTTATGATAATCATGCAAGAATCTAATTCTATCATCATGTAGCATTCTATCCCTAAAACTATCAAGCCCTCTTCCTCCTGTCAGCCAACGAGACGGCATTATAAGTGAGAGATACTTTGGAGACATACTCACTGAAACATCAACAAAGACATTATAAACAGGAGTCGCACTTGCTCCATTACCACCATCCATCATTTGGTATGGTGGATTTCCGATAATAGCGTCTATGGTCATATTGCTACTTTGGTTGATTCCCCAGAAACGTTTGCCATCTTTGAAGGTGTTAACCACAAGAGCTGGTTTTTGGGTTATGTTTTCGATTAAATTCCTATAATACTTAGCATTGACATTAGTGTCTCGGAAGCCTGCCAATGTTCGACGTGTGATACTTCGTGCCATTGGCGTTTTGCAGATAACAAGAATATTGTTTTCAATAGTCAAATCCCAAAGGTTCATGGCGAAGGCATGGCCTATCTCACCATATTTGGCTTTAGCAGCTTCCACTCGGGAGCGATATACGTTGTATGCAACATACAAGGGGTACAAACCGCTCTTTGAATTGATTTCAAGTATATGGCTTTCCGGACGGAACACATTCCGTGTCACGTCTCCACGATCCACGTAGCGAGGAACGTCGAGAACGTGTTTGAATTCCTCATCATAGAAACAGTAACCACCGAGACAGTCGCTCATATGCATGTTGACCACCCGCCACGGGGTAAGTACCGTTTCCTTGTCTGGATTGCGGAAAGTGTTGAAGATGCCGGCGATACGCTCAATGCGCTGCTCTATGGTGAACTTGTCTGCGGCACGAGCCATGGCACGTATACGCTTACCGGCTTCACGGAATACGTCAGGCTCGTAGAAACGTTTGAAGTTCTCAAAATCCTCTTTGGTCACGCCCTTGGGCATAAACTCCTCCCAAGACTGATCATCAATGAGAGTGGAGAAGTTGTCAAGAGTGATTTCTTCCTCTTCATTCGTGAGGTCAGCACCAAATATCAGCAATGGCATTCTAATGGAAATGCCACGGAGAATGCTGATGGCTTCCTTACGCTGGTTGGTTCGTTGTTTCAACTCATCGAGCCTGGCCTGTTCCTCGGGTGTCCGTTCTCGCTTGGGCTTCTTTTCCAGTCTTTCTTTTTCTTCGTATTCCTCGTTGGTAAAGCCTTGGTTGTTGATGTCGATGTCACCAGACCAGGCCATCGCCTTTGTCTTTCCAATCTTGCCTTTGAGGTCTTTGAAGGCTGCGAGGTCAATATCTGTGAGTTTAAGCAGTTCGTCATTGTACAACGCTCCGTCCTCGAAACCGCATTGAACCACCTTCTCTATCTGAGCCTTTTTCAGCTGCCCCATCATCGTCTTTACATCATAGGGCTTCATCTTACTGCCCTCAATGGAAATGATGGGACAGAAATTCAAGAAATCGCCAAGCACACGGCGGTCTTCATCCGTAGCCTTGCCTGCCTTGGCCGACACCTTTGCCACTTCTGCGAGTACACGGAGCGTACGATCTGGTGCAAAGTCGAAGGCATAGCACTGTTCCTTCATCCTTCCCTTGTGTGTGAACGGAGTCTGAACACGGAAGATGGTCTGCATGTATTGGGCAGCAGAGGTGCTGTATGAGCCAGCCATCATGAAGACTGCAGTCCATGGTTTGATGCTGACACCCGTAGTCAATCTGCCACATGACAATGTGATGGTATATGTCATGTCTGGGTCGGCTCCGATGGCCTTATTGACCATCTTGAGGGCGTCAGCGTTTTCCTCATCCTCGTCACCATCGCCAGCGACATTGACTATATCAAAATTACCGAATACAGGATGCTCTTTCAGCTTTGCACTCAAAGCACGTGCTGCTTTCACTCCTGGTAGAACCCATAGTGTATGGCGGAATATCTTTCGGTATTCGTCATTGGAATATGGGTATAGACTGTCCTCATCATCCTTGCAAAGCAGTGATAGGAAATTGTCTATATCCTTGTTATGGATGAATGTTTCATCCTCTTTGGTTCGGAAGAACTCGCGGAAGTTGAACGCTTTTTCATCATCTGAATATTCGCTCATCAACGCACCGAGGTCATAGGTGTAGATATTGATGGCAGGAAGTGACTCATATGGGTTAGGATCACCCATGTGGAGCAAATCCCATTCGGCTTTCGCCTTTTGCTCCATCACATAGTCCCATGTGAAAATCTCCTCTTCAGAATAATCGTCCAGAAGATTGAAAGGTGTTCCTGACAAACGAAGAACCTTGGTGTTCTCTCCTATCAATTCAGCAATCACAGCCTTACCAAGTTCGGTTTGAGTACCTTCATGTGCCTCGTCAACAATGAGGTAGTCCCAAATTGTGGTAAAGACCTCGTTGTTCTTGTCAAATTTACCTCCGACTTTCTCGGATCCACGCATATCTTGCATAGAGGCGAAATACACATACTTGTCACCTTTCTTGGCAAGCCGTTCAAGCGACTCAAAATCCTCTCCTTTTGTCCTTGACCCATAATGATAGTCAGGCCTGTCATAGAAGATTTTCCCGAAGTCCTCAAACCATCCTTCATCTACCACAGGTCTGTGTGTGATAATGATGGTACGCTTCATCTCCATATCCTTCGCTACACGAAGAGCGCATAGCGTTTTGCCGAAACGCATCTTAGCATTCCATAACATTTGGTTGTGGCGACGGAACTGTTTCTTTGTCTTCTCCACGGCTGCATCTTGTTCAGGGCGGAGAACAATGGGGTTTTGTGTCTTGCTAACATCGCCAGGATGAAGGCTTGTTTGCCCATGTTTTACGGCAGTTATGGCTTTCTTCACAGTTTCAAGGTCACAGCAATACCATTCGTTGGCACCCTTTACCGTGTCGAAGACTTTCTTCTTAACCCCGGAACGCTCCAAGACACTATGCACTTGCTTGTCGTTGAAAGAGCACACCGTATGCCCCTTGATGAATATGGTCATCTCAGTGTACAACAGAGAATAGGCAATCCCTGCCGTCTTGGTATATTGGTCAATACGCTTTTGCGCTGATTTGTTAAGCGGCTCGCTATTTGGTGAGAGGAAATCTCCGTCTCCCTCGTCCAAAGTTGTCTCACCGATTTTCAAACAGTCTTTATGCCATTCATCGTTGATGGCAAAGACATAAATCAAGCGAGGCTTCAAGGATGACTCAAATGTTGCCATAGTATCTATTTCTTGATTAGGTCAATGAATCTGATTTTCCGATTGTTCTCTCCGGTTTTAGGGTCTTTAAGTCCCCAATCGCGTATTATACAATAGATGCCGTTGTGCCCTATAAAGGTCTCCTTTTTACAACCATCACAGTAAACAGTCTCTTCCAAATCGCCAAATAAATCGTGTTTTACGACTTTCACACCGTTTTTGCAACTGTCTGGAATGACACCTTTCAAGCCATCCATCTGCCATACGTTCCAAGAGATAATGTAGGCTATGTAGAGGGTGGATTTTTTCAAGGGTTCTTTGCCAAACTTTGCATGGTAGTATTCAATGAAACTAATGAGCATTGCTTCACGAGCCAGAAGCAGATTGTCACCTTGCCACTCGAAAGCGTAAATGTTCTTGTAAGCCTCCTGTGCCATTTCCAACCATTCGCTGGTCGTTGTCGTGTTCTCACTGATGACACGAAGTTTCCTGTCAAGCATTCCTATACGTTCTTGCAACGGAATGAATTCACCAGTGGTTGTGTCATAACGACTGACAATATATGGAGCTTCACCACATGTGATTTCCATGCGGGTCGCACGGACATAATTCTTCCATGTCTTACCCTCGGGGAAAATTACTGGAGAGGTTGTTGACTTCCATGTTTTTGTTGAAGGATCCTCAATATTGAAAACATCCTTCTTGCCAAACCATGACTCATCAACAAGATTGTTTTGGGCATTGCAAACCCATGACGGCGTAAACACCTCAGCCATGTCTTTTGTACGGCCTATTTGTTCCTCCTTGGTTTTAAGGGCACGAGGTCGTATTAGCATATCGTTTTCGCCAGTAATTCTATCAATGGTTATGGCATCGTGAAATTGAAAACCATCGCCTTTATCGGCGTAACTATCAGTGGCCCAAAAGATGTTCTTATGGGTGGTATGATCTTCCAATAATTTCTCCAAGACTTCTGGATATCGCTGGAGGATATCATTTTCACTGATATCAACATTATATGGCATAGTTTTCTTCTATTTTGGCTACAAAGATAATCTATTTTCGTCAGATATCAACTGACATCTTTTGAAAAACGATAATAAAAATTAAAAAAACTATTTCAAATAATCATTGCCTTTATTTACCACCTTCATTATTCTAAAAGATTCCTTCAAGATTTATCTTCCCCCCTTAGTTTATAGACTTTTGAGAGCAGAAGGAATCATTGGTTGTCAAGACTTTCGGTACAGAAACGAAACTTTTATGCAAAAACATGCGGCGAATGCGGAAAAAATCGTATTTTTGTCCGCATAACGACATATAACCATAAATCTAACCTTAAGTTCCTAATGAAACACTATCGCCTTTCGCTATGCATTGTTGCTTACCTCTTTTCGCTTGCCATACAGGCGCAGGTCACCCCACCGTCGCAAATGGAGAACCTCTCACGGGGCGTCATCGCCATGCCGGCACAGTCGGGGCAAGGCATCTACGTCAGTTGGCGCCTGTTGGGCACCGACCCCGCAGCCACGACATCGTTCGACCTGTTGCGCGACGGCACGACCATCGCCTCAGACCTGGGGTTTCAGACCAACTTCACCGATGCTGAGGGAACCAGCGCGAGCAAATACCAGGTGGTGACAAGACGGAATGGCGAGATAGTGGAGACAACGCCCAAAGTCAGTCCCCAAAACCAAGTCTATCGGGTCCTTCAACTCGACCGCCCCGCCAATGGCGTAGACGACATCACCAATGAGCCCTACGACTACACCCCCAACGACTGTTCCGTTGGCGACGTGGACGGTGACGGCGAGTATGAAATCATCGTGAAATGGCATCCGTCGAACAAGACCGACAACCAAGGCAAGAGCAAGCATCCCGGCAAGGAATACATCGACTGCTACAAACTCGACGGCACCAAGTTGTGGCGCCTCGACATGGGCCTCAACATACTGGCAGGAAGCCAGCATTCACAACCGCTCGTCTATGACTTCGACAGAGACGGGAAGGCGGAAATCATCCTCCGCACCGCCCCCGGCACCAAGGACGGACAAGGGCGCTATGTGAACCAGGCCGCCGATGACCCGGAAATCAAAAGGGCTGACAACACCATCGACTGGCGCTCGCCCCAACAAGAGACCATCCGTGGCGGACAGGAATACCTCACCATCTTCGAGGGAGCCACAGGACGTGCCATCCACACCATCTTCTACAACCCCAACCGCGACACGGGATACGGTGGTGCTGCATCGGGCACCGTCTTCAACTGGGACGACCGTGCTGGCAGGAAAGACTATGCCGCAACATACGGCAACCGGGGCGACCGCTTCATGGCTGCCGTGGCCTATCTCGACGGGCCCGACCAGAACCCCTCGGCGGTGCTTACCCGTGGCTATTACACCCAAGCCTTCCTCTGGGCTGTCGACTTCAAGAACAACAAACTGTCGCAGAAATGGCTGCATGCCTCGATGTCGAAGACAAAGGTGGAAGTGACCAATGCCAATGGCGTGAAATCCACCTTTAACTACAACAGCAACACTTTTGGGACCAGCGACTACTATACCGCCTACGGACAGGGCAACCACAACCTGAGCGTGGCAGATGTGGATGGCGACGGCTGCGACGAAATCATCTATGGAGGCGCCACCATCGACAACAACGGCCACCTGCTCTACTCCACCGGTCTGGGACATGGCGATGCGATGCACGTGGCAGACATCATACCCAGCCGACCGGGATATGAGGTGCTGCGCTGTTGTGAGACCGAACCCTACGGACTGGAAATCCACGATGCCAAAACGGGACAGATGATTTTTCATCAAACCGCCGGCGGTGATACCGGCCGCAGCCTCGCCGCCGACATCACCAGCGACTATAAGGGTCTGGAGTTCTGGGGCGCCAAGGGCAATGCTCCACGTGAGTCGGCATCAGGCAGTTTCAATACCATTACCAGTGAGATTCCCTCGATGAACTTCCGCATCTACTGGGACGGTGACCTGCAGGAAGAACTCTTCGACGGGGCACTCGACACCGAAACCGGCATCGCCCATCCTGGCATCATGAAATGGAGCGGCAACGGGTTTGTCACGACAGCGGTAGACTACAACGGTTCGCAGACCTGCAACTGGACGAAGGCCACGCCCTGCCTGCAGGCCGACATCCTGGGCGACTGGCGCGAGGAACTCATCATGTGGAACCTCAACGACCCCTCACAACTCAACATCATCTCCACGAACATCCCGAGCGACTACCGCGTGCCCACACTGATGCACGACCATACCTACCGCCTCGGCGTGGCATGGCAGAACGTCGGTTACAACCAGCCGCCACACCTGGGATACTATCTGCCAGACCATGATTTCTCGTGCCAAGGAACAGAACCTCCGCAGCCCACCTCATACAACTATTCCGTCAACGAAACCGTAGAGGGCAGCATCGTGCGCACGACAAGCGGAGAAGATGTTGCCAACGAAGTCATCAGCGTGCCCTACCGCCGGTATAACGTCAAAGACGGGAAACTGTACATCAAACCAGCGTCAGGCGGTCCGAAACGCCTCGAATACAACCACTATTTCGCCCTGACTACCGACAACCAAGTGGAAACCCTCGCCTATGAGCCGACAGACATCAAAAACGTGGTGTTCCTGGCAGAGGCAGAGGACATCCTGGGAATGACCCTCTGCGACAACAACAACATGAGGGTGCGCAGCAGCAACAGTGCGGCAGCCTATGTGGCAAGCGGCTCCGTAGGCTTCACCACTCTGGAGCCCGGCACCTACCAACTCACGGCATTCATCCACGACACGTCGAGCGCCCCCAACAGTTACTGGAGTTTCCTGGCAGGAGACAGGGAGATAGCCAACTTCAACTGCACGGTGGTGAACATCCAGGAGTTTCAGTCGGAGGCATTCACCATCACCCAGCCCACCACACTCTATATCCCGCAGTGTGGGAATGCCAGGAGGGGCATCGACCTAGTGTATGTGATAAGGGTGCCCATCTTGGGCGATGTGAACAGGGACGGACAGGTGGACATCTACGATGTGACTGCGCTCATCGACATCATCCTCGAGGGTGACACCACCCCACCCTATGAGATGACGCAATACGACCATGAGGCAGCCGACATGAACGCCGACAACAGCATCGACGTCTATGACGTCACCCTCCTCATCGACTTCATCCTCGACAAGGAATAGCAATCAAGGGGGTAGAAGCATGGAGATAAAATATCAGTGCGAAATGCAAATGTGTCAAGGATTTATTTGCATTTTTCACTGATTTCTGCTATTTTTGCCCATGAAAATTTCATTTACAAGAATAACATGCTCTATTGTTCTTCTTGTAAATTCACTAATAGGCAAAATCAATAAAACCAATATAGCCATGATGAAAAAAATACCGGGCTTACTATTTCTGGCATTCTTCCCGATTGCCATGATGGCGTACGACTGTGAAGTGAATGGGATTTTTTATAATCTCAACAACAATACCAAGACTGCAGAGGTAACATACGAAAGCAGTACAAGTTATCCGTATTCAGGTGAGGTGGTCATACCGTCATCTATTTTGTATAACGGCATCACATACAGCGTGACGAGAATAGGGAGTAATGCTTTCGAAGACTGCACCGACCTCACAGCCATCACCATCCCCAGCAGCGTGACGAGAATAGGATATGGTGCTTTTTCTGGTTGTAATGGCCTGCCTGTAATAGACCATATAAGATATGCTGATACATATCTTGTGGAGGCCGTAGACAAAAATCTATCATCCTATACCATTCAACCTGGAACAAGGTTTATTGGGACTTTTGCTTTTTTGAACTGCTCCAACATGACCTCCATCACCATCCCCGAGAGCGTGACAAGTATAGGAAACGAGGCTTTTAGTTTCTGCGAGAATCTACCTGTAATAGATAATCTAAGATATGCTGGTACAATTGTCGTTGAGGCAGTAGACAAAACCCAGTCCTCTTATACCATTCAACCAGGAACAAGGGTTATTGGGTATGAAGCCTTCAAAGACTGCTCCAACCTGACCACCATTACCATCCCCTCAGGTGTGAAAACCATTGGGTATGAGGCTTTCTTAAACTGCTCCAATCTGGGCACCCTCTCTATTCCCTCCAGCGTGACGAGCATAGAGGATTTTGCTTTCAATGGCACCAATAAACTGACCTCCATCAACATACCCTCCGGCATAACGAGCATAGGCGACAACGCTTTCTATGGCTCTGGTCTCACCTCCATCGACATCCCCTCCCAGGTGACGAGCATAGGGGATAATGCTTTCGAATTTTGCTCAAGCCTGACCTCCATCAACATACCCAACAGTGTGACGAGCATAGGGACTACCGCTTTCCTTGGTTGCTCAAACCTTACCTCCATCCACATTCCTGAGAGCGTGACGAGCATAGGGGCGGGTGCTTTCCTTTACTGTTCTGGCCTGACTTCCATCACAGTAGATGATGGTAATCCTGTCTATGACTCACGTAACAACTGCAATGCGCTAATAGAGACATCGTCCAACAGATTGCTTGTTGGATGCAAGAACACCACTAATTTTCAGGGCGTGGTGACCATAGAGAGCGGCGCTTTCCAAAAATGCACCGGCCTCACAGCCATCACCATCCCCAGCAGCGTGACGAGTATAGCAAGTGATGCTTTCTCTGGCTGCACAGGCCTGACCACCCTCGACATTCCATCGAGCGTGACGAGTATTGGGGGCGGTGCTTTCTCTGGTTGCCAGAGTTTGACCTCCGTCACCGTGAATTGGTTGGAGCCACTGGCCATTTCATATGGCATGTGGGATGATCCCATTTTTTACAATGTTCCCCTTGAGAATGCCACCCTCTATGTGCCCTCCGGCACAAAAGAAGCATACGAGGTTGCTGATGACTGGAAAGACTTCGGCAGAATTCTTTCGGTGGTCAATGTGGTGGAGAACGGCAACCTGGAGGGAGAACCTTCAAACGGCTGGTCCAGTTTCTGGGTGAATGAGTGGCGAACGATGGATAAACAGTTCTTGGGTCCTGCCAACATCGTGGCAGACCCGACCAATGCCAACAACCACTGTATCAAGGTCGTGGTGCGCAGCGAGGCTGAGGCAAGGGAGGCTGGGAATATGATAGACGACGGCAATGGCAATTATGCACCATACGAAAGCGTGTTCTTCGTCCAGTCGAAGCAGGAATTCGAAAGCGGCAAGGTGCTCCGGCTTACTATGCGCGTAAAGGCCGACAGGGAAGCGGTGATACAGACCCAGGCTCACCGGGCACCGGATGAATACAACCACTGGAACCTTTTTGGCAATATCCATGTCACCGACACGTGGCAAACCGTGGAGAAGGAAGTAGTTCTCACTCCTGAAATGGCCCAGATGGGCTATGCCCAAGGGATGCGTACCGTCGCTTTCTTATTGGCAACTGTCCCTGAAGGCAATGTCTTCTACTTCGATGACATCAAACTTGACTATGAATCGATGACACAGAAGGGCGACTTGAACAATGACGGGGATGTGGACATCTACGATGTGACTGCGCTCATCGACATCATCCTCGAGGGTGACACCACCCCTCCCTACAAGATGACGCAATACGACCATCTGGCAGCCGACTTTAACAACGACTACAGCATCGACATCTACGACGTCACCCTCCTCATCGATTTCATCCTCGATAAGGAATAACCACTCATCATCCACTCTGGAAAAGCCCCGTCAGAAATCCATTTGGCGGGGCTTTTTCTTGATGACATAATATAAGTGGCGCACGTCGTTCTCACTGATGGTGAAGTCGGCATACTCCGGCGAGGG
>OMZE01000037.1 GCA_900315455.1 uncultured Prevotellaceae bacterium | reverse complement strand
TCAAAATCAAGACAAAATCAAGATTTTCGAACAATGGCTACTGTCGAGCCTGAAGAATTGAAAAAAAAGACAAAAATGGTGGCTTATGATACACTTTCAAAGTACGATTAAGCGAGAGGAAATCCAAATTTATTTGGAATTTCCCGAGCGGCAGTACCTTCGGCGGAGCCCCGAATAACAATATCGAAACAGAAGTACAGAGTTTTTATTATTCTCTGTATCTCTATGTTGTATTTATATATGATAGCGAAAGTAGGAATGATAATAAAAAATGTATTTTATTTTGCATTCCGTTAGGTTTGTACTATCTTTGCAGAAACAACTACCTATATCTAGAATGGAAAGGCTGTTTCATGCTCTTTTGATGTCTTGGTTCCGACCAGCCGAAACAGAAAAAGAACAATAAAAATATCCGATAACGACTATGAAGAAAAGTGTTCTTGCGTTGATGACACTCGCTCTTATCACGCTCTCAGCAGGTGCCCAGACCATTGCCAATGGCTATCCCTATTCGCAGGTGCCGTTCACCGCGGTGAAGGTAGACCCCGCGTCTTTCCTCGGACAACGTGTGAAGGCTGCACGCGAAGTGACCGTCCCCCTGGCTTTCAGCAAGTGTCAGAGCGAGGGGCGCTACGACAACTTCGTGAAGGCTGCCCATCCCAGCAGTGAGTACGACGTGAGCACGTTTATGGGATTCTCCTTCGACGACACCGATGTCTACAAGACCATCGAAGGAGCAAGTTATGTGTTGCAGACCTATCCCGACAAACGCCTCGAAGCCTATATCGACAGCGTGCTCGACATCGTGGCGGCGGCACAGGAGCCCGACGGGTATCTCTATACCGCACGCACCATCAATCCCGCCAAACCCCATCATTGGGCTGGCGACAAACGCTGGTCGAAGGTAGAGGTGCTCAGCCATGAGTTCTATAACCTGGGTCACATGGTAGATGCTGCCTGCGCTCACTACCAGGCTACCGGAAGCAGGAAGTTCCTCGACATCGCCCGGCGATATGCCGACTGTGTGATACGCGAGGTGGGGCCAGGACCTGGTCAGGCTACCGTGGTGCCCGGCCACCAGATAGCCGAGATGGCATTGGCAAGACTTTTCCTCATCACGGGTGAGAGAAAATACCTCGACCAGGCAAAGTTCTTCCTCGACTATAGGGGAAAGACAACCATCAGGGATGTCTATTCGCAGAGCGACAAGCCTGTGGTCGACCAAACAGAAGCATGGGGACATGCCGTGAGGGCTGGCTATATGTATGCCGGAATGGCCGATGTGGCTGCCCTCACCGGCGACACCGACTATCTCCGCGCCATCGATGCTATATGGAGCAATATCGTTTCACGGAAATACTATCTCACGGGAGGGGTGGGGGCACGTCACTCCGGCGAGGCCTTCGGTGCCGACTATGAGTTGCCCAACCTTACCGCCTACAACGAGACATGTGCCGCCATCGCACAGGTATATCTCAACCACCGCATGTTTCTCCTGCATGGCGATGCGAAGTACATCGACTGCTTGGAGCGCACCCTCTACAACGGACTCCTCAGCGGAATGAGCATCGATGGCGGGCGTTTCTTCTATCCCAACCCCCTCTCCTCTGATGGGAATTATAAGTTCAATGCCGACGGCACCACCACCCGCCAGCCTTGGTTCGGCTGTGCGTGCTGCCCGAGCAACCTCAGCCGCTTCATCCCTTCGTTGCCGGGCTATTTCTATGCCGTAAAGGGGCACGACCTCTACATCAACCTTTATGCTGGAAACACAGCCACTATCAGCGTAGACGGGAAAGAAGTGACCCTGGAGCAGACCACCCAGTATCCGTGGGATGGCGATATCGCCATACGCATTGCCAAGAACAAGGCCAAGGCATTCCGCATGCTCATACGCATACCGGGGTGGGTGCGTGGACAGGTAGTGCCCAGCGACCTCTATGCCTATGCCGATGGACGGCAATTGGGCTACTACGTGACAGTGAACGGCAGTCGCGTTGAAGGGCATCTGGAGAATGGATACCTCGTTGTCGACCGGCAGTGGCGCAAGAACGACGTGGTGCGCATACATTTCGACATGGTGCCACGTACCGTGAAAGCCAACGACAAGGTGGCGGCCGACCGTGGGAAGGTGGCTGTGGAGCGCGGACCCCTCGTCTACTGCGTGGAATGGGCCGACAACAAAGGCTTCAACCCGCATCATATCATTCTCGGTAAACAACCGCAGTTTGATACGAAAGCCGGATATGCCATTGCCAATACCGAGGCCGATGGTAAAACCTTTGGCGTGACAGCCATCACCACCAAGGCGCAACTTCTTAGCACTGATGCCGACGGGAAGGTGGCAGTGCGCGACACCGAGGTCACCCTTATCCCTTACTATGCGTGGAACCACCGTGGCGCTGGCATCATGGACGTGTGGATGGCTGATGCCATAGAGGGACTTAACGACAAATAACAACCAAAAACATAATCATTCAATTCGTATCCTATGAGAAAAGTGCTCGCATTGACAAGTATGTTGGTCCTCCTCGCCCAAGGGGTAAGGGCCGACAACGTACCTACATTCACCGAATGGCACGACATGCAGGTGAACGACATCAATCGGTTCCCCGTGCATACCTCTTTCTTCGCCTATGGCAACCCGCAGGAAGCGCTCACTGCTGAAATGAAGGCTTCCGACAATTTCCTGTCACTACATGGACAATGGAATTTCCTTGGCGTGGAGAATGCTGACCAGAGACCCACCAACTTCTTCGCTGAAGACTATGATGACAGCGCATGGCGGCAAATGCCCGTGCCAGGACTGTGGGAACTCAACGGCTTCGGCGACCCTGTCTACGTGAACATCGGCTTCGCCTGGAGGGGACATTTCCAGAACAACCCACCCGAGGTGCCGGTGAAAGACAACCGTGTGGGAAGTTACCGACGGGTGGTGAAGATTCCTGACAACTGGCAGGGACGACAGGTCATCGCGCATTTCGGCTCGGTCACCTCAAACATGTATCTCTGGGTAAACGGACATTTCGTGGGATATACCGAGGACAGCAAGGTGGCTGCGGAGTTTGATGTCACACCCTACCTCCGTAAGGGCGACAACCTCTTCGCTTTTCAGGTCTTCAGGTGGTGCGACGGCTCCTACTGCGAGGACCAGGACTTCTGGCGCCTCTCGGGCGTGGCACGCGACAGTTATCTCTATGCCCGCGACAATGACGTGCATGTGGAAGACGTGCGCGTGACTCCCGACCTCGATGCTGCCTATGTCGATGGCTCGCTGAAGGTCGACGTGACGTTCAAAGGAAAGTGCAACCTCACTTTCCAACTGTTCGATGCCGAGGGAAATTCCGTGACAGAAAAGGCGCTGCAGAACATCAAGGGCAGTACGGCAACGGTGACGCTCGACGTGAAGAATCCCAAGAAATGGACGGCAGAGACACCTTATTTGTATACGCTCTTGGTGTGCCCCACCACGCCCAACGCACGCTTTACCCCTTATGAGGCCATCCCTATCAAGGTGGGGTTCCGTAAGGTAGAGATACGCAACGCGCAGTTCCTCGTCAACGGCCAACCCATCTACATCAAGGGTGCCGACCGTCATGAGATGGATCCCGATGGAGGATATGTGGTGTCGAGGGAACGCATGATTCAGGACATCAAAATCATGAAGCAGTTCAATATCAATGCCGTGCGTACGTGCCACTATCCCGACGACCCCGTGTGGTATGACCTCTGCGACGAGTATGGCATCTACCTTTGTGCCGAGGCCAATCAAGAGTCGCACGGATTCGGCTACAGAGACGACTCCGAGGCGAAGAAACCACAGTTCGCACTGCAAATCCTGCAGCGCAACCAACATAATGTGGGCGTCAACTTCAATCACCCCAGTGTCGTTATCTGGTCGATGGGTAACGAGACGGTGAACGGCCCCAATTTCACGGCAGCCTATCAATGGATCAAGTCGCAAGACCTGAGCAGGCCGGTACACTGGGAACAGGCAGGAAAAGGTCCCAACACCGACATCATGTGTCCGATGTATGCTTCACAGGAATGGTGTGAGCGGTATGCCCAGAGCGACAAGCCCGAAGACCAGAAACCACTCATACAGTGTGAGTACAACCATGCCATGGGTAACTCTGGTGGTGGCTTTAAGGAGTATTGGGACCTGGTGCGCAAATACCCCAAGTTCCAGGGCGGTTTCATCTGGGACTTCGTCGACCAGGCCCTCCACGGACAGGATGCACAGGGACGCGCCATCTATACCTATGGCGGCGACTACAACAACTACGATGCCTCCGACAACAATTTCAATTGCAATGGACTCATCAGTCCCGACCGTGTACCCAACCCACATATGTATGAAGTGGGATACGAATACCAGAATGTCTGGGCAGAGATGGTGGATGCCAAGGCGCACCGCCTGAGTGTACGCAACGAGTTCTTCTTCCGCAACCTCGACAATGTGCGTATGGAGTGGCAACTCGCCGAGGAAGGAAAAGTGGTGGAGAGCGGCAGCATCGACCGGCTCGACATCGCACCGCAGCAGACGGCCCAATACACCCTCCCCATTACGAGAGAGATGAAACCCGGTTCTTATGTCAACGTATTCTTCAGACTCAAGGCTGCCGAACCGCTCATGGATGCCGGACAGGTCATAGCATGCTTCCAGTATGTGACACCCGGCGGCGAGGGCTGCGGCGGTGAGTGCTGCAACCATGCCGCCAAGGGGGCAAAGGTGAAGATGAAGAGCGTGAAGAAGGCACAGACTCTCAACGTGACGGCAGGGGCTACTACGGCTGTCTTCGACCAGACCACGGGATGGCTCACCTCATGGCTCTATGGCTTGACCGACATGCTGGGCGAAGGTGGTTCGATAAGGCCCAATTTCTGGCGTGCACCCACCGACAACGACATGGGCTCGCGCATACATCGGAGGTATGCCGTTTGGCGCAATCCCACCCTTACGCTCCGTGAGTTCACCTTCGACAAGAAGACCGGTGTGGTGAAGGCCGTCTACGATATGCCCGAGGTGAAGGCCGTGCTCACTATGAACTACGCCTTCATGCCCAATGGCGCCATCAAGGTGACAGAGAGCCTGAAGACGGAGTCGGGTGCCGAGGTGCCCAACATGATGCGCTTCGGCGTGGTGGTGCAATTGCCCTACAACATGGACCACAGCGAATATTTCGGCCGCGGACCCGTGGAGAATTACCCCGACCGCAAGTTATCGCAGTTGGTGGGTGTCTACAGGCAGACAGCCGATGAGCAGTTCTATCCCTATGTGCGTCCGCAGGAAACGGGCACCAAGAGTGACATGCGCTGGTGGCGCCAGACCGACGATTTCGGACATGGCCTTGAGGTGCGCACCCCGGCAAGTCTCTTCTATGCCTCAGCGCTCCACTACGACATCGCCGACCTCGACGATGGCAATGATAAGGAACAGCGACACCCGCAGCAGGTGCCTCACTCCAAGTTCACCAACCTCTTCATCGATGCCGAGGTGGCCGGTGTAGGTGGCGTCGACTCTTGGAGCGGATGGGCAGAAGCACTCAAGCCCTACCGTGTGGCGTATGGCGACAAGGAGTTCACCTTCATGCTGAAACCTCATCAGATACTGATAAGGTAAGGTTTTCCGGAAATTCCGGATTCTCAGGGAATAATCCACCCATTTTATCATATAATCCACCTCTTTGGGGTGGATTATATGTATTTTTGCAGAAAATACGATAACCTAACAAAACACTACTGACAAAATGAGAAAAGCAAAATGGTTCATGACAGTGGCCTTGGCGGCGATGATGACGCTCAATGCCAATGCGCAGCGGCAACTTACCGTTCAAGCCAACAAACCCGGGGCCACCATACAGCCTACGATGTATGGCATATTCTTCGAGGATATCAACTTCGGTGCCGATGGAGGACTCTATGCAGAGATGGTGCAGAACCGCTCGTTCGAGTTTCCCACAAGACTCATGGGGTGGAACGCTTTTGGCAACGTGCAGGTGGGTGAAGTGAGGCCCGCCTTCGACCGTAACCCTCACTATGTGGTGCTCGGCGACTCCGGACATATCGAGAAACGCACTGGCTTGGAGAACAGGGGATTCTTCGGCATGGGATTCAAGAAAGGAATGCGATATGATTTCTCGGTATATGCACGTCTGCACGACGGTGGCAGTGCGCCCGCACGCATCCGCGTGGAACTCGTCAATGCCGATAACAATATCATCACCCGGCAGCGCATCACCATCGACAGCCGTGAGTGGAAGAAATACACGGCTTCGCTCACATCCGACGTTACCGAACAGAAAGGTCTCATGCGTATCTTCCTCGAGACAGCCGAAGGCGTAGACCTCGACCACGTGTCGCTCTTCCCCTCTGACAACTGGAACGGCTTGCGTACCGACTTGGTGAAAGCCCTCGCCGATCTGCATCCCGGTATATTCCGCTTCCCTGGAGGATGTATCGTAGAGGGTACTGATCTCAATACACGATATCAGTGGAAAAACTCCGTCGGACAGGTGGAGAACCGCCCTCTCAACGAGAACCGGTGGAACTACACCTTTGCCCACCGCATGTATCCCAATTACTTCCAGACCTACGGACTGGGATTCTATGAGTTCTTCATCCTTTCAGAGGAGATAGGCGCTGAGCCACTGCCCGTGGTCAGTTGCGGACTGGCATGCCAATTCCAGAACAAGACCGATGATGCCCATGTGGCAGTCGACGACCTGCAACCCTATATCGATGATGCCCTCGACCTCATCGAGTTTGCCAACGGCTCCACCGACACGAAATGGGGAAAACTGCGTGCCGACATGGGGCATCCGGCTCCCTTCAACCTCAAGCAAATCGGTGTGGGAAATGAGCAGTGGGGCGAACTCTACCCTCCAAGACTGGAGAAATTTGTGAAAGCCATCAGGGCCAGATATCCCGACATCAAGATTTGTGGCACCAGTGGACCATCGGCCGATGGCAACGACTTCGACTATGGATGGAAAGAGATGAAACGGCTGAAAGTTGACCTCGTCGACGAACATTACTACAAACCCCCACAGTGGTTCCTCGACAACGCCGGGCGCTATGACAACTACGACCGCAAGGGTCCAAAGGTGTTTGCCGGAGAGTATGCCGCACATGGAGATGGAGAATACAACAACTGGGAAGCAGCACTCTCCGAGGCCGCTTTCATGACCGGACTGGAGCGCAATGCCGACGTGGTGTGGCAGGCCACCTACGCGCCATTGTTCGCCCATGTGGAGGGATGGCAGTGGAAACCCGACCTCATTTGGTTCGACAACCTGCAGGTAGCACGTTCCGCCAACTGGTATGTACAGATGCTCTATGGCGTCTATAAGGGCACCAATGTATTGCGTCTCACCGAAGACGGACAGCCTGTGGAGGGCAAGGATGGCCTCTATGCCAGTGCTGTCTTCGACAAGGGCGCGCAGAAACGCTACGTCAAGGTGGCCAACGTGCTTGGCAACGACCAGCAGGTAGAAATCACCTGCAAGGGCATGAAGAATGTAGGTACAGTGGAGTGCGTGTCGCTCACAGGAGAGAAGAACGCGCAGAACCTCGTCGGAAAACCTGAGGCCATCAAACCCATAAAGGCTACCGTTACAGCCAGTGGAAACAAGATTGCCATAACCATTCCGGCAAGAAGTTTCGTCGTGATGAGTTTCTAATTTTTCAACTAATGATATGTAAGCGGCCTCTTGAGAAAGGGAGGCCGCTTCTTTAATAATGGACTGGACTTAGCGAGAATTTCGATTATTCGGAATTTCCAAATCATTTTGGTAGACTCGGAATATCTGGTCAATAAACATAATTTAACACAGAAAACTCATTTTTAATGCATGTTTATCACTATTTTTGCATGTCATTGAAATAAACTGTTTGAATATGAAAAATTATCTGCTAATACTTACCGTTGCCTTGTTTGGCTTCATTGGCCATGTCAATGCCCAACTGCCCGCCATCACACTGAAGACCATGGAGGGAAAGACCGTGCGCACCGACACCCTCTCCAACAATGGCAAGCCTTTCATCATCGACTTCTTCGCCACGTGGTGCAAACCTTGCAACCGTGAACTTGACGCCATCAACGAGGTGTATGAGGACTGGCAGGAGGAGACAGGGGTGAAAATCTATGCCATCTCTGTTGACCAGGCTCATAATATTAATAAGGTGAAACCACTTGTCGACAACCACGGATGGACCTACGATGTGATTCTCGATACCAATATGGAGTTTCAAAAAGCACTCGGCATACAGATGATACCCTATGTGCTCATCGTTGATGGCACCGGGAAAATCGTTTACCGCCACAATGGATATACCGAGGGCGCTGAACAGGAACTGATAGAGAAAGTCCGCGAACTGGTGCAATAGGATGATGAGAAAACCTGCTATACTACTCGTCGCCATCCTGCTGCCCCTGTCGCTGCTTGCGCAAAACGACAACAACGACAAGGTGACTTTCACCGGCAGTATACAGAGCGACGTGCTCTTCCCTCAGGAAGACCAGAATATTGGGGCCGAGAAATACGACGAGTGGGCACTCACCAACTCGTATGCCGACCTGCATATGATGAGCAAGAATGTAGACGTGGGCGCCCGCGTGGAGTTCATGCGCTTTCCCTTGCCAGGGTTTGAAAATGATTTCAAAGGATGGGGATTGGCAAACATCTACGCCAAGATGCACACCGAGAAACTTGAAATCACCCTTGGAAATTTCTATGAGCAGTTTGGCAGCGGTTTCATCCTGCGAACCTACGAGGAACGAAGCCTGGGCATCGACAACTCGCTGCTCGGCGCACGTGTCATGGCCAAACCGCTGAAGGGTGTCACTTTGAAAGCCCTCTCGGGTTACCAGCGAAGGTACTGGAGTTACAACGATGCGCTCATATCGGGTGGCGACGTGGAACTCAGCATCGACCAGTGGTCGAAGGCCATGCAAGACAACGGCACCTTCGTTACTCTCGGCGCATCTTTCGTCAACAAGCATGAGCGCACGGAAGACATCTTCGTTGATGCCACCCATAAACTCAACTTGCCCGAGAACGTGAATGCCTTCGACGTGAGGGCACGCGTGCAGAAAGGCAATGTGAGCCTGCTGGCAGAATATGCTCAGAAATCGCAAGACCCTACGTTCGACAACCGTTACACTTATGGAAAGGGCAATGTGGCCATGCTCTCGGCATCTTATTCCAAACGGGGAATGAGCCTCTTGCTGCAAGCCAAGCGAAGTGAGAACATGGCATTCCGCTCACGGCGAACGACGAACGGCACGTCGTCGTTCATCAACCATCTGCCGGCATTTACCCTCGACCACACCTATGCCCTCGCTGCCCTCTATCCTTATGCCACGCAGACGGCAGGGGAATGGGCTTATCAGGCAGAACTGGGCTACACCTTCAAGCGCAAGACTTTCCTGGGCGGAAAATACGGCACTAACGTGAAGGTGAACTTCTCGCATGTGCATGGCATCGACAGCAATGCGCCAGTGGGCGACATGGCTGGTACCGACGGCCCCGGCTCCGCATTCTGGAAATGGGGAAAAGGGATGTATTACCAAGACTTGAACGTACAGATTGACAAACGCCTCACCAAGGACTTCAAGGTCAATCTGATGTACATGAACCAGTTCTACAACATGACTGTGGTAGAAGGCGAGGGTGGTATGGTTCACTCCAACATCTTCGTGGCCGACGGAAAATACAAGTTCAACAACAAACTCACCTTGCGTGGAGAACTGCAATACCTCACCACGGGAGAAGACCAGGGCGATTGGGCCTTTGCACTGCTTGAACTGTCGGTGCTGCCACACCTGATGTTCACCGTCTCCGACATGTACAACTGTGGCGAGACCGACCTGCACTACTATCAGGGACTCGTGACCTGCAACTTCGGATCCCATCGCATCCAGGCAGGCTATGGCCGCACTCGTGCGGGATACAACTGCTCGGGAGGCGTATGCCGCTATGTGCCGGCAAGCAAGGGCTTCACCGTTTCATATAACTACAATTTCTGACCGTAATGAAAATACTACGACATATATATCTGCTGCCCTTGATGATGATTGCCACCTTGATGGCGTGCAGTCATATCGATGAGGACGAACGGCTCATCTACGTGAAACCCGTGGCGGCAAGCCGAAATGTGCTCATCGAGGACTTCACCGGGCAGCGTTGTGTCAACTGCCCCAATGCTACAGAGGAAATCGAGAAACTCATAGCACAGTATGGCGGTGACAATGTGATTGCCGTGGGCATTCACAGCGGACCTTTCGCCAAGTCGGTGAGGGGCGTGCCTTATTCGCTCTATACCGAGACGGGCGATGAGTATTTCAACTACTGGAAGGTGGAGTCGCAGCCGAAGGGCGTCGTCGACCGCAAGGGAACGAGCGATTACACCTCTTGGGCCACCTTCGTGCGTGAGGAGATGGCGAAGACCGCGCCTCTCAGCCTCATGGTGACGTCGGAATATGATGGTGAGAAACACGAGGCTTTTATCCGGGTGGATGCCGAAGGAACAGACGGCAACACTTCGGGACATCTGCAGGTGTGGCTCATCGAGAGTGGCATCACGGCTTTCCAATATATGCCCGACGGAAGCACTAATCGCGAATATGTGCACAACCATGTGTTCCGCAAGGCGGTCAACGGCACGTGGGGAACGGATTTCACCATTAAAGAAGGAGAACATAAGGAAGAAACTTTCATCGGCAACATAGACGAGGGATGGGTGCCACAAAACATGGAAGTGGTGGTCTTCGTCTACAACGATAGTGGTGTATGCCAGGTGACCAAGTGCAGGTTGATGGAAGAACAGATATAATTACATAATAACAGTATGCTTATGAAAAAACTATTACTTTCAGTCTTGATGACAGCGTTTTGCGGCTTGACTTTTGCCGCTAACATTGCCGTGGGTTATTGCGACGGCCAGATTGCTTCGTCCAGTAATTACAGCGTGGTAGGAAAGGGAAAGGTGAGTTCGGCCGTGCACATCTCGCCCGATGTGCTTGCAAGGTATGTGGGCAACGAAATCCGTGGCGTGAACGCCGGACTCGTGAGCGTGAAATACTGCGACTCAATCGTGGTGTGGGTGCGTGAGACGCTCGATGGCGAAGACCTCGCACATGGAATGATCAAGCGTGGTGGCGCACAAAAGCCACAGGCAGGATGGAATGCCGTGCTCTTCGACAATGGCGTGGCTATTGAGGAGGGAAAGAGTTATTACCTCGGTTATACCTACTGCCAGCGCTATAACGATGCTACCGTGTCGGTGGTGGGACAACCCATGAGCGAGACTACCTTTATCAAGAGAGGACCTGCTGCCGAATGGGAAGACATCAGTTCTGCAGGAGTAGGCAGCATCGAGGCCCTTGTGGGCGGCGACAACATGCCTCAGGTCGACGTGGCACTTACCGATGCCATCGGCATGCAGACGACTCCCGGCGTGCTCAGCATCAACACCACTATTGTGAACCGCGGACAGGTAGACCTCACCGACTACGACCTCACTTTCTCGGCAGAGGGCTACAACTACGTGTATACTGCTTCTACTCTTGTGGCCGGCGGCACAACCGGTGTCGTGACATCGGTACTCTACGACGTGCCCGATGGTGTGGGATTTGAGAAGCCTCTTACCGTCACCATCACACGCGTGGCAGGTGGCGAGGACGAGACTCCCGACAACAACAGCGTGGGCGTGGGCGTGAAGGTGCAGCGCAGCGTGGTGGTCGAGGAGTTTACCGGCACGGGCTGCGGATGGTGTCCACGTGGACTCGTGGGCATGGACCTGATGCACGAGCAGTTTGGACTCAACTTCGTGGGCATCGCCATCCACCAGTACAACAGTTCTGACCCGATGTATCCCTCACGTTACAAGAACATCGGACTCAACAGCGCACCCTCCTGTCTCATCGACCGCAGTTTCGAGTGCGACCCCTATTACGGTACAGGAAATGACGACAGACATGTCCTCGTTGACTTCGAGCAGGAGATGAACTTGGGAGCCCTTGTCAGTGTCAGCGTAGATGCCGTATGGGACAATCCTGATGACCCCAACGGGGTGAAGGCCACCATCAAGGTGGTGCCACAGACCAATATCAATGGTGCGAAACTGGGCATCGTGCTCCTCGCCGACAGCCTCAGGGGCACATCGAGCGCTTGGAAGCAGTCGAATTATTACACCCAGTACAGTTCAAGTCAGTTGGGTGCCGACCTCGGACAATTCGGCTCCGGTGGCGCCAATGGCACCTCGACATTCTTCTGGGACTTCAACGACGTGGTCATCAACACCTATTACGAGGGAGGACAGTATGAGATGAATCTTGGCAACTTGTCCAAGGGAGATGCACAGACCGTGGAGTATGAACTGGCATTCCCCACCAAAGCCACGCTGCGTGCAGCCCTTAAACTCAACTGCATCGCCGCTGCTGCCTTCGTGATTGATTCTTCAGGCAAGATCCTCAATGCCGGCAAGATCTACGTGACAGAGACAAATGGCATACGCGACATCAGCAAGACTGCCGACAGCAACCTCCGCGAGGTGGCACGCTATACCCTCGACGGGCGTATGGTCACCACACCACAGAGAGGTGTCAACATTGTGCGGCTCTCTGATGGCTCCACCATCAAGGTGTTCGTAAGATAATATCATTACCGTCCGGCCGTTCACCATAAAGGGTGGCGGCCGGATGGCTTTAATGTGGGTATTCGTCACTTGCTCGCCGATGCATTGGCTTCGGCGTGTTGTGCTGATATAAAAGGAGAATAATTACAAAAATTAAGTTTTTTTCTATTTTTTATCAGTACTTTTGGCTGTTTTCATAAAAAATGATTATATTTGCACCCTAAAGTGGCATATGAAAATCGCACTGACAACGCCAACCAAGCGTGATGTTGCATTATCCACAAATTGTCTATTGAAAACTTCTAATCATTTAAATATCTATTAATGTTTCACTAAAAAGGTTTGATATGAGTAAGAAAATTACATCTATCACAATGGGGGTGCTGGCATTGCTGCTGATGCTTGCCACGCCTTCGTTTGCTCAGAGAGATTTCAGGGGAATCTCGAAAACCAGGAAGACCTCAGCATTTGAGCAGTTCAGTATGCGTGGGGAAGTTATGAAGAAGCATCCTGCGCTTGCAAGAATGCAGTCCAGCCTCAAGGACCGCGGAAATGTCTTCAAAAACACTGTCGTAGGCAAGATTAAGGCAAAGCGCGATGCTGAATTGCTGGCAGGTGACAATGGCCCTATGATGACCGGAACTCTTATCTATGATGAGAGTGAGGAACTTGGAATTGGTATTTATAATTTCGAGGCTTCTGCCAATCCTCAGTTTGAGTTGATTGGAGCACACAGTTACCTTTCATCTACTACGGGTGGTGTCATTATTGAAAACAAATACTACTACTCATATTATATGAGTTTCTTAGGCATGGTTATTCCATACCACTCAGTTTTCAATATCGAGACAGGTGAAATGGAAATTGATTCGTATGATGACGACCTCTCTCTCGTTACGAGTGGTTCCTGCATTACATACGACCAGTCTAAAGGTCTCGGCTATGGATTGTTCCTCAATGCTGATGGTTCAGAATTGGATTTCTGCTCCATGGATTATTCCACTTGGACCAAGACGGTGCTCGGTAAACTGGGTCACCAGGATGAGTACCTCAACATGGCTTCCGACAGCAAAGGCGGCATCTATGGCGTCACTGTTAGCGGTGATATCTACAAGATTGATATCAATACCTTGCAGGAAACCTTGGTGGCTTCCACTGGTGTCGACGCACAGTATATCCAGCCTTCTGCCATCGATTCCAAAACCAATACCCTTTATTGGGCATACATCACCGCTGGTGGTGCAGATTCAGGTCTGCTGAAAGTCGACCTGACCAGTGGCGAGAAAAACTTCATCGGCTCTTTCTCACGTCTCATGGAGTGGGCCGACCTGACAATTGCTGCACCTGCTGCTGATGACAAGGCTCCTGCTAGTGTCACCAACCTGAAGGCTTATATTGAGAACGAGGCTCCCAACGATGTGAAGGTGTCGTTCTTGCTGCCCGAAAAGACTTTTGATGGTGTAGACGACCTCACCGGCATGCTTGAGTTCTCTATCTTTGTGAATAACGAACTTTGGGTGAAGGCTTCTGGACAGCCCGGCGCAGCCGTGCTCCGCAACCTTGAGAATGTACCGTCTGGTGTGACAACCATCACTGTGGTAGTACGCAATAATGTTGGCGATAGTCCTAAGGCCAAGACAACATTGTTTGTTGGCCTCGATGTGCCACAGGCTCCCGAAACCGCTACGCTGAGCGTGGATGAGGCAGGCAATGCTACCATTAATTGGACGCCTGTAGGTATGGAAGGTGTGAATGGTGGTTATGTCAATACCGACAATGTCACTTATACTATTACCCGTTATCCTGACGGCGCAGTGGTTGCCGAGGGTATCCAGGGCAACAACTTCACAGAGACCGTAAACACCAATAACTTGACCATGCTCTCCTATGGTGTTTCTGCCGTTTACAACGACGCTAAAGGACCGGAGGCTCTTACCAATACCGTGAAGGTGGGTTCAAGTTATACTGCTCCTGCTGGCGACGACTTCACACAGGAAGCCACATTCGGCCTCTACACCGTGGTTGATGCCAATGAAGACGGTAGCACTTGGATTCTCAACAATGGCATTCCTTCATGCCGGTATCATGGAACCAATGCTTCTGACGACTGGCTCATCACTGCTCCAATCAAACTCCAGGCTGGCAAACTCTATCTGTTCACCTGTGATGCTGGTCCTTACAGCACCTTCTATGTACCCGAGCGTATCGAGGTGGCTCTCGGACAGGGCGTTGATCCTGCTGATCTCGGAACACAACTTATCGACCCGACCGACCTCTTCAATAGGGTAACCCTGGAGAACGCATTCACCGTTGAGGCTGATGGTGAGTACAATATCGGATTCCACGCTATCAGTGATGCCGACATGTTCTACACCCAGGTTTACAGTTGGTCGATCAGTGCTCCTATCGACATGGCTGCTCCTGACAAGGCATTCAATGCTGCCCTCGTTCCTGATGTACCAGGTGCTTTAACTGCCAAGATTCAGTTCAACGCTCCGTTGAAGGCTATCAATGGCGAAGACCTCACCGGCAACGTCAATATCAAGGTTGTTGGCAAAAACACAGAATTCGAGCAAATCCTTACCGACGTACAGCCAGGCTCGATTCAGAGCATTCCTGTATCGTTCGAAGAGAAGGGCGTCTACTCTTATACCATCATCCCGAGCAACGAAAATGGCGAAGGCTTGCCTGTCACCGTTTCCAAGTTCATCGGTCTTGACGAGCCTGCTGATGTGCAGAACATCGTGGCTTACGACAACTTCGACGGTACCGCTACCTTCACTTGGGACGCACTCTCCGATGTGGGTATCAATGGTGGATATGTCGACCCGGCAGGTGTGACTTATGTCCTCTATGAAGTTACCGAGGATGGCTATCTCGGCGATCAACTGGCTGAGACAACCGACCTGTCCTACGTATATGCTTCCGACCGCATCAATGATGGTGCTACGGGCATGTTGCAACTGGTAGTGCAGGCTGTCACCGAAGAGGGTGAGAGCGATTATGCTGTAGGTTCACTCATTTGTGGTACTCCCGCCCAGTTGCCTTATGCAGAGACCTTCCCCGCCAACAGTATCGACAATTACTGGTGGGTATCATCCACAACCGACGATGCATGGGCACTTTACGACGATGATTTCGACGGCAGTGGTGGTTGCGCAGGCTATGAGGCTAATACCGTTGGTGGTAAGGCTTATCTCTGCACCGAAAAGATTTCTGTCAAGGGTGCTGTCAATCCTAAGATGCTCTTCGCATGGGCTGCTTTACCGCAGTACAAACTGAAGATCCGCGTGCTTGGCGACCGTCAGGATGGCAAAGAGCCTGTGGAACTGAAGGTTATCGACTGCATGGACATCACCGCCCTCGAGATGAAACAAGAGGTGGTTGACCTGAGTGCGTTCACCAACGATCCTTATGTTATCGTGAAGTTTGAGGCCGAGGCAGAAGAGACTGGCGGATTCTTCGAGTTTGATGCTGTGAAGATCTACGACGTCTACTCCAATGACCTTGCTGTTGAACTGACCGTTCCAAGAGCCGTCAATGTAGGCGACAATATCCAGGCTACCGCGGTTGTCTCCAATATCGGTGGCAGTGATGTGGCTGCAAACGACTATACCGTGAAACTTTACTTCGACGGCAAAGAGGTGGATTCTTTCACTGAAACCGATGCTCTCGAAGCATACAACGGCATTGCTGTATACTCGTTCAGCGTTCCTACAACAGTGTTCTTCGGTTCACCTACCAACGTAAAGGTTGAGGTGGTCTACAACTACGACCTCGATACCGAGAACAACGTTGCTGAGGGCAGTGTCAACGTACGTCAGTCGAGCCTCGCTCGCGTCAACGACCTCACCGCTGAGACCGGTGGATGGCCTGCCGTGCTGCTCAGGTGGTCGGCTCCTGTCATCGAGGATGTACAGGGTGAGATTGTCACCGAGGACTTCGAGGATCAGGAAATCTTCGTGCCACTGTCAGTGGGTGGTATCACTGAAGACATCCACGAGGGTGCTCTTGGTTCTTGGAAACTCTACGACGGCAACAATGGTATCGGTACCTATGGTCTCCAAAACGGACCTAAGTATGAGAACAACTATGCTCCTATGGCTTACATGGTGATGAATCCGGAAATTGCCGGCTTCGACCTCTCCGATGAGAACTACGCTGCTATGATGAGCCCGAATTCTGGCGATCAATACCTGATGTCATGGAACTCTGTTGATGAGAACTCAGTAGGTGCATACAACGACAAGTGGCTCATTTCGCCGCTGCTCTCGGGTGAGGCACAGACCATCAGTTTCTTCGTCAGCGAGATTACTACTAATTATGGTCCTGAACTCTATGAGGTATTGTACTCAACAACCGACAACGCGATAGAGTCCTTCGTGAAACTCGCCGATGGCCAGGCTGATTCTCAAGACTGGACCGAGGTAACCTACGACCTGCCCGCAGGTGCCAAGTACTTCGCTATCCGCATGGTTTCACACGATGTCTTCGCATTCAAGGTCGACGACATCACCTACTCTGCAGCAGCAGCCAAGATGTTGTCGCTCGCTACTGAGATCACAGGCTACAACGTCTATCGTGATGGCAAACTTATCGCTACTGTGGGTGCTGACGTGAACAGTTATGTCGACATCAATGAGACCGATGGCGAGCATACCTATTACGTGACCGTGCTCTACGGTGATAAGGAGTCTGGCCTCTCCAATGGCGCTACCGTCGTGACCGCTATCTCTGAACTCACCAGCGATGACTCACTCCAGGATGCCGATATCACTGTCTATGCTACCAACGGTGCCATCGTGGCATCTGGCAAGGGTGTATACAGTGGCCTCGCCAAGGGTGTCTATGTCATCCGCAACAATGAGACTGGTCTGGTGAAGGGCGTTTCGAAGAAATAAACTTCCTGACTTCAGTCAACGATCAAGCCGCATCCCATTTGGGGTGCGGCTTTTTTCTGTGAGTCACTTTTCCCAGTACAGCAAACCACATTTTTACCACAGTTTTAATAATTCAAAAAAACTGAAAATTCCTGCGCTAAATTGTACATGTTTCAAGATTTTTTAGTAATTTTGTACCCTAAAGCATTCAGATCAGCATTTTATAGAATTTTTGCTCATTTCATTATTATCTATGATGACCCTCTTGAGAAGGACACACTGGCTCTTGTCCGTTTTCCTGTTGAGTGTTACGTTAATGGCCAATGCCGCCCCCCGTACTAAAGCACAGATGTTTTCCGCCGCCGAAAAGGCTTTGCGGACTACTACTGCCATGCACGCCCCATCGTCGGAAAACCGTGAATTGGTGGTGTTGAAGTCGAATAATGCAGTGGCACTTATCGGGTATAATGGTGGCGCCTTTGCTGTGGTGGCCAACGACGATATGTTTCCTGCCATCCTGGGCGTCTCTTCCAATAGATATTCCAATGGCGAGAACCCCAATTTCGATTTCTGGCTGCGCAGTATGACGGCTGCCCTTACCTTTAGGGCAGAGCATCATATCCCCTCTAAGATTATTGCCCCCGACCCCAATCTCTATCCTCTCAATGTGGATCCCTTGATGACCACAGAGTGGGACCAACTCACACCCTACAACAACCTCTTGCCTGAAGGCATCTATACGGGATGTGTGGCCACTGCCATGGCACAGGTGCTCAACTACCATAAGTTGCCGGAACATGGCATTGGCACCGCTACGATCTATGCTAAGGGAACCCCGGTGGTGGCTACCTTCGAGGATGATTATTATGACTGGGCCAATATGCGTGATGTCTACAGGTCGGTAGATTATACCGAAGCCGAGGCCGATGCCGTGGCGCTGCTCATGCGCGACTGTGGTGTGGCTGCCAAAATGCAGTATGGCAATGCCTTTGATGGAGGCAGCGGGGCATATTCACAAGATGCTGCCGAGGGCTTGCGCGATCATTTCGGATTTGAGGATGCCCAGTGCAAGGAACGCAACAATTTCAGCGAAGAGGAATGGATGGACATGGTGTTCACGGAATTGAGCACCAGGGGACCACTCTATTATGGTGGCACCGACATGTCAATATTCGGTGGTCACGCCTTCGTTCTTCATGGCTACAATGAGGATGGATTGGTCTATGTGAATTGGGGATGGAGTGGCGACGACGATGGCTTCTACGACATCTCGTTGCTCAATCCACCGGGATATAAGTTCAGTGCCCAGCAAGATATGATTATCGGAATAGAAGGCCAGGGCACAACTGTAGTTCCTGTAGACACCGTATTGGCGGTGGAAAAAGGCGGACAACTGGCACTGCAACTTGATTCCTTGAAAGAGCGTGTTGCTAACCTCAAGGTTGTAGGTGAAATCAACGGCTCCGACATGCGCCTCATCAGGTGGATGGCTGGATGCGATGAGACTCTCGCACGCACTAGGGGAATTCTACGCCAACTCGACCTCAGTGAGGCGCACATCGTTTCGGGTGGCGAACCGTACATTGAGGAGCAAGGCAAGCGATACATGACCCGTGAGCATATCATCACTTCACGGCTGTTTTATGGTTGCCGCAGTCTGCGCGCACTGGAATTGCCCACCGACATCACCACTATAGAGAAGGGCGCTTTCGCCCTTTGCCCCTCGCTGAAGGTGCTCGACATCCCCAATGGCGACGACAAGACCTATGTCATAGAGAATCACACCATATACCCAAAGGATGACCCCAGTTGTATTCAGGAGGTGCTGCCTGCATTCCATGGAGGCTATGTCGTACCCAAAGGCATTACTAAGATAGACGACTATGCCTTCTCCGGCTGCTCTGGCATCACGGGCGTGGAAATAGCATCTACGGTAACCAGTGTGGGTGATTATGCCTTCCAGAGTTGTGCTGGACTCTCCTATATCCAACTTTCTCTCTACGACATTCCCAATACGTTGAACAATACCCTTGATGGCGTCAAGGTGAGGTCGTGTAAACTCCGTGTGCCGGCAGGTACGAAGGAGAAATACAAAAGACACCCTGTATGGGGACTTTTTGCAGAGTCCGGTGCAGGGGCTTTCGACAACATCGTGGAATTTGGTTCCGCCATCACCGCGCGCAACGCCGGTAAGTTCTATGGCGATGAGAATCCCAAACTTGGCTATATGATAAGCGGTGATACTCCTAATGGCATTCCTGATGTCACCTGTGATGTCAGCATCGACTCACCAGCCGGGGAGTATGTCATTCATGTGGAGCCAGGCACTATCACCGACGAGATTGTGCAGTATTTCGACGGCACGCTTCATGTGTGGCCTGCACCGCTGAAGGTTTCCGTGGGCGACTATACACGCATGGAAGGTGAGGAGAATCCGACCTTCGAGTTGAATTATGAGGGATTCAAGTTGGATGAAGGCATGGAAATCATCGCTGAATTCCCAGCCGCTACGTGTGAGGCTGATGCTTCCTCGGCTCCCGGTACATATCCCATCATCATCTCGGGCGGTGTGGCACCAAACTATGAGTTCAAGTATGTGAAAGGAACGCTTACCGTAACGCCTGATCCCACGGGCATCACCGAAATAGTCACTGGCCAACAAGGCGCAAAAGTGGTCTATACGCTTGATGGGCGAAGAATCATGGTAAGCAACCTGAATCAACTTCCCAAGGGCATCTATGTGCTCGACGGAAAGAAAGTGACAATACAATAACTATGAGATTGAGAACTATCCTATTGACAAGTGCCATCCTTATGGCCGTGGCCTCCTTGCATGCTGCTCCCAGAACAACGGCGCAGATGAGGCAGGCGGCAGCGGAGGTGCTCTCACGCACGGGGAAGATGGCGCGCGTAAAAGGCGCCCAAACCCCGTTGCGGGAGATGAAGCGTACCGAAGACTATTCGGTATGGGGACTAGACAATGGGGGATTTGCTATAATTGCTGTCGATGATGCCATGCCCGAAATCCTGGGCTATTCGGAGAGAGCCTTCAACCCTTCTACAGATAACCCCAATTTCAACTGGTGGCTGAGGATGGTAAGTCAGGCTTCTGAGCAAGCCCGTTCACAAGGAAAGAAAGCACCGGGTTTCATCGTGCCCGATACGGCAAAGTTCAAGCAGAAGGTGCCTACACTCATGACCTCGGAATGGGGACAGGACAGACCCTATTGGAATGCTTGTCCGGTAACCACCGATACCTGCGTGACAGGTTGTGTGGCTACAGCCATGGCGCAACTCATCTATTACCAACGCGCTCCAGAGCATGGCACGGGGTCGCATACGCATAGTATGGCGGGAACGGCTGATTTCGAGAATACCTATTACCGCTACGACAAGATGCGCGACTTGTACTACTGTGAGAACTACACCGCGGAAGAGGCGGAGGCTGTGGCAGAACTGATGTCGCACTGTGGCATAGCCGTCGACATGGACTATTCTCCCGAGGGTTCGGGAGCAATGTCGAGTGCTGCAGCGAATGCTCTTCGCGACTACTTCGGATATGCCGACGTGAAATTCATCTACCGTAATTCGTATAACGAACGCCAGTGGATGGAAATCCTCTATGAGGAGTTGTGCAACAACCGTCCGGTATATTATTCGGGCGTGGATTACGACCCCAATGACGGTGGAGGACACGCTTTTGTGCTCGATGGCTACGATGAGAATGGCTACGTGAGCGTGAACTGGGGATGGAACGGCACTGAGAATGGGTATTACAACATTGCTTTGCTCGACCCACGCACCTATTCGTTCAACGGTCAACAAGACATGATTATTGGCATCGGGGGCAACCCCTTGGAGTCAGTGAGCCGCGAGGTGAAGGTTTCCACACCGGGCAAATTGTCCCAACTGATTTCGGGCAGTGATGTTACATTGGTCACCCAACTGAAAGTGGAGGGAGCACTCAATGGTTCCGACCTGGCATTGCTCAGGCAGATGGCAGGGAGAAACGCGGATGGAACAGGGTCACGCGGACGGCTTGCTGTCCTTGACTTGAGCGAAGCCACTATCGTGGCAGGCGGCACTGCCTATCTCAGCCAAGAAGGCCATAGTTACTATACAAAGGACAATGAACTGGGCGACTATGCTTTCCATGGTTGCAGGATGTTGCGACACCTGGTCATTCCGAAGGGTATCGTCAGAATAGGGAAGTCGGCTTTTGGCTTCTGTGATAAACTGGAGACGCTGGAAGGCTTTGAGCAGAACGAGAGGAGCAACTTCATCTTCGACGGCGAGGCGCTCTATTCCAGCAACGATACCACCTGCCTGCTGATGGTGATGCCTTCGGTGAAGGGTAGTTATACCGTGAAGAACGGTGTGACACTCATTGACGACGGTGCTTTCTCCTCATGTCAGCACATCAAGGAACTCTACTTGCCTTCATCGCTCCAACGCATTGGTAATCAGGGACTTTTCTGTGCATGGAAACTCCAAATCATCAAACTCTTGTCGAGAGAGCCTATTGAAGTAGGGGCCGATGGACTTTACGGCATTCGCAAGAGCATGTGCAAGTTGTATGTCCCTGCTGGAAGCAAGAACGCCTACAAGCGCCATGCGGCATGGGGGGAATTCGTACGTGAAGGTTCGGATGGCTACGACAACATCGTGGAGTTTGGCTCGGCCATCACTGCCCGAAACGCCGGAAAATTCTATGGCGACGAGATGCCGCGGTTGGGGTATTCCATTAGTGGCGACATGGTGACAGGCATTCCCGAAGTGTGGTGTGATGCCGACCAGTATTCACCAGCGGGCAGTTATGTCATCCATGTGGGACCGGGTACGGTTACTGACGAAATCGTGGAGTACTTCGATGGCACGCTTACCATCTGGCAGGCTCCCCTAAAAGTAAAGGTCGACAATTATACTCGGTTCGAAGGGGAAGAAAACCCAGAGTTCGAGATTACGATATCAGGCTATAAACTGGGAGAGGATGCCTCGGTGCTCACCCAGGTGCCAGAGGCCTCATGCGAGGCTACACCTTCTTCACCGGTGGGCGATTATCCCATCGTCATCTCGGGTGGTAAGGCCGACAACTATGAGTTCCGCTATACGCATGGCGTGCTCACGGTGCTGCCCGATCCTACAGGAATAACGAATTTTCATGGAAATGCATTGGAGAATGCAGGTATTACAGATATTTATACATTAGACGGACGTAAAGTACTGTCATCGGATAACACCTTGAAGGGTTTGCCTTCAGGTATTTATGTCATCAAAGGAAAGAAGTTAATAGTGAAATAAGTGACCTTTTTTAAGTTTTGAATGGATGGGGGCAGTGGCGATTGGTTCGTCGCTGTCCTTTTTTTATAACAAATAAGGTCTTTGGGATTGTTGGGGGAAAATAGCGGCTTCGCCCTGCTGCTACCTGAGCAAGGTGGCGAGTTCGCTGAAATGGGAGAGGTGTGTCAAGTGTGGGTGGTCGAATTCTTCGACGCACTCATGTGCCCAGGTCAACTCAAAGGGAATGTGCACGGCATAACCTCCAAGACGCAGCACGGGCTCTATGTCTGACTTAAAACTGTTGCCTATCATCATCAACTCATCAATGCCGATGCCGAAGGTGGCGCAGAGTTCACGATACTGGCGCGGGGTCTTGTCGGATACCACTTCCACACGGTCGAAGTAATCCCATAGGCCCGACCGCAGGAGTTTGTTCTCCTGGTCGAGAATCTCGCCTTTGGTGAATACCACCATCTTGTAATGTCCTCTGCCGCGAAGTGTCTTTAGCGTGGCTTCCACACCCTCGAGGGGCGTGGCGGGCAATCGTAGCAGACTGCGCCCCAACTCCTGTATGGCGAGCAACTTCATGGAGGAGATGTGCCCATTGCTCACCTTCACGGCGTTCTCCACGAGAGAGAGGGTGAAAGCCTTGCTGCCATAGCCCAGTTCTGCCATGTTCTTCGTCTCTGTCTTGAACAATTCCCCCGACACATACTTCTCGTCGCCATACTCGGCAAGCATGGCGCAGTATTGTCGTTCTACGGCAACGAAGTGCGACTGGCAGTCCCATAGGGTGTCGTCGGCATCGAAGGCAAGAACCTGGATGTGGTCGGTGTACATGGGAGGGGCGGAAATGAATTTTATCTGATAAACAACAGTTCGCGATATTTAGGCAAGGTCCAGCACTCGTCGCTCACAATGAGTTCGAGTTTGTCTATCTCACGCCTGATTTCCTTCATCTTCGGTTCCACAGTGTCGTGGTAGGCAATGGCTTTCTCGCGCACTTCGGTGATTTTATTGGCTACCTTGCGGGCATTCACCAGGTCTTCCACACCGGTCTCTATGGCTTGCGTGCGTTCGGCTATCTCCTTGATGATGCCTTTGTTGCGCGCAGTCAGTTTGTCGGCCTCTTCCTTGGGGAAGATTTCATACATGTTGAGCACGTTCTTGGCCAACTGACTCTGATATTGGGTGGCGATGGGGATAATGTGGTTCATGCTCAGGTCGCCCATCACGCGGGCTTCTATCTGCACTTTCTTCGTGTAGGTCTCCCATTTCACTTCATTGCGGGCTGCCAGTTCCTTCGCATTCATCACGTTCATCTGCTCAAACATACGGATGGTGTCGGGGGTCAGGTAATTGTCGAAAATCAGCGGACAACTCTTCTCCACGTCGAGACCGCGTCGGGTGGCTTCTTCCACCCATTCCTCGCTGTAGCCGTTGCCATCGAAATGGATGGGGCGGCAGGTACGGATGTCGTCGCGGATGACGTCGAGGATGGCGCCCGTCTGGTCATCACCCTTCGCGATGAGGGCATCGACACGGTGCTTGAAGTCGACGAGGGCTTCGGCAACAGCCGTGTTGAGGGCAATCATCGCGGAGGCGCAGTTGGCTTCCGAACCGACGGCACGAAACTCGAAGCGGTTGCCGGTAAAGGCAAACGGACTGGTGCGGTTGCGGTCGGTATTGTCGATGAGCAGTTCGGGAATCTCGGGAATGTCGAGGCGCATGCCTTGTTTGCCTGCCATGCTGAGGAGGTCGCGCTTGTCGGCTTTCTCGATATGGTCGAGCAATTCGCTGAGTTGTTTGCCCAGAAACGAGGAGATGATGACTGGGGGTGCCTCGTTGGCTCCGAGGCGATGGGCGTTGGTGGCACTCATAATCGAGGCTTTCAGCAACCCGTTGTGGCGGTAGACACCCATCAGCGTCTCTACGATGAACACCACGAAGCGAAGGGTCTCCTCTGGGGTCTTGCCAGGACTGTGCAACAAGATGCCGGTGTCGGTAGAGAGACTCCAGTTGTTGTGCTTTCCCGAACCATTAATACCAGCAAAGGGCTTCTCGTGGAGCAGCACGCGGAAACCATGCTTGCGTGCCACCCTTTTCATGAGCGACATGAGCAGCATGTTATGGTCCACAGCGAGGTTGGTCTCCTCATAGATGGGGGCCAACTCAAACTGGTTGGGAGCCACCTCGTTGTGACGGGTCTTGCAGGGGATGGACAGTTCGAGGGCCTGTATCTCAAGGTCTTTCATAAAGGCCTGCACACGGTCGGGGATGGTGCCGAAATAGTGGTCGTCCATCTGCTGGTTCTTCGCAGAGTCGTGCCCCATGAGGGTGCGCCCGGTGAGCATCAGGTCGGGACGGGCACTGTAGAGTCCTTCGTCTACAAGGAAATATTCTTGCTCCCAGCCCAGGTTGCAGGTCACCTTCTTCACGTCGGGGTAGAAATAATGGCAAACATCGGTGGCGGCACTGTTCACAGCGCGGAGGGCGCGGAGCAAGGGTGCCTTATAGTCGAGTGCCTCACCGGTGTAAGAGATGAAGATGGTGGGGATACAGAGGGTATCGTCGATGATGAACACGGGCGATGTGGGATCCCAGGCCGAATAGCCACGGGCCTCGAAGGTGTTGCGGATGCCGCCGCTGGGAAACGAAGAGGCATCGGGCTCCTGCTGCATGAGCAGTTTGCCGCTGAACTGTTCTATCATGCCACCCTTGCCGTCGTGCTCGATAAACGCGTCATGCTTTTCTGCGGTGCCTTCTGTCAATGGCTGGAACCAATGGGTATAGTGCGTCACGCCGTTTTCCTCTGCCCATTGCTTGATGCCCTTGGCCACGGCATCGGCAATGGAGCGGTCGAGCCGTGCGCCGTTGTCTATCACGTCGGTGAGTTGCAGGTACACCTCCCGGGGAAGATATTTGAACATCTTGTCGCGGGTGAACACGTATTTACCAAAATATTCCGAGGGACGCTCGGCAGGGGAGATGACTTCAAGGGGTTTCTTCTTGAATGCTTCTTCTACTACCTGGAATCTTAAATTTGCCATGTTCTGTTGTTTATTCTTTGGAAGATTTTTTTATCTTTGCAAATGATACGCTTGTCGTCAAGCGTTTGTTTCAAATCCCTAATCTATATGAAGATGAAAAAATGGTTTATCGTGGCAGCCATGGCTGCCCTCTCTGCTGCCTCGGCAGGGGCACAAGACCCCGTGGAAGTGGATATCGCTGCCGATGTCGTCAACCAGTATGTCTGGCGCGGACAGTATTGTGGTGCCGTAAGCCTCCAACCTACACTTGGCATTGGCTACAAGGGACTGAGCCTGGAGGCATGGGGCAATGTTGGACTGTCGGAACCGGCCGACGACAAGGAATTGGACCTTACGCTGTCGTATGCCACAGGTGGACTGACCATAGGCGTGACCGACTATTGGTTCAACTCTCCTTCAGAGCGCTATTTCCTTTACGATGCCCATCGCACCAGTCATGTGTTTGAGGCTTTCGCAGGCTATGATTTCGGGTGCCTGTCGCTTACCTGGTACACGAATTTTGCGGGCAACGATGGTGAGAACAACGATGGCAAGAGAGCCTATTCCTCATACTTCCAGGCCACAGCACCTTTCCGTCTGGCCTCATGCGAGTGGGAGGCCACTGTCGGCGTGGTGCCTTATGCCACGACAACTTACGATACTGATGGGTTTGCCGTTACCGAACTGTCGCTCAAAGCCTCCAAAGAGATCGCCATTACCGACAAGTTCAGCATTCCTCTTTTCGCAGCCATTGCTGCCAACCCCCGCGACCAGAAGGCTTATCTCCTCTTCGGCTTCACGCTGAAACCATAAGGACGGCGCAGGGTCACATTACGCCCATCCAGCGCAGGATATCATTGAGATTGGCCACCACCATGAGCAACACGAGGATGGCGAAACCCACGTATTCGGCGCGGGCCATGAACTTGTCGCTTGGCTTGCGGCCTGTAATCATCTCGTAAAGGAGGAAGAGCACGTGCCCGCCGTCGAGAGCGGGGATAGGCAGGATGTTCATGAATGCCAGGATGATGCTCAGGAAGGCGGTCATGTTCCAGAACATCTGCCAGTTCCATGTCTCGGGGAAGAGACTGCCGATAGTGCCGAAACCACCCAGTGACTTCGCACCGTCGGCGGTGAATACGTACTTCAGGTCGTCGACGTAGCCACGCAACACGCCGAGCCCATATTTGATACCGGCAGGGAAACTCTCGAAGAACCCATATTTCTTTTCCGTAGGCTTGTAATAGGTGTAGATGCTGCTCTGCACCACACCCAGCATCATGTTCTCGTCGAGCATGGTGCGGATGGTGTCGCATTGTCCGGTGGCACCACGGGTATAGACGATGTTCACTGCACGGTATTTCAGACTGTCGGATTTCGTAGCCTTGGCAGTGACGATGTCGTTGAGACGGCTGACTTGCAAGAGGAAGTCGCTCCAGGTTTCAAGGGTGGAGTCGTTCAATGACAACAGTTTGTCGCCCTTTGCCAGACCGGCCTCGGCAGCAGGAGTGCCGGGGAGGATGGAGTCGATGACGCAGGGGATGAAGGGCTGCACGAAAGTGGGCTGGGTCTTCAGCATGTCGAGCAGGTTGAGGTCACCGGGAAGGGTGAGCGACATTTTCTTGCCCTCACGGATGATGTCTACGCGCTTGGCCTCGGAAAGGTTGCGGTAGAGGTCGACGTCAAACCGCTTGAACTCTTTCGCATCGGTGCCCAGCAGGATGTCGCCATCCTTGAATCCCAGAGCCTTGGCTTCGTTGTTGAACTTCATGCCCATCGTCATGTCCTTGGTCTGGATATAGGAGTCGCCCCAGTAGAAGAGCACCATGGAGTAGATGAACAGGGCAAGGAGGAAGTTCACCAACACTCCGCCTATCATGATCAGCAGCCTCTGCCAGGTGGGCTTGGTGCGGAACTCGTAGGGCTGGGGCTCGTCGCTGAGTTGTTGGTTGGTCTCGTCAATCATTCCTGAAATGGCGCAGTAGCCGCCAAGGGGAAGCCAGCCGATGCCATATTCCGTACCTACATATTCTTTCTCTTTGTATTCCTTGCCGTCTTTGTCTTTTATTGTCTTCTCGGGCACCACCACGGGGTCTTTCTTGAACAGCCTGCGGAACCAGGTGTCATAGGTGCTGAAGAGGTGGAATTTAGGGTTGAAGAAGATGTAAAACCGTCTCACCCTCACCTTGAAGAGTTTGGCGAAGAAGAAATGACCACCCTCGTGAAGGAGCACGAGAAGGGATATCGAAAGAATGAACTGAACTAACTTGATTAAAAATACACTGTTCATGTTGTCTTTTTTGTTTGTGGGGATGAGGATGTCATCCTTGATTCTTGAATGGTTGTCGCCAGATGGCGTGTGATGGATTGGTTATGGTTTGAGCAATGATGCGGCGATGCGACGGGCTTCGGCATCGGTTTGCACATAGGTGTCGTATGAGGGGTTGGCATCGTACGGCGTGAGGCGCATGGTCTTCTCGATGATGTCGCCCATCTCCAGGAAACCGCAGCGGTCGTCGAGAAACGCACGGTTCACCACCTCGTTGGCGGCATTCACGATGCAGGGCATATTGCCGCCTCGGCCAATGGCCTCGAAAGCCAGGGCGAGGCAATGGAATTTCTCCAGGTCGGGTTCGAAGAACTCCAGTGGATGCTTGAAGAAGTCGAGCCGTTCGCTGCTCAGGGGCAGACGCTGGGGGAAAGAGAAGGCATACTGGATGGGCAACCGCATGTCGGGAACACCGAGTTGGGCTTTCACCGACCCGTCGCGGAACTGCACGGCGCTGTGCACCACCGACTGGGGGTGGACGAGCACTTGTATACGGTCGGCAGGAACACCGAAGAGCCACTTGGCTTCAATCACCTCGAAGCCTTTGTTCATCATCGTGGCACTGTCGATGGTAATCTTCGCTCCCATGTCCCAGGTGGGATGCCGGAGGGCATCGGCCTTGGTCACATGGGCCAGTTCGTCGACCGACTTCGTGCGAAACGGTCCACCGCTTGCCGTGAGCAGGATTTTCTCTATCTCGTTGCAGTCCTCGCCTACCAGACTCTGGAAGATGGCGGAGTGCTCGCTGTCGACGGGAATGATGGGGGCATGATACTGGCCTGCCAACTGGCAGATGAGTTCACCGGCCACTACCAGGGTCTCCTTGTTGGCCAGGCATATCTTTTTCCCTGCCTTGATGGCATGGATAGTGGGCGACAGACCGGCAAAGCCCACCATGGCAGTGAGCACCATGTCGATGGGAGAGGCCTCCACTATCTCGTCGATAGCCTTTGCGCCGGCATACACTTTGATGTCGGGCTCGTCGGCAAGGAGCGACTGCAATGTGGCATAGTGTGCCTCGTTGGCTATCACCACGGCAGCGGGGTGAAACTTCCTGGCCTGTGCCGCCAGTTCGTTCACGCGGTTGTTGGCGGTGAGGCAGTATACCTCATACAGGTCGGAATGTTCTTCTATCACTTCCAGTGCCTGGGTGCCTATCGATCCCGTAGAACCGAGGATGCATATTTGTTGTTTCTTCTCCATTTGTATGTTCTATTTTTGTTTCATTCGGGCTGACCGAAATCAATCTTCTATCAATCCTTCAGGGAGTTGCATGGTGACCTGACGGTGCTCACGGTCGATGTCGACGATGAAATCGTCGGCAGCGGGCACAAGCAGGATGTCGCCTTTTGGGGGACGTACTTCGAAAAGGGTGTTGATGGTGCTCAGGTCTACGGCAACAATCTCGCCCACCTGCCTGTGGCTTGTGGTGTCGGTGATGCGGAAACCTATCATCTCGTTCCACGACAATTCGTCGTCGTCGACAGAAGCCAAATCACGGGCAAAGAAAACATCACAGCCCGTAAGTTCACCGGCCCTGTCGGCATTGTCGATGTCGAGAAACTTCACAATGGCGGTGTCGTCGTTGCGGAAACGGTATTCCTCGAAGAAGAAGGGAACGAGGATGCCGTCGGTCTCCAGAAACACATAGTCGGCATCTGTACGGTCGAACACATCATCGGTGAAGTGCAGCAACACCTCACCTTTCACTCCGTGGACCTTTCCTATACGTCCGATCTTGAATACGTCGTCGTGGCACACCATGGCAGCAGGTTATTTCACTCGCTCGATATGTGCGCCCAACTGGCGCAGGCGGTTCTCGATGTCCTGATAGCCGCGGTCTATCTGCTCGATGTTGGCGATGCGGCTCGTGCCGTTGGCACTGAGGGCGGCGATAAGGAGCGCGATGCCCGCGCGGATATCTGGACTGGTCATGCGGCCTGCCCGCAACTGTATCTTGTGGTCATGGCCCACCACCACGGCGCGGTGGGGGTCGCAAAGGATAATCTGTGCACCCATGTCGATGAGTTTGTCGACGAAGAACAGGCGGCTCTCAAACATCTTCTGGTGGATGAGCACGCTGCCCTTGGCCTGAGTGGCGACCACGAGCAATACCGAGATGAGGTCGGGGGTAAGCCCGGGCCAGGGGGCATCGGCGATGGTCATGATGGTACCGTCGATGAAGGAGTCTACTTCATAACTGTCGTGGCGGGGGATGAAAATGTCGTCGCCCTTCGTCTCTATGGTAATACCCAGGCGACGGAAGATGTCGGGGATGATGCCGAGGTTGGGTATCGACACGTCCTTGATGGTGATGCCGTCGCCCACCATGGCAGCCATGCCGATAAACGACCCCACTTCTATCATGTCGGGAAGGATGGTGTGGGTGGCACCGTGAAGACGCTCCACACCCTCAATGGTGAGGAGGTTGGAGGCAATGCCGCTGATGCGGGCACCCATGTTGTTGAGCAAGTGGCACAACTGCTGGATGTAGGGCTCGCAGGCAGCATTGTAGATGGTAGTGGTGCCTTCGGCAAACACCGATGCCATGATGATATTGGCAGTGCCGGTGACGGAGGCTTCGTCAAGGAGCATGTGGCAACCTTTCAGGTGGTCGGCTTTCAACTCAAACACGTCGCGGCCGGCAATGCGCTCGAAACTGGCTCCCAGCCTGCCGAAACCAAGGAAATGGGTGTCGAGCCGCCTGCGGCCAATCTTGTCGCCTCCAGGCTTGGCCACCACCGCACGATGGTAGCGTGAGAGCAACGGCCCAATCATCAGCACACTACCGCGCAGCGATGAGCATTTCTTCACAAACTCATCGCTCTCCAGATAGTCGAGGTGCAGGTCATTGGCTTGGAAAGTGAAGTCGCCAGGGGCATTCTTGCTCACCCGTACACCCATGTCGAGAAGGAGCATGATGAGGTTGTTGACGTCAAGGATGTCGGGGATGTTCTGTATGCGCACCTCCTCATCGGTGAGCAGGCAGGCACTGATCACTTGCAATGCCTCGTTCTTGGCTCCCTGAGGCGTGATGGTACCTTGTAGACGATGACCACCCTCAATGATAAACGACTGCATGGGCTATTTCTTTTTCTTGCGCTTTTCGGTGAACTCTCTCTCGTTGATCTTCTCAAACGTGAATGTCTTCAGGTCGAGTTGGATAACGCCATCGGTAAAACGGGCAAGGTCGGAGGCCACTTTCTCGTCATCAGCAGAGCCATGGCTCCATTGGTAGAGGCTTCGCTTCATGTGGTTGGCAGTGATGCGCACCAGTTCGTCGCGCTCCTCACCGGGAGGCATCGTCTTCAGTTGCTCGAACACCTCAAACATCATGTTGCCGTAGTGACGCACGGGTATGTCGCGCATGGGATAGCCCAGTGGCTCCGGCTTAGTGGCTATCGTGGCAGCCATACTCACGTCGTAGGGATAGTCGATGTCGAGACGGAAACCGCTCATCAGCGCAAGATGGTCCCATAACTTCTGCTTGTGGTTCATACTGTCGCCGCCCTGGGGCACCATGCGCTCCATCACGGCGATGATGGTTTCAGCACAGCGCTGGCGCTCCTCTTTCGTGGGGAGCGAGATGGCATGGTCGACCATCTTCTGCACCTCGCGGCCGTATTCGGGCAACACGAGTTTCTCGCGCTGGGTGTTGTAGTCTAATCCTTCTATGTTCATTTCAATGGTTGTTTTCTTTGTCGCCTCCTGCAATAGGCTAGAGTAATTTTCTGGGGGTCTTGGCCACGAAGTCCTTCAGGTAGAACGGGGTGAAGTAGGCCACGTCTTCATATTGCCCCAAAGCGATGCGTTTCTCGGCAAGCGGGAACATGTATTTGGCCAATGGCTTCTTGTCGGGCAGAAGATGGGCATGGGGATGGTTGATGGCTGTCATGCACTTGGCTGCACCATTGCCGAAGAAATACACGGGATGCTCGTCGAGAAATGCCCGGTAGGTGGTGTCGTCTACCACATCGGCCTGGATGCCACGCACCTGATGCAAGGCCCGGTCGTAGATGGCGGAGTAGACTTCCATGCGGCGGGCGTCAATCATCGGGCACAGCAGGGCATCGTCTTCCAACTCCTCGGCCAGCAGCACGGGTACACAGAGCAACTCGAGTGTGGGGATGGAGATGAGGCGCAGGTCACGGCCATAGCAAACTCCCTTGGCCATCGACACACCTATACGGAGACCAGTGTATGACCCAGGCCCACAACTCACCGCCACGGCATCGAAGGGGATGGCGTGGTTGTCGGTGAAAGAGAGGGCCTCGTCGACAAATGTACCCAGTAGTTCGGCATGGTTGTGACCGGTGAGGTCTTCTTGATGGTAAATGCAGGCTCCATCCTGACTCACAGCCACAGAACAGGCGTCGGTGCTGGTGTCGATATTCAATATGCAAGACATCTCTTGAAAATAATCTTTCTTATCCTAAATAAATTAAAGTGCAAAAATACGGATTTTTCCGCAGAATGTTGTATTTTTGCATAAAATTCTATTGCCATCGGCAGATTTTAAGCGTAACTTCACACTCCATGGCAATTATTTCGCATTTATTTGGATATTAAATTTATTGGAAATGATACAGTCGATGACGGGTTACGGCAAAACAGTCGTGGCTTATAAAGAAAAGAAAATCCATGTCGAGGTAAAATCGCTCAACAGCAAGTCGCTAGATGTCTCCACAAGAATCTCACCTCTCTATAGGGAGAAGGAAATGGAGATACGGCAGAAAATCGCCAATGCCCTGGTGCGTGGGAAAATAGACTTCTCTATCTGGGTAGAGAAAGAGGCTGGCTCTGATGCCACACCCATCAATGCGCTGTTGGTGGAGAACTATTACAGGCAAATCAAGGAGATTGCACAGAAAACAGGCATACCAGAGCCTTCCGATTGGTTCGTGACCCTCTTGCGACTGCCCGACGTGACCACCAAGACCGAGGTCGAGGTGCTCGATGAAGAGGAGTGGCAGGTGGCCTGCAAGGCTGTCGACGATGCGTTGACTCAGTTGGTGGAGTTCCGTCAGCAGGAAGGGGAGGCCTTGCAGAAGAAATTCCTTGACAATATCGACACCATAGCCCAACTCCTTGCCGATATCGAACCTTACGAGAAGTCGAGGGTGGAGAAAATCAGGAGCCGCATCATCGAAGGATTGGCCTCTATTCCTGAGGTCGACTACGACAAGAACCGTCTGGAGCAAGAACTGATTTATTATATCGAGAAACTCGATATCAGCGAGGAGAAGCAGCGATTGGCCAACCATTTGGCATATTTCCGCCAAACCATGGATGAGCAGCAGAGCCAGGGCAAAAAACTGGGATTCATCGCTCAGGAGATGGGACGTGAAATCAACACTACCGGCTCGAAGAGCAACCAGGCCGAGATGCAGAACATCGTGGTAAGGATGAAAGACCAATTGGAGCAAATCAAGGAGCAGGTACTCAATGTGCTGTAAATAGGAGTCCTTGCGTCACTTCAAATAGGATGAACGAGAAATACCTTGAATAATATAATGAAAAAACAGAACAAAATGAAGAATGCCAAGGCTTCCCGCAAGGGTGCTTTCATCATTGTCTCCGCTCCCAGTGGATCGGGAAAGAGCACCATCATCAAATGGTTGATGGACAATCATCCCGAACTCAACCTCTATTTCTCGGTGAGTTGTACCAGCCGTGCACCTCGGGGCAATGAACAGAATGGGGTGGAGTATTTCTTCATCTCTCCAGAGGAGTTTCGTGAGCGTATAGCCAAGGATGAGTTCCTGGAATACGAGGAGGTCTACGAAGACCGCTTCTATGGCACGCTGAAGGCACAGGTGGAGCGGCAGGCAGAAAGTGGACAGAACGTGGTGTTCGATGTCGATGTGAAAGGTGGATGCAACATCAAGAAGTATTATGGCGACAGGGCGCTGAGCCTCTTCATCCAACCTCCGTCGGTAGAGGAACTTCGGCGCCGTCTCACCAATAGGGGCACCGATTCTCCTGAGGTGATAGAAGACCGGTTGGCAAAAGCCGAATACGAGATGACTTTCGCGCCTCAGTTCGACCATGTGGTGGTGAACGATGTGCTCGAGGTGGCTGAGGCCGAGGCCTTGGAAATCGTGCAGCGTTTTCTTGAAGCATGACCGCTGATGGCAGAGAGAAAACACAACATCATACGCACTGGCATCTTCGGCGGCACGTTCAATCCCGTGCACAACGGACATGTGGCTTTGGCGGCGCGCATTCTGAAAGCAGCGCGGCTCAATGAGGTGTGGCTCATGGTGACCCCTCAGAATCCATGGAAAGCCAATAAGGTGCTGCTCGACGATGACTTGAGGCTGGAGATGGTGCGGGCAGCAGTGGAAGGAGAGGAGGGACTGGTGGCCAGCGATTTCGAGTTTGCCCTGTCCAAACCGTCTTACACGTGGAATACGTTGCAGGCCCTTTCTGCTGCTTATCCCGACCGCCGGTTCACGCTCATCATCGGTGCCGACAACTGGGCTGGCTTCAGTGGTTGGTATGAACACGATAAAATCCTTGCCAACTACCGCGTGGTGGTCTACCCCCGCAAAGGGGCAGATATCGATGCTTCTACGCTGCCACGTGGCGTGAGGCTATTGAAAACGGAATTGTATGATGTGAGCAGCACCGAAGTGCGACAGCGGGTGAGTGACGGACAGCCCATCGACCACCTTGTGCCACCCGCCGTGGCTGCTATCATCGCCCAGAAAGGTTATTATAAGACTTAGCGTAATCGTATCTAAGGTCTCTAAAGACAATAAGGTTATTCAAGTCCTTATCATAAAAAATCCCCGGAAGCACTGCTCCCGGGGATTTTTTATGAGGGTTGGAGGATTAGTTGCCTTTCTCGTGTGAGAAATAGATACCACCGCAAAGTTCGATGGTGCCGTTGTAGGTGTCCTTGTAACCGATCATCGTCAGTTTGTCGCCCACCTCAATGCCGGCAGCAGCAAGGAAGTCCTTGCGGAAGTCACCGGTAGCACCGTAGCCGGGATAGCAACCGTATACATACAGACGGTTGGTACCGTCGGTAATGTAGAGGTTGCCGTAAGTGGTGTTGGCAATCTCGTCGATGGTGCCGGTAACCATGTAGTACACGTTCTTGTTGTCTTCCTTGGCCAGGAACTCAGCGACGCTTACCTCGGTCACGGCATACTTCAGGTTCTCAAACGTACCGGAAACCATTTGAGGCGTGTCTTTATAGGCTCCACGCTGACCTACGACGGTCACGATGTCGCCTACCTTGGCACCAGCCTCAATGAAGCCTTCTGCACGGTAGACAAGCACTTTGCCCGAGTAGTCCTGCACGTAGAAACTCTTGCCTTGCTTGTCGCTTTCGTAGAGTTCGGTGATGACACCGGTGATGCGATACTGGCTGGTGCTTACCTCAGCATCGAGGAAGTCCTCGATGGTGCATTCCACGATGGCTCCCTTCTGTGAGATGGTAGCCTCTGCAGAGTAGTTCTTGCTGCCGTCGGTGGTGTTGAAATGCACTGTGGTGCTGCGGTCGCCACCAGCATTGGGCATGGCACGGAAGGTGACGGTAGGATTCTCGCCCACTGTCGATGCGACGACGCCCAGCCAACTCTTGGCCTCTGCGGGGATGTCAACTGCCACACCTGTTCCCTTGCAGGTGAGGTGGGCTACAATCTCTCCTCCTTCGAGGGGCAGTTCGTCAGACTTAACACCATTCACCGTGAGCGAGTCGCACTTAATCAGCGACTTCTCTATCTTCACAACGGTAACGTCGACGAGTTCCACGGTGCCGTTGTAAGTGGTCTTCGGACCCTCAACAGTGATTTGGTCGCCTACTTCAAGACCCCAACTGAGGAAGTTCTTGGTGCCACCCTTCGAGTCGAGCGTACCATAAATATATACCTCGCCGGTGCCATCGTTCAGGTACCAGTTGCCATAAGTGGTGTTCACAATCTTGGTCACCGTACCGGTCACGCGATAGGTCTTAGAGTCGGGACCTGCCAGCACCTCTGCGCAAGTGGCGTTCGAGACGGTGGCAATGCCCTGGATGATGTTGATGCGCTGTGTCTTGCCTTCGCAGGTAATCAAAACCTCGGCAGTGCGGCCTTCACCTGCATCGGCAGAGAAGGTAATGGTGCCGTTGCCTGTGCCTGATGCGGGCGACACGGTAAGCCACTCGGGAACCTCAGAGACGGTCCAACTGCCATTGGCCTTGATGTCAATGGATGTGGAGCCACCATTGGTGTTGAGGCTCACATACGACTGCGACACACGAATCTCGTCGAAATAAGTCGGGTCATTGTCGTCGGAGCAAGCGGTAAATACAGCAGCGACAACTGCCAAAAAGAACGGAATGAAATATCTTAGTTTCATAATTGCTTGATTCTTTTTTCTTTACTCTTAATTGAAGATGTATCTTATACCGATAGAAGCATACCAGCACTGGCCTACACTGTAGTTGGGTGCCCAGGTCTTGGTCTTGCCGCTGATGGAAGAAGGAGTGGAGAACGTGGCATAACCATCGGCATCTACACCCTCATATTTCAGGATGCGGGCCTCAGAGCCAATCTCTGAGTTGAGGGTCTTGCTGACACCCCAACTGGAGTCGAAGAGATTGAGCACGTTCTTGATATCCATGCTGAGTTGCAGTTTGTGAGTGGTCTTGCCTACGTTCACTTTGAAGTCGTGCTTGTAGGCGAAGTCGATGCGGTGTACCCATGGAGAGTAGACACTGTAAGGCTCTGCATATTCGCCTTGGTGGCTGCTCAGGTAGTCGTCCTTGTGCACGTATGCCATGAAGCGCTGGGCGTCATCTTCGGAAACGAAGCGGAACTGCTTGTTGGCTACCTCGCCGTCGGTCGGGATGTAGAGGGCATCGTAGTTGTAGCCGTCGCTGTTCATGTCATTGACCATCATGTAAGAGTAGTTGTAGCCACCGCGCCAGGTTTCATAGATAAGGCTGTAGTGGTTGCCGCTCTTGTCGTGGATAGTGGCGTTGGCAACGAAACGGTCGGGGGTGACATACTGAGAGTTGTGCAACTTGATGTTGTTCGGACCTTCTACAGTGGGAACGTATGTGAAAGCCGACTCGGCTGCACTACCTGGCATACCGGTCACTTCCTTCGACACGGTGTGGGTGTAGGCGGCCATCAGGTTCAGCCACTCAAACGGCTGGGCGGTCAGCGTCACGTTGGCAGACCATCCATAGCCCTTGCTGGTGTTCTCCAGCACGAAGGCCTTGGTGCCCGTGCGGAATCCTGCAGGGAAGATGGGACGATTGTCCACACCGTTGAAGCGGGCGAATCCACCGACTGAGGGGATGGCCCAGTCGGAGATGCAGTTGTCGTGAATCTTCTTGTTGAAAATACCCTCAAGAGTCACAGTGAAGGGGAAGTTCACGGGAATCTGATAGTCAACGGCGATAGAGGTCTTCCATACCTGTGGCATCTTGAAGTCGGGGTCGACAGCAGAGATAGAGGAGGGAACGGTACCCATCTCAGGAGTCACGTGTGAGGGATAGCCCATGGCAAAGAGTTTGTTCTGCAGGGCAGCAATGGTGGCCTTGCCGTTCTCGGTCACCAGACCGCCGGCAAACTGGCTCATGTCGATATAGCGGTTGCCGTTGGCATCGGTGGTATAGGCACCGGAGTAGTTCTCGAAGCCCTTGGTGGCGGAATTGCTCTTGCCGTCCCACACCTTGGTCTTTCCGTTGAGTTGTGCCTGATATTGCACCAGACCACCGTTGGTAGGCATGTTGGTGAAGAACACGAGAGGCAGACGGCCAGAGAAGAGACCGCTACCACCGCGAATCTTCAGCGACTTGTCGCCGAACACATCGTAGGTGAAGCCGAAACGTGGCGAAAGGGTGATACTGCTGCCGGGCCATTTGCCGGTGTCGATATGGCGGCCGTCGTAGTCAAGGTCGTAGATGGCCTTGTTGGTCATCAGGTCGCTGTTGTCGAAGAACAGACCGTCTACACGCAGACCGTAGGTGATTTTCAACTTGTCGTTTACAGTCCAGTCGTCTTGGGCATAGATGCCGGCACGGTTGAACTGCACGCGGGCTGCAGGCTTCGACTCGCCGTCGTAACCGTAGGTGAGACACACAATCTCGGGTGCAGCACCATTCATGAAGTCGTCCATGCTGTTGTAGCGGTAGTAACCCGTACCATTACGCATATACTGGTTGTCGGCCATCTGGTGCTCGAAGGTAAGGCCAGCCATGAACTTGTGCTTGCCCATGTAGTAGGTTACGTCGTCCTTGATGTTCCAGATGGTGTTGTGAACGGCGTTGTTCCAGGTGAACAACTCATAGCCAAGGGCCATGTAGTTGTTGTCGCCACCGTCGAGGATGTCGATGAATGGGAATTCGGAAGAGTTGGTGTCGCGAATATCATCGAGTTTGGAAATCGTAGCCAGGAACTGGTTGGAGAGATTGTCCGTCAGACGGCTGTTCAAGTCGAGAGACCAAGAGTGCACGAGGTTGTCCATCGAATACATCGAATTGGCAAACGACATGGAATATTGCGACATACGGGCACCTGCCATACGCGTGCCACCGTCCATCGAGGTGGCGTTGGGGGCGTTCCAAATCGTATTCTTTGTGTAGTTGTAGCGCAAGGCCAGGTGGTGCTTGTCGTTGATGTTCCAGTCCAAGCGGGCCAGCAATTTGTAATTCTTCTCATCGGCAGGGAAACTTGTCCAACTGCCAGTGTCGTAGCCATACTTGTTGCTCACAAAATCGGAGATAGTCCTCAGGTCGGCGAGTGTAGTGCGTGAGAGGCTTCTTGCCACATCCTCCACTCCATTCTCAGAACCACGCCATGGGGAGGAGATGGTAGGAGTGTTGATGATTTCGCCATTGACGAAGAAGAAAAGTTTGTTCTTGATAATCGGGCCACCCAACGACAGACCATAGGTGGTCTGGCGGTCTTTCTCACGGGCTGTGGGCAATGTCACCCCGTTCACCACATCACCACGCAGGTTCTCATTGCGGTGGTAGATATAGGCAGAGCCCTTGAAGGTGTTAGTACCCGATTTCGTGATGGCGTTCACACCACCGCCGATGAAGTTGGTCTGACGCACGTCATACGGTGAAATCACCACCTGCAACTCCTCAATGGCATCGAGGGAGACGGGGTTGCCGCCGCCAGGCAGTTTGTCTGAAAGACCGAAGTTATTGTTGAAATTGGCACCGTCGATGGTGAAGTTGGCTGTACGGCCGTCGGCACCAGCGAAACTCATGCCATTGCCACCATAGGGGGAGAGGCGGGTCACGTCGGTGATGCTGCGGCTTACCGTAGGCAAGTTCACAATCTGGGCGTTGTTGATGTTTGTCGACGCGCCAGTCTTCTCGGCGGCAAACTTCGAGGCGCGGCCGGAGACAACCACCTCGGAGAGTTCATTGGCATCCTCGGAAAGGATGACATTCAGGTTGTAAGTCTCACCAAGTGCCAGGGTGATACCTTTCACCGTCTTGGTCTGATAACCGATGTAAGACACGGTCACTTCGTAAGGACCACCCGTACGCATACCCTGAATGGCGAAGAGACCATCGATGTTGGTCACAGCGGCATAACGGGTGCCCGAAGGGGTGTGTACCGCCTGCACCGTGGCACCAATGACTGTCTCGTTGGTCTCTTGCATGGTCACGCGACCGCTCAATGCTGATGTCGTGATCTGTCCTTGCACACCCGTGACGAGCACAAGCATGAGGACAACCAGAAAGAATAGTCTTTTCTGCATAAAACTTATAAAAAATTAGTTAAAATATTTGGGCAAAATCGCCCCTTCTTTATTCTGTCAGCAAAATTAGGTAAATTCATGAAAATAATTGTTATAAAAATGGAAAAAGTTTTATAACACCTCATATAAATGATTTATGTTAAGTCTTCCCACTCTCGTGCTGCATCCTATAACCTGTTTGCAGCATGATGGAAGAGTCGCAGTAGATATGTCTCCTCAACTCCCCTTTAACTCCTGATAGTAGGGCAGATGCCAAACTTAAATAATGGTATATATTACACCAAAAATCAAAATTGTGGGCATTTTATTCGTTTATTCCACTAATAATGAGTAACTTTGCCCGAATTATTTTTCGATGTAACAAGAAATACAAGATTTTTAGATGAACGTAATTACGAAAACAGTATCATTGCCTGATGGAAGAACCATCAGCATTGAGACCCTCGCCACTGTTTGTGCCGCAAAAGATGCAGTTCCCGGAACCGATTTTATGCCTTTACAGGTCGACTACAGAGAATTGTATGCCTCGGCAGGACGCTTCCCAGGCGGATTCACCAAGCGCGAGGGAAAACCCAGCGACAATGAAATTCTCACATCCCGGTTGGTAGACCGGGTGCTCCGCCCTCTCTTCCCTTCCAACTATCATGCCGAAGTGTATGTCAACATTCTCCTCTTCTCTGCCGATGGAGTCGACCAGCCTGATGCATTGGCCGGTTTTGCAGCATCTGCCGCTCTGGCTTGCTCAGATATACCATTTGAGTGCCCGATTTCTGAAGTACGCGTGGCACGTGTAAACGGCGAGTATGTCATCGACCCCACCTTCGAGCAGATGAAGGAGGCCGACATGGACCTCATGGTGGGTGCCTCGGCCGAGAACATCATGATGGTGGAGGGCGAAATGAAAGAGGTGAGCGAGCAAGACTTGCTCGGCGCTCTCAAGGCCGCCATGGACGCCATCCGTCCGATGTGTGAACTTCAGACAGAGTTGTCGAAAGAACTCGGCAAGGACGTGAAACGCGAATACTGCCACGAGGTGAACGATGAGGAACTGCGTGAGCAAATCGCCAAGGAACTTTATCAGCCAGCCTACGATGTCACCAAGCAGGCTCTCGAGAAGCAGGCCCGCGCTGAGGCTTTCGAGAAGATTATCACCGACTTCAAGGAGGCTTATGCCGCTGCTCACACCGACCTCACCGAGGATGAACTGGCAGAGAAAAATGAACTGATGGACCGCTACTATCACGACGTGGAGCGCGATGCCATGCGCCGCTGCATCCTCGACGAAGGTATCCGTCTCGATGGCAGAAAGACCACTGAGATTCGTCCCATCTGGTGCGAGACATCACCACTGCCCATGCCTCACGGAAGTGCCATCTTCACTCGTGGCGAGACACAGTCGCTCACCACTTGTACACTGGGAACCAAACTCGATGAGAAACTCGTCGACGATGTGCTCGACCGCAGTTACATGCGTTTCCTGCTCCACTACAACTTCCCGCCATTCTGCACCGGCGAGGCCAAGGCACAACGCTCTGTCGGCCGACGCGAAATCGGTCACGGACACCTGGCATGGCGTGCGCTCAAAGACCAGATTCCTGAGGACTTCCCCTATACCGTACGCATCGTCAGCGAGATTCTCGAGAGCAATGGCTCATCGTCGATGGCTACCGTCTGTGCCGGAACACTGGCTATGATGGATGCCGGCGTGCCCATGAAGAAACCTGTGAGCGGCATCGCCATGGGTCTCATCAAGAATCCCGGTGAAGATAAGTATGCCGTGCTCAGCGACATCCTCGGCGATGAGGACCACCTGGGCGACATGGACTTCAAGACCACTGGTACGAAAGACGGACTCACCGCCACGCAGATGGACATCAAGTGCGACGGCCTGAGTTTCGATATCCTCGAGAAGGCGCTCATGCAGGCCAAGGCCGGCCGTGAGCATATCCTCGGCAAGATCACTGAGACGATTGCCGAACCGCGTGCCGAACTTAAGCCTCACGTACCGCGTATCGTGGCTTTCGATATCCCGAAGGAGTTCATCGGCGCTGTCATTGGCCCGGGCGGAAAGATTATCCAGCAGATGCAGGAAGACACTGGCGCCACCATCACCATCGACGAGGTCGACGGCGTAGGCAAGGTGCAGGTGAGCGCTCCCGACAAGGATAGCATCGAGGCCGCCGTGTCTAAGATCAAGGCCATCGTGGCCATCCCCGAGGTGGGCGAGATTTACGAGGGTACCGTGCGCTCCATCATGCCTTACGGATGCTTCGTGGAAATCATGCCTGGCAAGGATGGTCTGCTCCATATCTCCGAAATAGAGTGGAAGCGTTTGGAGACCGTTGAGGATGCCGGCATCAAGGAAGGCGACAAGATTAAGGTAAAACTCATGGAGATTGATCCCAAGACGGGTAAGTATAAACTCTCACACCGTGTGCTGGAGCCGAAACCAGAGGGATATGTCGACCGTGAGCGCCGCCCGCGTCCGGAGCGTGGCGCACGTCAGAATGGTGGCAATGCCAACCGTCAGGGAGGCAGCAACAACCGCCAAGGCGCCAACCGCAACAGCAGCCATCAGGGCCGTCGCAACGACTTCCGCGACCCACTGGCAGAGCGTGAGCCGAGAGACTTCAACGACAGCCTCGACCACGATGACTTCTAAGCGGAAATGACGGTCTTTCGACCGAAACACAATAATGGCGGTGCTCGATGAATTCTTGTCACCGCCATTTTTTTACCTTTCCACAAAGGATTGGGAATGAAACGAAGAAAGAAGCATTCAAAGAAGAACCATATGCATAGGGCAGCATACATCGTCTTGGCAAGTCTGCTCGGTGGTCTTGCCATATCGGGCTTTTCTGTTTGGAGAGGCCATCAACACGACACGGATACTCACTATAGGGTGGTGCAATACCCCACACCCAATTTCGATGAGAACAAGGTGAATGAGGTGAGAGGGGTCGTCCTGCACCATACTGCTGAACCGACGGTGCAACGGTCGCTCGATATTTTGACTTCTGTAGAGAGGGGAGTGGGCACGCACGTCGTGATAGATACCGATGGCACGCGATACATCCTATGCGAACCTGAATTGGTGACCTTCCATGCTGGAAAATCCGTTCTCAATGGTCGTGATTCATGCAACAACTTCACCATCGGGATAGAGTTTCAGGGCAATACCCTCGAACGCCCGCTGACCGACGACCAAATAAAGAGCGGTATAGAATACCTGTTGCCCATCATCGCGAAATACCACATCCCCGTCGAGAATATCGTGACTCACGAGATGGTGCGCCAGGCTTATAAAAGGAGGTATCCCAACCGGAAATGCTATAGCAAGGTGGATATCACCCAAAAAGAATACCGACGCTTCATGGCCGAGTTGAGAAAGGCCATGGAAAAATGAGCAATGGCTTTTATTGATGCCGGTCTTGTCGCAGCCATTTCTTCATGCGGCGGGTGGCCGACTGCCAGATGTTCTTGAACTGACCGTAACGCAGGTTGAGAAACAATTCCTCCATCGAACGGCATGCCTTTGTCCAGGGATGACCCCATGCGTTGGTCTTGTACAACCGCTCCTTGTAGGCCACATGCTCTATCACGTAACGGGGATGGCGGAGCGGGAACTCTATCTCGTGGCGCTTCATGGTGAAAATCTTCCGGTAGGCACGGGGAGTGGTCTTGATGCTCCCCGAGAAATGGGTGCTGTCGGCAGAAAGACCGAGGTTGTTCACCATGTTCTTCGTGGGCATGATGGCAAGCCCTGAGTGAAGCAGGTTGCTCGCCCAAAAGATGCTCTCATAGTATTCCTTTCCGCTCTCACGGTGTTGGCGGCACATCCTCAGAAAGTCGCTGCGGTAGCGGCGTTGCTTCACCAATGCCTCGAGTTGGCGCATGGCATAAGGGTCGTCGAGGAAGGCGTAGTCGCCTTCCCACTTGTCTACGACACGGCTCCAGGAGGCCCATCCCCAGATGGCGAAGACAGAGGTGAAGAAATAACTGTCGGGCACGTCGGCCGACACCTCGTCTTCATTGAAACCGGAAATCATGCTCACCCGCTCGTCGTGCTCATAACGGTCGAGCATCTCCTTGCAAAAGGGGAAGAACGACTGCGAGGGCACATCATCGTCCTCGAGCACGATACATTTGTCGGTGAGCGAGAAGGCCCATTTCTGCGACAGGTATTCGGAAGGGTCGCAACCATAGTTGCGCTCCTGGTATTTGCGGTGTACCTCGCATTCCCAGTCGATGTCTTCCACCACTTTGCGACAGGCCATGATGCCTGCCATGTCGCGCTCGCCACGCGGACCGTCTTGATAGAGAAACAGACGGGCAGGACGGGCTTTCTTTACCTCGGCGAAAACTTGTGACAGGTGGTCGGGGCGGTTGAAAAACAGTATCAGTACAGAAATGTCAATGTTGGCAGGGTAGGGCATGAGTGGGTGTTTTGGGGGATTCAAGGTGATTCTAAGCCTTCCTTGGCTCGTCTTCATCCTCCAGTTGGGGAAGCATGAACACGGCGTGGATGTGCCGTTGCTCGGGAGGAGGTATTCGCATATAGTCGCCGAAAAGGTCGCGCAGATACTCGTCAGGGTCGCGTGGGGCAGGGAAGTCCTTGCCCTCGAACGTCATCGTGGAAAGGGGGAAGATGCACTCCCGGCGGTGCATGATGCCATATCCGTTGTTCTCCAGCACAAACGATAGGTATTGGTCGCGGGAGCGGAAGGCGGAGACTCCCCACCAAGCCACACGGCTCATGAGGTATTGCCCGCCAAACCAGAACAGTTCGGCCACGGAGCGCAAAGAGTATCGGTGGGGCTTGCGCAGGATGGCACGGCTGCGGGTGAACATCCTGCCATATCGCCTGCAGAACTTGCGCGACACCGTGGGATATGCCACGAAGGGGAAGATGTCTACAAACAGGCCCTTGGGGTAGTTGGCAGAGAAGTCGTCGCCGGGTTCCACATAGAGCGAGTTGTTCTCGCGCACTTTCACGATGGGTTCCTTCGACTCCGGGAACGTCTCTTTCGACTGCAATACCATCGAAGGGGGAAGTTCGGCTGGGGCCACCTGCTTGAAGTGGTCGAGGTCTTCGGCAAGCATGCAGATATCGATGTCGTCGTCCCATGGGATGAACCCGCCGTGGCGCACGGCACCGAGCAAGGTGCCGCTGTCAATCCAGTAGTCGATGCGGTGCTTGGCGCAGATACGGTCTATCTCTTCAAGGATGGAGAGTTGCTTCATCTGGCAGGCACGCAACTCGTGGGTCTTGTGTCGTTCAATATAGTCGTTATATCCCATTGAGAAAATCTTTTTTTGCCTCAAATAAGGTATCGAAGGCGAAGATACATCAAAAAAATCAATCTTGCAACATCTGTGAGGGCATATTGCAGAAATCAGGTGATTTTACGGTGAAGGAGGAAGGTGGCACTCTCACGGAGGATGGTACTGCCCAATAGCCATAATACGCCTACATATGGGATGGCTACAGCCACCACCTTCACGGCAAAGCGCAGGTAGAGGTTGCCAATGCCGCCACAGGCGAAATGGGCGATGAGGCACAGCACAGCCGACAGGAGCAGGTAGGGAGAGATGTCGCGCACGAACTCGGAGAACGTGATGCTCACCTCGCGCTGCGCCAACCGCAGCCATACATAGGTCCACAGAATGGTCACCACGACGAAGGCGGTCACCATCACGTGAATACCAAAGGGCGAGGCGGCCAGGGCCACCACCATGCCAGCCACGCACTGTGCCACCGATGTCCACATATAGGCTTTGGAATGACCGCGGCTGATGACGAGGTTGGAGAATAGGAAGGAGATGGGGATGAAGGCCCCGGCGATGCACAGCAGTTGCATGATGCCGGCACTTACCAGCCATTTCTCGGTGATGAGGATGACGATGAACTCCTTGGCGACCAGGGCCAGGCCAAGCATCAGGGGGAAAGTGATGAAGGCGGTGAAACGGAGGAGTTTCCGAAGCACGGCCTTTTGCCGCTCACGGTCTTCCTCCACCTTCGTGAAAACGGGCTGGGCGATGCCGTAGATGACGTTGGAGATGAGCGATGAGCCCATCGTGTTCCATTTGTTGGCCTGGGTGTAGTTGCCCACGTCGCACTTGGTGTAGAAACGGCCGAGGATGACGGAGAAGAAGTTGGTGTTGACGATGTTCACCATGTTGGTGATGATGAGCCGACTGCTGAAACCTATCATCTCGCGCACCGGACGGAAATCAATCTTCAGACTGGGACGCCACCCCGAGAAATAGTAACTGAGCAGGGTGATGAGGAGGATGTAGACGATGTTCTGGGTGGCTATGCCCCAGTAGGCCATGCCCGAGAATGCCATCGCTACGGCTACCACGCCCGAGATGGCAAGGCTGGTGATGGTCATGATAGAGGTCTCACGCACCATCATGTTGCGGAAGAGCCAGGCACGGGGCGCGGTACTCAGACTCGAGATGACGAAACTCAGGCAGATGAAACGGGTGAGGGGGGTGAGTGCGGGTTCTTTGTAAAAGGCAGAGATGAGGGGGGCACAGAAAAACATGATGGCGTAGAACCCCACACCGATGCACATACTGGTCCAGAACACGGCGTTGAAGTCGCGGTGCGTGGCATCCTTGCGCTTGTTGAGGGCGGCAATGAAACCGCCTTCCTGCAGACAGGCACCGATGGCGGTGAAGATGGTAATCATGCCTACCATACCCCAGTCGCTCGTGTCGAGCAAACGGCCGAGGAAGATGCCTATCACCACGTTGAGCAACTGCTGGATGCCGTTGCTCAAACTGCCCCAAAGCAGTCCGCGGGCGGTTTTCTCTTTCAGACTCTCCATGCTACAGGGGGATATGCACTTTTTCTCCGTTGCGCTTCACGATGAAGGCAGGGTTGCCGGCCACCGTACAATCTGGGGGCACATCTTTGCGCACCACAGCACCGGCGCCTATCACGGCACGGTCGCCGATGGTGATGCCGCCATAGATGATGGCACCGGTGTAGATGCGCACACCATCGCCAATGGTGGGACGGCCGCCGCGTCCGTTGCCCAGCGTCACGTTCTGCAGGCAGTAGAAGTCGCGGCCTATGTGTTCGGCATTCAGATACGTGGCATAGTTGTGCTCGAAATGGGCTCCTTGCCCTATCTCCGGACACCAGATATGGAGCGTCTGTTCGGGAGGCAGCAACCATTTGATGAACACCGAGCGGTAGTCGCCCATCCGGTAATAGAATAGATTGCGGTACACGCGCTCGCGCGTACATACCTTAATAAAATTAATAACACCGCCTCGTTTGTCCTGGTATTTCTCCAAGTCGCCGTCTATCTGCTTGCGATGAAGCAAGTAGAGGGCAATGTGGGGAAGCATGCGGAGCGTGCTGGCCGACAATAGGGCAAACTGGGTGTATTTGTTCATCTCATGTCTCTTTGAATGGCAAAAATAAACATTTCATTGCGATTATCCAAAAATCCACCCCTTTTTGTGGCAAGAATAGGGGGTGATAAAAACAAGTGTGCAGTGGACACGAAAATATTATCTAGGTGATTTTTTTGGTACTTTTTTGCCTGAATCGTCTAATTGTCACTATTTTTATTCATAAAGTATCAACTTCTATCAAAATAGTATTATAGTTTTGATGATTTTTTAAATACCTTTGCAAATTGTAAAGATAATATAAAATATCACCCGCACAACCTATATCATATCACCCGCAATAGCCTAAAAACTACGGACAAACTTATAGTAGAGAAAAACTTGTTATCCTCGATGACTGTTGGAGAAGTCCAACTGTCTCTCATGGCATCTATATGGCTCGTTTCAACCTGCTCATAATTGATGTAGAGACGGATGTGATTATACTTTATTTAACCTACTAATATACTTAAGTATGAATTTGAATTTCAGAAAGACAGTGCTGCTAATGGGCGCTTGCATAGGACTGGGGTATTTCGCTCCGGCTTATGCCGAAACGTCTGATGTGGCCGCTACTGCGGTTCAGCAGTCAAGGAAAGTCAGTGGTGTCGTCACCGACGCGATGGGACCTATCATCGGGGCTACCATCATGGAGAAAGGCACCAGCAACGGAACGGTTACCGACTTCGACGGTAAGTTCACTCTCGATGTGCAGCCTGGTGCTGTGCTTGTGATTTCCTACATTGGTTACACCACACAGGAAATTCCTGTGGGCAACCAAAGCACTTTCAGCGTCACCCTCTCCGAAGACTCCGACGTGCTCGATGAAGTTGTGGTTGTGGGTTATGGCGTGCAGAAGAAAAAACTCGTCACTGGTGCCACTTTGGAGGTGAAGGGTGAGAACATTGCCAAACTCAACACCACACAGGTGCTCGGCGCTCTCCAAAGCCATACCAACAGCAGCACCAATCCTATCTACGTCATCGACGGTGTGGCTGGCGGCGACATCAACGCCCTCAACCCTGCCGACATCGAGCGTATCGACGTGCTCAAGGATGCTGCTTCGGCTGCTATCTATGGTTCGTCGGCTGCAAATGGTGTGATCCTCATCACCACCAAGCAGGGTAAGGAAGGCAAGGTAGAGGTAAGTTACGACGGAAACGTGGGCTGGCAGAACGTATACAAGATGCCAGAACCTCTCAACGCCAAACAGTATATGGACGTGATGGACTTGGTGAACCACAATGCCGGTGGCTCTCCTTACGACTGGTCAAGGTATATCGATGCCGACCTTCTTCAGGCCTACCGCAATGGCACCAACAAAGGCACTAACTGGGTAGAGGAGTTCCGCCATAAGAATTCTATCGTAACCAACCACTCCATCAACCTTGCAGGCGGTGGCGAAGTGTCGAAATTCTCTACTGGCGTGGGTTACCAATACCAGGATGGTGTGTTCGGTGGTCCGGTGAAGTCCGACTTCCGCCGTTTCACTTTCCGCCTGAATTCAGAACATGTCATCTACAGAGTGGGCGACAGGGATGTCATCAAGATTGGTGAGAACCTCTACTTCCAGCATCGTCAGAGCCAGGGTATCCAGATTGGCAACCAATATGCCAACGACCTCTCCAACATGCTGCGTGCCAACCCTTGTGTACCTGTATATAATGCCGCTGGCGACTACTTCATGTGGAATGATATCAACACCTCGGGTACCAATGGTTGGTTCCCATACAACAACTTTACCAGCAACCCCATTGCTGCTGTGGTCTACAATCAGGCAGGCAACAACAAGAGCAAGAGTTTCAATCTCAATGCCGTGGGGTATGTCGAGGTGCAGCCTATCAAGAACCTCACCTATCGCGGACAGGTGTCCTACAAGCAGTGGTCGAGCAGTTGGTGGTGCTACCTTCCGGTATTCCGCATCCACGACAACTCGGGCGGCTTCCGCAGTACCGACCAGACCAGCGACAACCTCTCTCTCGGATGGAACTGGAACTTGGTCAACACCTTGAACTACAGGTTTGATCTTGGCTTGAACCACTTCGACATCATGGGTGGTATGGAGTACTCGAAGTCGCGTCCGCACTATGGTGAGTCGGTGAACGCCACCGCATCGGGCAATATCTTCGGTGATGCCACACACGCCTATATGCACAACATGACTGGCCGTACATCGGCTGTCGTCGACGGTTATCCCAGTAGTTATGATGCCAAACTGTCGTACTTCGGACGTCTGAACTTGGGTCATCTCGAATGAGAAATTCATGGAGAGTTCAAAGAGTTGGCTGTCGTTCTTGAAACTCCGCGCAGGCTGGGGACAGAACGGTAACGACAACCTTCCTTCCCTGCAGTGGAAGTCTAACTTCGACTTCGGCGACTATGGCCAGTATTCCTTCGGCAGTACCAAAGACTCTTATACACAAGGTGCTTATCCTGCCAACATTGAGAATCCTGACCTGACTTGGGAGACCTCTCAGCAGACCAACGTGGGTCTTGACGCCCGCTTCCTCGGCGGTCGCCTCTCCACCACCTTCGAGTGGTACAACAAAGAGACCAAGGACCTGCTCCTTTGGGTACCTCTGTGGGGTATCGTCGGACAGAATGGATACCATGCCAATGCAGGTACCGTGAAGAACACCGGTATTGAGGCTGCCATCGGATGGCAAGACAACATCGGTGATTTCAAATATGGTATCAATGTCAACTTCGCCAAGAACAAGAACGAAGTGACCGAGGTGAAGAATGCCAATAAGTTCGTCACCGGTGGTAATGACCTCATCGCACAGAATACCGGCCACATGGCACGTATGGAGGAAGGACACCCCATCGGCTATTTCTATGGCTATAAGACAGAGGGCGTCATCCAGAACGAGAGCGACCTGCAGGCATATCTCAGCAAGAACTGCGGTGGCAGTGCCGCCAACTCGCTCCAAGGTACCGGTATTCAAGCCGGCGACCTGAAGTTCGTCGATGTCAACGGCGACGGTGTCATCACTCCTGAAGACAAGACCGAGTTGGGTAGCCCGCATCCCGATTTCACACTGGGCGCCTCATTCAATCTGGCTTATAAAGGCTTCGATTTCTCAGTGACTACTTACGGCTCATTCGGCAACGAGGTGGTACGCTCATGGCGTAAGAACACCGACTCACAGTTCGAGAACTACACTACCGAAGTGTTCAACTACTGGCATGGTGAGGGTACCTCCAACAAGTATCCTATGCTCAAGCCTGGTAACATCGGTGTGAACTGGCAGCAGGTGTCCGACATCTACGTGGAGGACGCTACCTACTTCCGCATCCAGAACGTCACTCTGGGCTACGACTTCGCAAGCCTGCTCAAGAGCACCAGCCCCTTCAGCCAACTCCGTGTCTACTTTGCAGCACAGAACCTCTTCACCTTCACCAATTATAAAGGTATGGATCCTGAGAATGGTATGGCACTCAATGGCAATGAGCCTTGGGTTACCGGAGTGGATGTCGGCAACTACCCACAGCCACGTACCTATATGGTGGGTGTGAACCTGAAGTTCAAGGACAAGAGAGAGAAGAAGGCTGCCGATCCTGTCGTGCAGACCAGAGTGGAGTATGTGACCGACAATAGCGAGATCGACCGCCTCAATGGTGAACTCAACCGCCTGCGTGCCGACAACGAGCGCCTGAAGAACCAACCGGCTACAACCACCACTACAGTCATCACCGATGAGAAGGTGGTTACCTATCCCTACTTCGTCAACTTCGAAATCAACAAGACAGAAATCGTCAACCGCGAGCGTGTCAACCTGAGCACCATCGCCCAGATGATCAAGCAGAACCCTGGCAAGAAATACTATGTCATAGGTTATGCCGACAGGGCTACAGGTACAGCCGACCGCAACCAGTGGCTTGCCGAGAACCGTGCCAAGAATGTCTACGACCTCCTCATCAATGAGTATGGCGTGCCGGCAAGCAGCCTCGTACTCGATTCTAAGGGCGGTGTGGAGAACCTTTACTTCAACGATCCTCAGATGAGCCGTTCGGTTATCATTTCAGAGGTTAAATAATCGCTGGACAGTTAATATCAATTATTTAGATTTACCGAAAACATGAAAAAAATAGCATATTTATTAAGCGCAGCACTTTTCGCAGGTACCTTGGCTTCCTGCGATCTGGACTCGATGAGTATGACTTCGAAGGACACTTCCAACTTCCCTGTCAATGCTGAAGATGCTGCTCAGGCCCTAGCCGGTATTTATCAGAACCTGAATGCTGTGAATGCCAACCCGCAGGAGACCTGGCATTATTACGCAATGCTGGCCAGCGACGACCAATTTGGTGGTGGCGGTACAAACGACAAACTGATGCAGGCCATGGACCTCATCCTCAACTATAACACGGATATGACCGTCGACTTCTGGCAGCAGCGCTACCAGGGCATCAACCGTGCCAATACCTTGCTCGAAGCACTCGAGAAAGTGGATTTCGACCCCGTGGAGAAAGCACAGACCAGGGGAGAGGCCCTCTTCATGAGAGCATTCTTCTACTACGAACTGGCTTCGATGTATGGAAACGTGCCGCTCATGGTAACCGCAAAACGCCCCGAAGAGGTGACCCCGCCTACAGCAGCACAGTTGTGGGGACAAATCCTTCAGGACCTGCGCGATGCCAGCGACATCATGCCCAAGGTGCGTAAGACCGATGGACATGTCGACAAATACTGTGCAGAGGCACTGCTCGGTCGCTGCTGGCTGTTCTATACCGGCTTCTATTGCAATGGCGACAAGATTGCCGATTTGGTAAGCACCAACTACAACCCGCTTACCTCAGTGGAACTGCCCGACGGTACCACACTCACCAAAGACCAGGTCATCGCCTATATCGACGACTGCGTCAACAACTCTGGCTATTCTCTGGTTCCCGACTTCCGCAACCTCTGGGCTTACACCAATCGCTGCACCGTCGAGGATTACGACTACACCAAAGGACAAGGCCTGAAGTGGGTGGAGGATGACAATGGTGTCAACCCAGAGGCAATGTTCGCCGTGAAGTTCAACAAAATGGCTTCCTGGCAGACCACTATCGGTTACGCCAATGGCTACTCCCTGCACTTCGGTGTGCGTGGCGGACAGGCTTATGCCAACACCTTCCCCTTCGGACAGGGATGGGGTGCCGGCCCTGTGGCTACCAACCTCGTGACCGACTGGAAGAACGCCGAGCCACGTGACCTCCGTTTCGATGCCACTATCGTCAATGTCAACGACCTTCCCGCATATACCAAAGGTGGATGGGAAGACTTCGTGCAGGAGACCGACTACTATGGAAAGAAACTCTCGCCCATCACTTCGAAGAAGGAGAACGGCGACTACTGGTGCACATTCGAAAACCAGATGTATCCTGGCAACTGGGAAATCTCAGGAGAAGAAAACTTCCAGTTGGGCAACATACACGACATGGTGCTCATCCGCTTTGCTGAGGTACTGCTCATGCAGAGCGAGTTGAAAGGCGACGTGAGTGGCATCAACAAACTCCGTGCTCGTGCCGGACTGGCTGATATCCCGTCTTACAGCCTTGAAGCCCTGCAGAGGGAGCGCCGCTGGGAGTTGGCCTTTGAAGGCTTGCGATTCAATGATATCCGCCGCTGGCATATCGCTGCCGCCGCTTTGGAGAAACAGACCGACCAGGCTTGCTACTACTGCGGTCGCCCGTCTACCAACTTCGCCCACAATGGCGGATATGCTGCACGCTACAACGCTACTGCTGGATTCCAGAAATTCCCCGAGACCGAAATCATCCTCTCCGAAGGCGCTTTGAAGCAGAACGAAGGATGGACGACGTCGGAATGCGAATATACCGACTGGAACAACTAATGCATCTCGCATATAAACTATTAAACTGAATGAAAATGAAAAAGATAATATTTGGACTATTTGCTGCCGTAGGATTGCTCACCGCTTGCGATCCTTCTGTAGACAGTATCAGTGCACCTGCTTCTTCACTGACCAATCAGGTGGTGGAGAGCGAGTTCTCCTTCCGACAGTGTGCGCAGAATGAGGATGGTTCCTATACCGAGGCTGCCGACGGAAACTTCTTCTTCTATAATGTGGGCGCCCCTTATTATTCAGTGGTGGTCTACAATTTCGATGCCGATGGCAATGAGAACATCCTGGCCAGTGGCTTCAGCGGCAATTTCAAGATTCAGCCGAAGCGTGGTGGCAACCCCAACCAGACATTCTACGTACGTGCCCTCGACAAGGATGGTACAAAGGTGGAAATCAAGAAAGACGTGGTGGTGTTCGTGCCCACCGAACTCTCTTCGGATATGAAATTCCTCTGCAGTGCCTCTGGCACAAAGGTTTGGAAATGGGATACCGAGTTCCGTGGCGATGGTGCCGTTTGGGGTAACCTCGGATATGCTCCTGGCGATGGCGCCAGTTTCGTCAACGATGGAAATGGTATCTGGTGGGGCTGTCCGCCAGCCGACCTGACCGGACAACTTGGCCACTCCGACACGGGTGTGGCCACTGGCGAGGAAGACCCCAACGCCTATATGGTCCTCGATGAGGATGGCAACGTGAAATGTTTCGCTTCAGACGGCGTACAGATTCGTTCGGGTAAGTTCCGCGTCACCGCATGGGACGATGGCAACCGCTCATTCGCTTCTATCGACGGCTCACAGGCAGCATGGTCGCTCGGTACACTGCATACCGATGCCGGAAGTATCCTCTTCCCGTTCAAGATCAATGGTGGTGGTGAGAAACCCACCGACTTCGAGATTATGCAACTCGATGGTGGCAACATGAAACTCATCTATGTTGCTCCCGGTACAGGCAGTTGGTCGGAGGCCACATGGTGGGCATTCAAGAGTGAGAGTGACGGCGATGGCTCCCTCACCAACTACTCCGAGAAATCATGGACTTGGGACACCGAGTTCCGTGGCGATGGAGCCGTTTGGGGTAACCTTGGCTATGCTCCTGGCGATGGTGCCAGTTTCGTCAACGATGGTAACGGTATCTGGTGGGGCTGTCCGCCAGCCGACCTGACCGGACAACTTGGCCACTCCGACACTGGTGCTGCTACTGGCGAGGAAGATGCTGGCGCCTATATGACGTTCAATTACGAGAAAGGCACCGTGGCTTCTTTTGATGCCAATGGCACACAAATCCGCTCGGGTAAGTTCGAGATCACGGCATGGGATGGTGGCAACCGTTTCATCCCCTCTGTCGACGGTTCACAGGCCGCTTGGGCAGTGGGTACACTGCATACCGATGCCGGCAGCATCCTCTTCCCGTTCAAGATCAACGGCGGTGGCGAGAAACCTACCGACTTCGAGATTATGCAACTTGATGGCAGCCACATGAAACTCATCTATGCCGCTCCCGGTACAGGTAGTTGGTCGGAGGCCACATGGTGGGCATTCAAGAAAAAGTAAACGTTCGTTTCCATGTATTAAACCGCTCCGAAAACTCGGAGCGGTTTTTTTCACTTTTCCAACTATGGTTTTTGCCTGAATGGCTGAATTTTATTAACTTTGCACGATAATGGGAACAACAAGGACTGTGTACATGAAAACTGCTGCGACCGCACTCTTCGGAGTGCTGGTCTTCTTGTTTTGGTGGCTATGCTATCCCCATGCGCAGTCTTATCAAGAGCAATACCAGATGTTCCTGTTTACCAACGATTATTTCACGCAACGGGTGATGCAGCCCGGCGGGTTGGCCGACTATTTAGGCGAGTTCTTCGTGCAGTTCTATTACCTGAAGTGGGCAGGAGCCTTGGTGCTGGCTGTCATGTATGTGCTGCTGCAGTGGCTCACATGGAAGTTGATGCGGTTGCAGGCCAACAGTCTGTCGTCGTGGTGTTATCCGCTGAGTTTCATTCCTTCGCTTTTGCTGCTCTGGCTGATGGGCGATGAGAGTGTGCTGTTGTCTTATGTCGTGGCTCTGCTCATGGTAATGACGGCTGCATGGGCAAGCCAAGGATGGGATAGGTGCCGCTTTTCGTGGCCCGACCTTGTGGCAGTGCCTCTGCTCTATGCTGCGGCAGGACCTTTGGCGTGGGTGTATGTGGTGCTGAGGGTGCTGAGGACACCTCGGCATTGTTGGTGGATGCCGGTACTGATGGCTGTGACACATTGGGCTTCGGCACTCTTTCTCTTGCAATGGCCGCTGAAGTCGGTAGCCCTCGGACTCAACTACTACCGCATACCCTTGCATTACCATGTGCTGCAGGCTATTCTTCCGTTGGCGGTGGTTGCTCTCACTGCCCTCGTCCACTGCCTGCCAGGTGCCTCGCAACGCAAGACGATGGCGATAGCAGAAAAAACCTGGGGCGGGCTGTCAACGGTTGCCGTCTTCGTCTTGGCTTTCTGTGCCATACACCATGGCTACGACAAGGATAAGTACGAACTTCTCATGCAAGATTATCTCGTGCGGCAGGAATGCTGGGACGAGATTATCAGCCGGGCCGATAAATATCAGGTGGAGAATGCTTTCTCGTGCAATTGCGTCAACCTCGCCCTCGCCAAGCAGCGTCGTCTGGCCGACGGCATGTTCGATTACTACCAGAGTGGTGAGGATGCACTGCTGATGCCGATGATACGCGACCTTACCTCCAACATCCCCACGGCAGAGGCGTTCTGGCATCTGGGCATGGTCAACTCGGCCTACCGCTATATGCACGACCTGCAAGAGTCGATCCTCAATGCACGCAAGAGTGCACGATTCACAAAACGTATGGTGGAATGCCTGATAGTAAACGGAAAGTATGCCTTGGCGGCCAAGCATCTGGCATTGCTCCAGCATACGCTCTTCTACCGTGGGTGGGCCAACGAGATGTGCCAACTGCTGTATCAGGATGCCAAGGTCGACAGGCATCCGCTTTATGGCAAAAAACGGAAGATGAGATTCAAGAATGATTTTCTCTATAGTTACGATGAGATACATAAGATGCTGGGGCTGCTTTTCATCGATAATGCGGAGAACACGATGGCGCTCGATTACTTCATGGGTGAGTTGCTGCTCAAGGGCAAGCCACAGGAGTTCATGCAGTATATGTCGTGGGTACAGCAGTATGGCGGCTATCAGTATATGCCCCGGGGTTATCAGGATGCTGTGAGGTTCATTCAGTCGAATGGCACCAACACGACATCGTCCTACGGAAAGTATGTGAGGAAAATGATGGGAGGAAACTGACATGAGACAACAACACTTGATTATCGTAGCCTGGCTTTTTTCCTTGCTGACGGCATGCTCCAATTCTCCAGACCATCCACAGATGGCTGGCCAACTCCCTGCCATCTATCCCGATTATGTAGGGGTGACGGTGCCTGCAGGCATTGCTCCGCTCAACTTCAACATGGCCGATACCCGTTTCGACCGTATGGATGTGACGGTCAGGGGGAGCCGTGGGGGCGAGTTGCATGTCAATGGCCAATGGGCCGACTTCGATATAGAGGAATGGCATCAACTAACCCGTCAGAATGTGGGCGGACAACTCTCCGTCACAGTGTGTGCAAGGGCGGGAGGGGAATGGACGCAATATCTCGACTTCACCATCAATGTGAGTCAATATGCCCTCGATGATTATGGACTCACCTACCGACGCATTCCACCGGGATACGAGGTGGGCGGGAATATCGGTATCTACCAACGCGATATCCACACCTTCGATGAGTCTCCAATCGTTACGGAGACGGCATTGCCAGGGAGGTGCTTCAATTGCCATACACCCAACCGCACCGACCCCCGCTGGCTGACGATGCAGATTCGTGGCGAGGGTGGGGGGACGATGGTGCAGGTCGACGGACGGCAGGCCTGGCTCAACACCAAGACCGACTCCACCAAGGCGGCAGGGAGTTATGCCTATTGGCATCCCTCGGGCAACTATTGTGCCTATGCGGTGAATACGGTGCATCAGAGTTTCTTCACTGGGGCGAAGAGCAATCTCGAGGTATACCATCGCTTCAGCGACATTGTCGTGCTGGATGTCAGGAGCAACCAGTTGATTTTGTCGCCTTTGCTACAGACAGATGACCTGGAAATCTTCCCCGCTTTTTCAAGCGACGGCAAGACACTCTATTACAGTTCGTCGAAACCTTGCGATGTGCCTGCAGAATATGAGAAAGTGAAATGCTCTTTGGTGGCGTTGCCATTCAATGCCGCCACAGGTTCTTTTGGAACGGAAGCCGACACATTGCTCAATGGCCAGCGCGACAATCGGAGTTATACCATTGTTCGCCCCTCATTCGATGGACGGTGGCTGATGTATTGCGTGTCGAGCCGCAGCAATTTTCCTGTGGCACAGCGTGATGCCGACCTCTGGCTGATGAATCTCGAAACACGTGAGACGAGAAACCTGAAGGAGGTGAATAGTGACCAGACGGAGAGTTTTCACAATTGGGCTTCAGGAAGCCATTGGTTTGTCTTTTCTTCCAAGAGAGAAGACGGGGCTTATACCAAACTCTATCTCGCCTGTGTCGATGATGCCGGGCACGTGAGCAAGCCTTTCTTGCTGCCTCAGCGCAATCCGCTCAGATATTATGCCGGACTGTTCGACGCCTACAACGTGCCCGATTTCACCAAGAGCAAAGTGAACGTTGATATGCGTGAGATGCAGCAGCAAGTGACCTCGGAAGAGAGAATACAAGTGAAAATAAAATAGATGGTTCACGCGCCTCCATGGGGGCGGAATCTGATATGAAGAGAAAACAACAATAGATATGAACAGAAAGAACATGGGGCTGTGTGCCCTCATCACGGTGGTCTTGATGGCTGCCTGCAATTCGACCCCGCAGGGTAGTTGCCGCATTCATGGTGTGGTGGATGATGACCGGTTGAACGGGAAGCAAATTTTCCTCGTACCGTTGGAGGACAATTCGGCCGAGGCAGTGGATTCGGTCTACATCAAGGACGGGAAGTTTGAGTTTGCCACCGATACTTGCCATATGGCGCAACTGCTGATGGACTATCATTTCCGCGACGGGGTGGAACGCCTGCTGGTGGTCACCGAACCGGGCGACCTGAATGTGCGGATAGGACGCGTGAGTTCATCGTCGGGCACACCGGGCAATGATTCGCTGGAGGTGTGGAAGAAGGCAACAATCAACCATACCCGTGAGATGGCGACATTGCGGCAGGCAGCCCGTGAGATGGCCCAGACCGACACGGTGAAGGCTCATGAACTGCTGGCACAGGCCGACAGCGTGCATCAGCGATACAAGCGGTATACGCGCCATCTGGCATCCACGCTCAGCCAAGGGGCGCTGCGTGAGTTCCTCAGTGGCCTTTATCCTGTTAGTTATCCCAAACGCATGCCCGATGGCAGTGTGGTGACGGTTTACGATGAGTAATGGGGCATTATCCCATAGATTAAGGAATATGTAGCAATGCTGTGACGATGAGAATAATCTCGAAATATTGGAAAATACTGCTCACCGTGCTCTTTGGCGTGGCGGTGGCGTTGTTCTGGGCAATACCCTACATGTCGGTGCTGTCGTTTCAAGAACAATATCAGTTGTTTCTGTTCGATGGGCATTATTTCCTCGAAAGGGTGGCAGTGCCAGGTGGCTTGGCGTGCTATGTGGCCGAGTTCATCACCCAGTTCAACTATATCCCGGTGCTGGGTGCCTGCCTGCTGGCATTGGTCTATGTGCTGGTGCAGTGCTTGGTATGGGGCTTGATGCGGCGTCATGCGACGCCCGATGTCTATTATCCGCTCAGTTTCATTCCTTCGCTGTTGCTGTGGGCTCATGCCGGCGACGAAAATGTGATGCTTGGCTTCTTTATCGCCATCCTGGCCTCTCTTTGTGCCATACTTCTCTATCATGTGGTGAGCGGGGATGAATGCTTTCCCAAACGCAAATGGTGGAAAATCGCTTTTATCCTCATCGGCATGCCACTGATGTATTGGTGCTTCGGTCCTTGTGTACTGATGGTGCCTCTGTATATATTGCTTTTCGAGGCCTTCAAGGGGCGTTCGCTGCAAGGACTGGCATGGGGAGTGGCGTCTGTCGTCTATTGCATTGCGCTTATTCTCTTGCTGACCAAAGGACTTCAGTATCCTTTGTTCAACCTGTTCATGGGCATCGAGTATTATCGATACCCCGTATACCAGCCTGTCATGCAGACGGCCATCGAGGTGGTGACGGTCTTGTTGCCGTTGGTGGCACCACTGTTGCCGCAAATAGGCAAGAAGTCGTTGGCGGTCATGGCACAGGTGGCGGTGCTGGTCATAGGCGGGTGGTTCTTCATCGGCCATGCCTACGATACCTTGAAATACGACCTCATTGAGTATGACTTCCTCGTCAGGACCCGTCAGTGGGACAAGGTCATCGGGAAAGCGGAGAAGAGACAGCCTTCGAAACCTTTCGATGTGGCGTGTGTGAACTTGGCTCTCGCCATGACAGGGCAACTGAGCGACCGGATGTTCGAGTTCTACCAGAATGGGGCAGAGGGACTTTTCCCCTCTTTCCAGCGCGACATGACTTCGCCGTTGCCTCCTGGCGAGACCTTTTATTGGCTGGGAATGGTGAATGATGCCGAACGCTATGCTTTTGAGGCTCAGGAGGCTATTCCCAACCACCGAAAAAGTGGGCGGCTCACGAAGCGTATCACAGAGTGCAATATCATCAACGGCCATTATGAGGTGGCAATGAAATATCTCAGAATGTTGGAGAAATCGTTGTTCTACCGCAAGTGGGCGAAAGAGCAGAAAACAATCATCAAGGAGGGGAAAGTGAATGATGACCCGGTTTACGGCAGGCTGAGGGCCTACAGACAGAAGAAACAGGACTTTCTCTTCAGCGATACAGAAATGGACCAGATGCTCGGCCTTCTCTTCGTGCAGAATTACGACAACCGCATGGCTTTCGAATACTTGATGTGCTATGAGTTGTTGCAGCGCGACTTGGAGCGGTTCAACGAGTATTATCCTTTGGGGAAGTATGCCAAGTTCAGCCGCATCCCCAATGCCTACCAACAGGCTTTGGTGATGCAGTGGACCCAGCAGCATGGCAGTTTCGAAGGGATGCCGTGGAGCATTGAGCCTGCCACATGCAACCTGCTTACGCAGTTCGTCAATCTCTATATGAAGAACCCGAACGACCCTTCGCTGTCGATGCCACCTTTGGCCAACACTTTTTGGTCGTATATGTTGGTGAGCCAAGAGGGAAAGGAGAAGAAAGGAAAGCAACAAATGAAGGAGATTTATTGACATGAGAACGAAAAAGAGATATCGTCTTCTGATATGGGGCATGATGGTTTGCACGGCCACGTGGCTGATGGTGTCGTGCTCGTCGATGCCGGAGAACCCCACTGTAGTGCAGCAACTGCCTCCCATATTTCCCGACTATGCCGGAGTCACCATCCCGGCAGAAATTGCCCCACTCAATTTCAATTGTTATGGGGAAAGCCAGACTATGGATGTGGTGGTGCGTGGCGAGAAAGGTGGCGAAATACATGTCAATGGCTGCTATGCCGACTTTGATGTCGACGAATGGCATCAACTGACACGGCAGAACAGAGGTGCTGCACTCACGTTCACCGTGTGTGTGGAAAACAATGGTGCATGGACCCAATACCGTGACTTCAAGGTAGAGGTGAGCAGCGACAGCCTCGGAGAGTGGGGACTCACCTACCGCCGCATACCACCGGGCTATGAGGTGTATGGGAGGATGGGAATCTACCAGCGCGAGTTGTCTTCCTTCAGCGAGACGGCTATCCTTGAGAATACGGCAGCGCCGGGGGCATGCCTCAACTGCCATGTCGCCAACCATACCAACCCCGACAACTTCACGTTCCATATCCGTGGTGAGCAAGGGGCGACACTCATTCATCATGGAGAGACAACCGAACTGCTTAAAGCCAAGAACGACAGTCTCGGAGGGTCGATGGTCTATCCTTATTGGCATCCCTCGGGCCGTTTCGTGGCCTATTCCACCAATAAGACCAACCAGTCGTTCCATGCCGTGGCAGCAGAGCGGATAGAGGTGTTCGACCATGCTTCCGATGTCTTGGTCTACTCGCCCGACAAGCATGAGATTTTGTTCGACTCACTGGTGGCCACGAAATCACATTATGAGAATTATCCCGTTTTCTCGCCTGATGGAAAGACGCTTTATTTCTGCGCTGCAGAGTCGAGAATGATTCCCTCTGAATACAAGGATATCAAGTATAATCTGTGCAAAGTAGGATTCGACCCCGACAAGGGTGTCTTTACGGGCGAGGTGGATACGATTTTCAATGCCCGGGCGATGGGCAAGAGTGCCAATCACCCACGTCCTTCTTACGACGGACGTTTCTTGCTGTTTACCATGTCCGACTACGGGTGTTTCCCCATCTGGCACAAAGAGGCCGACCAATGGCTGCTCGATTTGCAGACGGGTGATGCACGGCCATTGGATGAGGTGAACAGCGACGATACCGACAGTTTCCATAACTGGAGCAGCAACTCTCGGTGGATAGTGTTCACGTCGCGTAGGGGGAATGGCTATTACACCAATCTTTATCTGGCGCATGTCGATAAGGATGGAAGGATGGGGAAACCTTTCTTGTTGCCACAGCGCAACCCTTGGGCGTATTACGACGAGACACTCTTCTCTTTCAATACACCAGATTTCACCAGTGAGCCTGTAAAACTCGATGCAAGGACTGTTGCCCGTGACATCATGTCCGGCAAACGTGTAGAAACTGTAATCAGATAGTCAGCCCATGTCGTTTATCCCTATCTTAGTCCTCATAGCACTCATCACGTGTTGCGTGACAGTATTCGGCAACGCCACGCTCGATGGTGCCAGTCAGGTATCGCTGTTGGTGGCATCGGCAGTATCGGTGATGATTGGTGAGTTGACAAGAAAATTTAAATGGGAACAACTGGAGAAGGAAATTACCAAAAAGATTGCCAGTTGCACACCGGCCATCATCATCCTCTTGCTCATCGGTGCCATCAGCGGCACATGGATGGTATCGGGCATCGTGCCCACAATGATTTACTATGGCGTGCAAATCATACGGCCAGAGGTGTTCCTCATCAGCAGCAGTGTGCTCTGTGCCTTGGTGAGTTTGCTCATCGGCTCGTCGTGGACTACGGTGGCTACCATTGGCGTGGCTCTCATGGGTATAGGAAAGGCTCATGGCTTCGACGACGGGTGGATAGCGGGCTCCATCATCACAGGGGCATATTTCGGCGATAAACTGTCGCCGCTCTCTGATACGACAGTGTTGGCATCGAGCGTCTCGGGGACTCCACTTTTCTCGCATATCCGCTATATGATGAACACCACGGTGCCGGCATTTGTCATTTCACTGGCCATCTTTTTCGTGGCAGGACTGACGGTGGAGGTGTCGCATGAGGGCAATGTGCTCCAGTTCATGGAGGCACTGCATCACAGTTTCGTCATTTCACCATGGCTGTTGCTCGTGCCGGTAGTCACAGGGGTGATGATAGCACGGCGGTGGCCGTCGCTGGTGGTGCTCTTTCTGGCAGTATTCATTGCTGCCATCGTGGCTCTGTTTGTCCAGCCGGCACTCATCAGGAGCATCGCCGTAGCCGACGGCGTTTCTATGCACGACGCGCTGCTGCCCTACAAAGGCATTATGCAGGTGTGCTATGGCAGTACAGACATCGAGACAGGGTCGGAATTGCTCAATCCGTTGGTCTCTACGAGTGGCATGGCGGGAATGATGCCTACCATCTGGCTCATCATCTGTGCGCAGACATTCGGAGGAACACTGACGGCGACGGGACAGTTGCGCGATATCATCAGCATCGTCTTGCGTTTCGTACACGGCACGACATCATTGGTGGCTACCACGGTGGGAACGAGTTTCTTCTTCAATGTCGCCATGGCCGACCAGTATCTGGCCATTATGCTCTCGAGCAGCATGTTCCGCGATACCTACAAGGAGAAGGGGTATGAGCCGAGGCTTCTCAGCCGCTCATGCGAGGATGGCGGAACGGTGACTTCCGTGCTCGTTCCTTGGAACACGTGTGGTCTTACGCAAAGCACGGTTTTGGGGGTGTCTACACTCACTTATCTTCCTTATTGCTTCTTCAACATCCTTTCTCCCATCGTCAGCATCATTGTCGCTGCCTTGGGATGGAAGATTTATAGGAAGAAAAGTAAAGACTAATAGGTAAAATCTACAGAAGGTCCTTCCACCGCATGCTTCACGTCCATGGCATCGAAGGGCAGACGGCCCTTCCCTATCTCGGGGGCATTGAAGGATTTCAGGTTGTTGTCGTAGAAATGAGGATTTTTCTGGGGCAGCACAAAGGGCTTGTGGGCCTTGCCCGCTTTGTCTATATAGCAGAAATAGGGCTTGCCGTAGAGACCGTCGTCGCGTTTTGAGGCGAAGACGAGCCAGCGGCTGGACGACGACCAACTGTGGTAGGTGTCGCTCTTGTTGCTGTTCACGGCATCCATCTTGTCGATGGTGCCGGTGGTAAGGTTCATCAATTGCAGGTCGCTCTCCTGATGCCAGATGGGGAAGGTGCCGTAGTCGGCCACGGTATAGACGATATACCGGCCATCGGGGCTCACACGGGGATGACAGACGGAGGCTTGCTGCTGCTCTCCTGAGAAAAGGGTGTCGACCTCGGTGCCGAAAGTGCCCGTAGCCTCGTCGAAGGCGATGCGGCAGAGGCTGTAGCGCATGTCTTTCAGTTGCATCGGCAGATTTACCTTGGGCGAGGCGCAGTAGTAGATGTGTTTGCCGTCGGGCGAGAAAGTGGGGAAGGTCTCCATCACGGTGCTGTCATTGAGCAGCGGGCTGCGCAGGATGGTGTTTTTTTGCAGGTCGGCCACATACACGTCGGAGGCACTGTCGAATACCTCTAGGCGTTTGCTGGGCATGGCGTGGAAGGCAGGGATAATCTTGTTGGTGGAGAAGACAATATACCTGCCATTGCTGCTGAACCCGAAATACACGCTGCCCGACACCATGTCGGGGGTCTTGATGTTGAGTTTCGAAAGTCTGCCGCCTTGGTTGAGGATGGCCCCGCCACCTTCGCCGCGCACATAGAGCATCGAGAGGTCGGGACTCTGACTGCTGTAGGTGTGGCAGTTCATGCAGCGGTTGCCCACTAGTCCGTAGTCGGAGATGGCGCGTTCGTCAAAGTTCTCTACACATCGTTCACGCAGAGAGAGGTTTTGGTAAATCTCGTAGTCGGGCTCTATCAGACGGTAGGTGAGATAGGGGTCGATGGCTTCGCGCACATGCCATAAGAATGGCTTGTATGCTGTCCAATGACCATTGATGAGGGCGGTCACCTTTACTTCAATAGTGCCTTCACGGTGTGTGAGTGCTTTCCATTCATCAATGTCAAAAACGGCTTCATTGCCTTTGTTGAGAAGTGTGATGGCGGTCTCATCTCCTGCTTCTCTATGCCTGGCTTCCACATGCACTGCCTCGCAATGGTCGCTGCGCACCAGGAAATTGAGCGGGGCAATGTTGCTGGGGATGGTGACGTCGGTATAGTCGGGATAGATGGGGGGAAATGAGTCCGACTTGGCGACGTCCTCGGGCGTGGGGGTGCAGGCAGTGAACAGCGCCGCGACGAGGGAGCATGCCATCAGCAGAGCGTATAGGGTGGGGTGGTGTCTCATATCTTCGGAACTTGTGCAGTGTCGAAATAATACCAGTAGGTGCCAGCGAAACGGGAGTCACCACGGTGATTGTTGTATTCCTGGAAACGCCGCAACTGTTCTTGGTCGAGGATGTATTTTTGCCAGTCTTCCTCAGGGGCGTTGGTGCCGGCAAGCCATATCATCAGGGCTTGCTGATAGAGGGGCTTCTGCCGGGGCATGCCGGTGGCGATGCAGTAGCGGTCGTAGTCGCGCTTGAAGTTGTCGATGTCTTTCAGCAACAGGGTGCTGCAGAGAATGTAATCGAGGGCAACGGTATTGTGGGGATTGCTGTCGAGCAATTCCATCATCACCATATGGAGGTTGTCGTTCAGGCGGATGGTGTCGGCGTGGTTCACGAATTGTTTCTTCTCTATGAAGTAGCGCCATGTCTTGGGGTCGTGGGCCTTGATGAGGCTCGCCCAATTACGGTATACCCAGGTCTGCTGCAGGATGTTGAGGTATTTGTTGGCGGCAAGTGTGTCTCCGCTCACGAGATTGCAATCGGCCAGACGTTTCATCATGCGTATGTTGCGGTTGTCGGGGGCAAACACATTGGTCATCATCGCAGCGCGCTCGGTGAGGGTCATGTCGCCAAGGGCCCAGTAGAGTTCGTTCATGTTGTTGATGATGAGTTTCGGAGTGTTGGGACCGATGGCATAGAACGTGCCGAGTTGGTTGGGGTGGTATCGCAGCAGATGGTCGGGCAACTCGCCTTTCTGGGCTTTCACAAGGTTGTAGAAGAACAGTTGCACTTCGTTGGGATGCTCTTCTCCCTCTACCAACTGTTCCACTTTGCCCCAATTGCCGAAGTAGTATTCATTGTCTACGGCGAGGGTCTTCTCCAACTCAAAGTCGGGCTTGGTAAAATGGCAGATGTCGGGATAGGTGAGGTTGGCGGTGGTGTTGAGCAGGTAGGAGCGGTTGGTCGTGGTGACGGCAATGACTATCATACCCAGAATCAGAAAACATCCCCACCACTTCAGCCTTTTCTTGTTCACCATGTCATAGGCGATGGCAAATAGGGCAAACACTATCCATCCATAGCCGGCGGTGCTGTAGGCCAATATTCCCAGACTCATGCCGAAGACCACCCTGACGACAGGATGCATGCGTCGGGAGGCGAGGGCGTAGAAGAGGAAGAGGAGGGAACCGATGATGATGGCCATCGCCGACGACAGGCGGTGGTCGTGGTGCAGGAAGAAGTAGGCCTCAAGGGTCATCAGCACAATGCTGGCGCCGAACGCCCATGTGCCGTTGTGTATCTGCCGGAAAGACCTGCACAACAGGTCGCCCATCACAAGCAGCGTGAGGGTAAGGATTACTGGTCCGGCAAAGCGGTAGTAATAGAACTGGGTGAGGAAGTCGCCTGCCATACAGGCGGCCCAAGCGGGTTTCTGGAAATAGGTGGCGAGATAGTCGCCGGAGAAGAGAAAGAGTTGGTTCTGTTCCTGGTAGAAAAAATGATAGGAGTAGAAAAACTGGAAGAACAGCCAGCATGCCAAGCCCCATAGCAGGATGATGGCCATCTCTCTTATTCTCTCTTTCATGGTCATAGACAGCGCTATTTCATCGCCACGCATTCCATCTCCACCAACCACTCGGGACGGCATACCTTGCCTTGGAGCAGCACGTAGGGGATGTCAGGATAGGCTTTACGCAAGAATGACTCCACTACATCGCGGTCGGAGGGGTCGCGTAGGTAGACGTAGAAATACTGCACGTCACGCATCGTGGCACCACCATCGTGAAGCAGGGCACTGATATTCTCCAACAGACGGCCTGTCTGCCGTTGGATATCGCCCACATAGAGGGCCTTGCCATGTTTGTCGATACTGGCGGTGCCTGAGATGAAGAAGGTCTGTCCCTGGTCGGTGTGCAGACGGGTGCCACGCTCAAACGACACGCCGTATTCGTGGGTGGGGTTGAGGTTGTCAAGGGCCTGGAGGTATTTCTTGTCGCTCTCTTCAATGCCGGGGAAGGTGAGGAAGTCGATGGCCACCGACTCACTGCGGGTCTGTGAGAAACCTCCGATACCGGTACTGGCGATGAAATGGGTGTCGGGGGTGAGTCCCTGACTGCGGAAAATATCATTGCGCGCGCGCACCATCCCCTCGTAGTTCACATCGATGTCGGCTACGTAAATCCATGTCCTCACGCAGTGCTCCTTGAGCGTGAGTCCCAGTGCCTTCATCTGCTCCAGGTATTTGTTGAAGATGAGCATCGTCTGGATATACGAGTTGGCGCCGCGGGTCTCTTCCTCGGTCAGTCGTATGCTGTGGAAGAGGAAGGGTATTTCTTCTTCCGAGGTCTTCAGCATGATGGAGATTTTCGAACCGTCGAGGGGCGGTTGCTCGATGACAGAGGTGGGCACATGGGCGAGAATATCGGCAAAGAGGGCCGAATGTGTCAGGTCTTCGTATTGGTTTTGTGCGTCGCTGAGGAAAATCTTGGCAAAACGCAACAGTCTGCCCTCGGCCTTCTCTTCGTCGAGATATTGGCCGATGGCAAGGCGTAGTTCGCCAAGGCGCTCTATAAAATGACCTCTGCCCTTCGGGGCAAAGATAGTGTGTCTGTGCATGATGAATAAACGATCGTTTTGGTTGGTTTTTGAAAACCGTGTGCAAAGATACGAAAAGTCGAGTGCAGAACAAAATGAATTGATTCATTTTTTCTGCCGAGACGGAGCATCTTCGCCACGAAATGGCAAAGATCCCCGAATATCAATATCAACACAGAGGCACAGAGACACAGAGTTTTTATTTTTCTCTGTGTCTCTGTGTTGTATTTATATATGGAAGACGGAGTATCTTCGCCATGCCCTGATAAAAATGGGCTTGCCGTAGTGGTTAAAATGCATTTTACTCCAGTACAAAGGTCTTGCTCTGCACATCCTGACTGTGGGGACCCACCATCACCGTGAACTCTCCCGGTTCGGCGACGTGGCGCAGTTCCACGTTGTAGAACTTCAGCAGTTCCTCATCGATGTCGAAGGTCACTGTCTTGCTCTCGCCGGCTGCGAGGTGGATGCGCTCAAAGCCCTTTAGTTCCATGATAGGACGGGCTATCGAGGCGGCGGTGTCGTGGATATACATCTGCACTATCTCGTCGCCATCGCGCTGTCCGGTGTTGGTGACGGTGACACGGGCCAGAATCTTACCGCCTTGGGTCAGTTTGTCGCTGCTGAGCGACAGCGTGCCATAAGAGAAGGTGGTGTAGGTGAGACCATAGCCGAAGGGGAATACGGCACTGCCGTCGATGTCGGTGTAGTTGGTGGCGTATTTGCTGAACCATTTGGTGATGGGACGGCCTGTCACCATGTGGTTGTAGTAGAATGGCTCTTGACCTGTGGCCTGTGGGAACGATGTGGTGAGTCTGCCGCTCGGGGAGGCATCGCCGAAGAGCACGTCGCAGATGGCGTCGCCACCCTCGCTGCCACCAAACCACACGTTGAGGATGGCGGGAATATTCTCCTTCTCCCATTTCATCACCACCGGACGACCGGTGAAATAGACCACCACAACGGGCTTGCCGGTGGCTTTCATGGCCTGGAGCAACCGCATCTGTGTCTCGGGCAGGCCGATGTCGGAACGGCTGGTGCTCTCGCCGGTCATCTCCTGCGACTCGCCGATGGCAGCCACGATGACATCGGCATCAGCAACGGTCTCCAAGGCTTCGCCAAGCAGTTCTGCCTCAGAACGCGGGTCGCGGATGTCGGTGCCGAAGACCTCCCAGTTGGCCTCTATCTGTGCATCGGCATGGATGTTGCTGCCCTTGGCATACTTCACCTCTGCCTGCTCTCCCACGGCACGGCGCAGACTCTCAAGGAGCGTAGAGAATGGGTTGGTGTTGGTGTTGGCAGTGGGAGCCCAACAGCCACGCATGTTGTTGGGCGCATGGGCCATCGGTCCTACGAGGGCTATCTTGCCTTTCTTCTTCAATGGCAACAGGTTGTTGTCGTTTTTCAGCAACACAAAACTCTCGGCGGCAATCTTGCGGGCGAGGGCGCGCGACTCATCGGTGTAGAGCAGCGACTTCTGGGTCTTAGAGGTGTATTGGCAATAACGGTAGGGGTCTTCGAAGAGTCCCAGGTCCCATTTGGCCTCAAGCATACGACGGCAGGCAATGTCGATCTGGTTCTCTGTCACACGGCCTTCGTCGAGCGACTTCTTCAGCGTGCCTACGAAACCGCGTGAACACATGTCGAAATCGGTGCCGGCACTGAGGGCACGCACAGAACACTCCTGCAGGTCGCCACAGCCCCAGGCACGCATCTCGCCGATTGAACCGTAGTCGGTCACCACGAAACCCTTGAAGTTCCATTGCTCGCGCAACAGGTCGGTAAGGAGCCAGCAACTGGAGGTGGCAGGCTCGTAGTCGATGGTGTTGAACGACGACATCACGCTGCCCACACCGGCTTCTACGGCGGCACGGTAGGGGGCAAGGTAGTCGTTGTACATCCGCACGCGACTCATGTCGGTGACGTTGTAGTCGAGACCCGCCTCTGCGGCACCGTAGAGGGCGAAGTGCTTCACGCAGGCCATTACCTCATCGGTGGCATAACGGCCGCCCTGACGCTTGTCGCCCTGATAGCCCATGACCATGGCGCGGGCGATGGCACAGCCGAGGAACGGGTCCTCGCCGGCACTCTCGGCAATACGGCCCCAGCGGGCGTCACGGCTGATGTCGACCATCGGACTGTACACCCAGGGGATGCCGTCGGCGGTGGCTTCGATGGCTGCCACGCGGGCAGCCCGCTCAATCATCTCCATGTCCCAGGTGCATGATAGGGCAAGGGGGATGGGGAAGATGGTGTGGTAGCCGTGGATGACATCGAGACCGAAGAGCAGGGGGATGCCGAGGCGGGATTTCTCTACGGCGTATTGCTGCACCTCACGGATACGGTCGACACCCATCAGACTGAGGAAGCCGCCCACCTCGCCGTTGAGGAGAGCCTGGTCTTCAACTCCTTTCTGGCCCACACCGGTGTTCAGTTGTCCGGCATCAAGCAGGTTGAGTTGTCCGATTTTCTCTTCGATGGTCATACGCGACATCAGGTCGCTGATAAACGCGTCTTTACTCAATGTGATTTTCTTGGGCTTCTTGGCCCAACCGGCTATTGGCAGCACAAGGGCAACGGCCAATGCCAAAAGTGTTTTTCTCATATTGGTTGATGGGTTAGGTAATGGCTTGAGGTAGATAGCGGTGCTCAGTTGGTCTCCACTTCGATGAGGGCTTTCACCCGGGCGAAGTATTCGCGCAGATGATTCTTCACCCGCCAGTAGCGGAAGGGGGAGTCGGCGGCATTGAAGCCGATGGCATTGAGACCGAAATGCTGGGCCTGGTAGATGGCGCGCTTGTTGTGGAAGGCCTGCGAGATGATGATGCAGGAGTCGGCACCATAGGTCTTCTTGGCTCGCTCCACGGAATTGATGGTGCGGTAGCCCTCCTCATCGAGCACCATGATGCTGTCGGGAATGCCGCGCTCCATCAGGTCGGCACGCATGGCCACGGGCTCGTTGTAGCCTTCTTCGTCACCGGCTCCGCTGAGTATCAGACGGTCGTACTTGCCAGCCTCGTAGAGTTTCACGGCAGCATCAATGCGCTGGATGTAGAACGAGTTGGGACGACCGCTCTTCGCCTTGGGATTGGTGCCCAGCAATAGGGCGGTGGTGTGGTGGGGAAGGGCAGAGGGGTCGGTAAAGGTCTTGCCTTCGGCAGCCTTGTTGATGATATGGTTGCTGTAGAACACGGCGACAAGGCATGCGGCGAGGGGCAACGAGAGCCATTTTATGGCCTTCACCAAGATTTTCCCCAGCCGGTTCTTCTTCTTGTGTCTTCTCCTGCTTCTGCTTCTGCTCATGGTTTGGTGGTTTATAGGTCTTCGAGCACGCGCTTGAGCACAGTCTCAGCGGAAATCTCTCGGTTGGCGGCCTCGGGAATGACGAGGGAGTGGTCGCTCTCTATCACGTCGTCGCTGACGATAAGGCCACGGCGCACAGGCAGGCAGTGCATGAAAAATCCGTTGTCGGTCCACGACATGTGCTCGCTGTCGATGGTCCAACTCATGTCGCGGCTCAGAATCTTGCCATAGTCTTCCGGACGGGTGACACCCGGACAACTCCAGTTCTTGGCATAGACGAAGTGGGCACCTTCGAGGGCCTTGCGCTGGTCGTACTCCACACGGGCGTTGCCCACAAACTGCGGGTCGAGTTCATAGCCTTCGGGATGGGTTACCACCAGGTCTACGTCGGCGGCGTTCATCCATTGGGCGAAGGAGTTGGGAACGGCCTGGGGAAGGGCGCGGCAATGGGGAGCCCAGGTAAGCACCACCTTGGGACGCGCCACGGGCTTGTGCTCCTCGATGGTGATGAGGTCGGCGAAAGCCTGAAGGGGATGCACGGTGGCGGTCTCCATGGCAACAACCGGACGGCCGCTGTAGCGCACAAACTGTCCGACAATGGTCTCGGCATAGTCGAACTCGCGGTCGGTGAGACCGGCGAAGGAGCGCACGGCGATGATGTCGCAGTAACTGCCCATCACGGGGATGGCCTCGAGCAGGTGCTCGCTCTTGTCGCCGTCCATGATGACGCCGCGTTCAGTCTCGAGTTTCCAGGCACCGGCATTCACGTCGAGCACGATGACGTTCATGCCGAGGTTGGTGGCGGCCTTCTGGGTCGACAGACGGGTGCGCAGGCTGTTGTTGAAGAATATCATCAGCAGGGTCTTGTTCTTGCCCAAATGCTGGAAGGCGTAACGGTCGCGCTTGATGGCTTGTGCCTCGGCAAGTGCGGAGTGCAGGTCGCCGAGGTCTTCTACGTTGAAGAATGTGCGGAATGGTTTGCTCATTGTCTTTTCTGATTGATAATGGGTCGGAATGCAAAAATACAAAATTAATTGATACTTTTGCGTTCACGAGATGAAAAAATCTCGCTCCTTGGGCTGAGGTCACGCCCTTACTTGGCCATGTCCCTCAATAAGCCACTTGTAGGTGGTGATTTCACCAAGGGCCATCGGACCCCTCGGACCGAGTTTCTGGGTGCTGATGCCTATCTCGGCTCCAAGGCCGAACTGAGCGCCGTCGGTAAAACTGGTGGGGGCGTTCACGTATACGCAGGCGGCATCTACCTGTGCCTGGAACTTCGTGGCAGCGAGCGGGTTCTCGGTGATGATGCACTCGCTATGGCCACTGCCATAGGTGCTGATGTGCTTGATGGCGGCTTCGAGCGATGGAACGGTGCGGATGGCCATCACGTAGTCCATAAACTCGGTGCCGAAACTGTCGGCAGTGGCATGGCGCAGCAACTCTTCGGGGTATTTGCCACGAAGGGCGTCGAAGGCCTGGTCGTCGGCATAGATGACCACGTTGCTGATGATGAGCGGAGCACAGAGTTCACCGAGGTCACGTAGACGTGACTCATGCACTATGAGACAGTCAAGGGCATTGCATACACTCACCCTGCGGGTCTTGGCATTGTTCACGATATCGCGGCCTATCTGCAGGTCGCCGTCGGCATCGAAATAGGTGTTCACCACACCGGCTCCGGTCTCGATGACAGGCACACGGGCATTGTCGCGCACAAACTCGATGAGGCGCTTGCCGCCACGGGGGATGCAGAGGTCGATATAGCCAACGGCATTGAGCATCTCGCCTGTGGCCTCATGGGTGGCAGGCAGGAGTTGCACCACATCGGGGTTGAATCCTTCCTGACTCAGGATATCTTGGATGAGCGAAACGATGGCTTTGTTGGAGTCGTCGGCATCACGGCCGCCTTTCAGCACACAGGCATTGCCGCTCTTGAAACAGAGCGAGAACACGTCGAAACTGACGTTGGGACGGGCCTCGTAGATGATGCCTATCACACCGAAGGGCACACTGACACGGCGCAGATGCAGACCGTTGTCGAGGGTCTTCTCCAACAGCGTCTTCCCAAGGGGGGAGGGGAGGGCTGCCACGTGACGCATGTCGCTGGCGATGCCGGCCAGGCGTTTCTCGTCGAGCAGCAGGCGGTCGTAGAGGGGGTTGGCACGGTCCATACGGGCCAGGTCGAGGGCGTTGGCCTCGAGGATGGCGTCTTTATGGGTGAGGATGGCGTCGGCGAGCAGGTTGAGCAGGTCGCTCTTGCGTTGGTCGTCGGTGAGGGCCAGTTCGCGTGAGGCGGCTTTGGCACGCTCAAACATATCTTGCAAAGTCTTTTCCATAATCGTTTTTTATTCCATGTAAAGATAATCGTAGTGGATGATGGGCTTTTGGTCGTGGTGGCCGATGAGGTCGCGGGCAGTGGCACTATCGTAGGACGAACGGCCAACGGCGATTTTCTGACCATGGGGGTCGATAATGCTCACGAGGTCGCCTTCTTCAAAGTCACCCTCAATATCGGTGACGCCGACCAGGAGCAGACTCACCGCACGCTGACCCTGCAGGGCTTCACAGGCACGGGCATTCACACGCAGCACGCCTTTGGCGAAACTGTCGCTGTGGGCTATCCATTTCTTGATGCCCGATACATTGTCGGTGTTGGGCTCAAACTCGGTGTGCAGCGTCTCTTCGGGGCGTTCCACCAGGTGGATGAGGATGTTGTCGCGCTTGCCGTTGGCGATGATCACACGGATGCCTTCGTCGGCCACCTTGCGGGCGATGTTGCATTTGGTAATCATGCCGCCGCGGCCAAAGCCGCTCTTGCCAGCCTGGATATACTCGCTCAGGTCGGTGCCGGTCTTCACCCGACGGATAACCTGCGATTGCTCAGAGGTGAGCGGACCATCGTAGATGCCGTCGACATTGCTGAGGATGATGAGGGTGTCGGCATCCATCATCGAGGCAATGAGACCGGAGAGTTCGTCGTTGTCGGTGAACATGAGTTCGGTGACACTCACCGTGTCGTTTTCGTTGACGATGGGCACCACACCATTCTCGAGCATCACCGTCATACAGGCGCGCTGGTTGAGGTACTCGCGGCGGGTAGAGAAACTCTCTTTCATTGTGAGCACCTGGCCCACGGGGATATGGTATTCGCGAAACAAGTCGTAGTAGAGATTGATGAGTTTCGCCTGACCGAGGGCGGAGAACAACTGACGTTGTGACACGCTGTCGAGGCGGCGCGACACCGTAATCTCACCACGGCCGCTGGCCATGGCTCCGCTCGACACGAGGATGACCTCAAAGTCGTGCTGGCGCAGCCATGCCGTTTGGTCCACCAGTGAAGAGATGCGGGTGATGTCGAGTTTGCCGTCGTCGCGGGTCAGCACGTTGCTGCCTATCTTCACTACGATTCTTTTCTTGCTCATGGCTATTTCTTCTGGTTGTCGTTGGCACGGATTTCCACCCTGCGTATCTTGCCGCTGATGGTCTTCGGCAACTCATCTACAAACTCGATGATACGGGGGTATTTGTAGGGGGCGGTCACGCGCTTCACGTGGTTCTGCAGTTCCTTCACAAGGGCATCGGAGGCCTTCGACTTCCATTCGGCACCAAGCACCACGGTGGCCTTTACCACCATGCCGCGAATCTCGTCGGGCACACCGGTGATGGCGCACTCCACAACGGCTGGATGGGTCATCAGCGCGCTTTCCACCTCGAACGGACCGATGCGGTAGCCGCTGCTCTTGATGACATCGTCGATACGGCCTTCAAACCAGTAGTAACCGTCTTCGTCGCGCCATGCCACGTCACCGGTATGGTAGACACCGTTGTCCCAGGCTTTCTTTGTCAGTTCCTCGTCGCGGTAATAGCCTTTGAAAAGACCGATGGGCTTGCCGTTGCGGGTGTTGACCACTATCTCGCCCTTCTCTCCGTCCTCGCATGGGGTGCCGTCGGGGCGCACAAGGTCGATGTCGTATTGGGGATTGGGGATGCCCATGCTGCCGGGCTTGGGGTCCATCCACGGCATGGTGCCGAGGGTCATCGTGGTCTCGGTCTGTCCGAAACCTTCCATCAGGCGGATGCCAGTGAGTTCATAGAACTTATCGTAGACAGCGGGGTTGAGGGCCTCGCCGGCGGTGCAGCAGTAGCGAAGGGCACTGAGATCGTATTGTGAGAAATCCTCGCGGATGAGGAAACGGTAGACGGTGGGTGGGGCGCAGAAGGAGGTAATATGGTATTTCTCCATCTGGCGCAACATGCTGTCGGCAGCAAACTTCTCGTGGTCATACACGAAGACGACGGCACCGGCAAACCACTGACCGTAGAACTTGCCCCAAACGGCTTTACCCCATCCTGTGTCGGCCACGGTGAGGTGGATGCTGTCTTCGCTTAGATTGTGCCAGAATACGCCGGTGGTGAGATGGCCGAGGGCATAGAGGTGGTCGTGGGCCACCATCTTCGGCTCGCCACTCGTGCCGCTGGTGAAATACATCAGCATGGTGTCTTCGTTGTCGTTCACATGCGAGGGGCGCACAAACTGTGGGGCACTGTCTATCTCGGCCATCCAGTCGTGGAACCCTTCGGGCACCTCCGGACCGATGCTGATGAGGGTCTTTACGGTGGGGCTGTCGGGCATGGCGGCGGCCACCTGACCAAGCACGTAGGGTTCACCCACACAGATGATGCCCTTTACCGAGGCACGGGTGTTGCGGTAAACGATGTCTTTCTTCGTGAGCATGTGGGTGGCGGGAATGGCCACGGCACCGAGTTTGCAGAGGGCAAGCATCGATATCCACCATTCCAGGCGGCGTTTCTCGATGAGCATCACCATGTCGCCACGGCCGATGCCGAGCGACTGCAGGTAAGAGGCGGCCTGGTCGCTCCTGCGCTTGAGGTTGGCAAATGTCAGGCGTATCTCCACACCCTGGTCGTTGGTCCACAGCAGGGCGAGTTTATCGGGTTGTTCCTCGGCCCAGACGTCCATCACGTCGTAGGCGAAGTTGAAGTTCTCCTTAATCTTGAAATGCAGGTTGCGCTTGAAGTCTTCCACCGAAGAGAAGGCAGTTTGCTCTAAAAATCTTTCTACCATGATGTGTCAAGTTAAAAGATGATGGCTAAAAACCTTACGGGCTTGTCGTTGAGCGTGCGCATGCCATGGGGCTGGGTGGCATCGAAATACACGGAGTCGCCTTCTTGAAGGGTGAGCACCTTCGGACCGATGGTGAGTTCCATCGCACCCTCGAGCACCATGTTGAATTCCTGACCGCTGTGGGAGTTCATCTCCTTGGGGGCATCGGCGGGCTTGGGCTCCACGGTGACGATGAAGGGGTCGGCCTTACGGCCGCGGAAACCACTGGCTAGGCTCTCGTAGTTGTAGGCGCTGCGGCGCTCCACACTCATGCCATGACCCTTGCGGGTGAGGAAGTAACTGCTCATCTTTGGCTCCTCGCCGAACATCAGCACATCGAGCGATACGCCATATTGCTTGGCTATCTTCTGAAGGTTGGCCACCGAAAGTTCACTCTCGCCTTTCTCCATGGCCAGGTAATTCTCTACGGTAATACCGCATAGGGTAGCCATTTCTTCGGCACTGATATCGAGCACGTCGCGCAAACCACGCAGACGCTCACCGATTTGTATCAATTGTTCGTCCATATTGTTCTTTTATTTTATGACCCTTAAATCTCAATTACATTCCCGCTTTCAGTCCGCGGATGACGGCACTGGTGAAACCGGCATTCTCCATCTCGTTGAGGCCTTTGATGGTCACGCCGCCGGGGGTGGTCACCTTGTCAATCTCGGTCTCGGGATGATGACCGGTAGCCTGAAGGAGCGATACTGCTCCTTTCACCGTTTGGAGGACTATCTGCAGGGCATCGGAGGCACGGAAGCCGATTTCCACGCCACCTTCTACCGACGCGCGCACATAGCGCATGGCATAGGCGATGCCACAGGATGCCAGCGTGGTGCCGGCGGCCAACAACCGCTCTTCGGTAAGAAGACAGTGACCCACTTCCTCAAACAGTTGGTGGATGATGTCGGTCTCGCTTTTCGTGGTCGTCACGGGCACAAGGAAGGTCATCGACTCTTTCACGGCAATGGCGGTGTTGGGGATGGCAAGAAGCAACTTGGGCTGCACCAGGTCGCCTTTGTCGAGCCATGACAGGATAGACTTGGAGGAGACACCGGCGGCGATGACGACGATGAGTTGGCGCTGGTAGTCGAGCGACGGCTTGATGCCTTTCAGTACGGTCTCTACCAACCATGGCTTCACTACCACCATCACGATGTCGGCATGCTTGGCAGCGACGTTGTTGTCGGTGGTGATGCTGGCACCGCTGTCGGAGAAACGGCTGATGGCGGCTTCGCTGGGGTCGGAGATGGTGAGGTCGGAGGCGCTGACGGCATCACTCTGCATGAGGCCTTCGGCAAGGGCGCCACCCATGGCTCCCGCTCCAATAATGGATATCTTCATGACAATGCTTTTATTAGTTTCTCAATAAAGGCGTCGGCTTCCGACTGGCTGATGCACAGGGGCGGGAGCAGGCGCAGTGTGGTGGTTCCCGAACTGCCTACAAAACAATGTTCGTCGTAGACAAGGCGTTCGCGGACGGCTTTCTGGGGGATGTCGAGTTCGATGCCAATCATCAGTCCGCGGCCACGCACCTCCACAATATGGGGTTGGGTGGCCTGAAGGGCTTTCAGACGTGACAGGAGATACTCGCCAATGCAATGGGCATTCTCTACCAGATGCTCCTGCTCAATGGTGTCGAGCACGGCAATGGCGGCGGCACAGGCAAGGTGGTTGCCCCCAAAGGTGGTGCCGAGTTGGCCGTAGACGGGGGTGAATAGGGGAGAGATGAGCACGGCCGACATGGGGAAGCCGTTGGCGATGCCTTTGGCCACGGTGATGAGGTCGGGACGGATGTCCAGCCATTGGTGGGCGAAGAATTTCCCGCTGCGACCGTAGCCGCATTGTATCTCGTCGCAGATGAGTATGGTGCCATGCTCCTTGCAGGCCTGACTCAGGCGCTGGGCAAAATCTTTTTCCACCAGACGGATGCCACCTACGCCCTGGATGCATTCGAGTACACAGGCGCACACGTCGCCCTTGGCCAACTCTTCTTCCCAAGCGCTGAAGTCGTTAAGGGGAAGGTAGGTGACATGGTGGTTGGCATTCACCGGGGCGATGATCTTGGGGTTGTCGGTTGCTTCAACGGCGAGTGAGGTGCGGCCGTGGAAGGCTTTCTGCGATACGAGGATGCGGGTGCGGCCGGTATGGAACGAGGCAAGTTTCATGGCGTTCTCGTTGGCTTCGGCACCACTGTTCACAAGAAACAGTTGGTAATCGTCATAACCGCTCACTTTGCCAAGGCGTTGTGCGAGTTGACACTGCAGGTCGTTGACCACCGAGTTGGAGTAGAATCCCAGTTGGGTGACTTGGCGGGTGATGGCGTCCACGTAGTTCTTGTGGCTGTGGCCGATGCTGATAACGGCATGGCCTCCGTAAAGGTCGAGATACTCGGTGCCTTTGTCGTCGAAAACCTTACAGCCTTCGCCTCTCACGATATTCACGTTGAGCAGGGGGTATACGTCGTAGAGTTTCATGATGCTTGGGTGGTTTAGAATGCGCTTGGCTTGAGACGCAGACCGGCGGTCTCGTCGATGCCAAACATGATGTTCATATTCTGTACGGCTTGTCCCACGGCTCCCTTGAGCAGGTTGTCGATGCATGAGGTGATAAGCAACTTGTCTTCGAACTTCTCGCAGTGTACCAGGGCTTTGTTGGTGTTCACCACTTGCTTCAGGTCGATGGCCTTGTCCACATAATGGGTGAAGGGGGCATCGGCATAGAAGGCCTTGTAAGCGCTCACGATATCTTCAATGGCAGCATCGGTCTTCACCACTTCGGTGGCGAAAATGCCACGGGCGAAATCGCCACGGTAGGGGATGAAGTCGATGTGGGCATCGAGGTGGCCCTGCACCTGTCGCAGGCTCTGTACTATCTCGGGCACATGCTGGTGGGTAAAGGGCTTGTAGATGCTCAGGTTGTTGTTGCGCCATGAGAAATGGGTGGTGCCAGTGGGTTTCTGTCCGGCTCCTGTACTGCCTGTGATGGCGTTCACTGCCACATCCTGACAGATGATGCCCATCTTGGCAGCGGGCAGCAGACCGAGTTGGATGCAGGTGGCGAAACAGCCGGGATTGGCAATGTGCCGGGCGTTGGCGATGAGCGACCGGTTGATTTCGGGCAAGCCATAGACGAAATCGTTGCCGGGAGCGGAGAGACGGAAGTCTTGTGCCAGGTCGATAATACGCATGCCGTCGGGCACGTCATGTTGGGCAAGGAAGGCTTCGCTCTTGCCATGGCCGAAACAGAGGAAGAGCACGTCGGCCTGGTCGAAGGGCATCTGGTCGGTGAACACCAGGTCGGTGTCGCCGTAGAGTCCTTCGTGCACGTCGGTGATGTGGTTGCCGGCATTGCTCTCGCTGTGGATGAATGCTATCTCGGCTTCGGGGTGGTGGATAAGGAGGCGGATGAGTTCGCCTGCAGTGTAACCGGCACCGCCGAGTATTCCTATCTTGATCATGGGTCGGGGGATATATGGTTATCGCTTTTCGTCGGGATGAATGCCGTAGTAGACGCGCAGCGGAGTGCTGAGCACCTTGATGAATCCCTTGGCTTCGTCGGAGGTCCAGCCATGCTGCATCTCTCCATATTCACCGAGTTTCGACTTGAGCAGGTCGTCGGCAGAGTCAACACCCACGGTCTCGAAGCCCAACGGACGGAGACGGAGGATGACGGTGCCGTTGACATGGCGCTGCGAACTGGTGAGCATGGCCTCGATGTCGGGCATCACGGGCTCCAGATACTGGCTCTCGTGCAGGAACATGCCATACCAGTTGGCTACCTGGTCTTTCCAGTATTGTTGCCATTTGCTCAGGGTGTATTTCTCAAGCAGGCGGTGGGCCTCAATGATGAGTTTCGGGGCTGCAGCCTCAAAACCCACGCGCCCCTTGATGCCGATGATGGTGTCGCCCACATTGCAGTCGCGGCCGATACCATAGGCGGCACCGATTTCCTCGATGCACTGGATGGCTCTTACCTTGTCATCGAACGGCTCTCCGTCTACCGCCACAATCTCGCCTTTTTCAAAGGTGATGTGCAGCAGACGCTCTTCGTCACAGGTGACGTGCTTCAGGTAGGCTTCCTCGGGAAGTCCCTGGGTGGAGTCGAGGATTTCGCCGCCACAGATGCTGGTGCCCCAGATGCCTACGTTGTAGGAGTATTTGAGTTTGGCAAAGTCGGCAGAGAAACCATGCTCGTTGAGGTAGTCCACTTCTTCTTGGCGCGAGAGTTTCTGGTCGCGGGTAAGGGTGATGATTTCCACGCCGGGAGCCATGACGAGGAAAGTCATGTCAAAACGTATCTGGTCGTTGCCGGCTCCTGTCGAGCCATGGGCAATGGCATCGGCTCCTATCTCCTTGGCATAACGGGCAATGGCTATGGCTTGGAAAATGCGCTCGGAAGATACGGAGATGGGGTAACAGTTGTTGCGGAGCACATTGCCGAAAATCATATACTTCAACGATTTCTCGTAATACTCCTGGGTAACGTCGAGGGTGACATATTGCTTGGCACCAAGGGCATAGGCGTTGATTTCGTTCTTCTTCAACTGCTCGTCGCTGAAACCACCGGTATTGGCACAGGCGGCATACACATCGTAACCCTCGTTGGCAAGACGCATCACGGTGTAGGAGGTGTCGAGACCACCCGAGAAGGCTACTACTACTTTTTTCTTTGTCATGTTATTGGCGTTTGGGGCGGCACATCGTGCCACCTTGAAATGATTATATTATATATTGTTATTGTCTGTGTCTTCGACAGATGGCTCTGGCGTGCCGTCCAACTCCTTGATGCGCTCAAGCACCTCTGCGGGTATCTTGGCGGGGAGATGCTCCTCAGGGTCGTAGAGCATGGCGGTGCAGATGCAGTATTTGCGGTTGGTGCGCTTCAGAATGTCAACATTGACACATCCTTCGCAACCACGCCAGAAGGCTTCGTCGTCGGTGAGGTCGTCGAAAGTGACGGGCTGATAACCCAACTGGGTGTTCATGGTCATCACGGCGGCACCACTCGTGAGACTGAAAATCTTGGCATGGGGCCAACGGGTACGGGCTAAGGAAAATGTCATCTCCTTGATGCGCTTGGCTATGCCTCTGCCACGGTAGTCGGGATGCACGATAAGACCGGAGGTGGTGACATAGTGTTTGTTGCCCCATGTCTCAATATAACTGAATCCGGCAAATCGTTCACCGTCGAGGGCTATCACGGCCTTCGCTTCGCGCATCTTTGTTATAAGATATTCTGGGGTGCGGCGGGCTATACCTGTACCTCTTACTTTGGCTGCTTCAGAAATCGTCGACAAAATGGTGTCGACGTATTTCTCGTGCGAGGCGTCGGCCACCACAACTTTAATGTCTTCCATTTTCTTGTGTTTAAAAAAAGAGTAGATGAATGGGTTAGCGGATGTTGGGGATAATCACGCTTAGGTCTTCAATGACAGTGTCGACAGTGGAACCTTCCTTGATGACAATGAAAATCGTATCGTCGCCTGCTATGGTGCCGATGATGTTGGGACTGTCGCTGTTGTCAATATTGTAGGCTATACTGCTGGCATAGCCCGGACGGGTCTTGATCACACCCATGTTGCCAGAAAAACTGATCGACAGGAACCCGGAAGTCTGCAACATCTCCAAGGCAGTGCGGGGCTTGGTGATGCGCTTGTACATCGTGTCGTTGGGCAACACATATACATACTTGCCGTTCATGCTCGCTGCTTTGGCTACCTTCAACTGCTTCAGGTCACGACTCAACGTGGCTTGGGTGAGTTTGAATCCTTCTTTCTCCAATGCCTGGAGCACTTCTTCCTGACTGCCTAATTCCTTGCTCGAAATCAGCATCTTCAGGGCTTCCATTCTGCTGTTCTTGATTTTCATATTCGCATAAATATTCTTTCTGAGGCGCAAAATTATGCAAAAACATCAACTCCACAAAATAAAAATGCGTTAATTTGCATATTATGTGGAAAAAAATTTGAGTCTTACACAAAATAGGGTAGAAATTACACTAAAATGCCCTTTGGGATAAAAAATGGTGGGCATCACTGTGCCCACCATGAGGATATGAATCAATGTCTTGTCTTTGCTCTTTAGTTCCTTCTTCCGAAAATGCGGAGCAGATAGATGAAGAGGTTGATGAAGTCGAGATAAAGGGTGAGCGCGCCGAGCAGCGCCATCTTCTGGGCATTGGTGTCGGCGTATTCAAAACTCATACACATCTTCTTGATCTTCTGAGAGTCGTAGGCGGTAAGTCCCACGAAGATAAGCACACCAAGGTAACTGACTATCATGGTCACCATGTTGTTATTGAAGAACAAGTTCACCAACGTGGCGATGATGATGCCGATGAGGCCCATGAAGAGGTATTTGCCAAGCGAGGTGAGGTCGGTCTTCGTCGTATAGCCAATGAGGGCCATGGCACCGAATGTGCCGGCGGTGATAAAGAACACCTGTGCTATCGATGACTCCGTATAGGCAAAGAAAATGAATGACAACGTGAGTCCGTTGATGATGGAGTAGACCACGAACATCAACGTGGCTACAGTGAGCGACAACTTGTGGATGGCTGCGCTAAGGCCTATCACCAAAGCCAATTCGGCGATAATCAGCCCCCACATCAGTCCCGAACTCGACATCAAGGTGTAGACGAAACTGGTGGAGTGGGCAACATAGTATGCGGTAAAACCGGTAATGACCAAGGCAAGGGTCATCCACACATATACTTTTCGCATGAGGACGGAGAATGCCGCCGGCATGTATCTCTCTCGTTCGCGGGCATTGATGCCGCTCTCTTGCTCCCTAATGATTGATGCTAAATCCTTTTCGTTCATTTCATTGTTAATTGATGGTTCATATACATTCCTGCAAAATTGATGCCAAATGATAATTGGCAATACTTCTTTGCACAGCAGCAAAATTATGGAAAATGCATGAGATAAAAGAACATATTCGCTTTTTTTTCGATTATTTAATGATTCCCTTTCTACAAAGATGTGCCTATAACATTATTATAATATTAATACAACTTTCGCAATTCGTTACTAATGAGGTTTGCAAAAGACCGCAGAGAAGTAGAAGACAGGTGCTGTATTACCTAAAATGGCAAATTTTCAGTTCATACGACCCTTTAACTCCTCTTTCACCCCTTCCTAAATCCCCTTTAACTCCAAAAAATGGAATAAAGACACCAGTAAAATGGTTTATTTTGTCAAGAAACGCGAAAACTTTCATGTTTCCCCGAAATTTTTCCTTGGAAAGTTTGGCGGTTTCCCCCGTTGTTCGTACCTTTGCATCCGCTTTTCGGGGTTAGCGCCCCGATTTGCGTCAACAAGAAGCGTTCTTTGAGAGATTTACATGGAAGACAAGTAGTACAAG
>OMZE01000035.1 GCA_900315455.1 uncultured Prevotellaceae bacterium | reverse complement strand
TCAAGAGGTGATGTGTTTGACCCTACACCGCTTACCCAAAACGTCGAGTTCTCCCCACCATAGAAATACAAGTTTAGGTAGATTCTTCTGAAATCCTTTCCACCCACGGTAATGGTGTCGCATAATGACATCTCACAGTAATCCTGCCGGGAATAGCCCACATTCACGCCGTCTCGCACGCCTGACACGTGGTTAAGCCCGAAATCATAGAGCAAGTACTCTTTTGAGGTGTTTCGGTTTATACACATCACTGAGTCACCTTGTTCCCTTAGGGCTGCCAGAAATTCAGTCTTGCCCTTGTTCTTGTAATTGTAAGCATACATACAGGCGTATGTTTTACCTAATAGCATGGTGTCTCCCCTAAGATAATACCGAGTGTCGTATTCCTCGTCGTCGTTTTCTATTGTATGGCATAGCCACTCTTTTCCTTCCTCAAGAAATAGGTTGTATATTTCACCATGCAAGACTTGATAGTTGAGCAACAACGTGATGACGGTTAGCAGTATTTGTCTTGTCCTCATGCCGTTTATGGATTGGTTATTTCAAATGTTGAACCAAAGGAAATGGTTGTCTCGCCTTGAAATTCAACCGATTCCGCCTTAATTTCAATGTTATTTCCCTCAAAAACAACAGGTCCAAAAGGTCTGTTAGTTGTTACTTGACTACCTGAAATCACGTAAGCACCAGCAATCGTTTGATTACTATGAATTGTTGTATTTTGCAGGCAAATGAGTTCAGAAGGATCCTCTACAAATGGTATCTTATTATGGTAAGAAACACTTACACTTATATTGTGAATATTGTTTTCAGAAGTAGTATAGTCGGCTTGAGTTCCATATTTTACTTTAATATCTCCAGTTGATTTGTTATAGAAAGAAATCTTTGTAGGATAATTTGTTCCTGTATCTACGTGAACATTCGATAATGTACGTGTAATAGAAATGTTTTCGAATGGGGTTGGTTGACATGTTGGAAAAAACATGCTAGGATCTCCTAAACAATGGAAAATCCTTTTTTGATAACTCAGCCAAGTATGTTCACAAATCTCCTCCATTCGTGCCAGCCCTTGATTTAATATTTGTCCCAACCTATATGTTGGAATAGGAGTCGTCAACTCCCCGATACTACTTCTTTTTAATTTTAAAACTAAAGAAGAATCGGGCCAAATTGCATCAAACATTCCTAATGCCAACGCTTCTGTATATGCCGCATGAGTATCAGCGGAGGGTGAAATAAAAGCAATGCACCCACCATTAGGGTATGAAAGAAATCGTTGTGCTATATTATTGTCATCAAGGAAAGTACCTGTTTGGCAACTCATGCTGAAAATAATTGGTGGTTTGTTGTGATTGTTGAGATATGGAATGTCGCCTTCATAAAAAGGTATAGTCCACCATCCATCTGGGCCGCCATGAAGAATGCTCAGAATATAATAACACCCATTGTTAATATTGTTAATTACATCTTGTGTAGTACTTCCATTATTAATTAAAGTTACAACATCTTGTGGTATTTCAGCATAATTTCCATATCTTGAATTATAATGGGTTGGGGTAACGGTTGTATTTGTATTTACATAATAACGGTTAATAATCTTATTTTTTTGTACTAACACTTTTCTAATCATTTCTGATGCACGAGTAGACCAAAAATCTTCATATCCATCAGGAATATTTTGATTTTGTTGATTTTTGTTGTCTTGAAATACAGCTAAATGAAGGCCTTTGTCATAAAAAAGATTATCTGATATCGGATAACGCTCATAATATATGAGTTTGTCTATGATTATTTCTGCTTCTTGAACATTTCCAACTGGTAATCTGCCTGACATTATGGAAATAGAGTCAGGAGTATAAAATCCATCTGTATAATAATTGAATGAAGAAGAATGGGTTGTATTCATCCTATGTTGTTCAGTCGGCACGATATTATTGTTACCAATAAATAGTAAATAGTATGGATTTTCACAAGTTTGTAATTTATAGTTTAAAGTATCTCTAATTAAATTTGGTGTCCAACAATTGCTGTATATAACATGAACACGAAATCCTAATTTGCGTTTCCATTCAGCTAGTTTCTCCACAGGATTTTCGTAACCTACCTTAGCAATGATAAAGAAGTCTTCTACAGAATCTGTTCTCTCAGCAATTTCACTTTTAACCAATTCACTACTTCCGTTTATTGTAGTATTAAATATAAAGTTGTCTTCTGGACTGAAAGAAATAGATTGCTCATTGGTATAGTTGGGGATATCGGAAAAGTGAACTTTATAGGTAAAAGAGTTAAATATTTGGACATCTTGGCTCTGGTAATTATATTTAATAGGACATATACAAACAGAAAGGATATTTATTCCGCGATAGGAATTCCAGGATACATTGTTACAAACTGAATTCGGAAAATAACCAGAAAATGGAGAAATTGGTAAAACAATATTTATAGAATCTAAATTATTGCTATTTTGCATTAAAAGAGGCTGTGCAGGAGACATTTCTATAGGGGCTATTACAAAATTACTATCCAACAATTCAACAACTGCTGTTTTTCCGTTTGGGATAACAAAAGAATCCCATCTCATAGGATAATCTGGCTCTGCTTGCTCACAATTATTCCCCAAGCCCATAATATGCATTCTTTTTGCAGTGATAAACATAGGGTCATTAGATATATTTATTCCATTAAAGGAATATGAAACCAATACCCCATCATCCAAAAAATGCACTGTTCTTTGTGGAATTGTGGATTCTTCTCCATTCACTAATTGCATAGATGGTAATTTTAGTGTTGATTGTGAAAAGACACCTAGAATGGAGAAAGCAAATAATATGAATAGAATTATAATTGTTCTGAACATTACTCGTTTTTTATATTGTTACATGCTTATAATCATCTTCTTGGAATCCACTTCCTGTCCTGCCACTACGAGAGAGTAGAAGTACATTCCCGAGTCGAGGTCGGCACACGATACGGTGCCGCTGTTTCTAACGGGTTGACGACTGAATCGCTGCGTCTCAGCCCCGTTATTTCACCACCCGTTTCTTCCCATCCTGTATGTACACTCCCTTGGCATGTGCGTGGCGCAACTGGCGGCCTTGGAGGTCGTAGAGTCGAGGGTCTTTGGGGGAGTTATTGGTATAAATGCTTTTGTCAATTGCTTCCGGATCATCAATCGGCACAGCCATCCAATCAGAATTAAAAATATACTGCCCGTCTTTTATACATGAACGCACAGCGATATGTTTCCCAAATATCGGCTCGTCGTAAAAAATAGGGTTGAGTTCAAAAGCAAATGGATTGACAAAAGGAGCACCCACGCCTTCAACCCAACGGCCTATGCGGTATCTCCAATCTAATTCATAACTAGGAAGGATAAGCCAATATTCCAACTGTCCAGGCAGGAACTGCCAACGATGTTTGCCGTCTGATCGAACTAACTGATTACCATTATAGGTTAGTGTAAATAGTTCCCCGGGGCTGCTGAAGTCATAGATAAGTTTTTCCTCTGTTTCCTCTTCCTCAATGATGAACACCTGATAGTCTTCTTCTCTGACAGCACAGTAGTAGTGTTGTTCCTCGTCACCATAGTATTCCTCAAACTGGCAGATTACCTTTTTATAATCCATGTCATTTACAAGTGTGTCGCCACACATGGTAAAAGTACAGTCTATACCTTCTCCATTGGGATCCTCAAAAGGTCGTATCGGATAATCGGGCCATGGATGGTAATATCCACAATACCAAACCTTTCCTTCTTCCACAAACGGCACATATTCACGTTCCTCTTGGGCCATGGCGTTCGATATACCAAGGCTGCAAAACACAAACACCATCATGATACGTGTTCCACATCCATATAATTCAAAATGGTTTCTCATATGTCTATTTGGTTTTATTCATTAGTTATTGTGAATTTTGCTCCTAATTTTACTTCGAAGTCTTTGGTGATAGTGGCACTTTGACTTGCTTTAAGCGTAGTGTTCCCACTGTTGGTGATAACTGGTCCCTGAACTACTTTATTTGTTACGTTAGAACCAATCATGGCATTGCCAGTCTCGTATGTTTTCATTCCCGTCAAAGTGATGTTCTGGAGATAGGTATCGCCACATGTCGTAATGTATGGAACATAACCCGGTTTGGTAATGCAGACATCAAAAACTCCGTCTAGGCGACCGAATACAGCCAAGGAATCGACAATGTCTCTTGCAATGTAATAGTCTGTCGAATCACTTGTGTTGATGAAACAAATATCAAAGCCACCTGTACCCGCATCAACATATATGCTGTCATTGACAACTTGAATGCTGACATTCTGGAATGATTTTGGTTTATACAGGTATATTGGCATTTCAGGATCCCCCATTAAGTTATACCCCATAAAAAGCTTTCTTGCTGTATTATAACGAGCCATAGCAGATTCCCTATACACTTCTTTTACGGCAGTCAAAGCCTTTCCCAATCGATGATATTTATTTTCAAATATATTTTTATAAACCCTTCCTTCAAATGCTTCACCACCAGACAACATAATGAATGGTTCTCCCCCTGAACCCCAATTCTCACGGGAAGTACCCAAATATGCCAAAATACCACTATTTGGGTTATTAATAAAACGTTGGCTGAGACATCTGCCGAAAGCTGTGTAATAATCAAAGGCATTCGTAAGACAAGCAGTTGTAGTGATTATGGAATAGCCACAATTTATCAAAATTTTAGCTTTGTCGCAATGATAACTATTACCCTGTTCCATTTGCCAATATAATTTTTCACCATGAGTCAACACATCGACAAATGTATATCCTTTGGCAAGTTCGATTTGGAGATTATCTGCGGTGAAATTATGGTCTGCATTTCCGTCAAAACTCGTAAATGTATCGTAAAAATATATACACTGTTCATCAACCCAAAATGGGTCTATATTTTGACCATAAATCATTTGGCCCCAGATACTCGCGTCACTTTGCCCTGAATTATCATAGCAACCTAATGATGTCCCACACATCAATATGTTGTCTTTCCAGTTGGTGGTATCTGGCGCGCTCTCGTAATTGATGATCCTATCGACAAAAACTTGGGCGTCCTCAACGGTTGATACCGGAGCCCTTGAGACATGAAGAACAGGGAGCAAGCAAACAGAGTCATTCAGTTCACCATAAAAACCATTTCCATTATTGTCCCAGTTCTTGGTTTCCAGGCATGAATAGTAGACATCTGCGGGTGTGATGCTGTCTGTATTTTCACGATAGCCAATATAGCACATACAAGTGGGTACATTAAGCGTGTCTCCTCCAAGCAGTACGTAAGACAGGCCGCTGATATCCGCGAGAGCACGTTTGATTTTCTCTTTTGTCGTGGCACCTTCGTATGTCAATACATCATCCACAGTGATGACTTTCGAACGTATCCCCTTGCGGCTTTTCCAATTGGCCAGTTCTTGGAAAGTGCTCTTGAATTGGTTGCTGGTCACTATGACATACTCGAAACCTTGTTGTTTTGTTAAAACGTTACATGACCTGTCGCCTGCCGGCACATTCTGCTCACTAAGGTCTTCCGGGTTGACGACAATTCGTCTTATGATATTTCTCACGTCTTCCCTGTTGCCAGTCCTTGACGACGAGGTGGAAGGGGATGGCCTTAATTGAATGTCTAAGTCAATGTGTGTCCTGAGAGACAGTCTTTTGGAAGTTGCGTCATATTCAAAAGGACAAACATGGAAAGTCAGGATCCTGTAGCCGTCACATTCATTCATACCGGCAAATTCTACAAATTCGGAGGGATAAGTCCTTTGGGAATAAGATGCAGCATGTTTTGTCCCATTTGCAGAAGGCAGTATGTTAGTTGGTATGGCTTCTGGGTTATTGGCCATGGTGACATTGCTGCGGAATAAAGACTTTGAGTCTGAACAAACATGATTGTCGTATTTATCGGTGCTGCCAATAAGTACATTGTATCCTATGTATGGGAGAGCAGGCAACAAGGTGTCTGACTTTAGGAAACAATTGTGAGCGTCTGACAACACGAAAGCATTTCCAGCATTGTCTTGCTCTATCCTGAAATCATCCATGCTGAAATCCAATGAGACATGCTTCACGTTCTGTCCCATAGATGACAAAGAGGCAAGCATTAAGAATGGCAACAAAAATATGGTCTTCTTCATGTCGTATCTCATTCGTTGTTAATCATTTACAAAAATAGAAATAAGCCAAGCACACATGTGCTTTTGTTAACAAATGTTAGCACATTTAACAAATAGCCACGTAATTCTTTGATAGAATCTTTCTTTCTGTAAGACAGATTATATAACATTTACTTCTGTTTATTTCTATCGATCACATGCTTACAATCATCTTCTTGGAATCCACTTCCTGCCCTGCCACTATGAGAGAGTAGAAGTACATTCCCGGGTCGAGGTCGGTGCAAGATACCGTGACGCTGTTTTGTGACGGACTGACGGGTATCTGCTTGATGAGCGTTCCCTGGAGGTTGAGGATGTAGATGGAGGCATCGGTGGCCTCGGCCGGGAGTTTGTACCTGATCACCGTCTGTGACGAGGATGGGTTGGGCGTGTTCTGGTAGAGCGCACATTCGCGTAGGATGTCGCTGTTTTCACCATCGCCGTTGTCAAGCCTTGCGTCTTCTTTCGCGTCCAGTTCCCTGCGCAGCCTGTCGACCTCTGTGGAGAGTTCCTGCACCGAGCAGATGAGCATGGGTATGAGTTCGATATAGTTCACTGAGAGGTATCCGTCCTGCCCTTCCTCCACAAGGTCGGGGAACAGTTCCCTCAGTTCCTGTGCCGACACGCCGAAGAAGGTCTTGGCCGGGGTGTCGTCCATGGCAGTGGCAGTCACGGTGTCGCCCACCTCGGGGGCTGGCTTCTTCAGGTTGTATGAGATGACGTGCACATCCATCATCCGCGAGTGGATGTCGGCTCGCCCCTCGCCATTCCCCACGTACTGCACGTTCTCCTTCAGCCGTATGTCCGAAGGGGTGTTGAGACTGGTAATGGTTGCCGTCCCCGTCACCACCATGTCGCCATGGAAATAAGCGGCATACTTTCCCGGCACCAGGCTGCCCGTGGGCTTCTGTGTCGAACCATACACCGCCGCGCCGTTTGCCGTTCCCAGCAGGGTACCGAACACGCCATAGTTGTATCCCGAGGTGCAGTTACCGGCGATGCCGCAGACACCAAAAGAACGTCCGGTGGTAACGGTGTTTGCCACCGCCACACCTGCCACGCCAGTATTGAATGTGCTGGTCTGTGGCGTGGCGATGCCGTAAATGCCTATGTTTTCTGGTGATGCCACAGGAATGTTGCTGACGATAGTCGGTATGTTTCCCACGGTAAACCTGCATCCCGTGAATGAGGTGTCACGGTCCAGGGTCATGCTCCCGTCGCTGTAGACCTTGAGTTGGGCGGAAATGCCAAGGCTAACAAAAGTCATTAATATCAATATAAGTTTTTTCATAAAATGTAGATTTTGAAAGTAAATAATTGTTTGTCAGCAAATATATGAATAGTGTCATAATAATCCAAAGAAATCAATACGCATTTATTACGCATCCTACGCTTAACCTTTTTATGCATAAATTAAAAAAAATAAATTAAATGCGAAAAAATGCGTAGAAAATGCGTAGGATTTTTGTTGTTGTTATGCAAAGAAATGTGTAATTTTGCTTATTTATTGTATCTCTTTAATCAAAGATAAAAAAGATGAAAACAAAATTGTTTATTTTGTCATGGCTATTATTGCTACCTATAGCCATGATGGCCAGTTCGGGCGAAGTGGTGTTGCAATGTGGTAATATTGGTGGAGGATGGAATGGAGGTAATGGGGGTGGCGCACCCATTCCCCGTGTGACTTATGACGACACATCGATTACTTTTTCGTGCGACAGCACTATTTCCCAGGTGGATGTGGTGGTGAAGGACATCCAGGGGAACGTGCTGATAGAGGACACCATCTCGCTGAACCACACCTATGTGCTGCACCATGCGCCAGAATCATTGAACCACCAGCGCTATGACAACACCAATAAACGTACAAATGACTTACCAAAATAATCTACATATACGCCAGTGCCCCATACTCGTGATGGCGGTGCTGGCAACCATCCTTTCGTGTTGTTCAACCAACAGGCATCAGAGGCTTGAGGGCGTTTTGGCCACGGTCGACAGCATGACCAACGCCACGCAATACAACGACAGTGCCATCAATTTGTTGGAAAAGGTCAGGGATTCGATGCTGCTACAGGACGAGGCTTCGCGGATGGCCTTCAAACTGATGTGCGTCAAGGCGTATGACAGGGCAAGACAGCCTTATGACGGCGAGGATGAGATTCCTAACATCCTGGAATACTACGAGAACAAAGGCGATAAGGCGATGCTTCCCGTCGCGCTCTATTATGCCGGGCGACATTCTGCCAAACAACACGACGCGCCCTCGGCCCTGAGGTATTTCCACCGTGCGCATGAGTTGATAGCAAGTGATTCCGCGAATGTCCTGAACGGTTGGATTTGTAGTCAATCCGGCTATTTGTATTCCCAGCAGATGCTGTATGAGGAATCAAGACGTTTTTTTGAAGATGGATATCGTTACGGTATTGCCTCAAAGGACACCATGAGCATGATATACAGTATCCGTGACATCGGTGGCTCTTACCAGATGGTGGGAGACAAGGCTACATGCGACACCTGTCTGCACAAGGCTCTGCGGTTGGCGGAGGCCAAGCGCGACACGATGATGATAAGGAACATCCTCTGTTCGCTTACCGACAATAACATTGAGATGGTGCGCTACGATTCAGCCAAGGTGTATCTAAGGCCATTGCTGAAAAATATTTATCGACACGAGGAAAGTGCCATCTACACCAATGCCACAAGGATTTATTTTCATTTAAATCAGCCCGACTCCGCCCTTTTCTATATAGCAAAGGTTTTGGAAGTGGGCACCATTCAAGGCAAAACGATTGCCTACCGCAATCGCACGCGCATCGACTTGATGCGTGGTGATGTGGCAGCGGCGAGGGGCGACTTCGAGAACTACGTGCTGTGTATCGACTCCATGAACCGCATCACGGCCTCTGAGGCCTTGGCGAAGGCTGCCGCCATCTACGACTATTCGATGAAGGAACAGGACAACATGCGGCTTCAGGAAGAGAACCAGAGAAAGTCGCTTTGGGTATGGGTGTTGACATTGGCGTGTGTGGCACTGCTCTCATTGCTGCTGTGGGGCTACACTTTCTTCATGAAGCGGCGGGCGGAAGAAAGAAACCGCAGCCTTTCTTTGGAAAAGGCATTTGACGAGCACGGGCAAGACATCGACAGGATGCCACTTGAAAAAACGAACGAGGTGAACAAGACCATCGACAACTTCTTGAAAAAGAGTGATGAAATGGCTCTCGATATCAAGAAGGTACAAGATGGCATTGCCCTATTGAAAAAAGACCTTTTGGCGATTCTCGATATCCCAGCGGCGGAACTGGAAGCCAAAACCGGCTTGCAGGATGTCATCGCATTGTTCAAAACCCATCTGAAAAGGGCGACGACACCATCCGACGAAGACTGGAAACGGTTGGAAGAAAGTATCATGACTGCCTTTCCCACTTTCCTGCAAATCGTTCCCGACGCTTTAATGCTGAATGCCATGGAGGAAAAAGTCTGTTGGCTAACGAAACTGAAATTCGGTTCCAAGGAGATAGGCAGTCTCATGGACAAGTCGCCACAGGGTGTCGACAGCATTCGGTCGAGACTCTACTTGAAAATCTTCAAGAAAAAGGGAACATCGAAGGATTTCAACGATTTCATCAAGAAGATATGACTTCGGCCCTCCCGCCATTTTAACTAAGGTCCAGGGAGTACCATTCGGCTCACTGTTTCTGACAGTGCCTCTTCAAAGTGGACTCGACAAGAAAAATCCGTGTTTCCAAAAAACGACGGGGATGAGCCATCAGTGGCCCATCCCCGTCTGAAAATAATGCAAGGTGTGAGAATTTCTATTTCACGTACTCGGCGAAGTCGGTAAGGTGCATGTCGCCCTTGCGTGCCAAAGTGTCGTGCATGGCGAATGCGGCGGGCAGACAATGGCATGTATGGCCACCCTTGCTGATCTTCAGGTAGTCGGTGAGCAATTGCTTGTAGTCGGGATGTGCGCAGTTGTCGATGATGAGTTGTGCACGCTGCATCGGACTCTTGCCGCGCAGGTCGGCAACACCCTGTTCGGTGACGATAACGTTGACATCGTGCTCCGAATGGTCCTGATGGCTCACAAACGGTACGATGGAACTGATGAGCCCGCCCTTCGCTGTCGACGGACAGGTGAATATGCTCAGGTAAGCATTGCGCTCGAAGTCGCCCGAGCCACCGATGCCGTTCATCATCTTCACGCCACTGATCTGCGTGGAGTTCACGTTGCCGTAGAGGTCACACTCGATGGCGGTGTTGATGGCTATCACACCCAGTCGGCGGATAATCTCAGGAGAGTTGGATATCTCGCTCTGGCGCAGTGTGAGATGGTCTTTGAAATAATCCATGTTGTCGTATACCTGCATCAGGCACTCGTTGCTCACAGTGAGCGAGCAAGCCGAGGCATCCTTCACGCGGCCGGTGAGCATCATCTCAACCACCGAGTTCTGTATCACCTCGGTGTAGATGTTGAAGTCGGGCACATGCTTGTCGGCACCCAGTGCGCCGAGGATGGCATTGGCTGTGGAACCCACGCCACTCTGCAGCGGCAGGAATTCCTTGGGGATACGTCCGGCATGCAACTCATCCACCAAGAACTCGGCAGTGAGGTAACCGATGCGGTCGGTCACGGGGTCGCTGTCCTTGAAGGCGCGGGCCTCGTCGGGGATGTTGCACTCCACCACGCCCACGAGTTTCTCTTTCGGGATGGCTACATAGGGTTTACCGATGCGGTCGCTCACCTTCGTGATGGGGATGGGAAGACGGTAAGGCGGGTCGAGGGGCTCATACACGTCGTGGATAAACTTGGCGTTGGGGTTATGGAAAGAGTTGAGTTCCAGAATCACTCGCTTGGCCAGACGGGCTGCCGTGGGACTGATGCCACCGGCGGCAGTGAGATAGGCCTTGTAGAAATCGCCGGCATCCTCAATGTCGCAAACCTCGAGGATGGCCCAGTCTACGTCACCGTAGAAACCATAGCGCAACTCCTGTGCCATGTGGCTCAGGTGAAGGTCGTTGTAAGGAATCTCACCCATGTTCACATGTTTGCGGAAATCAGGGTTGGTGGTGTAGGGTGCACGATACTTGATGGCCTGGGCAACAGCCAGGTCGCCATCAGTGCTCTGACCGGTGGAGGCGCCAGTGAAGATGCCCACCTTGAAAGGACGTCCGGCCTCATGCTCGGCTGTAGCAATTTTAGCCAGTTCTTTTGTCACTGCCTTTGCTACTCCCGCAGGTGTAAAGCCGCTGAGCGCAAGGTTCTCACCGTTTTTGATAAGCGACGCTGCCTCGGCAGCAGTCAGAAGTGTATAAGCCATATCAGGATGTTGTGTTTTTGATAAATAACGGCTGCAAAGTTAGTCGAAATCAGCCAAAACCGCAAATTATTCGCACTTTATTTTGGGTTTTTGGACTTCCTATCTTTTTTTTTCATAATTTTGCACGACAAATGTTTTGAAAATGACAGACAACAAACGCATCGTAACCTTTGGAGAGTTGCTGCTACGCTTCTCGAAGAGCGCCCATAGGCGGTTCACACAACGTGAAGAACTGCTCGGCAACTTCGGTGGGAGCGAGGCCAATGTAGCCATCTCGCTCGCTACACTCGGTGATAACGTGGATTATGTGACCCGATTGCCCAATACACAAATCGGACTGGCTGCCAAGATGATGCTCCAGCAATATCAGTTGGGTGTAGACCATGTGATGATGGATGGCGACCGCATGGGAGCCTACTACTTCGAGGGTGCTGCCTCACTGCGCAACTCCTCGGTGACCTACGACCGTGCCAACTCCGCCTTTGCGCAACTCAAGCCTGGGATGATCGACTGGCACGAGGTGCTTCGTGGCGCCTCTGTCTTCCATACCTCCGGCATCGCCGCCGCCCTCAATCAGGACGCTGCCGATACCACTTTCGAGGCTCTCCAGGTGGCAGATGAGATGGGCATTACCATCTCCTTCGACATCAACCACCGTAAGAACCTGTGGCGCTATCCCGGTGCACAGCCCGTGGAAACGCTCAGCCGTATGCTCGAATATGCCGACGTGATGTTCGGCGACGTCATCGAGTTTGAATTCCTCACCGGTCATCCCAAAATTCCCTTCAAAGCCATCGATACTTCCTACAAGATGGACCTTGAACCCTATCGCGAGTGGTTCCAGGATATCGTGAAGCGCTTCCCAAGATGCAAGAAATGGCTCATGGGCATGCGCAACCAGGTGAATGCCAGTCACCACCTGCTCACTGCACTGATGTGGAGCGAGGGAAAACTCTACCACACCCGCATCTACGATATTGCCGACATGGTAGACCCCATGGGCGTGGGCGATGCCTTCGCTGCCGGACAGATACATGCCATGCTCGCCTATCCCGACGACAACCAGCGCATCCTCGACTATGCCCTCGCCACCTCGACGCTGAAATACACCTTCGAGGGCGATGCCTGTCTCGCTACCGACGACGAGATACAATGGCTCATGAGAACATAACGGCCTGCGGCCGATTGAAGATTGAAAATTGAAAATTATTCTGGCCTGCGGCCATATCTACCATATTTCCCATAACTCCCCTTAATTAAATGGAACAGACACTTATCATTTACAACACCCTCAGCCGAAGAAAAGAACCGTTCAAGCCACTCCATGCACCCAACGTGGGGATGTATGTGTGTGGACCCACCGTTTATGGCGACCCACACCTGGGACACGCCCGACCCGCTATCACCTTCGACTTGGTGTTCAGATACCTCAAGCACCTGGGATATAAGGTGCGCTATGTGCGCAACATCACCGACGTAGGACACCTGGAGCACGATGCCGACGACGGCGATGACAAGATAGCCAAGAAAGCACGGCTCGAACAACTCGAGCCCATGGAGATAGCACAGTATTATACCAACCGCTACCACCAGGCCATGGAGGCCCTCAATGTGCTGCCTCCCAGCATCGAGCCACACGCTACCGGACATATCATCGAACAGCAGCAACTTGTCAGGGAAATCCTCGACAACGGCTTCGCCTACGAGAGCAACGGTAGCGTGTATTTCGACATCGAGAAGTACAACGAGAAACACCCCTACGGCATCCTCTCTGGGCGCAACCTCGACAATGTCATCAACGCCAGCCGCGAACTCGATGGAGTGGGAGAGAAGCGCAATCAGGCCGACTTCGCCCTCTGGAAGAAAGCACAGCCCGAGCACATCATGCGCTGGCCGAGCCAGTGGAGCGACGGTTTCCCAGGGTGGCACTGCGAGTGCACTGCCATGGGGCGTAAGTACCTTGGCGCCCACTTCGACATCCACGGTGGCGGTATGGACCTCATCTTCCCACACCATGAGTGCGAGATAGCACAGGCCGTGGCAAGCCAGGGCGACCAGATGGTGAAATACTGGATGCACAACAACATGATTACCATCAACGGGCAGAAGATGGGGAAGAGCCTCGGCAATTTCATTACCCTCGAGCAGTTCTTCCAGGGCACACATCCCTCGCTCACACAGCCCTATTCGCCCATGACCATCCGTTTCTTTATTCTTTCAGCACATTACAGGGGAACCGTCGACTTCTCCGACGATGCCCTGAAAGCCAGCGAGAAAGGATTGCAAAGACTGCTCAGTGGCATCGCCGACCTCGACCGCGTGGTCACGGCTCCTGCCTCTGATAAAGACACCCACCAATTGGTGAGCACGCTGCGCCAGAAGTGCTACGACGCCATGAACGACGATTTCCAGACCCCAGTCGTCATCAGCACCCTCTTCGAGGCTTGCCGGCAGGTGAATATCCTCCTCGACCACAAAGGCACCATCAGTGCCGACGACTTGAAGGAACTCGCCGACACCATGCGGCTCTTCGCCTTCGACCTCCTCGGACTGAAGGCAGAGAAAGGCAACTCCTCCAGTGCGCGCGAGGAGGCCTTCGGACATGTCGTCGACATGGTGCTCGAACTCCGTGCCAAAGCCAAGGCTGCGAAAGACTGGGCTACTAGCGACCAAATCAGGGATGCGCTCAGCAATGCAGGATTCGAGGTGAAGGACACCAAGGATGGCGTGACGTGGAAACTCAACAAATAACCCCCTTTAGCCACAACATACCCCACCATGAACGATAGAACGAGAAACTGTCCGGAATGTAACAGGCCGATATATAAATATGCGCAGGTATGCCCGTATTGCAAGAGCGAGACCCTCTTCTCCTCTGTCGACGAGGATACCGACAGGCTCATCGGCGAGGATACCGTGGAGCAAGCCGACGAACAAACAGTGGAAGTGCCTGTTGAAGAAGAGGTGCCGCAGGTCCCTGTCGATGATGGGGAAGACCAGACTGTCGACGAGGCCGAGGCACAACCTGCCGAAGAGCACCACCATGCCTATCTTGAACACCTGAAACACGACACGGAGAAGGTAAAGAAGGAGTTCAATGAGAAAATCGGCAAGCGCTACTCCAAATCAACCATCTTTATCGGCACCGTCATCATCCTCCTCGCTGCCATCGTGCTGGGTATCTATATTGCCGTGCAAATGATGCAGAAGGAGACGTTCTCCATCAACGACTCAACCGACAATTCCCTGAAAGAGGTGGTCGACAGTATGGAGGTGGAACTGGTGCAGAGTTCCACCATCGTGGCGAAATTTCCCGACAAGAAACGCCATTGCCTGCTCTATCTGCAAGAAGGCAAACTGTGTGTCTTCGATGCCGCCACGAAGAAAGACTCCGTCATCGAACTGCAGCAACTCAACCCGAAGGCCGTGGTCAACTACAGCGGCAGTGGCGTGCTGAGTGCCTATCTCACACCCAATGAGCATTATATCGTTATCGTGGCGGCTCGCAATGCCGGAAATACGGAATTCGGTCTCTACCGACTGAGTGCCGACGACATGTCGCTCGAGGTGATAGACAAGGGGCGTGTGACACACGAGAAAGACGAATATGTGGTAACCACCGACCTGCGCCGTGCGACCTATGATGCCAACGGCGACCGTCTGACAGGAGTGAGTGGCGCCGATGGCGAGCCTGTGGTGGCTCCACAGACAAAGACCGACGAGAAGCCCAAGGCACCGGTGGAGAAACGTGACGCACCGAAAACTGACGAGGCGGTGAGTGCGCCAAAGACCGAGCCCATCATCCCCAAGGTGGATATCGTACCTGCGCCCAGTGCCATTGACGTCAACGAGAAAGTAGACATCAAACCAGTGGCTCCTGCGGGCGAATGACAGGTCGACAATGAAAAGATTCCTCCGACTGATAGCCTTTCTGGTAGGCTTGCATGTGGCAGGCCTCCTCATGCTCTCTGTCTACCGTCTGGTGCAGTTTACCGCTCTCCACTCCATGATGGCGAAAGACGGTGGCGCACCTGTGACCACGGCTTTCGTCAAAGGACTGTGGTTCGACAATGTCGTGGCATGCTATGTGATGGTTTTGCCGCTTGCCGTGCTCTTGCTGCCGGCTGTCTTCGGCTGCTATGCCAAGGTGCTGCGGCGGGCGGCTGCCGTGTGGGTAGTGGTGTTTTTCACCATACTCATGGGCATCTCTGCCGCCAATATCCCCTATTTCGCTTATTTCTTCAAGAACCTCGACTCGTCCATCTTTGGATGGTTCGGGTATGTGGGTACCACCACAGGCATGTTGGTGGGCGAGGCATCCTATTGGCCCTATATCCTCTTGTTCCTTGTCACGGTGCTGCTCTTCGCCTTTGCTGTCAGGTGGTGGCGCAGGAGAACCGACAGGTGTATCAATGAGGCTCCACCCGCGAAGGGATGGGGATATGTCGTGGCAAAGTTGGTGCTCTCGGCTGCTCTCATTGGCCTTTGCATCTTCGGTATAAGGGGAAGGGTTGGCTACAACCCCATCAAAATCAGTCAGGCATACTATTGCGAGGACCCGTTCCTCAATCAACTGGGCATCTCGCCTACCTTCAACCTGCTCACCAGCACGCTCGACGACCTGAGGAAAGAGAACGCCGAACTGCACCTCATGCCCTATGGCAAGGCCGTGGCCCATGCCCGGCAGTCGCTGGGCATCACAGGGGTGGTCGACAGCACGGCGGTGCTCCACAGGCGGGTTGTCGCCGACAGCATGGCGACGACACCCAACGTAGTGATCATTCTCATGGAGTCGATGTCGGCAAGTCTCATGCAGACCTTCGGACAGCAGCAACCGCTCACCCCGACCCTCGACAGCCTCTACCATCACTCCCTTGCCTTCACCCATTTCTATTCGGCTGGCATACACACCAACCACGGACTCACCGCTACGCTCTACTCTTTCCCGGCACTGATGATGCGCAACCTGATGAAGGGAACGGTGACGCCACGGCGCAGCGGACTGCCCACCGTACTCAAGCAGCAGGGCTACCACAACCTCTTCTTCATGACACATGAGTCGCAATACGACAACATGAATGCCTTCTTCCGCACCAATGGCTACGACGAGATTTATGCACAGGAGAACTACCCTGCCGACGAGGTGGCCAATAGTTTTGGCGTGCCCGACAAATACCTCTTCGACTATGCGCTGCCGGTCATCAACCAAACGGCAAAGAATGGGAAACCGTTCATGGCGACAATCCTCACCATCAGCAACCACCCGCCATACATTGTGCCCAGTTGGATGAAGACACGTACCAAGGAACCGGAAACGCAAATCGTGGAGTATGCCGACTGGTGTATCGGACAGTTCCTCAGCGAGGCACGGAAACAGCCGTGGTATGACAACACCATCTTCGTTGTCCTTGCCGACCATGGGAAACTGGTGGGCGAGATGGACTCCGAACTGCCGCAGTCGTACAACCACATCCCCTTGATGATCTTTGGGCCGGGCATCGAGCCTGCCATCTACAACGGACTGGGAACACAGGTCGACGTGATGCCCACCTTGCTTGGACTGATGCACATCGGCTACGACTACGACGGCTTCGGCATCGACCTTCTGCGCCAGAAGCGCGACAAGGTGTTCTATACCTCCGACACGCAGGTAGTGGCACGCGACAGCGTGGCTTGCTATATCTACAACCCTTCACTCGGGCGCGACTTCTGCTATGATGTCACCCCCGAGGGCAAACTGACACCCACCTCCTCCAATCCGCATTTCAACACCCTGCGCGACTACGTCTTCGCCATGGTGCAGACAGCAGAGTTCATGCAGCGGCGGAGCAAATAGCCATAACGGCAACACCCAGGGGCCCCCAAGTTGGCAAGGCTGCTCCCCCCAAGTTGGCAAGGCTGTTCCCCAAGTTGGCAAGGCTGTCCCCCCAAGTTGGCAAGGCTGTCCCCCCAAGTTGCCCCTGTATCTAAGGCCGTCAAGTATGTTGCGACTATGTCGCAACCCTCCAATAAAGAACAACAAACTTCACTTAAACCTCATGAAAACGATCAAAGCACTACTTCTTGCCACCTTGCTGACCCTCGGCTTGCCCGCCGCAGCACAGGCGGTAATGACATTCCAGCACCCCTGGCAAGGGAAAAGGGTGGCATATTTTGGCGACAGTATCACCGACCCCCGCAACAATGGCTCACAGAAGAAATGGTGGCACTGGCTGCAGACCTGGCTCGACATCGAGCCCTTTGTCTATGCTGTGAGCGGTCGCCAGTGGAACGACATCCCCAACCAGGCCGAGAAACTCAAGGCGGAGCATGGTGATGACTTCGATGCCATCCTCATCTTTATCGGAACCAACGACTTCAATGCCGCCGTGCCTATCGGAGATTGGTATACCATCGCCGAAGACTCGGTAGAGGCTGCCGTGCACCGTCCACGGGCAACCGTGTTGCGCCGTCACCGCGAGCCCTCGATGAACAAAGACACCTACCGGGGACGCATCAACATCGCCATGAAACGGGTGAAGGAGATGTTTCCTACCAAGCAAGTGGTGCTTATCACACCCATACACCGTGGCTACTTCTACGGCAATGAGCAAAACATCCAACCCACTGAAGCCTACACCAATGAGATTGGCGAATGGGTGGACGCCTATGTGCAGAGCGTGAAGGAGGCTGCCAATATTTGGGCAGTGCCCGTCATCGACCTCAATGCCACCTGCGGCTTCTTCCCCCTCGTCGACGAGCAAATTGTGTATTGCCATAATGAAAAAGACCAACTCCATCCCAACGATGCCGGACAAGTGCGGATGGCGCGCACTGTCATGTATCAGTTGCTGGCTCTGCCCTGCACGTTCTGAACAAGTGTCAACGATAATATGAAATGCCTATGAGGAAATTTTTAGTGCTCATATTAACGATGCTCTCTTGCTTGGGCGGCATGGCACAGGGCAACCGGCAGGGCTTGGAAGACGTGAACCATGTGAAAGACCTCACCCTCGACAGCCTCGACAAGGTGCGTCAGGCACGGGTAAGGCCGGGGAGCAGCCGAAAAGGCAACAATCCCGTGCTCTTCCTCATCGGAAACAGTACGATGCGCAATGGCACGCTGGGAAATGGCAACAACGGACAATGGGGATGGGGATACTATGCTGAGGATTTCTTCGACAAAGAGAAAATCACCGTGGAAAATCAGGCGCTCGGGGGTACCAGCAGCCGCACCTTCTACCGACTGCTGTGGCCCGATATCCGAAAGGCACTGAAACCCGGCGACTGGGTAATCATCAGCATCGGGCACAACGACAACGGACCCTACGACACCGGCAGGGCGCGTGCCAGCATCCCCGGCATCGATAACGACACGGTGCTGCATGTCAGCGTGCAGGAGATTCATGGCAACGACACAACCTACCGTGCGGAAGATGTATATAGTTACGGTGGATACCTGCGACGCTTCATCAACGAGACGAGGGCGGCAGGGGCTTTCCCCGTGCTCATGTCGCTCACGCCGCGCAACGCATGGGAAGACGGCAGGGTGGTGAGGAAAATACACAGCGAGTGGTGCCGGCAGGTGGCCGATGAGGAACAAGTGCCCTATATCGACCTTAACGACATCTCTGCCACCAAACTCGAGGGCTTCGGACCCGAGAAGATGAACTACTATTTCTTCGGCGACAAGATTCACACCAGCAGGTTTGGTGCCATGATGAACGCGCGGAGTGCTGCCGAGGGTATAGCAGCATGCTCCCATCCGTGGATAACATTTTTGAAATCGTGTCTCGTGGGTGTGGAACTCCCTGTGGTCGACGTACAACGCGAGGAGGGCAAGCCTGTGGTGTTCCTCACTGGCGACAGTACGGTAAAGAACCTCGACAGTGACGAGGATGGCATGTGGGGATGGGGAGCCGTGGCCAGCGACATCTTCGACACAAGGAAAATCACCGTGGCCAACTGCGCCAAGGCGGGACGCTCGTGCCGCACCTACCTCAACGAAGGCCGTTGGGACCAGGTCTACAACAGCATACAGCCTGGCGACTATGTGCTCATACAGTTTGGACACAACGACGTGGGTGCCATCGACAGCCTCAAGGAACGGGCTGCCATCACGGGCACTGCCGACACCTGCCATGTCTATCACCTGAAGTCTAACGGCAAGTACGAGGTGGTCTACTCTTTTGGGTGGTACCTGCGCAAGTTCATCAACGACGTGAGGGAGAAGGGGGGTACGCCCATCCTCGTCTCACTCACACCACGCCATATCTGGCGCGACGGACATATTGAGCGCCGCAACGACACCTATGGGAAATGGTATCGTGAGGTGGTGGAACAAACGGGGGTGGAGTTCGTCGACCTGCACAACATCACCGCCGACAAATACGACAAGATGGGAGAGCGGCGGGTGGCTGCCTTTTTCAACAACGACCACACCCATTCCTCTCTCAAGGGTGCCAAGGCCAATGCACAAAGTGTGCGCACAGGACTGCGCCAAATCCATTCTTCATTGGCCAGGTACCTGAAGTAGTGGATGGATAATAAACACAAATCTCCTCTTTCGCATAGTTCATCAATATGCGAAAGAGGAGATGTAATTATAAGATATTCTATCTCCTGATGCGGCTCAAAGCCACATAGCCGAGAAAGGCCTTGTTGCGGTTGTATACCTTTGCCCAACTGGAATTGACGGGCTGGTAGTAAATGGAGGTGCCCACGTTGAGGCGGCTGGAGATGGAATAGTTGGTGCCCGGACCGCGACGCACGTTCACATAACTGTCTACGGGGTCGATGATAATGCCGCTCCTCAGTGAGGAAGTTTGTTGTGTGGCTCCTGTCTGCGGATTCACACGCACGATGAGGTTGGTGCTCATGTATCCCATGAATGTGTTGCTGCTCTTGCCCGAGTAGACCTTGCTCCATCCATTTTTCTGGGGCGTGTAATACAGGTAGTCGCCCGAGCGGTAGGTTCTCACGATGGCATAGCCGGTACCGGGACCGCGGCGGATGTTGGAGTAGCCGTCGGAATCGGACACGCGTCCATAATACTGTTGGGCATGAATGCTCATTGCCGAGAGCACCACAACCATAAGGAAGATGATTCTTTTCATGTCAGTCGTTTTTTTGTGAATAAAATAAGAAGTAAATATGTCATTATAGAGAAAAGGGAGAGAGGCAAACTGTCATCCCTTTTGCTTTTTGATGCAAATATATAAAAAATCCGACAAAAGTCTGCTTCCCACGAAAAAAAATCACGGTCATCGGTGACAACATGCTTGGCTGTCGCCGGTGACCGTGAAAAATGATGATATACAGGCTTAACGTATCAGTTTGTAGTATTCCGTGGCACCAAGGAGAAAACAACCTGTGCCATAGTCTTCGAAATCAGGCACCTTGGTATAGGTGACGGGCTGACCCGCCGACGGATCCTTGCCGGTGCCCTGCACATACCCCAGGAAACCGTCAGCATGCACGCAGTCGCGCACCATGCCCTCCCAGGCACGGTCGCATGCCCCACGGTATTTCTTACTTTTCAGCAGTCCGTGGTTGATGCCCCAACTCATGCCGTAGAGGAAAAGGGCTGTTCCCGTGAGTTCCTTTCCACCATAGGTGACAGGCGAGACGAGCGACGGGTTCCACAGACCATCCTCACGCTGGCAGCGCAGCAATGCTTCGCTCATCATGATGAAGTCTTTCTTCAAACGCTTGTAGTACTTGTCTTTCTTGTTCAAGTCGCTCATTACCCTCACCAGGGCGGCATACACCCATCCACTGCCACGGCTCCAGTAGCAGTTCTGGCCGTCGCTCTCCTTATATGGCGGCACATAGTCGGCATCGCGCCACCACAGTCCCTCAGCAGTGTTGAACAGGCCACCGCCACAGGTGTCGCGGCTCCAGGTATACATCTTCATGGCGTGGTCGATATAGCGGCGGTCGCCACTCGCACGATACATCTTGCTGTAGACGGGCATGGCCATCTGTATGGCGTCAATCCAGGTCCAGTAGCCTATCTTCCCCGAAGCCATCTGGTGCTCAAGATTCTCCTTCACATGCACAATCATCTGCTCGTCGCGCGTCATCATGTATCGGTCGATATAGGTCTGGGCACAGCACTGGTCGTCGGCATCGGTTGTCGTGATGCCGTTGCGGGGAGTCCAATGGTGGTGGTTGCCCCAAAGGTCGGTATAGGTGATGTAGCGGCTGTCGGGGTCTATGTCGTAGAGCGCCATCAGACCTTCATAATACACGCCACGGGTCCAAAGGCTGCTCGGCCGGATACGACCCACATTGGTGTCGAGCGTGGGGTCGGCATGCTTGGCCATGAAATGGTTGTTCACTTTGCGGGCCACCGACAGCACGTCGTCGGCACTGCGTGTCTGTGCAACGACTACTGTGGTGATGAGGGTCATAGTCAGTAGGATGAAGGCTTTTTTCATGATGGTTTTCCGATTTTTACCACAAATGTAGGATTTTAGTCATGCCCAAAAACTTCCAATATGTACGTTTTATCGGTAAATTTGTACGAAATGCCTGAATTTTCAGGTTTTTTTCCTATTTTTGTGGCAAGAATGCTTGAAGACAGCAAAGTTTGGCAATGAAAAAACTACTGATACTGATCTCGGTCTGTTTCCATTTGTTTACGGCATGGGCACAGATGGAATTGAAATACCGTGACCTGAACACAGAAGATGGACTGCCCAGCAACTCCATCATCAATATCGTACAAGACCCACAGGGATATATTTGGATGGCTACTTCGGATGGGCTGTGCCGCTATGATGGTTACTCCTCCGATGTTTTGCGCCATGCCGAGAGTGGAAACAATGCACTGTTGCTGAGCAACCGACTGCGGTGGCTCTATCAGAACCCCAACGGACTGCTCTTCATCCGCTTGCAGGGCGAGCGCTATAGTTGCTACGACACCAACCTGAGACGTTTCGTGCGATTCATCCCCGATGGCAACGACCAGAAAAACTATTGCGACTGCGTGTTCACCCCCGATGGCGACACCTGGCTTTGGTATACCTATTCGGGCTGTATCGAGGTGAAATACCGCAACGGCAAGGTGACCAGCCATGAGTATAATGAGCAAAATGGCCTGTTGCCCAGCAACGATGTGCGCTTCATCCTTCCCGACAGTCACCACAAAGTATGGATAGGTACCAGTAAGGGACTCTACATGAAGGAAAGAGGCTCTACGTCTTTGCGCAACATCGACAGCAAGCATGCTTATCTCTGGGCCGTGGAAATGGGACCTCATATCTATTTCGCCACCTCCGATAACCGCATTCTTCACGTTGACACTAACGGCAGGCTGCATGCCGACATCACGGCCTTCCCGGCATGGACGCCCGGCAACACTATCCGAGGACTGGCGGCAGTGAACGACGAGCGGTTGTTGGTCATCACCAATACCACCACCTACACATTCTCAGCCCACACAGGAAAAGTGGGTGTCAACGACTTGCAGATGCCGGAAGGAAGGGTTTATCAAGACAATGCCGGCAACTCCTACATCGGCGACAACAACGTCAATGTCTATTATATCGACAAGAAGCGCCACGAGATTTACTCGTTCAATGTGCTCAGCGGGCAACTGCTTCGGAAAAGGGGCATATTGCCCTATATGGTGGGAACAGATCAGAATGGGAGAATATGGATTACCACCATAGGAAACGGTCTCTTCGTCTACGACCCAGAGACGAGACAGCAGATGCACTTCTCGCCCAAGACAGGGATGGCACCCATCAAGAGCGACTATCTCTATGGGCAACTGATTGACAGGTCGGGCAACATATGGGTGTCGCAAGAGAACATGGGTATCAGTGTCATCACGACGATGCCGGCAGGGGTGAGGCGCTGCTATGCTGCAGCCAATACCTCGCCCGACTACGTGAACCTCTTCAGGTCGGTGCGTCAGACCGCCGACCACCGGGTGTGGGCGGGTAATCTCATGGGTGGGACTTTCTTGTTGAAAGACACCAGAACGCTGCAGCCCACCAGCATTGGTGTCGACGACGACATGTTGTCGGTATGTGTCGACGCGAAAGGACATACATGGATTGGCACGCGCAACAAAGGGGTGAGCGTCGACGGACGGTTCTATGTCAATAATCCCAGTGATTCCACATCGCTGCCTCAGGGAAAGGTGTTCGACCTGCTCTGCGACAGCAAGCAACGGATGTGGGTGGCAGTGAACATGGGAGCACTGTGCCTTGCCGTTCCACAACCCGATGGCACCTACAAGTTTCGTAGGTTCCTGCAGGAAACCCCTCTCATGAAGAATGTCACTAAACTCCTGCAGACGCGTTCGGGAATCATCTTCGCTGGATGTGGCGACGGGGTGGTGGCGTTCTACCCCGAGGAAATCATCAAAAACCCCAATAACTATTACTATTACAATTCCAGTAACAGTGAGTTGGGCTATTTTGAAATCAGGGATATCTTTGAAGACAACGACGGCAACGTGTGGCTCGCTTCGGCGGGTGGCGGAATCTATAAGGTGATGGACGATGGCAGTTTGGAGAAACTCTGGTTTATCCAATATGACATCCGGCACGGCCTGGCCGACAATACTGCCAACTCTATCGTGGCGGATGTCACGGGAAAACTGTGGATAGGCACCAACTATGGTCTGTCGAGGCTCGACCCCAAGACCAAGTCGTTCTCCACCTATTTCCTCTCAGCCGACAAACTGGGTGACGTATACAGCGAGAACTCTGCCTGCAGAATGGCCGACGGCACCCTGGTGCTGGGCACCAACAACGGCATTGTCTGTTTCAACCCTCAGACCACACAGTTGGGCAGCAGCGAGGGGAGACATCTTGTGGTAACCAACCTCCTCGTCAATGGCACGATGTTCTCGGAATATGAGTCGGGCAAGGATATCCGTCTCTCCCACCGCCAAAACTCACTCACTTTCCGCTTCTCGGATATGAAGTTCGACTTCCCACACCATACGGAATATATTTACATACTCACAGGGGTAGACAAGGCTTGGAGCCAGCCTACACGTGGGAATGAGGCGGTGTATAAGGATTTGGCACCGGGCACCTATGTGTTCCATGTGAGGATAGTGGGAGAAGACGCCGGGAAAGAAGCCACCATGAGGGTCGTCATCGGTCAGCCATGGTGGAATACGTGGTGGGCGTGGCTCATCTACCTCGCTGTGGTGGGCATCCTGGCATGGTATATCATACGACTGCTCCTTATCACCTATTCCATGCGCAACCGCATTCGCATGGACAAGGAAATCAGCGACTTCAAGCAAAAATTGTTCATGGACCTCAGCCATGAGTTCCGCACACCGCTCACACTCATACAGGGTTCGATGGACCGCATGAAGAAGGCAGGGGATTTGCCTGCCAACCTGCGCCAACCTGTGAGCAATATGCGGCGGAGCACCGAGCGGATGATGAGACTTGTCAACCAGTTGCTCGAGATGCATAAGTTGCAGAGCGGCAAACTATCCTTGCGGCTGCAGGAAACCGACGTCATCCGTTTCTTGCGCGATATCACCATGACATTCAGCGACTTGGCGCAAAACCGTGAGATGAACTTGCTCTTCGTGCCTTTTACCCAGCATTATACGATGTTTATTGACAGGGGATGCATTGACAAGATAGTGTATAACTTGCTCAGCAACGCCTTCAAGTACACCCCTCGGAAAGGTGATGTCACCGTAAGGGTGAGGAAGGACGAAGGAAAACTCATCATCCGTGTGGAGGATACTGGCGTGGGGGTGCCCAAGGACCGTCAGTCGCAACTCTTCACCCGATTTATGCAAGCCAACAACGTGGCCAACAGCAGTGGCATAGGTCTTAATTTCACCGAGCAACTGGCTCTTGCGCATCACGGAGAAATCGCTTTCGAGGAGAATCCTTTGGGCGGAAGCATCTTCACGGTGAAAATCCCGGAGTCGGCAGATAGTTACCAGCCTGATGAGTTCGCAGAAGAGAGCGTGCTCGACCACATGGCCGACAACGACCACGATGACGACAGGCAGTGGCGCAACTACCGCGAACTGGTGGCGCAGCCTCTCAACGACCGCAGGGTGCTTGTCGTCGACGATGATGAAGACCTGAGGGAATATATCCGGTGCGAGTTGGCTCCCTACTTTACCGTCGAAGTGGCGCAAAACGGCAGCGAGGCATTGGAGCGCATCAAGCAATCGCCCACCATCGACTTGGTGGTGAGCGATATCAAGATGCCCCAGATGGATGGGCTTGAACTGCTGAAGCGGGTGCGTGCCGATGATGCCATCTTCGACATTCCCTTTGTCTTGCTCACGGCCCTCGGAAGCATAGAGAAACAACTGCAGGGCGCACGGTTTGGTGCCGATGCCTATCTCCCCAAGCCTTTCAACGTGGCCTTGCTGGTGAGCAAGTGCATCAACTTGATAGAACAGCGCGACCGGCTGAGAAAGGCATATGCCTCGACAACGAAAGATAGTGAAAAACCAGGGCAGGTCGCTGACGATACCCCATTGCTCAGCAGTGAGCGCGACCGCAAGTTCCGTGAGATTGTGGACATGAAAATCAACAGCAATCTTTCCAATCCCGATTTCGTGGTCGACGACTTGGCACAGGCCACGGGCTACGGCCGCTCACAATTCTACAGCAAGATGATGGAGGTGACGGGAAAGACGCCCAAGGAGTATATACGCCAGAAACGCATGTCGCGGGCGGCAGAACTCCTGCATAGTGGCGAGATGATTACCGTGGCCGAGGTGGCCTATCAGGTGGGGTTCTCCGATTCACTCTATTTCAGTCGCTGTTTCAAACAGTATTTCGGGGTCACTCCGTCGAAGTACCAGAAGGGGTAGACGAAAAAGGATTCATTGCCCGACAAAACAAGCGTTGGCCGTCTGTCACAGACGACCAACGCGGCTCTTTTTTACCTAAAACCTAAAAATAACCTATCAAATATGAATCAATGTTTGATTTTTAGTTTGGCAATGAATAACTACTAGAGTTTTATGATTAATATCCTGGATTCTGCCATGCGGCTTTCTCAGCGTCGCTCAGGTTGGTGCCATCAGGGTTTTGCAAGATATCGATGAATACCTGCGGGATGGGACGCAACTCATGCTTGTTGGCCGTGATATTGGGAGCAGCCTCGGGGTTGAAGGCCTTGGCGCGCTTCACGAGCAGGCCGGCGCGGCTCAACTCTTCCCAGCGGTTCCACTCACCCAGCAACTCGCGTGTGCGCTCGTTGAAGATGAAGTTGAGCATGCGGTCGTAGTCGCCGGAGCAGCCCAGTGCGCTCAGGATGGCTTCGTCTTCTGGAGGCAGTTGGGTGTAACTCTTGATTTGAAGATCCGAAGCATCGGTGGTTTTCTCGATACCAGTCGACAGGTAGTAGGTGTTGGTGTGGGTCATCGAGGCGTAGTAAGCCTCGGTGTTGTTGAGCACCTTGCCGTTCCTGTCCTTGTTCTTCTTCACCGAGTTGGCAGTGGCGGTGGAATTGTCCTTGTCGCCGCCGTCGGCCTTCAGGAATGCCATCGAGCCGTCGGTGTAGTAGCCACGGTCCTCACCCTGCTTCCACTGGCCGCGGGCGCGGAGCACATTAACGGTGGCAATGGCTTCCTGGTACTTGCCCAGACGCACCTGTGCCTCAGCCTTCACGAGATAGGTCTCGCCGGTGCGTGCCATGATGACATCGCGGTGGGCATCGCCCTTCTCACCCGTACGTGAGCCGTCGGCGGTCTTGTTGATACCGCAGAACACGTTGGTGCTCGAAGGTGAGCCGTTGTAGGTGTTCATCACATACTTGCCGTTCTGGTATACAGCGAAGGCATTGGGCACCCATTTGCCGGTGAGGGGGTTCACGAAGTCGTGGACGGTCTTCGAGGTGCCGAGTGTGCCATATTGGTTGTTGTCGAAGCGGTTGTCGTCTTTCTTGTTGAGAATGAAGATGATACCCTCGTCGCCAAGGTCGGGCACTTGAGCGTCGGTAATGCCATAGGTGGATTTCACGGTCTCAGCATCCTGTGCGATATTGTTCAGTCCATAGACGGTCTTGAAGGTCTTCCACATACGGGCATCGTTCACGTTGTCGAAGATGGCGTAGGTGTACTCCGTGGGACGGCAGCGCTGGAAGTCCATGCCACCGATATACTGGCCGCGCTGTACCCATGCTCCGGAGAAGTTGGAGAACTGCGGGTCGAAGTAGTTGTAGGTACGGTTGCCGAAACGGCCTTGGGTTGAACTGTCGTCATTGTGCTCGGCAGCCATCAGGATTTCGCTAAGTCCTTCGTTCTTGCAGTCAACACCGGTCCAGCGGGCATAGAGGTCCCAGTAGTCGGCTGCCAGCGGGCAGGCAGCGATGACCTCGTCGCAAAGGGCGATGACACGGGTCAGGTCTTGCTCCTTGTTGTAACTGCCGTTCCATTTGCTGCAACGCTCGCTCTGCCTGAAGAGCAGGGCCTTGGCGAGGAAGTGGGCGGCGGTATAGCGTGTCCATGTGCCGTTGCCGCGCCATTTGTCTTTTGGAAGCATCTGGTAGGCTTGCTCAAAGTCGCTGATTACCTGATTGAGGGTCTCCTCTTCGGAAGCACGTTGGTAGTCTTTCCTCACATCACCGTTGGCAGGAGTAGTCTGCAGCACCACGCCGCCATATTGCGCGAACAGGCGGTAGTAGTTGTAGCCGCGGAGGAAGTAGGCCTCGCCAAGGGCTTTGTTGCGGGAGTCTTCGTTCTCCACGTTCACGGCTTTCTCTATCACCAGGTTGGCGGTGGAGATACCGTAGTACATTTCATTCCAGAGAGCCGACACGGCGGGGCAGTTCTTATTGGCGGCACCCAGGGCGGTGGTCAGGTCGAGTGGGTTGAGGCGTGGGTCATAGGTGTTCCAACACTCCGAGGTGAGGTCGGCACCATTGGTGAACTCGTCTGTTCCATAGAGGGTAATGCCGTAAGCCCATTCGTATCCGAAATGCCAACGGATGTTTCCGTAGAGTCCGGCAGCCATCTTCAGGGCACCCGTCTCATCATTCAGCAGTGCGTCGGTCACCTTGTGCCCGGCATTCTCATCCAGGAAGTCGTCGCTACACGATGTGACGCCAACCAGGGCAAGCATCGACAATGCACCGCAAACCAGTAAATTATTGAAATATCTCATATTGATCTTTTCTTTTTGATGATTATGTTATGCCAATTGATTAGAAGTCAACGAGAACGCCTACGGTGAAGCCACGGTTGAAGTAGGTGGCGCCTGTATCGAGGTCCATGAAGTCGACAGAAGAGTAGAGCATTCCGAGGTTCTTGCCTTGTGCATAGATCTTCAGGCCGTTGATGCCGAGGCTGTTGACCACGCTCTTGCTGAAGTTATAGGCCAGTGAGAGGTTACGCACCTTGATGAACGAGGCGTCCTTGAAACCGAGAAGTCCGGAATAGGGGTCACCACCCGACTGGTTGTAGATAGGCTTCTGCCACTCAGCGCCAGTATTGCTGGGTGTCCAGTAGTCGATTTCACGCTGCTGGTACATACCAAGTTGTCCCTCACCGCCTGTGCTGACGGTATATCCGAAGCGGCCCTGGAGTTCAAGGGCAAGTTCGAAGCCCTTCCAACTCAGTGAGTTCGACCATCCTGCGGTGAAGCGTGGATTGCGGTTGCCGATAATCACACGGTCGTCGGCGTCAATCTTATGGTTGCCGTCCTGGTCAACGGGTTTCACGTTACCAGCGGTGAACTTATGTCCGTTCTCGTTGAAAAGGGCCATCTCGGCAGCATCGCTCTCCTGCCAGATGCCATCGGCTTCGAATCCGTAGTACACGGCAATGCTCTCACCGATGAACCAGGCATTGTTGATGTCGTCTTCCTTGCCGTTGGAGAGTTCCACAATCTCGTCTTTCTGCCAGGCGAGGTTCAGGTTGGAGTTCCATACAAAGTCGTTGAACATCACGGGGATGGTGTTGAGGGTGAATTCTATACCCTTGTTCTTGGTCTTACCGATATTGGCGAGCATCGAAGGATAACCGGAGAGTGCGGGAACACTCATGCTGAGCAGCAGGTCTTTGGTCTGCGACGTGTAAAGGTCGATAGTACCATTGATGCGGCCTTTCAGGAAACTGAAGTCGATACCGAAGTTCCACTGTGTGGTCTTCTCCCAACCCAGGTTCTTGTTAGGCATCGAGTTGGAACCTGAAGTATAATAAGGTTCGTTGGTGACGAAAATCTGTGAGTTTCCGGTGCTGAAGGGCATCCAGTAAGAACTGATTACACCCAGGGTACCGTAAGGACTGACGGCGGCGTTGCCGGTGACACCGACACCAAGTCTGAGTTTCAGTTGGTCGAGCCAGGTGAGGTCACGCAGCCAACTCTCTTGCTCCATGCGCCATCCGATGGCCATCGAGGGGAAGAAGTCCCACTTGTTGCCTTGGGCAAGGACGGAGGAACCGTCCCAACGGGCGGAGGCAGTGAGCAGGTAGCGATCCATGAAGGCGTAGTTCACGCGGGCCATGTACGACTCGAGGGAATACTCAGAGAGACCTGTTCCCATGCCTGCCTGATACTGTGAGTCGGTGATGTCGATGGCACCCATGTTGTTCCAGAGGAACGAAGGTATGGTGACACCAATCTCGTTCATGCTGCTCGACTCGGTGTTGCTCTTCGAGGCACTCTGCAAGAGGGTGATGCCAATGCTGTGGTCGCCGAAAATCTTGTTGTAGAGCAGCATGTTGTCGAGGGTCCATGCGAAGTGGCGCTCATCGTTGCGGCGTGCATAGTTCTTGCTGCCGGCACGGGTGGCGGAACTGCTGTCAAGGAAGTTGCCAAGACGATAGTAACGGAAGTCGGGACCAAACTGGATTTTATATTGCATTCCAGCCAACTCTTCGGCTATACCGCCGAAATCAATCTGACCATAGAAACTACCGAGTGCGCGGAAGGTTTCGCGGTTGTCGTTCGATTTCTTCCACTCGTCGATGACGGTATAGGTGTTGGTGGTGGAGCCACCGGGCATGGTGATAATCTCGCCGTTGTTGTCATAGGGCAGCGTGTAGCGGAGAATGGCCTTGGCGGCACTGTAGATGTCGGTCGGACCCGAACTTGATGACTGTCCGGTGCGGGAGAATCCGTATTTCTGTACGGAATAGGAGGCGTTGAATGAACCACCGGCCTTGAACCAGCGCTTGGCCTGCACGTCGGCAGAAGCAGCGAAGTTGTAGCGCTCGTAGTTCTGGCCTTTCTGAGTACCCTTGTTGTTCAGGTAGCCGAAAGAGGCAAAACCGGCAACGTTTTTCGAACCGCCACGCACACTCACCGTGTGCTCCTGGGTGAGACCGGTCTGGGTCACGAAGTCGGTCCAGTCGGTGTCGGTCACCTTCGAACCGTCCCATGAACCTCCCGACCATCCCTTCAGCACGTTGGCAAGGGCTGTCTGGTCACCGTCGAAGAACGATTTGTCTTGGTCTTCGGTGGGTTGGTCACCGGGAGAATAGGTGTTGGGGTCTTGGTTGTATTTTGCCCAGCGGCGCCAGGTGATGTAGTCGCTGGCACTCATGGCAGGACTCTTGTCGACAATCTTCTCAAAGGTCAGCGAACCAGAGTAACTGAGTTGGGTCTTGCCTTCCTGACCGCGCTTCGTGGTGATGAGCACCACACCATTGGCACCACGGCTACCATAGATAGCGGTGGAGGAGGCGTCTTTGAGAATGTCGATCGACTCGATGTCGCGGGGGTTGAGAGTTTCTATGCCACCAGCCTGGAGGGGCACTCCGTCAACAACATAAAGGGGTGAGCCTGAAGCCGTGATGGAGCGGCTACCACGGATGTGGATGCTACCCACCGTACCCGGACGCTCACTGGTGGTGATGTCGACACCGGCAGCCTTACCTTGAAGGGCTTCGAAGGCATTGCTCACCGGACGGGAGTTGAGTTGCTTCTCGCTGACGCGGGTAAGGGCACCGGTGACATCGCTCTTGCGCTGGATACCGTATCCCACAACCACCACTTCATCGAGAAGGGCGTTGTCCTCCTTGAGGGTGATACTGATGTTGGAACGTCCGTCCACTTTCTCTTTCTGGGTGAGGTAGCCCACGTAACTGAAGGTGAGGGTGGCATTGGGGGCGGCATCGAGGGTGTAGCGGCCGTCAAGGTCGGTGATGGCACCCACACTGGCCCCATTCTCGATGACCGTCACGCCGATGAGGGGTTCTCCGGCCTCGTCGGTCACCGTTCCTGTCACTTTCTGCTTCTGCGCACTTTGCGCAAACATCGCCTGCGACACGCCGAAGAGCATGCCAACGGTGATGAAAAGCATTAAAAAAATGTGTTTCTTTGACATAGGTTGTTAATTAGGTGAATGATTTTGGTTGTTATTATGTTTGTTTTTGTATTTCGGTTTAGGTGTTAGAAGGATGATGCGATGCAAAAGTACCTTTATATTGAAGAGAAAAATAGGTCTTTTCGTCCGATTTCCATGTGTTTTTGTATGAATATCGATGAAAATAGGACGTTTTTCCGTTGCGTGGCCATAAAAAATGACGTATTTTTGTGGCATACTTCATTATCACAAACAATGCCTATGAAACGATTTGCTTTTAAGATGTTATTGAAACCGGGATGCGAGAAAGAGTATGCCCGCCGCCATGCCGCCATCTGGCCTGAACTGGTAGAGATGATTAAGGAGGCAGGAGTATGCAACTACAGCATCTATTGGGACAAAGAAACGAATATCTTGTTCGGTTACCAGGAATGCACCAGCGATGCCAACAGTCAAGACACTTCCGACGTGGACCCCATTACACAGAAATGGTGGGACATGATGGCCGACATCATGGAGGTGAACCCCGACAACTCTCCTGTCTCCATACCCCTGGAGGAAATGTTTCATTTAGACTGACGGCCATGAAAAAAGCATTGACATTGTTGGCTTCGTGCCTTGCCATGCTGACGGCCATGGCGCAAACCGGCTCTTTCGACGTCAACATCAACAGCGCGAGTTATTTCTCCGTGCAGGTGCCCGATGGCAATTACCGGATTACCGTCACCGTAGGCAGCAAGAAACGGAAAGCCGAGACGGTGGTAAGGGCGGAATCAAGGCGCCTGATGGTGGAGGATGTAAAGACCGCGCGCGGACAATTAATAGATTGTTCTTTCATCGTCAACAAACGATCACCGCGGTTCTTGATGACTACCAAGGATGGCGTACGTGAGGAGACCGTGCGGCTGAAAGACCGTGAGAAAAGTTACCTCAACTGGGACGACAGCCTCACCTTGGAGTTCAATGGCCCGGCTCCGGCAGTGTCGCGTATCAGAATAGAGCCCGACACCACAGCCACCACCATCTTTCTCTGTGGTAACTCCACTGTGGTAGACCAGAATGCAGAGCCTTGGGCAAGTTGGGGACAGATGATACCACGCTGGTTCGACTCCAGGGTGGCAGTCTCCAATCATGCCGAGAGCGGACTCACTGCCCGCTCATTCCTCGCCGGCAACCGTTTAGAGAAAATCCTTACCATGATGCGGCCCGGCGACTATGTGGTGTGTGAGTTCGGACACAATGACGAGAAAGAGCACCTTCCTGGCGACGGGGCATGGTATCATTATATATATAACCTGAAGGTGTTTGTCGACAAGGTGAGGCAGGCCGGTGGACATATTATCTTCTGCACACCTACACAGCGCCGTTTCTGGCAAGACGACAACCAGCATATCAAAGACACCCATGGCGACTTCCCGGCAGCCATGCGCTCGGTGGCTGAAAGGGAGAATGTGCCCATCATCGACCTCAATGAGAAGACACGTACTTTCTTTGAGACATTGGGATATGAAGACAGCAAACGTGCGTTGGTGCATTATCCTGCCAATACCTATCCCGGACAAGACCAGCCTCTTGCCGACAATACGCACTTCAACCCTTATGGGGCTTACGAGGTGGCAAAAATGGTGGTGCAAGGGATGATAGACCTCAATCTGCCCGTAGTGAATGGGCTTCGCGACGACTGGAAACCCTTCGACCCGGCACACCCTGATGATTTCAATCTCTTCAGATGGTATGATGCCATTAGCCTCGATACGAGAAAGCCTGATGGCAATTGAGTGCCGCTTTGCGGCGAAATGAGGAGGCGCCGAAGACACAGCAAAGCAAAAAACTTCGCCTTTTGCTTTGCTGTGTCTTCGGCTTTCACTAATTTTGCCACTCCATGGCGAAGATAAGCAGCATCTCGGCAAAAGAAAAGAATGAATTCTTTTCGTTTTGCTCTCGATTTGCATTATCTTTGCAGAAAATTTGAAAATAACAATGCAACAGAAGAAATTCAAGCGTACGACCGTCACTGCCGCCTTGCCCTATGCCAATGGTGGCGTGCATATCGGTCATCTGGCTGGTGTCTATGTGCCAGCCGACATCTATGTGAGATACCTGCGCCTGAAGAAGCAGGACGTGGTGTTTATCGGTGGCAGCGACGAGCATGGCGTGCCCATCACCCTGCGGGCGAGAAAAGAGGGCATTACACCGCAGGATGTGGTAGACCGCTACCACAGCCTTATCAAGAAGTCGTTTGAGGAGTTTGGGATATCTTTCGACATCTACTCTCGCACCACATCGGCCACACACCACAAACTGGCTTCCGATTTCTTCCGTAAACTTTACGATGAAGGTAAACTCATCGAGAAAACCAGCAAACAGTATTACGATGAACAAGTGCATGCCTTCCTCACCGACCGCGATATCGAGGGCGAATGTCCCTATTGCCACAAACTGGCATACGGTAACCAGTGTGAGAACGGCTGTGGGCGCGACCTCTCGCCTGAAGAGTTGATCAATCCACGCAGCAAGCGAAGTGACTCTACTCCGGTGCTGCGCGATACGAAAAACTGGTACCTGCCGCTCAACGAATACCAGGAGTGGCTCCGGCAGTGGATTCTCGAGGAACACAAGGAATGGCGCTCCAATGTATACGGACAGTGCAAGAGTTGGCTGGAAATGGACCTGCAGCCACGTGCGATGACTCGCGACCTCGACTGGGGTATCCCAGTGCCTGTAGAGGATGCCGAAGGTAAGGTGCTCTACGTGTGGTTCGACGCTCCTATTGGTTACATCTCGAATACCAAGGAACTCTGCGATGCCAATCCCGAGCGATGGGGGTCGTGGGAGAAATGGTGGAAAGACGAGGATACACGCCTCGTCCACTTCATCGGCAAAGACAATATCGTCTTCCACTGCATCATCTTCCCGGTGATGATGCATGCCCATGGTGAGTATATCATGCCCGACAATGTGCCGGCAAACGAGTTCCTCAACCTCGAAGACGACAAAATCTCCACATCGAAGAACTGGGCAGTATGGCTCCACGAATATCTCGTCGACCTGCCGGGAAAACAGGATGTGCTGCGCTATGTGCTCACCGCCAACGCCCCTGAGACTAAAGACAACAACTTCACTTGGAAGGATTTCCAAGACCGCAACAACAACGAACTGGTGGCCATCTACGGCAACTTCGTGAACCGTGCCCTGCAACTCACCAAGAAATACTGGGGTGGGGTGGTGCCCGCTTGCGGTGAACTCAACGAGGTAGACAAAGCCGCGCTCGAGGAGTTCAAGGATGTGAAGAAGAACGTGGAGAGCCTGCTCGATGTGTTCAAGTTCCGCGAGGCACAGAAAGAGGCAATGAACCTGGCTCGTATCGGCAACCGCTATATCACGGAATGTGAGCCTTGGAAAGTGTGGAAGACCGACCCGAAACGGGTGGAGACCATCCTGTATATCTCGCTCCAGTTGGTGGCCAACCTCGCCATCGCCTTCGAACCGTTCCTGCCCTTCAGCAGCAAACGCCTGAGGGAAATGCTTAATATCGATACCTTCGAATGGAACCAGTTGGGCGAAACGGATATCCTCAAGCCTGGGCATCAGTTGGCAGAGCCGGCATTGCTCTTCGAGAAAATAGAAGACGAGGTCATTACTGCTCAACTCAACAAACTCGAGGCAACGAAGAAAGCCAATATGGCTGCTGAATACAAGGCTCCCGAAATCAAGCCTGTCATCGATTTCTCCGATTTCGAGAAACTCGACATCCGGGTGGGACATGTGAAGAACTGCGAGAAGGTGAAGAAAGCCAACAAACTGCTGAAATTCACCCTCGACGATGGCAGTGGCACCGACCGCACCATCGTGAGCGGCATTGCGAAGTTCTACCAGCCCGAGGAACTTATCGGGCGCGACGTGCTCTTCATCGCCAATCTGGCACCGCGCAAACTCATGGGCATCGAGAGCCAGGGCATGATTCTCTCGGCAGAGAATTTCGACGGCGACCTGAGTGTCACCACATTGCTCAAGGAGGTGAAACCGGGAAGTCAGGTGAAATAAACTTCCCCGGTAAAAGAAAAACCGGGTAAGTAGGAATAAGTGAGCGAAAAACCAATTATTATTTGGAATTTCGCTCACTTATTCGTACTTTTGCAGGCGAAATGGGGTTCCATAGTTCAATGGATAGAATAAGTCTCTCCTAAAGATTAGATCCGGGTTCGATTCCCGGTGGAACTACAACCAGTGAAAAGCATCAAAAACCACAAGATTTGAGTTCTTACACATCATGCAAAGCATGATAAATCTCAAACCTCAAACCTCAAACCCAATACGATGTTCGGAGCAATTGTTGGCGATATCATCGGCTCACGTTTCGAGTTCTCTTCGGCACCCAAAAAGGGTTTCGAACTGTTTACCGATGAGTGCAATTACACCGACGACACCATTTGCACCATCGCTGTTGCCGATGCTCTGATTCACAAGAAAGATTTTAAATGGACCCTCCATGAGTGGTGCCGGCGCTATCCTCATCCTATGGGGGCGTATGGCAACAGGTTCTACAATTGGGTGCGGTCCGACGACCCTCAGCCCACAGGAAGTTACGGCAATGGTGCTGCCATGCGCGTGAGCAGTGTGGGGTGGCTGATAGATGACTACAACGAGGTGCTCGACGTGGCACGCCAGACTGCCATGGTGAGCCACGACCATCCTGAGGGAATAAAGGGTGCACAATGTGTGGCTGCCCTCATCTACTGGTTGCGCACCTGCCGCATCGATAAGTTCGAGGTGGAGCGCTCTGTAAAACGGGGGTTCGGCTATGTCATTCCTTCCCTTGCCGATGTATACAAAATAGGCAGTGAGGGCCATTTCGACGGCACTTGTCAGGAAACGGTGCCCATGGCCATCCGTTGCTTCCTCGACGCGCATAGTTTCGAAGAGACCATCCGGCTGTCGGTCATGGCAGGGGGCGATACCGACACCAAAACAGCCATCGCTGGTTCCATCGCTGAGGCCTACTACGACGTGCCCGACTGGATGATTGAGCGTGCCAATGCCTATCTGCCCCATGAAATGTCGGTGGTCATCGAGGATTTCTACAATTACATGGCCGATAAATGGCGTGAATAAGCAATACCTTATTAATAATATATAGTGCCTATAGATACTATAGTTACTATAGTTTTTTCTGCTTAATAGCATTTGTTAGAGATGAAGCATAAAGAAATCCCCGCTGGTTGGCCAGCGGGGATTTCTTTATGATAGCAAGAATAACTTATGCTTTTACTACAGTGTTTTCTTCTACTCCTTCTTCCTTGATCTTGCGACCCATGGTGAGATAAGCCGTGGGAGCAGCGATGAAGATAGACGACAGTGTACCGAAGATGACACCGAGAATCATGGCAAACGAGAAACTGCGGATGCTGGCACCACCGAAGATGAAGATACACAGCAACACAATCAACGTAGAGACAGAGGTGTTGATGGTACGGGCCAATGTCTGGTTGAGCGAATCGTTGAAGAGTGTCTGCAGGTCGCGCTTGCGGTAGAGACGCAGGTTCTCACGCACACGGTCGAACACCACCACCTTGTCGTTGATGGAGTAACCGATCACGGTAAGGATGGCACCGATAAACGTCTGGTCGATCTCCAGCGAGAAGGGAACGATGCCCCACAAGGCAGAGAAGAATCCTACTACAATCAGGGTATCGAAGGCCAGAGCCACGATAGAACCGATAGAGAAGGCCACGTTGCGGAAACGGAGCAGGATGTAGAGGAAGATGGCAATCAAGGCTACAATCACAGAGATGATGGCCTTGTTGGTCACATCGCGGGCGATAGACGGTCCCACCTTTGTGCTGCTGATGATAGAACCACCCTCACGCACATCAGGATCCTTGAAGTCGGCCTCATTGGCTTGTGTCACCACACCGGCTTTCTTCAGTGCGCTGAAGAGTTTGCTCTCAGCCTCGTCGTCCATAGTCGGACTGTTCGACTCGATGTTCCAGTTGGTCGACACACGCACAGTCTTGCCGTCGGTACCGATGGCGATGACACTGGTGTTGGCTTCCTTGCCGGCATTCTCGCCGATGTTGTTGACGAAGACACCCGACAGGGCAGTACGTACACTCTCCACAGGAGTCTCCTTGGCGAGGGTCACGATATAGTTGCGACCACCGGTGAAGTCGATACTCTTTGAGAGTCCGCGGATGGCGAAGAAACCGATGAAGATGAGAGCGAGGATGCCCCAGATGGTGTAAGAGGTCTTATACTTGCTCATGAAGTTCACGTGCATGTTCTGCATGAAGTTGCGCGAGAACGGAGTGGTGAACGAAAGGTTGAGCCACTTGTCTTTCTTCATCATGTGCTCGTACACCAGACGGGTAAGGAACACGGCAGTGAAGAAGGAGCAGCAGATACCGATGATGAGGGTTACAGCGAAGCCCTTCACAGGGCCTGTACCAATCAAGGCAAGGATGATACCGGTGATGATGGAGGTAAGGTTGGAGTCGAAGATGGCCGAGAAGGCGTTGCTGTAACCTGCCTGCAGGGCCTGACGTGTGTTCTTTCCGGCTTTCAACTCTTCTTTCGTACGCTCATAGATAAGCACGTTGGCGTCCACTGCCATACCGAGGGTCAACACGATACCGGCGATACCCGGCATGGTGAGTGCCGACTGGAACGACGCCATGATACCCATGGTGAAGAAGAGGTTGATGATAAGGGCGCTGTTGGCCATCATGCCAGGGATGAAACCATACATGAGAATCATGTAGAGCATCAGCACGATGAAAGCCACGATGAACGAGATGATACCCTGACGGATAGACTGTGCACCGAGCGACGGTCCTACCACCTCTTCCTGCACGATGCGCACGGGAGCCTTCATACGTCCCGACTTCAGGGTGTTGGCGAGGTCTTTGGTGTCCTCCACGGTGAAACTACCACTAATCTGTGAGTTACCACCGGTAATCTCCTGGTTCACGTTAGGAGCACTGTATACCAGGTCATCGAGCACGATGGCCACGGGTTTGCCCACGTTCTTCTTGGTAAGGTTGGCCCACTCGCGCGCGCCATCCTCATTCATTTGCATGGTCACCACGGGCTTGCCGGTGAAGTGGTCGAAGTCGTCCTTGGCACTCTCAATCACGTCGCCCTCAAGGGGTGCGCGGTTGTCGCTGCCGGTCATGCGCAGACAGTAGAGTTCGTAAATGCGCTTGTTGTTGGGAATGCGGTCGGAGGGCTTGGCACTCCAAAGCAGTTTCACGTCGGCAGGAAGAATCGATTTGGCAAGGTCGGAGTGGATGAAGGCGTTGATGGCAGCGGTGTCTACCACATTGGCCATACCCACGATACAGCCGGCATCGCCGTTCACGCTGAGTTTGCTCAGCAACGGGTGCTCACGGGCAGCCAGGTCGGCAGCCTTCTTGTCGTCGGCTTGGGCAACGGCCTTGGTAGTGTCGGCCTTGTTGTCGCCAAGGGTCAGACCCTTGTCCTCTGCAGGAGCAGCCTCAGCCGTGGCAGCCTCGGCAGTGGCCTCAGCAGTGCTGTCGGCAGGAGCGGTCTCGCCATTGGCCAGACGGCTGTCGAGTTGCTGCAGGTAGGGTGCGATTTCCTGAGAGGCATAGGTCTCCCAGAACTCGAGGTTGGCGCTACCCTGCAAGAGTTTGCGCATACGCTCGGGATCTTTCACACCAGGCATTTCCACCATGATGCGGCCTTCCTGACCTTCGAGCATCTGTATGTTGGGCTGTACCACACCAAATTGGTCGATACGGTTGGTGATGACGTTCTTGGCATCTGCCACTGTCTCCGAAACTTTGTTGCGGAGAATGCTCTCCACCTCGCTGTCGCTGCTGTTGGTCTTTACTTCCGGAAGTTGCTGGGTAGCGAAAACTTCTGCGAGCCTATGGCCGGGGGCATTGGCTTGGTAGTGTTTGATGAACAATGAGATGAAGTCCTCTTGTGTGGTTTCCTCTTCAGCTCTCGCAGCCTTCATCGTCTTGAGGAAAGCGGGGTCTTTCTTGTAACCGGCAAGGTTCTCAATGAGGTCGGGAACCGATACCTCGAGGATGACGTTCATACCGCCCTTGAGGTCCAGACCCAGACCGACTTGTGTCTCCAGACATTTCTGGTAGGAGTAGACACCGAGATATTTCACGGAGTCCTTGTAGTCTTGCTGGGCGATGGGGTCCTTGATTTCTGCGGCTTTCTTGTCGTAGTAACTTGAAGCCACAGAGAACGACAAATAGAAGATACTTGCCAGGGTCAATAAGACCGCTGTAACAATTACAATTCCTTTGTTTTGCATTTCTGTTTTATGTTATTTAATCCGTTGTTTTCTGCCAATTTGCGTATTAGCGTGCAAAGATAGTGATTTTTTCACACTTATCGAAATTTCAGTCGGAAATTATTCATTTTTTGGACTTTTGCCGTTTTTTTAGGGTACAAGTGATGGGATAGTGGTCGCTGATGTTGACTTTAGAGTCGACTTTGCAGCCGAAAGGTTCCAGGTTTTGCGAACACATGATGTTGTCGATGCGCACCAGCATGCCGTGGGCCCGATGGGTGAATCCCGGACCAGTGGCAGTGGCGGTATGGCAGTCGGTCAATTCCTTTGCCAGCAGATGGTGGGCATACGACAGCGGCGAGTCGTTGAAGTCGCCGCAGAGCACCACGCTTTTCATCTTCTGCCGCTTGATATAGTCCAATACATCCTTGGCTTGTCGGGTGTGCTTTGGTCCTATGGCCTGGAGTTTGTGGAAGATGGAGCGTTTGTTGATATGGTCGGTCTTTCGCTTGACGAACTTGCCGAATTCGTCGCGCTCCTCATCACTCAGACGGGTTGCTTCAAAATGGCAATTGATTACAAGCAGGGTGTCGGTGCCCATGTCGATGTAGAAAGCCCCGCAAAGGTTACGCTCTCCGCAGAGGTTGACCACCTCATGGCGGATAATGGGGTATTTGCTGTAAACGGAAATGAGTTCACGGTTCTTGTCTCTCTCGTCCTCTTTGTAGGGATATACCGCCTTCAGTTGTGCTTTTAGACGTTCCTTGTTTCTTTGGATAGAGGCTTCCTGAAGACACACAATATCGGCACCGCTGTTGCAGACGTAGTCTACCGCTGTGTTGGGCAGGTCTTTCCCGTTGTTGATATAGTTGAAAACATGGGCATTAAACGACATCACCTTCACCCCGTCGGAAGGGGCGTCCTTGCCGAAGTTGAAGGGACAATAGGTGCGCACTGGTGAGGCGCAGACCAGGAAACCGGCAATGGGTATCCACGCGTATTTATAGTGGAAAATGAGCCAGAAGAGCAGGAATCCAAGGTTGAGCAAGAGGGGGATGGGGAAGGCCAGGGTGAGCACTTCGCATGAAGGGTGTGCCGTGGGGTCTATATAACCGGCGTAGCCCGTGGCACAAAGCACAGCCACGACCAGGATGTTGGCCGTGGCAATGATTCGTAATGTGAATTTCTTGAATTTCCTGATGAAGCCCATCTCTATTTCTTGTTGCTGCTTTCAAACAACTTCTGCTTTTCTTCTTTCGACAGACTGGCATATCCGTTCTTGCGTATCTTGTCGAGTATGCGGTCTATCTCTTCCTCCTCGGCTTTCTTGCTGGCATTGTAGTCCCAGTCGGGATTGCCGCTCTTGTCACCGCCAACATTCTTGCCGGTGTGCTTCTCCCAGTTCTTGCGCAACTTCTCGAAGATGGGCGAACCGCTGTCAGCGCCGAAGTAACTGTTCTCGGGATGGCGCCGCCAGTATTTGATAAGCAGGTAGCCAAAGAGCATTCCGCCGAGGTGGGCGAAGTGGGCCACGTTGCTCGTAGTGAAGAATGCGGTAAAGACTTCGATGGCGATGTAGATGACAATAAACCACTTGGCCTTAATGGGGATGGGCAGGGGGAAGATGAAGATGCGCTCTTCGGGAAACGACATGCCGAAAGCCAGGAGGATGGCATAGATGGCTCCCGAAGCGCCCACGGTGGTCCAGGTGTTGAGTGCCTGGGCTATGCTGGGGTCGCCCCAGACAGTGGAAATGAGTGACGTGAATCCTATATTGCCTTGCTGCGAAAGTGTGTAGTAGAGTTCGATATACTGTGCCACTTCTTGCACAAGACCTGCGCCGATGCCGCAGAAAATGTAATAAAAAAGGAATTTCTTTGGTCCCCAAATGCGCTCCACCACACAACCGAACATCCAGAGGGCAAACATATTGAAGAACAAGTGCTCCAGTCCGCCATGCATAAACATATAGGTGAAGAGTTGATAAATCTTGAAATCCGATGCCAGGAAGAAGTGCAGACCGAGGATATCGTTGAGGTCGATACCCTGCATTCTGAGCACGTAATAGGCGGCGAATGCCAAAACGTTTATTATCAGAAGGTTCTTGGTAATGGTAGGTATGCTGCGCATAATATATTGTCTGTTGGTTGTTAAAACGTCGGCAAAATTACTAAAAATATCTGTTATTCCGCATAAAATCAAGGCTATACCCACTTTTTTTCAGTTTTTTGCTTTTTTTTTTCTTGTTTTTGTTTGATTTATGAAATGAAACTTCTATATTTGCCACCAAATAGTCAGAGAGTTATTAGTAATCACCATTTAATAAATCAAAATTATGAACAAAACAGAATTGATCGACAAGATTGCCGAGAAATCAAATCTTACAAAGGTAGATGCCAAGAAGGCATTGGACGCAACAGTAGAGGCTATCAAAGAGGCTCTCGTAGCAGGCGATAAGGTTGCTCTTATCGGCTTCGGCACTTTCAGTGTAAACACCCGTGCTGCCCGCAAGGGTATCAACCCCCGCGATAAAGTGGCTATCGAGATTCCTGAGAAGAAGGTGGCTAAGTTTAAGGCTGGTGCTGAATTGGCAGATGCTTTGAAGTAATTTTGTAAAAATAATTCTGAGAAATGAGTCAGGCAACCCCATAGGAGGTTGCCTGATTTTTTGTTGATACCATTGCCTATACAAAAGTCACAGAGACACAGAGGAATATCCTTTGTGTCTCTGTGGCTCTATGATGATGAATTTATGGCTGTTTGCCAATATATGCAAGGATTCCTCCGTCGACGTAGAGGATATGTCCGTTGACAGCGTCGGAGGCTTTTGAGGCGAGGAATACGGCAGGTCCACCGAGTTCCTCGGGGTTGAGCCAGCGTCCGGCAGGTGTTTTGGCACAGATGAACAAGTCGAAGGGATGGCGTGAACCATCGGGCTGACGCTCGCGCAGCGGGGCTGTCTGTGGTGTGGCAATGTAGCCGGGGCCGATGCCGTTGCACTGGATGTTGTATTCGCCATACTCTGAGCAGATGTTTCGGGTGAGCATCTTCAGTCCGCCTTTTGCTGCGGCGTATGCCGACACGGTTTCCCTGCCGAGTTCCGACATCATAGAGCAGATATTGATGATCTTGCCTTCACGGCGTTCCATCATCTCTGGCAGCACGGCCGATGAGCAGATGAACGGTCCTACGAGGTCGATGTCGATGACTTGCTGGAATTCGGCACGTTTCATCTCGTGCATGGGGATGCGCTTGATGATGCCGGCGTTGTTGACGAGGATGTCGATTTGTCCTACCTCTTCGTGGATACGCTCCACGAGGGCTTTCACGTCGTCTTCCTTGGTCACGTCGCACACGTAGCCCTTCACGTTGTCGATGCCGGCCTCTTTGTAGTTGTTGAGACCGCGCTCAAGGGCGACTTCGTTGATGTCGTTGAAAATGATGGTCTTGATGCCGGCTGCCACGAAAGCCTTGGCGATGTTGAAGCCGATACCGTAGGATGCGCCTGTGATCCAGGCATTTTTCCCTTCGAGGGAGAATGGATTTGTTGTCATAGATGTTGTTTTATTTAGGATGTTTATTTCAAGTCGGTGATGAGTGAGAAGTCTTGGTCGCCATAGTCGAGGTTTTCGCCGCCCATGCCCCAGATGAAGGTGTAGTTGTGTGTAGCGGCGGCGCTGTGGATACTCCATTCGGGCGACAGCACGGCTTGGTCGCCGCGCATCCAGATATGGCGCGTCTCGTTCACTTCGCCCATGAAGTGGCATACGGCCTGGTCTTCGGGCACCTCGAAGTAGAAGTAGGCTTCCATGCGGCGGCTGTGCACGTGGGCGGGCATGGTGTTCCATACACTGCCGGTGGCCAGTTCGGTCATGCCCATCTGCAATTGGCAGGTGGGGAGCACCTGGTTGACAATCATCTTGTTGATGTCGCGCTCATTGCTCATCTCCAGACTTCCCATGTGTGCTACCACAGCATCTGCCTTGGTCACTTTCCTGCAGGGATATGACTTGTGGGCGGTAGTGCTGTTGAAGTAGAATTTAGCGGGTTTCTCGGCGTCATTGCTCGCAAATACCACGTCGCGGTCGCCACTGCCGATGTAGAGGGCTTCCTTGAAAGCCAGGTCGAAGGTCTCGTCGCCCACCTTCACGGTGCCTGCTCCACCTACATTGAAGATGCCTATCTCACGGCGTGTGGTGAAGTAAGGGGCCTTGAGGGGGTCGATGGCCTCGAGTTTCAGTTTTTCTTTCACTGGCATGGCACCTCCCACTACCATGCGGTCGTACATGGAGTATACCATGTTCACTTCGTCGTCGGCAAACACCCTCTCTATGAGGAAGTCGCGACGTATGCGCTGGGTGTCATAACTTTTTGCGTCCTCGGGATGGGCCGCATAACGGATTTCGTAATTTGTCTTCATAAAAATATAATAATGTCAAAATTCTAAATCTCAATTCGATTTATACTTCTTCAGTCCCTCTCCGAGGAATTTCAGGTATTCACCTACATCCTCTTTATAACTGAACGAGCGGGTCATGGGGTTGCCGTCGTTGTCGACGAGCACGTAGAGGGGCTGCGTGAGATGGCCGAACTTCATCTCCTCCAGGTAACTCCACTTGTCACCGATGGTGCGAAGGGTGCGTTTCTTGCCATTATATTGCACCTCGATGGGCTGGTCGAGTGGTGTCTTGTCGTCGACAAAGAGCGAGATGAGCACATAGTCTTTGTTGAGTTTGTCGGCCACGGTGGGGTCGGTCCACACGGCAATCTCCATCTTGCGGCAGTTGACGCAGCCAAAGCCGGTGAAGTCAAGCATCACGGGCTTGCCAGAGGCCTTGGCGGCAGCCATGCCTTCCTCGTAGTTGGTATAGGCAGCGCGCACTTCTTTGGTGTTGAGGTTGAAGTCCTGGGTGTAAAGGGGTGGTGCGAAGGCGCTCACGGCACGGCAGGGCGCACCCCATAGTCCGGGAACCATATACACGGCGAAGGCTATCGACACCAGTCCGAGCATGATGCAGGGCACGGGCATGGCCTTGTCGCTGCCTTGGTCGCTCTGGAACTTAAGTATTCCGATGAGGTAAAGACCGAGGAAGAGGAATATGGCTATCCACAGGGCGAGGAACACTTCGCGGTCGAGCAGGCGCCAGCCATAGGCGAGGTCGGCCACGGAGAAGAATTTCAGTGCGAAGGCCAGTTCGATGAAGCCCAGCACCACCTTGATGGTGTTCATCCACGAGCCCGACTTTGGTGCCTGTTTCAGCCATGTGGGGAAGAGTGCGAAGAGGGTGAATGGCAGTGCCAGCGCGATGGCGAAGCCGAGCATGCCGATGGCAGGGCCCATCCAGTTGCCCGATGTGGTGGTTTCAACGAGCAGCAGACCGATGATGGGTCCGGTGCAGGAGAAACTGACGAGCGTGAGGGTGAAGGCCATGAGGAAGATGGAGAGCAGTCCGCTGGTCTCCGATGCTTTGTTGTCTACCTTGTTGGTCCACGACGAGGGCAGTGTGAGTTCGAACCACCCGAAGAACGAGAGGGCGAACACCACGAGGAGCGCGCAGAAGATGAGGTTGAACACGGCGTTCGTTGCCAGGTCGTTGAGTGTCTGGGCACCGAAGATGGCGGTGACGAGAAGTCCGAGGGCCAGGTAGATGACGATGATGGAGATGCCATAGGTGATGGCGTCGCGTATGCCTTTCTTCTTGTCCTTGCTGCGTTTCAGGAAGAAACTTACCGTCATGGGGATGATGGGCCACACACAGGGGGTGAACACGGCGAGCAGACCGTAGAGCAGTCCCATGAGGAAGATATAGAGCCATGAGCGGTCGGAGATATTGCCTCCGTTGAGTGTTTTCAGTTCGTCAACTGAGGGCTGCCACCATTTGTCTTGTGACGAGGCGACGAGGGCACTGTCTATCACGGCAGGCACTGTTGCGGCAAGGGAGTCGGCGGCAGCGGTGTCGGTTGGCGTGCCTGCAGCCAAGGCGGTGGCAAGGGCAGCATCAGCGGCAGCGGGTGTGGCGGCCTCATCCTTGGCAGGCTCGGCAGCGGGTGCCTCTTCCGGACCTTTTCCCGAGTACTCAAATTCCACTGTCGAAGGCGGCATGCACATCTCGTCGTTGCAGGCGCCATACTCCAGATAGCCTTTGATGTTGTAGGTCTTGGCTGTGATTTTGTATTTCTGGATGAAGGTCACGGCATTCTCGAAATAACTCAGACGCATGCCGAAAATCTGGTCATCTTCGCTGACTTCCTTGCCTTGCTTGATGAGGCCTCCCATGGGCTGCGCGCCCTCGGCTTTCTCGGTGTGCATGGTTGCCGCTGTCGGTCCACCATCGGGGATGTTGGTGGAATAGACGTGCCAGCCTTTGTCAATCTTGGCAGTGAACACCACATCAACTTCCGTGGGCGACACCTGCTTCTGCTGGACGGAGAATTTCACGGGCATCTCCTGTGCACCGGCTGTCGTGGTGAGGAGCAGGGTAAGGGTGAATAATAGCAGCCTCATCACACTGGAGGTCTTGCTGTTGCTGTGTGGGTGAATCATAGGTGAGGTTTATTTCTTATTGGTCATGATGTCGAGCACATAGCGGTCGGTGAGGTCCATGCCGCGACTGCCAATGGCGGTGAGGTTGCGGATACTTTGGTCTACGTCGTCGTCGATGATGCCTTCCACCGAGGTGACGTGTTTGTGCTGGATGGCGAGCATGGCACTCATCACGGCAGTTCCCACGCCGGTGGTGAGTTTCAGGGCACAACTGGGTTTGGCTCCGTCGCAAATCATGCCGGTGAGGTTGGCAATCATGTTCTTCACCGCCCAGCACACCTCGTCGAAACCGCCACCCATCAGGTAGGTGATGCCGCAACTGCTGCCAGTACTGGCCACCACACATCCACAGAGGGCGGAGAGCGAACCGAGGTTCTGCTTCATGTAGATGGCAGCGAGATTGCTGAGCGTGAGGGCACGCACAAGTTCTTCTTCGGTGTTGTGGTTTTCCTCGGCAAACACCACCACGGGCATGGTGGCACAAATGCCCTGGTTGCCGCTGCCACTGTTGCTCATCACGGGAATCATCGCACCGGCCATGCGCGCATCGCAGGCACAACTGGTCTTGGAGAGAATCTTCGAGAAGATGGTCTCGCCCATGATGCCTTTCCCCAGCGGACTGCAGAGTGTCTTTCCCAACTGGTGGCCGTAGTTCTCGCGAAGACCGTCTTCCGATGCTGCCTCGTTCAGGTGCTTGGCTTCGAGAATGAAGTCAATCTCCTCGATTTCGGTAGTAGTGGCAAATTCATACACCTTGTGCAGAGTGAGGGGCGTGGTGTCTTTTTCCTCTTCGGCATTCACGCTGTCACGCCGGTCGAGCGATACGTCGCTGTCGTGGCGCAAGAAAACGAAGTGGGTGTGGTGACCCTTGATGATGCTTTCCGACTCATGGCCATTGGCACGGCACACCACACGGATATAGAGTTTGTCGGGATCTTCCTCTTCCAGGGCGACGCTGATGCGCCCTTCGTCAATAAACTGCCGCCCTCTGGCCACCGCAGCCTTGTCGCAGTCTTTCAGCACTTCGAGTTGGTATTCCGACTTCCCTATCAAGGCACCGAGGGCCACGGCGATGGGCAGGCCTATCATTCCAGTGCCGGGGATGCCCACACCCATCGCGTTTTTCACGATATTGGCACTGAGCCTCAGTTCCACTTTTTCAGGCGTGGTGCCGAGCAATTCTTTGGCCTTGGCCACGCACAACGCCACTGCTATGGGCTCTGTACATCCTACTGCGGGGACCACTTGCTCATGCATCAACTCAATGATAGCCTGTCTTTCTTTCTTAGGCAGCATAAGAAGATAGATGTTCTGTGTTTAGTATTTGAATGCAAATTTAGCAAATCTTTGTCTAACCTTCAACTTTTGGCTGAAAAAAATTGTTGGATTAAAAAAAAAGCACTACCTTTGCCACAGATATAACATAAAGACAGAAGAATAGCTGAATTCCGACATCGATTGTTGGGATTCATCATTTTTTTGTTCGCTAATTGATTACCTTTAAAAACCATAACATCATGACTTACATGTCGCAAGAAGGCTATGACAAGATGATAGCCGAACTCACCCGCTTAGAGTCAGTGGAACGCCCGAAGGCTTCGGCAGCCATCGCCGAGGCCCGTGACAAGGGCGACCTTAGCGAGAATTCAGAGTATGATGCCGCCAAAGAGGCACAGGCACACCTTGAGGATAAAATCAACCGTCTCAAACTGGCCATCTCAGAGGCCAAGGTCGTAGATGTGTCGCGCTTGAGTTCCGAGGCCGTGCAGATCCTCTCTAAGGTGGAGATGACCAACCTCACCACCAATACGAAAATGTCGTATACCATCGTGAGCGAGAACGAGGCCGACCTGCGTGCGGGCAAAATCTCCATCAAGACGCCTATTGCTCAGGGACTGCTCAACAAAAAAGTGGGCGATGAGGTGGAAATCCAGATTCCCCGCGGTACAATAAGGCTGAGGATTGACAAAATCTCCATCTAAGCCTTCATAAGCAAGATAGAAGAGAGAGCGGTAAATGCCGTGCAAGTTGAATGCAGAAGAACTTGTTCATATGCTGAAACGCAGCCGACATTCGACCGAAGGCCAATTTTCAATTTTCAATTTTCAATTTTCAATCAAAATATTATGAGTATTTTCTCGAAAATCGCTGCTGGTGAGATTCCCAGTTACAAATGTGCAGAGAGTGAGAAATTCTATGCCTTTCTCGACATCAACCCGCTTGTAAAAGGACATACGCTGGTCATTCCTCGCCGTGAGGTAGACTATATCTTCGACCTTGACGACGACGAACTGGCAGAGATGCATGTCTTCGCCAAGCGCGTGGCTATTGCCATCAAGAAGGCTTTCCCGTGCGTGAAGGTTGGCATGGCAGTGCTTGGGTTGGAGGTTCCTCATGCCCACATCCACCTCGTGCCAATGCAGAGTGAGAAAGACATGCTTTTCTCCAACCCGAAATTGAAACTCTCTCAAGAGGAATTTGAAGATATCGCAGCGAGGATTCGTGCGGAATTTAAATGAATTCTTCACCCAGGCGTACCTGGACCTCGTTGACGAACTTACGTATTTGTGCTGATGAGTCGCTTTTCTTGCAGATCATCAGCACATTTTCGTTTTCCACCACGATATACCCTTCAAGGTCGCTGAACACACCCAGGCGGCCTTTGGGCAACTTGATGATGTTGTCCTTGCATTTCTCCAAGATGACGTTGCTGTCGAGCACCACATTGTCGCCCTCGCCAACGCTCTTCGCCTCGTAGATGGAATGCCAGGTGCCCAGGTCGGCCCACCCGAAGTCACACAGCATCACATAGGCATCGTCGGAATTCTCGAGCACACTGTAGTCTATCGAGAGGTTGGGGAAGAGCGAGAAGTAGTCCCACACCAACTGGGCCTCGTCGTTGATGTTGGCGTTCTCGAAACTGAAGCCGTCCATCTCTATCTGGCGGAAGATGGCGGGCATGGTAGCCTTGAAGTGCTGCAACAGGTGGTGCACGCTCGAGGCGAAGATGCCGGTGTTCCACAAAAACTCACCACTGTCCATGAACATCTGCGCAAACTCACGTTCGGGCTTCTCGCTGAACGACTTCACGTTGTGAAGGTTGATCTCCAGACTCTCGTCGCCCATCTGGATGTAGCCATATCCGGGTTCGGGACGCGAGGGGCGTACGCCCATCACGATGATGCCGTCGTGCTGGGCAACGAAGCCGAGGGCCGACTGCACGCAGCGCTCAAAGGCTTCCTCGCCAATAATGGCCTGGTCGGATGGCATGACGATGACGTTGGCATCAGGACAAAGTGTAAGGATACGGTAACAGCCCCATGTCACGCTGGGTGCGGTGTTGCGGTTCACCGGCTCGCCGAGGAAGTTCTCCTCGGGAAGCATGGGCAACTGCTCGCGGGCGATGGGCTGGAACTCATCGTTGGTGGTGACAAATATATTTTCTAAAGGTATGATTTTCGCGATACGGTCGAAGGTCTGTTGAAGTTGAGTGCGGCCAGTACCAAACAGGTCAATGAATTGTTTGGGATGTCCCATGCGACTGCTTGGCCACAATCTTTTCCCTCTTCCTCCTGCTAAAATCACACAATAATTCTTCGAATCGGTAGGCATAAACTCATATAGATTTAAAATTAGCGCACAAAATTACATAAACATAACGACAGAAACAAGTTTTTAGTGTTTTTCCTGATAAAAATTTGCCCTTTGCACCGCAAAAAGCCCAGATGGCGGAATCGGTAGACGCGCTGGTCTCAAACACCAGTGGGGCAACCCGTGCCGGTTCGACCCCGGCTCTGGGTACTTTTTAAAATCATTTAAAATCTCGCAAGACGCTGTAAACAAGCAACTTGCGAGATTTTCGCTTTTGTATAGGGTGTTGATTTGCTCCACATTTGCTCCACAAGTCCACTCTTGTCGGTATGTTATTTTGCTTTGTCTGATTATTTATCTTAAATATCATCAAATTAAAGATTTTCATAGTTTTCATTTACTCTTATTCCTGTAATAAATCCGATAATCATACGTTAAAAAGATAAAGATGTAAT
>OMZE01000034.1 GCA_900315455.1 uncultured Prevotellaceae bacterium | reverse complement strand
GTTACTCATTTCCAATGAGTTGAGCAAACTTCGAAGCTTTTTTTATTCCTATTTTATGTTAAATTATGCAGGTGTCAAAACACTTGCGAAACTTTAGTACAATGTATTTATTTGGAGCAAGTGGACATGCTAAAGTAATCGTTGACATTTTAGAACAACAAGGAGTACAGATTGAAGGAATTATTGACGACAACAAGAATTTGAAAGAGTTCTTGGGCTTTCCTGTCATCCATCACGTCGAGGAGATGTCGCCTATGATTATCAGCATCGGCATGAACGATTGCCGAAGGATGGTCGCAAAGCGTCTGATGGAGTCTTACAACGTAAAATTTGGCAAGGCCATCCACCCCACAGCCATCATCTCGGAACATGCCGAGATTGGCGACGGAACAGTTGTAATGCCCAGGGCTGTGGTACAGTCTGACACGAAGATTGGCCGCCACTGCATCATCAACTCGGGTGCTGTAGTGGAACACGACTGCCAGATTGCCAACTTCGTACACATCTCTCCCCAGGCCACACTGTGCGGTGGCATCACCGTGGGTGAAGGCTCGTGGATAGGCGCGGGTGCCACCATCATCCAGGGTATCAAAATCGGCCGATGGAGCATCATCGGAGCCGGCAGCGTGGTGACGAAGGATATTCCCGACGGCTATGTAGCCTACGGCACTCCTTGTCACAGGGTGAGACGTATCAACGAAGACCTGTTGTAAGTCCCCACTCTTATGCGTGAAATAGACACCAAAGCCTATCTGTCAGCACTGCGTGAGATGGTGAGAGAAGGCCACGACGTGAACCTCATCATCTCGGGGAGCAGTATGGCTCCTTTCCTCATCCATCATCGCGACACCATCATCTTCGGTCCGATAGAAAGGCCATTGAAAAGGGGCGACATGGTGTTTTACGAAAGACCTTCTGGGCAATTCGTGATGCACCGCATACGATGGGTAAAGCCCGAAGGGCTATACCTCATCGGTGATGCCCAAACCGAGACAGAGGGACCACTCGATCCCGACAGGGTATTCGCCATCGTAAAACAAGCATGCCGAAAAGGCGAGTGGATAAACGAGAGTTGCAGGACATGGCAATTCTTTGCCACAACCTGGCTCCGTGTCATCCCTTTGCGGCGTATCATTATGCGAATGTATTCTTTCGTCTCAAGAATTCTTCCCGCAAGATAGAAAATGGTCAGCATCATTATTCCCGCATATAATTGCGAGGCATACATTGGCATCTGCCTCGACTCGATATTGGCGCAAAGCCATTCCGACCTGGAAGTCATCTGCGTGGAAGATGGGTCTCATGATGGCACACGCGCCATCCTCAAACAATATGCTGATAGAGACAAGCGGGTGGTCCTGGTCTTACATGACCAGAACATGGGCATTTCAGCATCGAGGAACGAGGCGCTCAGATTAGCCAAAGGCGAATGGGTGATGTTCGTTGACAGCGACGACTGGATAGCACCCGACAATTGCCAATTGGCATTGGAAACGGCGGAACGACAGCAAGCCGACACTGTAGTGTGGTGCTATACACGGGAGTTTGAATCACAGTCACTCCCCAAGATGTTTGAAACCAAGGAGAGGGTTTGGGATAAACAAAGCGTCGGCCTTCTCCAGCGGAGAATGTTCGGCCCATACGGAGAAGAGTTGGCACACCCTGAGTTATTGGATGCCTGGGGCACTATTTGGGGAAAATTATATAGCCGGCGGGTTATCTGCAGCGACAATGCCATCACTTTCGTTGACACCAATGTGGTGGGTACCGCCGAGGACGTGGTTTTCAATATCGACTATATGGGCAAAGCCCAGAAGGTAGTGTATGTGCCTCAACCTTGGTACCACTATCGGAAAAACATGACATCGTATTCAAATATCCACCGGGGTGACCTTGTAAGGAAATGGGACAAACTCTATGATGAAATGGAGCGCAGGATTGGGGAAGGACATTTAGGGAAAGACTTCGAAATGGCGTTGCAAAACCGCATTGCCCTAGGAGTACTGGGATTGAGCATCATCGCCCTGCGAAGCAATGGGTCATGGAGAGAGAAACACCGAGCCCTGAAAGAGGTGTTGAGCAGAGACCGGCAGCATCAGGCGCTTTCGCAACTGCAACTTCATTATTTCCCACCCCATTGGAAGGTATATTATTTTGCAGCCAAACACAAATTGACGCCATTGTTCATGGCTTTGCAAATGGCAATCAATAAAATCATTGAGAAGAACAATAAATAGACATCTCCTTTATTATTATAGGAAAAATGAAAAAAATCATCAGAGCCTCCACCATTCCCCTTTCTCTCGAACTGTTCTGTCGCGGACTGCTCCGCGAGATGTCGGAGCAATACGAGGTGGTGGCACTGTCGTCGCCAGGTGAGTTGCTCGACATTGTGGAGAAGCGCGAGGGGGTGCGCTGCATCCGCATCAAGATGGAGCGGCATATCGCTCCACTGAAAGACCTGGTGTCATTATGGCGCATCATAAAGACTTTTAGGCATGAAAAGCCCGATATCGTCCATTCAATGACTCCCAAGGCTGGTCTGCTCTGCATGATGGCGGGATGGATGACGGGGGTGCCCGTAAGGGTGCATACGTTCACCGGACTGGTGTTTCCGTCGGCTACCGGACTGAAACGCCGTATCCTTATCGCCACCGACCGTCTCACTTGTCGTTGCGCCACACACGTGATTTCCGAGGGTGAAGGGGTGAAAAACGACATGCTCAACAACTACATCACCAAGAAACCACTGAAGGTGCTGGGACATGGCAATGTGCGTGGGGTAGATATGAAATACTATGACCGCACGCCCGAAGTGATGCAACGTGTGAAACAACTGCGTGACGACACGAAAATGACATTCATCTTCGTGGGGCGCGTGGGACGTGACAAGGGGATAGAGGAACTGTGCAGGGCTTTCGACAGACTGTCGAAGGAGCACAACAACCTGCGCCTATGGATTGTGGGACCCGACGAGAACGATATAGATCCCATCCCCGCCCCCACCAGAGCCATTATCGACCACCATCCCGAAGTACATGCCTTGGGCATGCAACGCGATGTAAACCTCTTGGCTTATTATGCCTCCGCAGACTGCTTCGTGCTGCCAAGTTACCGTGAGGGTTTCCCCAACACTGTACTGGAGGCAGGCGCGATGGGGCTGCCATCTATCGTGACCGATATCAATGGGTCGAGGGAAATCGTCAAGGAGAGTGAAAACGGACTCATCGTACCACCCCACGACACCGATGCCCTCTACAACGCGATGAAGCAAATGACAGAAAAACCCCAAGAACGGCAGCACATGGCCGACAACGCCCGCATAATGGTAGCCGACCGTTTTGAGCAAGGCTATGTTCGCCAATGCCTGTATGACTTTTACAATGAGATATTGAATTAATGGAGACACTTACCATTTTTACCCCTACATACAACCGAGCCTATTGCCTCCATCTGGGTTATGAGGCCCTCTGCCGGCAAACCTGCAAGGATTTCATCTGGCTCATCATCGATGATGGGTCGAGCGACAATACTGCCGATTTGGTGGAAAGTTGGCAAAATGAGGGGATAATAAAAATCGAGTATCACTACCAACAGAACCAGGGCATGCATGGGGCACACAACACCGCCTACCGCCTCATCAAGACAGAACTGAACACCTGCATCGACTCAGATGACTATATGCCCGACGATGCCGTGGAGAAAATCATCACGTTCTGGCATGAAAAAGGTTCTCAAGAAGTGGCAGGCATCATCGGTCTCGACACCGACTATGAGGGCAAGGTCATCGGCAAGCGATTGCCCGAAGAACGTGAACGCATCACCGTTGCACGATACTACAACGAGGGAGGTGTCGGCGACAAAAAGATGGTCTACCGCACCGACGTGGTGCACCAATATCCCCCCTACCCCATCTTCGAAGACGAGAAATACTTGTCCTTGGGATGGCTGTACGAGCAGATAGACCAGGACTACGAGTTGCTCATCCTCAACGAGCCGTTGGTAAGGGTGGAATACCAGCCCGACGGCTCAAGCCTGAACATGTTTCGGCAGTATATCCGCAACCCACGAAGTTTCGCCTTCATCAGGAAATCTTCTATGGTACTGGCACCCAGTGCCAAGCGGCGGTTCATGGAGGCTATCCACTACGTCTCGAGCAGTATCCTATGCAAAAACCGTCATTTTCTGAGTGAGTCACCCCGTAAGGGGCTCACGCTATGCGCCATCCCCTTCGGCATAATGCTATACATCTTTATCCGGTGGAAAACCAGAAATATAAAATAACTCATTCTTCAATCGGGCAAAACCCGAAATAATTATGGCAGACTTTTTCAATACCCCAAATCTTGGTATTTACTTCCATTATATCGTATTATTCTTGGTAATGTGGAGTGTCATCCAATGCGCGAGAGGCGTGGTCTTCAACGAACAGATAGTGTCTGTTAATCAAGCACTTGGCATGTTCGTAGCAATAGTAATCATCATAATAATGGGTATGCGACCTGCATCTTCCGCTTATGGTGACACGGCAAACTATGCTGGAGGATTCGAGGCTATGGTCAAGAATAAACAATTGCAGCATTTGGTATGGTCGAAAGAATGGCTTTATGAAAACATTACAAGAATGTGTGCTAAGACAGGAAGCCTTCATCTCTATTTCACGATTTTTTCAACTATTTATGTGGGGGCTCTTTGGCTCGCATTACGACGGATATTCAGAGAATACAATTTCATCCCATTTGTGGTGGTCATCAGTATGTTCACTTTCTGGATGTACGGAGTAAATGGAGTGCGCAACGGTGTGGGTGCATCGCTCTTCATCTTGGCGATGACCTATACCGAAAATATCCCTATGATGTTCATCATCGCCCTCTTGGGCGCAGGTGTACACAACACGGTGTATCTGATGATGGCAGCAGCATTGTTGGCATGGTTCGTGAACGACAGCCGTATATATATCGGGGGTTGGCTTTTGAGTATCATTTTGTCTTATTTCTTTGGTAATTCCATTCAGACTTGGATGGCGGGATTTGCGGATTCCGTGGCAGATGAGAATAAGTTGACAAGATATCTCACATATACTCGACAAGACATGATTTCGGAAGGAGTTATTGTATCTACCTCATTCCGATGGGATTTTCTCGCCTACAGCGCATTAGGTGTGGCTGTTGCTGCATATTTCATGTATAGGAGACTATTCAGGGACGAATACTACCGATGGATTGTCAATATCTACATCATCTGTAATGCTTTCTGGGTGTTAATCATCCGTGCACCCTACTCCAACCGCTTCGCCCAAATCTCATGGTTTATCTTGCCCATTGTGTTGATTTATCCTTTCATGCGTGAGCGGTTTTGGAAGAATCAGGAAAAGATGCTGACCATAGGCATATTACTATTCTACGCATTCGGTTTCTTCTACAACATGCTACCGATATTATTGGGATAATCTGATATTCCTGACATGATTGACGAACCTGTATCACAACAACCAAAGGCATCATCCTTTGAATCCCTGTTCACCATTTTCACCAAATGGCGCAACGGCACATTGGGTGAAATCCTTGACGACTGGCGGTGGATTTTCACCTATAGCAAACGCTACAAGAAAGCCATCGCCTTCTATATCATACTCGGTATCCTGAGCACGACATTGGGACTGGTGTCGAGTATCGCCGGAAAATACCTCATCGATATCATTACGGGCTATCAAGTGACGAAACTGTGGGTCATGGTTCTCGTGATGGTGGGCAGTTCGCTCTTCGGGCTGGTCATCGGCAATGTGCTGGGACGCGTGACACTGAAACTGCAGATACACATCAACAACGACATTCAAGGCGACATCTTCGATAAAATAATCGATGCCGACTGGATGGCCATCAACCGCTACAGCAACGGTGATGTGCTGAACCGATTCACTGGTGATGTCGGCACGGTGAGTGCCAATGCCATCAGTTGGCTCCCCACCATCATCATCTCGATTTACCAGTTCTTCGCCACCCTAGGGGTTATCATGCACTACAACATGGTGATGGCGGTGCTGGCATTTGCCAGTGCCCCCTTCACGCTCCTCGCCTCGAAGTTCGTCATCAAGAAACAGCGGGAGTACAACATGAAGATGCGCGAGATGAGCAGTAAGGTGATGACCTTCGAGGTGGAGACGTTCTACAACATGGACACCATCAAGTCGTTCGGCATCCTCGACCAATACAGCCGGAAACTGCGGGAGTGGCAACAGAAGTTCAAGAAAATCAGTCTGGAATACAATTGGTTCTCCATCAAGACAAATGTCTATATGTCGTTAGTGGCTATGCTGGTGCAGTTCACCGCCTTCGGCTACTGTCTCTACCTGCTGTGGTCGCACCAGATTACCTACGGCACGATGACACTCTTCCTGCAACAGCGGGCAGCACTGGCGGGTGCCTTCAGTAGCGTGATAGGCATCATACCGGCATTCCTCAACAGTTCGGTTTCCGCCCACCGTGTGCGGGAACTGGTGCAGTTGCCCAAGGAGAAGCATGTTGTGGGCAGCGAACTGCTTGACCGGTATGCCGACGATGGCTTTGAAATCAGGATGAGGGATGTGGACTTCGGCTATATCCAAGGGAAGCATGTGCTCACCAACTCGAGCCTGGTGGCTCGTCCAGGCGAAATCGTGGCCATCGTAGGACCGTCGGGAGAAGGCAAAACCACCATTATCCGCATGATTCTCGGTCTTATCAAACCGGAGTTGGGCGAGGCGGTCATCCGAAGCAGCGACGGCACGGAGGTGGAACTGAACATTGAGACGCGCCACCTGTTCGCCTATGTGCCTCAGGGCAACACCATCCTCACAGGCACCATTGCCGAGAACATGAGGATGGGAAATGAGGAGGCTACCGACGGGCAAATTATAGACGCCTTGAAGATTGCCTGCGCATGGGACTTCGTGGAACATATGCCAGATGGCATCAACAGCAAACTCGGTGAACGGGGACGCGGACTCTCCGAAGGCCAGGCACAACGTATCGCCATCGCCCGCGCCGTGCTCCGCGACGCTCCCATCCTTTTGCTTGACGAAGCCACCTCGGCCCTCGATGTGACAACCGAGCGCACTGTATTGAAGAACATCGTCAGCGAACGGCCCAACAAGACCTGTATCGTCACCACCCACCGCCCCACCGTCCTCAACCTATGCCAACGGGTCTACCGGGTGATGAGCACTACAGTAACAGAACTATCGGAAGAAGAGTCGAGCCGCATGGCAATGGATTTCTAAAAACGCTCCTCACCATTTGGTACTGAATCTTCAATGACATTAATGATTATTCCTTGTTCAACGAATATAGCAACTCAACACTTCACCATTTTGTTTTTTTCATATTTCTTCGTAGAACAACAAATAATAATCACTAGTGCTTTTTAATTCTTTCGAGTTTTTACTATTCCTCCCCATCGTTTTCCTTTTCTACTGGTTTGTTTGTAGAAACAGGAAGGCACAAAACATCTTGGTGGTAGTAGCCAGTTATGTGTTTTATAGTTGGTGGGACTGGCGCTTTCTTTTCCTCATTGCCCTTACTTCGCTTTTCAGTTTCGCCAGTGGACTGTCTATTGAGCATTCTGAAGGACAACGAAAAAGACAACGGTGGATAAGCGCCGGCAACATCGTTGCCAATCTGCTCATACTGGCCACATTCAAATACTTTAATTTCTTTGCTGACAACATCGAGGCTGCTTGCGGAGCAATTGGCCTACATCTTGACAAGGTGACACTCGACGTTATACTTCCGGTAGGGATTAGTTTCTATACATTCCAAGCCCTTAGTTACTCCATAGATGTCTATCAAAAGAAAATCAAAGCCACTCACGATATTATAGAGTTTTTCGCCTATATCAGTTTCTTTCCCCAATTGGTAGCCGGTCCTATTGAGAGGGCAACAAACTTATTGCCACAATTTCAACAAAAACGCAAATTCGATTATTGCCTTGCCGTGGATGGATGCCGGCAGATGCTTTGGGGTTTCATGAAGAAACTCATCTCTTCATCAATTTATTAAAGAAATGAACGAAGGAGAACTTGTTTTTGTCATTTCTCCCACATGGTATGGCAAAAAGGCATTCAGCAATTACGGGTCAATAGAAGCGATATGTAAAGAACATGGTATTACCTTCATTGACTTTTCTAATAGCCCTAAATATGTTCATAATAATGATTTATTTAAAGACGGCATGCATCTCAATAGCAAAGGGGCAGATGAATTTACAAAGGATTTAATTAAACTACTGAAGAAAGCAAATCCCCCTACCCAATCCTATTGAGTATTCATCAACTATTAGGGCTTCTCAAGTTTTGCCATCATATTTTCCTTTTCGATACTAATTTTGCCGTGGTAAAAACAAAAATCAACAACCATGATAACAACCAATTGGAGGAATTCATATATTCGAACAAAAGTGGGATTGAAGGCTTTCTCGTTTCTTAAGTCAGTTGGCAAGATACCATATGGTAAAGATTCGGAAAGATATTGGTGGCGCTGGGCTTATTGGTGGGAAAAAACCAAGGAAACCAATTACTTAGCAGCAGTATTATTAGTTCCAAGGATATATCTTACAATGGGTAACCCATTCCTTTATTATCTATTAAATAATTGTTGGATAAAATTGAAATCTCTAAAACATTGATAGACTGACTTAATAAGAGAGAGAGGATTTAATAATCACTAATCAATTAATTTACACTCATGTTTAGTTACAATTTCAAAAATTATCTATTGCAACCTTTCTTTATGAGCATCCCTTCACGACGATTCAGATTATGGGTAATGAAGAAATACCATGTGAAGATCGGAGAAGGAACTGTGGTCTTAAGGAATGTCAAGTTTTGGAGTGGATATAATATAGTAATAGGTAAAGGTTGTGTCATCAACCAAAACACTTTATTGGATGGAAGAGGAGGAAGGATTGTTATTGGCGATAATGTGGACATCGCTCAAGAGAGTATTATATGGACAATGGGTCACGACCCTCATACTCATGAAGCGATAACAGGTGATGTAACAATTGGTGATTATTGTTGGATAGGATGCCGTGCAATGATAATGCCTGGTATTACTATTGGAAGCAGTACCATTTGTGCAGCGAATGCCGTGGTTACAAAAGATGCTGAATCAAATAGTATCTACGCGGGAATACCAGCAAAGAAAATTGCTGATCGTAATCGAACTAAAGATTACGTTCTAACATTAAACTCAAAATATAAATAACCATGCCTGTTTTTTCCGATTTTCAACAGTTCGAAAATAGTAAGTTACGAATGCATTTAGTTTGAAATTGATCATACTCAAATTAATTCAGCAAAATGAAAAATAGCAAGCATCTTTTACTAGTTATTAATACGCCAGGAGATCCTTTTACAATTGATTCTGGGGCTAGCTTAAGAAGTAACTTGTTTATAAAGGCGCTTTCTGAGATAGCACAAGTAGATGTCATCTGCTTTTCAAAGAACAATATTGTATCAGACATTCTCAATTGTAATGTCATTTTTTCTCAACTGATATGGGAAAATAAGGATTATTGGGAAGTAATTCGTACGCTATTATGTATGACTATATGGCCATCTAATCCGTATTCATATTTTCAAGTAAACAAGCAAAAGGCATCAATTATAAATAGTTATTTGAATAAGAAGAAATATGACTTCATAGCATGTCGATATGTTCAAACGGCAATTATTTGTGGTTTGTTAGATTATAAAGATAAACTAATAATTGATGCGGATGACAATCTCGCTGCCATTAAAAAACTTCAAGTGATTGAGGCCAGTTCTATATTATACAAATGGAAGAAACAGTATGAGTCTATGAGAATACCGAAAATGTTGAGGAAACTCTTCTCAAATATTCGTTGCTCTTTCTGCTCAAACCCATTAGAATTGCCTTCTCCACAAACTATAGTTCTACATAACACGACTGTTCTTGATAAGCCCGCTCCCAGCCTCTCTGAAGACTTCACACCTCGGATTCTTTTTGTTGGAACTTTACGTTATTTTCCTAACAAGCATGGCATAAAACATTTTGTAGAATCAATTTTTCCACAAATAAAGAAATCAATCCCATTGGCTGAACTTCAAATAGTAGGTGACGGGGAACCAGATTTTTTAGACTATCTGAATAATAAAGAAGGAGTAAGAGCCGTTGGTAGAATTGATGATTTGGCTTCAGAATATCAAAAGGCGGCTGTTGTTGTCATTCCAATTTACTATGGTTCTGGAACAAGTGTGAAGTTCGTTGAGGGTTTGCTGATGAATCGTCCTGTTGTTTCTACACCAGTTGGAGCAAGGTGGTATAGTGAAACATGTAGGGACAGAATAGATTATATGCTGGCACACAATGACGAGGAATTTATCAGCAAAACCATAAATCTTCTTTCATCACCGACAAAATCAAGAGATATGGCTAAAAGGGGGTATGTAATAGGCGAAAAGATGTTTTCTCAAAGAAAATTTTGTGAAATCGTGAAAAATGCGATAATAAAGTTATGAAAACGCCATATATATTAAAAGCACTTTTCAATGTTCTCACCGATTGGAAATTGTTGCGCCTAGTTTTGTGGAGGACACTCTATTACAAAGGATATCTCCCTCTGGTTATCTCCAAAAAACAAGCCCATTATGTGGAAAAACTTAAAGAGAAAGGCCACGTCAATGTAGTATTTCTCCCTAAAACAGTTGCGATGTGGAAGTACCAGCATCTATATGAATTGCTGAAAAAAGACACGCGGTTCCACGTATACATTTTCCTGGATCCATTTGCCAATTTCTCGAAAGTCCAACGCATAACTGACCTCAAGGCCATGCGGTCTTTCTTTGACGCACAGAATATGGAGTACGTGGACTATGAGCTGGAAAAAGGTATGCCAATGATAGAAATCCGCAGCATAGTTGACCCCGACATTATTTTTTATACTCAACCATACGACGGCGTTACGGAAGAATGTAGGAGACATATTCATTTCATTGACAAACTACTATGTTATGTGCCCTATGCATTTCTTCCGAGGAAACAGGAACTCTTTTACAAACAAAGATTTGGCATTTACGCATGGAAACTGTATTACCAAACGGAATCGATTAAAGAATATGTCAAATCTGTGAATAGGAACAAAGCACGCAATGTGATAGTAGCAGGTTACACTGGAGCAGATGATTATTTCACACCTGCCCAAAAAGAGGTCTGGAAAGTGAAAGACCGGAGTAAAAAACGAATCATATGGGCACCACACTTCACCATCGAAGAAAAGTTGGGATATTTCCATGCTTCCTATTTTCTTGAAATGGCGAGTTTCATGCAAGAGTTGGTTCACGAGTATGCAGACCGTATCACTATTGCTTTCAAGCCTCACCCTGCTCTATACTCTTTCTTATGTGCTCACCCTGATTGGGGAGAAGAGAAAACCAGAGAGTATTACGATTTTTGGGACAAGAACGAGAACACTCAACTGGAAACCCTTGAGTTTATAGATTTATTCAAAGGGTCTGATGCCATGATTCATGATAGTGGTTCTTTCCTTATCGACTATTTGTATTTTGACAAACCCGTTCTATACGACAACCCCAACATTGAGGAGGTGAAAACCACTGCTGATGAACAGGGAGTGCATGCCTACGATGCCCATTACAGAGTAAAAGACCTTTCCGACATTAAAACATTCATCGACAACGTGGTGATTGGGGGAAATGATTACATGGCACCCATTAGACAAAACTTCTTCGAGACCTACCTACGGCCAAAAGACGGGAAAACAGCATCACAATTCATTTACGAAGACCTCGTGAAATCGATTTGGGGATAAAAACAAAAGAAAGACAAGAAAGTGCAGAAACCTACAGTTGAGCGGGCCCAAGCACCAAGAAACAACATGGTGCAGGTATTCAGAGCACTCGCGATAATTGCTGTCGTGATGATTCACACGAGTTCTGAGGGCTATGCTCAGGTTTTTGTCCGTCCTTTCATCAATTATGCAGTTGCAACATTCCTCTTTCTTTCAGGCTACCTCACCATAATAGAAACCACTAACTGGAGCCTCTTTTATAAAAGACGTATCATCAGGGTAGCCATTCCTTATATTATTTGGACCGTCCTGTATACTATTGTCTCTAGACAACCTGAAAAGTTACTGACAAATCTGATAACGGCAAAGGCTATCGTACCGATGTACTACATTTTTGTATACATCCAATTTGTACTGCTGACCCCGTTTTTAGGAAAACTCGCGAAATCAAAATATCTGTTTCTAGGATGGTTGGTTGCTCCCATTTCTGTGATTGTCATTAAATACTACTGGTTATTGACAGGACAGAGCCTGAATCCATATGTAAATATAATATGGACAGATTCTTGTTTGGGGTGGTTTACATTCTATTATTTAGGACTAGTTATAGGAAACCGTTTTATAGTTAAGCACTATTCATTAAAGGTTCTTATATTGCTATACTTGGCCTCCATCGTGATACAGATAACTGAAGGATATGGATTTCTATTACTTGGAGACGTGAACTGTGGGTCACAAATAAAACTGTCATGTTACCTTTCAAGCACATTGTTCTTGCTTATTGTCTACACTATTCTGCAGCACAAACAGTATGAACTCAAGAATAGTTTTCTCCGAATAGTTGGCGATTACTCTTTCGGGATATACTTAAGTCATATCATGGTGATGACATTCTTAAGCAATTACGTCATTCTATATTCTAATCTACCATACCCCATCACGTCAGTATGTGTACTACTGCTGAGTCTCTTCTTCTGCCTTATAGGGAACAAGATTTGCGGACTGCAAATGAGTAGATGGCTGGGGCTAAGATAAATTGTTGCATATTGAGCAGATGCGGCAATTACCGATAAACTCAGTGAATAAACCCGAGCCATTCTTCATCCGTTATTTCCTTTTTCTGCCATCCCCCAGTTTCATCCATACGAAAATGACATCAATTTTTTCCTTTGCGACACTAATTTTGCCATGGTAAAAACAAAAATCAACAACCATGACAACTACACAGGAAAAGGAAAACAAAAGATTTCAACTCAGCATCGACTTCTTCGACAGACCGGAAATCTGTGCCGTGACCGTGGAACACGGCACCAAAGGACAGGCGGCTACTATCATGCTGCTGTGCGCTATCTATAATAATGGATATTTCATCGAGTGGAAACCGGAAAACTCTATCGTCATCCTCAAGGAACTGCCAGGCATCAACATCAGTAAAATGCAGAAAATCGTCAAGACTCTCGTGGAATGGGGGTTCTTCGACCGTGCTGCATTCGAAGAACATCAGGTGCTTACCAACAGGGAGATTCAACAGCAGTATTTTGCATCACTTGAAGATGGGCTTCTTGATGTGGGGGAACTCCCTTACTGGCTGACTGACAACAATGGGGAAAACACCAATGAGGGGATTGAGGACAACAAAGAAGACGCACAACAAACACAAGCCGCCCCAGATGTGGCAGCAACCATTTTCCCGGCAAGCCCGGTTGATTGTATCGAATATATCTTGCAAGACCAACCTCTGGTGGAGTTTATATGCACAGATTACAAAATCACTACAAACGCTCTGAGGGATTGGCTTGAAATGTTTGCAGAAGAAAGCAGGTATAAGGGAAAGGAAACCTACGATAGCCACGATGATCTAATGGACTATCTCCACTACTGGCTCATAAAAGGAACAATAAAAACTGCAGATGCCCCAAAAACTCCATTCAAGAACCAACAATTCGCATGCCCATAAGCCCATCCTAAATATCAAACCCCGACACTGGAAAGGTTCACAACGGCAGCACTGGCTTTGACGGTCAATAATATTCACCAACGTTTACCTTGATAATGGAATTCGCACATGGTTCTCCGTGTCGAGCCCCTCTGCCACCTTGGGCGGTCCGTTTCCAACATCCTAAACCGTTCAATGTGAGTATATTGACAGCAAAAGAGGTTGGTGCAGGAAGCTACCAACCTCGAGGGACGATTTCGAAACACCGAAATCCTAAAAAACATGTTGCAAATATAGGTCGTGAAAATTAGAAAAACAAATTTTTAACGCTAAATATAGATTTTTTAACACTTCGATTATTCAGAGAGATGTTGCCAATCTGACGATTTTTTATTACTTTTGCAGAAAATAAGCCAAATCTACTTTAAACAAATTCTTTTTCAACTACTACACTATCACATCATGAGAAAATTACTCTTGATTTTATCGACACTGGCATTGCCATTGGCCATGTTGGCCGCAGGATGGGACACCGACTATGCACAGATAGAAAAAAGCATACGAAAGGTGACTTTTCCCGACAAGAAATTCGTCATCACAAAATATGGCGCCTCGACAAAAGCCAAGGCAGCCAAGAACCAGAAAGCCATCAACAAGGCCATAGAGGCCTGCTCAAAGGCAGGCGGCGGACAGGTGGTGGTGCCCGAAGGGACATGGGAAACGGGTGCTATACGGCTGAAGAGCCACGTGAACCTCGTGGTGGAGAAAGGGGCCACATTGCTCTTTGCCTTCGACACTTCACTCTACCCCACCGTGCTCACACGATGGGAAGGTCTGGATGTGTGGAACTACTCGCCTTGCATCTATGCCTACGACGAGACCGACGTGGCTATCACCGGTGAGGGTACCATAGATGGAAACGGGAGTCTCGACACGTGGTGGCCGATGTGCGGCCACAGCAAGTATGGATGGACAGAGGCGGTGACAGAGAGTCAAAGGGAGAGCCGGCCGGAACTGCTGAGAATGGCAGAGGACGGCGTGGACTTGAGCCAGAGACAGTTCGGAAAGGGGAAGGGACTGAGGCCACAACTCATCAACCTCTACAAGTGCAACGGCATACTGATAGAGAACGTGACACTGCTGCGCTCGCCTTTCTGGGTAATACATCCACTGCTCAGCAACGACATCACCGTGAGGGGCGTGAAGATATGGAATGAGGGACCCAACGGCGATGGATGCGACCCAGAGTCGTGCAACAGGGTGCTGATAGAGAACTGCATCTTCCATACCGGCGACGACTGCATCGCCATCAAGAGCGGAAGAAATATGGACGGGAGAAAATGGAACATTCCCAGCCAGAACATCATCGTGCGCAACTGCGAGATGCAGGACGGGCACGGGGGCGTGGTGATAGGCTCGGAAATCTCGGGAGGATGCAGAAACGTGTTCGTGGAAAACTGCAAGATGGACTCGCCCAACCTCGACCGTGTGCTACGCATCAAGACGAACTCTTGCCGTGGTGGCGTGATAGAGAACATCTATATGAGAAAAGTGGAGGTGGGTGAATGCCGCGAGGCAGTGATGCGCATCAACCTGAACTACGAACCCAAAGAGGTGTGTTGCAGGGGATTCAACCCCACCGTGCGCAACGTGTATATGGAGCAGGTGAACAGCAAGAAGAGCAAGTATGGCATATTGCTCAACGGACTGGAGGACGCCGACAACATCTACGACATACACGTGAAAGACTGTCGGTTTGACGGGGTGATGGACAAGGGACTGCAACGCACCGGACTGAGCCATGGACTGGAACTGGACAACGTGATGGTGAACGGGTCGCTACTGCTTACCGAAAACCCATATAAGAACTATAGCGAATGGCTGACTTACTCGGAGATGACCCGCGTGCCCCAGCCCTACATGCTCGACTTCTCCACCAAGCCCAAATGGAGTTACGTGATGGGCATAGAGATGGAGGGAATGCTCGATACATACCTGAGATACAAGGACGAGCGCATCATGGAATACCTGAGACAGTATTCGGCAAAGATGATCGACAACGACGGCAACGTGACAGGATACCAATACGAGGACTTCAATCTCGACAATGTGCGTACGGCACGGTTCATTCTGAGAATGTACGGTCTGGAACCGCAGGAGAAAGACCTGAAAGCGTTGAAAACCATCTTCAAACAACTGGAAAACCAACCCAGAACGAAGGAGGGGGTGTGGTGGCACAAGGCTATCTACGCCAACCAGGTGTGGCTCGACGGCATCTTCATGGGACTGCCCTACTACACGTTGGCTGCGCCCAAACTGAAAGGGAAGAAGGCCAAGAAATACTATGACGATGCGGTAGACCAAATCACCAAGACCGACCTCCGTACATACGATGCCACGACTCAACTCTGGAAACATGCCTGGGACGAAACACACACGGCATTCTGGGCAGACAAGGACACCGGGCTATCGAAACACACCTGGGGAAGGGCCCTGGGATGGTATGTGATGGCCATGATAGAGGTGCTCGACGCGCTGCCGGCAGACTACGAACGACGGGGTGAGGTAGTGCAACTTCTGCAGAAAGCCATGCGCTCGGTAGTGAAATACCAGGACAAGGAGAGCGGGGTGTGGTATGACGTGCTCGACGTGAACGACCCGAGAAACTACCTGGAGTCGACGTGCTCGTCGATGTTCGCCTACGTGCTCCTCAAAGGGTGGCGGCTCGGATATCTGGACGAGAGTTACAAGGACGCAGGGGTGAAGGCGTATAAAGGCATACTGAAAAAGTTTATACGGGTGAATCCCGACAAGACCATATCGCTCACCGACTGCTGCTCCGTGAGTGGTCTCGGACCGGCTCCAGGACCGTATGTGACCAAACCCAACTTCAAGCGCGACGGGTCGTTCGACTACTACATGAGCGAACCCATTCGCGACAACGATGCCAAAGGCGTAGGTCCTTTCATCTGGGCATCACTGGAGATGGAGGCAATGAATGCTGAATAACCGCCAATGCCTTGACAACGGGAAAGGCCATGAAAATGGAAAAACAAGATGAAAAGCAGGACAAACAATAGAAAGGCAACAAGGATAACCATCGCTGCCCTGATGGCTATTTTACTGAATGCGGCCACCTCGGCGTGGGCTCAGGCTCCGGCATTCCCGGGGGCAGAGGGCTTCGCACGATATACCACCACCGGCGGGCGCGGGGGAAAGGTGCTGCACGTGACCAACCTCAACGACAGCGGTTCCGGCTCGCTCAGGCAAGCACTGGAGAAAACCTCGGGGGCAAGAATCATCGTCTTCGACGTGTCGGGGACGATAGAACTGAAATCGGCACTTAAAATCAACTATGGCGACGTGACCGTGGAGGGACAGACGGCTCCGGGCGACGGCATCTGCCTGAAGAACTACGAGACAGTGGTGAACGCCAGCAACGTCATCCTGCGCTTCATGCGATTCCGACCAGGCGACGAAGGGTCGGCGACCAATGCCGACGGGCGCGATGCCATCTGGGGAAGATACCTGAAGAACATCATTCTCGACCACTGCTCGATGAGTTGGTGCGTCGACGAGTGTGCCTCATTCTATGAGAACGACAACTTCACCATGCAGTGGTGCCTGTTGGCAGAGAGCATGAAGAAATCGCTGCACAGCAAGAGCAACCATGGATATGCTGGTATATGGGGAGGACACAACGCATCGTTCCACCACAATATGCTCACTTGCCACGACTCACGCAACCCAAGAATGTGTGGAAGCAGGTATTGCAACGATCCGGAACACGAAATCGTGGACATGCGCAACTGCGTGGTCAACAACTGGGGACAGACCAACAGCGGATACTCTGGAGAGGGCGGGAATTACAACTTCGTCAACAACTACTACAAGTCGGGACCCGCTACGAAGAAATCCATCAAATACCGTATCTTCCAGCCCAGTGCCGACAACGGGGAGAACAATCAACCGAAAGGGGTGTATGGCTATTTCTATGTCAACGGCAACTACATGGACGGAAAGGGTGACTTCTGGGACTGGAACGGCATCGATGTAGACAACCGCAACAACCCAGACATGACAAAAGAGGCCATCAAGAGCGAGACAATGTTTGAAACCGGTACGGTAACCACTCACTCGGCTCACCAGGCATGGGAGAAAGTGCTGAAATACTGCGGTGCGGCTTATCAGCGTGATGCGCTCGACACACGATATGCCGAAGAGGCAAAAAGCGGCGTGTATGCCTATACCGGTAGCAAGACCGGAATCAACGGCATCATCGACAGCCCTTCCGACGTAGGGGGATATCCCGAACTGAAGAGCAACACCCGACTGAAAGACAGCGACGAAGACGGAATGCCCGACATCTGGGAGACAGCCAACGGACTCAATCCCAACGATGCCGCAGATGCCGTGCTCTTCACCCTCGACGCAAAAGGGTGGTACACCAACATCGAGGTGTATTGCAATGCGCTGGTGGAGAATATGGTGAAACTGCAGAATGCCGACGCAGAGAGCAGCGTGGATGAGTATTTCCCCGAAGTGGCTTATGTGGAAGGTGTGCCTTACTATGGCGAGGAGCCACAGGATGAGCCACCTTATGAGGAGGCCACGTATGTCATCTCGCAATCGACCTACCTCAACAGCGAGACCACCACGAAATGGCTCTTCGACAACGACATCAGCGTAACAAACGAAAACGACAAGGCTTACAGTGTAGGAAAGGAAAACGGCATCAAATACTCTGCCAACGTGCAGTATACCATCCATCTGCCCGAGGGATTCAAGGCTAAGGCCATTACCGTGACGGGCTACGACAACTACGCCGAAACCGACGCCTACATCAAGGAGTGCAACGGCACCTCATATAGTGAGACGGCTTACGTCTATCCCCAAAAAGACGCATCGAGCAACTACACCATGGCTACCCATCAACTCCAGTTCGACACGCCCGTGGAAAATGCGCTCACCATCACCCCAGGCGGGAAACAGGTGGTATGGGTGATAACCATCGAGGGTATCTACGGGAATGCCGGCTTAAAAGGTGATGCCAACGAAGACGGCCTCATCAACATCAGTGACATCACTGCCATCATCAACTATATCCTGCAAAAAGAAACTGGCAAGTTCAACGTGAGCAATGCCGACTTCAACGACGACGGCCTCATCAACATGACCGATGTCACAGACATCATCAACTTGATACTACAGCATTGAAGCACCCCACCCACCACACCATGCCGCCAGGCCAAAAGCCCGGCGGCATTGGTATATAAGGATCTTTCTAGAATATCTAGAGTATCTAGAATATCTAGAGCATCTAGAGTATCTAGCCCCCATCCTTCCAGCAAAATAAATTCTCCCCTATCTATTGTGCATTACAAAAAAAATAATTAAGTTTGCAATCAGAATCAAGACAGCACCATTTATCCTGCTAGATAACAACAAGCATTGAGAATTTCATACAAATAACCTTAACTTAAACTTAATGATTATGAGAAAAAATCTACGTTTTTTCATGTTGGCATTGCTCACTGCAATGCTGGGGCCGGCATGGGCCGGCACCATCACATTTGCCGAATTAGGCCTTGAAAACGGCGTGCAGTATTCCGACCCGTTCGACGGGGGTGACTTCACCGTGACTTTCGTGGGAGGAGCCAACGACGGGAAATACTACAACACCGGAGCGGGTATACGCCTGTATGGCAACGGACAGATGATTGTGGCTGCCAAATCGGGCGACCTCACTCAAATCAAGGTAACCTTCGCAGATGGCGACAGTTACAGACCTGATGCAGCCGATGTGGTGGATACCGGTACTTACGACCCAGCCACCGGCGTGTGGACAGGAAGTGCCCCATCGGTAACCTTCACCCGTCCGACAGGAAGCGGACACTGGAGAATACAGGCCGTGGAAGCCACCGTTGGCGCAGGAAGTCCGGTGCCCACCATCAGCGGCAACACACCGTTCACCGACCAGACCACGGTGACCATCACGCCTTCCAACCAAGACTTCGCCGTGTATTACACTACCGACGGTAGCACTCCGGGGTCGAGCAGCACTTCCATCACTTACAGTGCGCCCTTCACCCTCACTGCCACCACTACCGTAAAAGCCGTGGAGGAAGACCTGAGCGGCAACCTGAGCCAGGTGGTGTCGAAGACCTTTGTAAAGGAAGAGGCAGGCGACTTCCCTGTGGCTGCCGACATTGCTGCCTTCAACAACATGGAGGACGGCACTGAGGCCACACTGACACTCAACAACGCACAGGTGCTCTTCGTGGGAACCAACGATGTCTACATACGCGACGCATCTGCTGCCATCGACTTCTACAGGACTAATCTGACCTTCGAGCCAGGACAGGTGCTCAACGGAAAGGTTACCGGCAAGTCAACCCGCTATTTCGACACGCCAGAGTTGGCAAAGACCGACCACACCAACAGCAATGGCTACACTGCCACAGCGGGCACTGTCACACCGAAGACGGTGACCATCGCACAGGCCAAGTCGCCTGCTTACTACTGCGACCTGCTGAAGATTCAAGGCGTGCAACTGGTGGAGAAGCAGGAAGGCAACTATACCAATGTATATGCCTACATCGGCAACGACAGTATTCAAGTTTACGACAAGTTCAAGGTTGGCATGGGTGAGTGGAACGCCACCGACACCTACGACGTAGAAGGCATCTTGCTGCCATATAACGGCAAGTATGAAATCTGCAACATCAAGCCGCTCGCCACTGGAGGAAGTACCCCTGATCTGCCCACAGCAGCCAGCATCGCCGCCTTCAAGGCACTGGCCGACGGCACTGAAGCCATTCTGACACTGAACAACGCACAGGTGCTCTTCGTGGGAACCAACGACGTATATGTACGCGACGGCTCGGGTGCCATCGACTTCTACAAGACCGGCGTCGAATTCGCTACAGGACAGGTGATGAACGGCAAGATTATCGGTAAGTCGACAAAATATAACGATATTCCCGAACTCGTCAAGACCGACAACACCAACAACAGCGGCTACTCTTCATCGGCAGGCTCTACTGTAGCCAGAGTGGTGACCATCGCAGAGGCCAAGTCGGAAACCTACTACTGCGACCTGATTAAGATTAAGGGTGTGAGCGTGGTAGCCAAGGAGGAAGGCCAGTACACCAACATCTATGCCTACATCGGCAACGACAGCATCCAACTCTACGACCGTTTCCAAGTGGGTATGGGCGAATTCATCGAGACAGGTACCTATGATGCCGAAGGTATTCTGGTGCCATACCGTGGAAAATATGAAATCTACATCACCAAGTCGCTCGTGCCGGCCGGCGACACCCCAGGACTGCCCACGGCTGCCGACATCGCTGCCTTCAAGGCACTGAATGCTGACACCGAGGCCATATTAACTCTGAGCAACGCACAGGTGCTGTATGCCAATGGCAGAGACGTGTACGTGCGTGATGCCAGCGGTGCCATCGACTTCTACGACACAGGCATAGCATTTGAAACCAACCAGATGCTCAACGGCACCATCACCGGAAAGTTGAGTTTCTACAAGAATCTGCCCGAACTGGCAAAGACCGACAAAACCAATGCCGACAACATCAACTTCAGTGCAGGCAGTGAGGCACAGCCCAGGCATATCACCATCTCACAAGCCTTCGGCAGCACCTACCTCAACGACCTGATACAACTCAACAACGTGAAACTGGAGGTGGAAGATGGCAAGACTTATGCCTATGATGACAACAACTACAGCATCCAAATCTACGACAAGTGGAAGTTGATGGAACAGCAAGTGTCGCCCGACGACTATGCCAACAACAACTATGACGTGAAGGGCATACTCATCATCTACAACGATGTTTACGAGGTATATCCCATCCTGGTTTCATCTACCCAAGGTGTAGAGAATCTGACCATTGACGACGATATCAACGCCCCAGCCTACAACATCGCCGGACAGCGTGTGGGCAACAACTACAAGGGTGTGGTCATCAAGAACGGAAAGAAAACCATCAGGAAATAACACGCCACTCTCATAAAGAATCCGCTCCCGTGGTGGGAGCGGATTCTTCGTCAAAGACCTTAAAGACCATTGAGTCTCAATATCTTAAAGACCTTAAAGACTCTTAAGGCCCTTAGAACCCTAAAGGCCTTAGACCCACCTTCCTTTGAAAATTCCGGCAAAAAAATTGGAAGTATCAGAGTTTTTGTTTATTTTTGTCGAATAGAAAAGTGTATACCTACCACTTCTATTCAAGCAATTATTTAACCTAATACAATAAATATTTAAAAACAAATTACTAACTATCAAAGCAAAGGCTTATGAAAAAACAAATTCAAAGAATTGGTATGCTATGCCTGATGCTACTGACGGCTTTGTGGGCTAATGCAGCCACCACAGCCAAATGGGATTTCAAAAACGACATTCCCTCAGGCATTCAGGCCAATACCAACTACCAAGGCGTGGAAGCCGACGTAGAAGCCGACGTGGCTGGCATCTTCATGCACGTGGATGCCACCAGCGGAAAACTCTACTGCGTGAACCGCGACAACGCGCAGATGAACCCCGGCACCATATTGAAAGTGCCCGTGACCGACACGAAAGACGTAGTGACCGTGGTAGGTTTTCCCAACTACTGCCACTTCGCTGTAGGAGGTGAAGAAAACGGCAGCGAAACCACCGTTGCACATTCCGCCACCGCCGCAGAGGTGAGTCAGGGTTTTGTGGAAGTGACTGCCACCGAAGGCAACAACTACATTTACAGTGTGAGCGTGGTGCTTAACAATGAGAAAGCACTCGCCGCAGACGTGACCGCCAACTGGGACTTCCAGAACAATATCCCCGCAGGCATTCAGGCCAATACCAACTACCAAGGCGTGGAAGCCGACGTGGAATCAGATGTGGCAGGCATCTTCATGCATGTGGATGCCACCAGCGGAAAACTCTACTGCGTGAACCGCGACAATGCGCAGATGAATCCCGGAACCATCCTCCAAGTGCCCGTCATCTCCAAGGAAGACGTGGTGACCGTGGTGGGTTTCCCCAATTACTGCCATTTCGCTGTAGGAGGTGAAGAAAACGGCAGCGAAACCACCGTGGCACATACCGCCACCTCGGCAGAGGTGAGCCAGGGCTACGTAGAGGTGACCGCCACCGCTGGCAACAACTATATATATAAGGTTAGCGTGGTGCAGAAACCCTCAAAGGCACCCGTTTCGCTCAAAGACGTTGCTGCCACAGCCACCTTCCCCTTCAATTTGGGTACCGAAGGCCAGACGGCTGAGTTTGGCGATGCCGGCAACTATTTCCTCAGCAGCAAGGTGACCGTGAGTGAAGGGTTGTTCATCAAGGATGTAAACAATGGTGCCGGTTTCGACCAGACCCGCATCGAGCCCTACTCCCAGAACAACAATCCCGATGAGACAAATGCCATCCGCTTCATCATCCAGCCCAAATACGGGTTGACATTCACCCCGACCAAAGTATCGCTGAAGACCACCCGTTTCGGCACCGACAACGGTCTGCTCGACATTGCATGGGAGAACCCCGACGGCACCAAGGTGACTTTGGCCACTGAGGTGAAGCCCAACCGCAACAACGGCACCAACCCCGCCATTGCTTCGGAAGAAGGCCAGAAATTCAGCGACCTGAGTTATGAGGTCACAGGCAGCACGCCTGCCGAAGGTCCCGTGGCCCTGCTCGTCAACCTCTACCACCTGCAAAGCGGCAAGCAAATTGGTTTTGCCGATATCGTGATTGAGGGCTTGCTCAATGGTGAGGAAGTTTCGGTGCCCATACTCGCCTCCTTCACAGCCAATGGCGTGAACTATGAGGCCGACAAGATCTTCGAGGCCGACGGCGACCAGTATGTGGCCACCATCGAACTGTCGAAGAAGGAAGACATGATTTCTGCCTCCAATCCTGTAAGCAACGTCACCGCTGCCAGCGGCGAGGTTGGTGAGATTACCTATGCCGGTGATGCCACACAATGCGCTGTCACCATCCCCGTGTCGCTCGCCGGTATCACCATCAACTACGTGGCCAAATTCGTGCAAAAGCCCGACTTCACCCTGACCTATATCAACACCGACGGTACGACGATGGGCACTCAGGCTGTGGAGAAAGACGCCCCCATCGGTGAGTTCGCCGTTGACTACACCACTGCCATCGCCGAAGAAGGCTATAAGGTGCGTGGATGGTTTGTGAAGAAATCCGGAACCAGGAAATACACCACCGACGAGATTGTGACCAGCGACCTCAACATCTATGCCGTGGCCACTGAGATAGAAGGTCCGAGCACATACAAGAAATACAACTTCGACCTTGCCGATAAATACTTCTATCCCGAAGACCATGAGGCATTCGTCTCCGTGGGAAGCGGATACTGGCACGACAATCAGCACGGATGGGCATTCAAGAACGGCGACCGCATCGAGTTGCTCGTTGGACCAAAGGCCGTCATTTCCGTGACCAACTGTCTCTATTCAGCCAGTGACGCACAACTCGTGTTCAAGAACGCTGCCGGAGAAGAAGTGGGACGCATTGCCGGAAAAGGTGAATCCGACGGACAGATTGAATCCTTCAACTACGAAGGCCAGGAAGGCAAACTCTACATCGACATCGAGGCTGGAGGCGCCGTCTATATCCACAACATCCGCATCGTGAACACCACTGAAACCAATTACGACCTCGCCGGAAACTGGTACTTCGTTAAGCCAGGCAACGCCAGCAGTCTCATCGATGTCATTGATGTTGTGAACGGTACCAATGGCAGCAAGGATGCTGAGCGCTCCTACATCTTCCTGCCCGACGGTACTTATGACCTGGGAGAGACCGTGCTCACCGCCATCAGCGGCCACAACATCTCCATTATCGGACAGTCGAGAGAAGGCACCATCATCAAGAATGCCCCCGACAAGTCGACGGAAGGTATCGGAACAACCGCTACGCTGCTCAACTCCGGACAAAACCTCTACATGCAAGACCTCACCCTGCAGAACGCTCTCGACTACTACGGCGCACAAGCAGGAGGACAGGTGGGAGGACGTGCCGTATGTCTGCAAGACAAGGGCGACCGCGTGATACTGAAAAACGTTGCCATGCTCTCCTACCAAGACACCTATTACAGCCAGAACACCAAGCAGTCGTATTGGGAGGACTGCGATGTGCACGGCACTGTCGACTTCCTCTGTGGCGGTGGCGACGTGCGCTTCGTCAACACCACCCTCTCGCTCGAGCCACGCAACCCGAACGGCTCCGGTGGACGTACCATCACTGCTGCTACCACCACCAGCGACTTCGGCTATGTGTTCGACAACTGTAAGGTGGTGGACCTTGCCAACGGCAAGGGCGACTGGAATTTCGGCCGCACCTGGCAGAACTTCCCCATCGTGGTTTACCTGAACACCACGCTCGACAACAATGCCGCTAAAACCCTTATCGACGGCCGTTGGATCCAGAAAGGAATGAACAACCGCGACCCGAAGGTCTTCGGCGAATACGGCACCATGGACGAGGCCGGCAACAACATCACTCCTGCCTCCAACATCATCAACTCGTATGGCGGTGCTTTCGAGACCATCCTCACAGCCGCACAGGCCGAAGCATACACCTATGACAAGATGTTCAAGGAGAACCAGAATGCATGGGATCCCGCATCACTCACCGTTCAGGTGGAAGCCCCCGAGGCCAGTTATGCCAATGGTGAACTGACTTGGAAAGCCCAGGAAGGCGCCATCGCCTACGCTATCTTCAAGAATGGCGTGTTTGCCGGACTGGTAGAGAACGAGACCTCGTTTGCCATCGATGCCGAGGCCGGTGACGTGCTCGCCGTGCGTGCCGCCAACAGCATGGGTGGATTCGGCGAAGCCGCTACTGCTGAGGTAGTCGGTGTTTCGGTCAACGACTACGACACTGAAGCCCCTGCTGCCGGTGAATACGAGGAAATCGGTACCGACCGCGTATTGCTCGACGGGCTCAACACCATCGTGCTGCCCTTCGCCACTACCAAGGAAGAGTTGCAGGCAGAGAAAGTGCTGAAGTACACCGGTTCGGAAGTGAGAGAAGGCACCGTATACCTGAAGTTCCAGTCTGTGGAAGCCCTTGAGGCCAACACTCCCTATGCCGTCTTCGTGGATGGCGACAAGACCCTTGAGCCATTCAAGAACAAGACTGTGGTAGAAGCCAACGACCTGACCGTGAGCGACAATGAATACAGTTTCGTAGGCACCTATACCGCCTACGAGGCAGGCAAGTCGCCCATCGCAGAAGGCGACCTGATAGCAGGTGTAGAGGAGTTTGTGAAAGCCAACGGTGGCAACAAAATCCGCGCCTACCGTGCATACATGAAGAAAGTGGGCGACAGTGAAGCCAGCGTGGCCTTCATCATCGACGACACTGTGGTCGATGGCATCGAGGCTGTACAGATGCTCGAAGAGATGACCGGCGATATCTACAATCTCAACGGTCAGAAGGTAGACCGCGCCCAGCGAGGCATCTACATCATCAATGGCAAGAAAGTCTTGGTCAAGTAAACAAATATCAACTAACCATATCATTTAACCCGTCGGCGAGTCAACAACGCTGACTCGCCGACACAAAAGAAACCGTATGAAAAAGAATTATATCGCACCCGCAATGAAGGTGAACGTGTTGTACACAAAAGACATCATGCAGATCACAGCCGTGAGCGGCGGTTACGAGCAAGGTGTCGGCGGTCAGGGAAGTGACGACGAAGCCAGGTCAGGCACTTCCATCTTCTGATTACGAAAGAAAAACCCCACCAAAATAGGTGAAAAAGGGCAGGTTTCCATGTGGGACCTGCTTTTTTTTAGTTAAAATGCAACAATCTGCATCAAAAAATTATGATTTTAAGATTATTTTATCTATCTTTGCAAAACATAAGATAGACAAACACAACAAAGCAACAAACTACTATCTACCGCATTTTTTTAAACCTAAAATAAAATCTATGTTTGGTAAATTAAAATTCTTTAGATTGGCGCTATTGTTGGCTCTCGCAATGATTGCGGGCAACATCTCAGCGCAGACTATCAAGGGAACGGTAACCGATTCGAGCGGTGAAACCATCATCGGTGCTACTGTCATGGAGACAGGCACGCAGAATGGTGTGGTGACCGACTTCGACGGAAACTTTACCTTAGAGAACGTGAAAGGCAAGTCGATTACGATATCGTACATCGGCATGAAAACCCAAACCGTGCAACTTGACGGCAAGACCACTTTCAACATCGTGCTCGAAGACGAGGCCGCCAGCCTCAACGAGTTGGTGGTAATCGGTTATGGTTCGGTACGCAAGAAGGACCTCACCGGTTCGGTAGCCACTGTGGGCGGTGACAAGTTGGCCGCCATCCCTACCCCTAGCATCTCGGAAGCCCTTACCGGTAAGTTGTCGGGTGTGCAGGTGACAACCACTGACGGTTCGCCCGATGCCGAAGTACTCATCCGTGTGCGTGGTGGTGGCTCCATCACTGGCGACAACACCCCGCTGATTGTTATCGACGGTTTCCAGGGAGGTTCGCTCAGCGACCTTTCCCCCAACGACATTGAGGATATCACCGTGCTGAAGGACGCTTCTTCAACCGCCATCTATGGTTCAGAGGGTGCCAACGGTGTAATCTTGATTACCACGAAGAACGCCAAGGGCGGCAAGACCGTGGTCAGTTACAATGGTTATCTGCAGACCAAGACCGTGTCGAAGCGCATGGACGTCCTCAACGCCTACGAGTATGTGATGTCGAACTATGAATATGCCGCACTGCGTGGTGAGAGCACACTCAACTCCTTCTACAAGCAGTTTGGCGTCTTCGACGACCTCTACCTCTACAAGAGTGTCGAGGCCATCGACTGGCAGGAAGACCTCTTCGGAGCCAACGTGCTCTCACAGAGTCATAATGTGAGCGTCAATGGTGGTACAGAAAAGACCAAGTTCTCACTTTCGGGAACCTATGACTTCAACGCCGGTCTGATGCCCAACAACGACTTCTCACGCTATGCATTCCTGTTCAAGTTGAACCATGACATCAACAGCAAACTGAAATTCTCTCTTACCGCCCGTGTGAACGACCAGACCGCCAATGGTCAGGGTACACAGGGTGGCACCTACAAGGTGCGTACTGAGCAGGCCCTCTATGGTGTTGCCACCAAAGGTCTGTCGGGCATGATTTCCCCCGACTTCTCCACCATGTCAGACGATGAAATCGTGGAGTGGCAGCGTGCCAACATGTCGCTGGCAGAGCAGTCGGAGCAGTACTGGCGCCGCCGCAACAACCGCGGTTTCGTGTTCAACGCCTCTCTCGACTGGACCACTCCGTTGAAAGGTCTTAAAGCACACTTGGAAGGCGGTTACACCTATGGTTTCAACGAGGTGAAAAACTGGTATGGTTCCACCACCACTCAGGCCTCTTATGTAGGCGGTATGCCTCTGGCCGACTGGCAGAAGACCAACACCAACTCCATCCGTGAGAGTTTCACCCTCAACTACGACACGAAAATCAACAAGATACACCATCTCAACGTGATGGCCGGTCAGGAGTATCGCTCCAGCCGCTCCAACTACAACAAGATGGATGCCAACAACTTCAGCAAGGCATTCTCCGCCGAGGAAGTGTTTGCCAACTTTGGTCTGGGCACCATGCAGGCCATGACCGGCAATGTGGCAGCCGACCAGAACAAGGTTTCTTTCTTCGGACGTATCAACTACACCCTTCTCGACCGCTACCTGCTCACCGTCACCCTGCGTGAGGACGGCAGTTCGCAGTTCGCCGACGGTCACCAATGGGGTTTCTTCCCCGCTGCTGCCGCATCATGGCGTATCATTGAGGAGCCTTGGATGGAGGGAGCCAAGAAATGGTTGTCGAACTTGAAACTCCGTGTGTCATACGGTAAGGTAGGTAACGACAAACTCCCCAGTTACATGTTCAGCCAACTCTACAGCACCAACAGCGGTTCGAAGCGTTATGGTGTAGGCGAGAACGCCAACTCTCACCTGGCTGTGACCACCGTGCTGGCCAACCCGATGCTTACCTGGGAGAAGCGCACCACCCGTAATATCGGTCTTGACTTCGGTTTCTTCCACGAGCGACTCAATGGTAACATCGATGTGTACTGGAACAACACCGACGACCTGCTCATCAACCACAACATCGCCGCTCCCGGTTACACCACCGTTTGGGAGAACTCGGCATCGACGAGCAACAAGGGTATTGAATTAACCCTCAATGCCTCCATCATCGAGAAGAAGAACTTCACGCTGCAGGCCAACTTCAACATCGGCTTCGACAAGTCGAACGTGAAGGCTCTTGCCAATGGTCTCCAGGAGATGACATTTGCCTCAGGATGGGCAAGCACCGACAACAAGAACCAGCAGGACTACATCGTCCGCATCGGCGACCCCATCGGTCTGGTCTATGGTTGGGAGAGCGACGGTTACTACACCACCAACGACTTCGAGAGTTACGACCCCACCACCGGTGCCTACACGCTGAAATCCGGTGTTCCCACCACTTCGCTCCTCGGCGGTGCCATCGGCATCCGTCCTGGTACGATGAAACTCAAGGACCGCGACGGCGACGGTGTTGTTGACGCCAAGGATATCACTGTCATCGGTGACACAAATGCCGACTTCGCCGGAGGTTTTGGATTCTCAGGTACTGTATACGACTTCGACTTCAACCTCAACTTCACCTACAAGGTTGGCAATGAAATCTACAATGCCAACAAGATTCAGACCACCTCACGCTACCGTGCCGGTACATGGCCCAACATGCGCGAGGAGATGAGTCAGTCGAATGCCTACTCCTACATCAACCCCGAGACTGGCGTACTGCTCACCGAACTTGCCGACCTGGCCTATTGGAATGAAGGTGGCAACGGAAAGGCAGCAAAGGAGATGTGGAGCCCCTTCTCCACCGGCGACGCTGTAGTGGTGCCCACCGACTGGGCAATGGACGATGCCTCGTTCCTGCGTCTGCAGAGTGTGACCATCGGCTACACCCTTCCCCACAATCTCACCACCAAGGTGGGTATCCAGCGCGCCCGCTTCTATGTGACAGGCACCAACCTGTTTGTGATTTCCAGTTATCCCGGCTTCGACCCCGAGGTCAGTTCCTACGTCCGCAACTCCAGTTACTCCGGTCTTACTCCTGGTATCGACTTCTCGTCGTACCCCAAGAGCCGTGCTTTCACCTTCGGTGTGAACGTCACCCTGTAATTTCCGGAACATGAAGAAACAAAACCTGAATAAGAATCGAAATATGAAACCATATAGCAAATATTTAGCAATTGCGGCAGTAGGGGCTTTTGCCCTCACTTCCTGCAATGACACGCTGAACGTTGACTCCCCCTCTCAGATGGACCAGACGATGGTTTACAACTCTTCGGAGTTTGCCACCAATGCCATCAACGGTGTATATGTACTGTTCGGCGAAGACCCCTACACCTCGCGTATGTGTGGTGTGTGGATGCAGAACACCGACGTCGAGGCCATGGGTGTCAGTGCCACCACGGCAACCAACCACCGCAATGCCATCTGGCCCTTGCAGGGTGCTGGCAACGTGGGATGGAGCGATGTGAAGAAAGTGTGGGACAACAACCTGCAGGCTATCGAGCGTGCCAACCAGGTGCGTGCAGGTATCGACAAAAGCAGCATAGGTACTCAAGACGAGATGCAGCAGATCAAGGGTGAGGCCACCTGTCTGAAAGCGTTCCGTTATTACCTGATGTGCAACCTCTTCGGCGATGTGCCCTACTACGATGTGGCCGCTAAGTGGGGCGACGAGATTGACAAGCCCCGTACCGACAAGAACGTGGTCTACAGCCGCTGCCTGCAGCAACTTGTCGACATCGAGCCCAGCATGAAGTGGAGTGATGTCAACACCGGCGGTATCGAGCGTATGAACCGCGACTTCGCCATTGGCCTGATTGCCCGTATCGCCCTCTTCCGTGCCGGCTACGGCATGACTAAGGACGGCACGATGAAGTGCGCCGATGAATATCTTGACGTGAATGCCGACTCGCTGAGTGTCACTTACAAAGACGTTAGCGGAGCCGAGAAGACCGCTCACAGCCGTGCCGACTACTATCAGATGGCCAAGGACTATTGCCAGAAACTCATCCAACTGAAGCCCCGCGAGTTGTATCCCAACTTCGAGCAAGCCTTCGTCAACGAGATGAACTACACCATTGAGAACAATGCCGAGGTGCTCTACGAGGTGGCATTCGTGCAGAACTACGGCGGCGATATCGGCTGGAGTTTCGGTGTAGCCAACACCGGTTCCTGCGCCAAGGGTACCACCACCGCTCAGGTGGCCGTCACGCCGACCTATTACATGTCGTTTGCCGACAACGACAGTCGCCGCGACGTGTGCTGTGCCAAGTACAGCCATGAGAACGACACCGTGAAGGCATCTGCCGCCACAGGTTTGTATGCCGGCAAATGGGACCGTGCCCTTGCCGCCAAGGATTTGGGTAGCGGTTCTTCGAAAGGTACCGGCATCAACTTCCCGCTCATGCGCTACTCCGACGTATTGCTCATGCTGGCCGAGGCTGAGAACGAACTCAACGGTCCCACCGCCCTTGCCAAGGAATGCCTGACCAAGGTCCGTGCCCGTGCTTTCGCCAACAGTCCCACTTATAGTGCTGATGTCACCGAATACGTTGCTCGCCTGAACACCAAAGAAGCCTTCTTCAATGCCATCGTCGACGAGCGTGCTTGGGAGTTTGGCAGTGAGGCACTCCGCAAATTCGACCTCATCCGCTGGAACCTGTATGCCACAAAGATTGAGCAGGCCATGCGCACCGCCCTTTGCTGGGGTATTGCCACCAACGAAGACCTGATGATGGACGAGGCCGTGCTTCAGCAGTATCCCGAGGCCGTGAACTACACCAACTGGGCTCCGAAACTCTGGTACGTGAAGGTAGGCAAGAACAACCTCAAGACCGACATCAAGTGGTATAACGAGAAGTACAGGATTGAGGAAGACGACGCCACCATGACGGCTGCCGGCTGGCAGTCTGTGAACTGGGGTTCTCAGATGATCAAGCGCACCCGCACCTATGTCTATGGTGGAACCGACTACGGCACCACCACTCCTGTGAAGACCGACAATGGCGATGGCACCATCACCTACACCCTGGGAACTGCCCCCAACACGAAGGTGGTCACCGTCAACAGCGGTGAGCCCACAGGCATCACCCGCAAGGATGTCTATGCCGCCAGCGATTACTTCACACGTCTCTACCGTGGCTACTCCAATGGTGCCCTGAAAGGCAACGGCGTAGTGCCCTACGTACTCCCCATCACCACCGAGACAATCTCTGCCAGCACCGTGCTCAACAACGATGGATACCACATCCTTGACACCAACATGGGCGATGGCGTGAACGTCGAGGTAGCAACTATTGAACGTGAATATAAATAATATTTGGAGAGAAATATGAAAAAGATAATCAAATCGATATTGCTTCTCGCAGCAATCACGACAGGAATGGTTTCATTTGTCAGTTGTAGCGATGACGACGACCTGACCACCGCCGATGCCCTCTTCCGGCCCATCATCAGCGAGTCGGACAACATTGTGCAAGGCCTTGACGAAAACCTCGTGCCCTATGTCATCGTGAAATGGGACAACTACACCTCCGCCAACCAATACACGGTGAAGATGGAAGCCACCGACGGAACCGACGTGAAGGAAATCACCACCAGTGAACTCACCTGCCAGTTCAACGGCCTGCAGTACGACAAGGAATACTATGTCTACATCAGTTCTTCCAATACCAACACCGGTCTGTCCTCAAAACCCTATTCGGTAACCATTACCACCATCGACTATCCCACCAACCTCAGTTCGGTGACAGCCACCGACATCATCGACAATGCCGCCCGCATCCGCTGGTCGGAGGAAGGCGACTACGACCTGCTGAAGGTGATCAAAGACAGCAACGACTCCTTGGTGAATGAGGTGACCGTGACCAGCGACATGAAAGCCGTTCGCTCTGCAATTGTCGATGGCCTTCAGCCCCGCACCACTTACCGTGTGGAAGCCTACAAGGACAACATGTACAAAGGCAAGAAACGCTTCACCACTGCTGCTGCCGAGAACTTCTCGGGTGCCGTCATCGACCTGCGTGCCGTTGTCGACAGTGTGGGCAAGACCTACATCACCACCGAGCAGATGGCAGCCGATGTCGCCGAGTATGCCGGTCAGGACCTCACCTATGTGCTGAAGGGCGGATTCGACTACAAGATTTCGGGTGGCACAGCCTTACCCTCCACTGCCAACAAGATCAAGTTTGTCACTGGTCTCACCCTTGCGGGCAATGCCCGTTTCATCCAAACCGGTGGCTTCACCATGGCCTCTGGAGCAGAAATCAACGATGTCGTATTTGAGAAGATAGACTTCGTGAGCGACAAGGTGAACAATGGCAGCAACCCAGTGGATACCAACAAGGAGAAGGGTTGGGGCGGCCGTCAGGTGTTCAACGTCAACGGCACCAAGGCCACTATGGAGAGCCTTACCTACAAGAACTGCTCGTTCACCGGCTATCGTGCCGTGTGCCGTGCACAGACCGACAATGACGCCGTGCACAACATCACCATGGAAGACTGTCTCATCAACTGCATCGGCGACCAGGGTGTCATCACCACCACCAACAAGGCTGCCGACTGGCGCAACGTGACAATGAAGAACTGCACCATCACCAATATCGTGATGCTTTGCGACCTTCGTTCCACCGCTGGTACCCTCAACTTCACCATCACCGACTGTACGTTCTGCTATGCGCCCATCGAGACTACCGCCAATGCCAACACCCCACTCTTCCGTCTTGGCTCTGGCAATGTCAATCTCACGATGAAGAACACTCTCGTGGGACCGACGATGGCTACAGACAACTCTGAAGGCAGCGACCTGCAGACCTACCATGCCGGTGTGGCTGGTTCCGTGCTCCTCTCCGGAACACCCAACAATCTTGAGGTGCAAGACAGTTACAAGACCAACTTCACCTACCTGGACCTCGGTGTAGAAGAGCCCAAGATCTATCCCATTGAAGGCCTCGGTGAACTGAGCCTGAGTGAGACCGACCTGTGGAGCGCTCCCGCCAAAGGCGAGTTCTACATCATCGGCTCGCAGCAGGGTGTCGACTTCAAGGGACTTGGCGACCAACGCTGGAGATAAATTCCTCATCTGAATACTTGAAAACAGGCATGCGGCTAGTCCGCATGCCTGTTTTTTTCAAAATCCTCTATTGATGTGAATTATTCCGTTTTTTTTGCTATATTTGCAAAGCGAACGGGACCCGCCGTCCAACTACTTGAACCTACAATTAAACAAAAAATGAGAACAAGCAAATTTATACTCCTTATTGCAATAAGCCTTCTGGCATGCCTTCACTCCACAAGCCAGGAGAAGACCCCAGCCTTCCCCGGTGCCGAGGGATTCGGGCGCTACGTCACGGGAGGCCGTGGAGGAAAGGTCTATCATGTGACCAACCTCAACGACAGCGGTGACGGTTCTTTGCGCTGGGCCCTCAGCCAAAATGGCGCAAAGACCATTGTATTCGACGTATCGGGCACCATCCACCTCAGTTCTACACTCAACATCAGCAAGGGCAATGTGACCATTGCGGGTCAGACTGCCCCCGGCGACGGCATCTGTGTGGCCGACTACCCCGTACAGATTAGGGCCAACAACGTGATTGTAAGATACATGCGTTTCAGGTTGGGCAACAAGAATGTGACGGTGAACGGTGCCGACGGCTGGGACGGCTTCGGAGGTTTCGACCAGTCAGACATCATTGTCGACCACTGTTCGGTAAGTTGGAGTATCGATGAATGCCTATCCATCTACGGCAACAAGAACACCACCGTTCAGTGGTGTCTTGTGGCGCAGAGTCTGCAGGACGCCGGTCATTCCAAGGGCAGCCATGGCTATGGTGGCAACTGGGGTGGCAGCGGAGCATCGTTCCACCACAACCTGATGGCCCACCATGAGAGCCGCGTTCCACGACTTGGCCCGCGTTACACCACCCAACTCGACGAGCGTATGGACATGCGCAACAACGTATTCTACAACTATTGCGGCAACGGCTGCTATGGTGGCGAGGCCATGAACGTCAACATCGTCAACAACTACTACAAGCCTGGTCCTGGCACAGCCCAGATTAGCAGCACCAAGCAGCAGCGCATTGCCAGTCCAGGCATCCGCACTGAGTCATACATCGCCGACTACCCCGACTACGCCCCCACCCTTCATGTCTGGGGAAAGTTCTTCGTCGAGGGCAACGTGAATTCCAAATTCAACACGGTGACCAGCGACAACTGGCAATATGGCATTTACAATCAGATTAACGCCGACAACAACGACGGCCTCTACAACGAAGAAGTGAAAGACTCTATCCGCCTGTCGGCTCCCATCGACTACATCCTCACCACCACACACTCTGCAGAGCAAGCCTATGAGAAAGTGCTCGCCTACGCCGGAGCCTCGCTGCACCGTGATACCTTCGACGACCTGATGGTCTCCGACACCCGCAACGGCACGGCATCCCACACCGGCAAGGGCAATCACAAGGGCATCATCGACTCTCAGGACGACAACCGCCCCGAAGATGCCGGTGACGACTGGAGCGCCTGGCCCACCCTGAACAGCGACACGCCACCTGCAGATTCTGATGGCGACGGTATGCCCGACGAGTGGGAGACCGCCAACGGCCTCAACCCCTCCGACAGCAGTGATGGCGTGATGATGGACAGCGAGGGCTACACCAATCTTGAACACTATCTGAACTCCCTTGTGACTTCTATCACAGAAGCACAATACGAAGGAGGTATACAGTCGGGTATCACCATTGAGCAAGGCAGTTCCGGTGAGGAGCAATCCTATGAAATCTCCCCGCAGACATCGAATGGCGACTGGACGTTTACCAACGGCTTCAGCATCAGCGTAGGCAACGGCTATGCCGAGGGCTCCGGTTGTGGCATAAAGGGAATCAAATACTCCCGCAATTCCAACTACAAGATCAACATCCCTGAAGGCATCACCATCACCCGTGTGGAACTTACCGGATACAGCAACAGCGACACGAGCACTGCCTATATCGAGCAGTTTGGCGAGAACGTGTTCTCCTCTACCGACTACGTGCTGCCCTCCCGCAAAGGCGGTGTGTCAGTGACCCACAACATCCCGTTGCCAGTTGCCGCCACGACCCAGGCATCGTTCATCACCAAAGACGCACAAATAGTGGCCAACCTGATGCTCTATACAGAAACATCGGGTATAGAAGAATGCGTGCCTATTTCCTTCAGCAACGATGTCTACACGCTCGATGGCATTCTCATCCTCCGCAATGCCAGAGCCGAAGACCTCCAGTCGCTGCCCAAAGGAGTATATATCGTAGGGCACAAGAAGATGCTGGTGAGATAACCGACAGCAGGTCCATGCCATGCGCGACTTGAAGAAGAACAGCCATCCGACGTTGAGAATTGTCATCCTGGTCATGATTCTACTGGGTGTCATCATCCTCGTCACCGTTGACCCCAGCAAGAGCCCATGGTTGCCCAAATGCCCGATATGGCTGGCAACGGGGCTCTACTGTCCGGGGTGTGGCAGTCAGCGTGCCGCGCATGCCTTGTTCACGGGACATTTTGCAGAGGTTTTCCGCTTCAACCTCTATCTGCTTTTCGCCGGCCCCTATCTGGCTGCGCTTATCATTGAGAGGCTCCTTCTGACAGGAAAATTACAGCAACGTTGCCGCAACATATTGGAGCACAAATATACCATATATTTCTATCTGGCGACCTACTGCATCTGGTTTGTTGTCAGGAACATCCTGAAAATATAGAACAAGGCCTGACGTAGTCTTATCCATCCATTGTGGCGAAAGAAGAGTAATCATAACAACAAAATATGAGAATATGGACGAACAAATGCTTAATCAAATTCTGGTGACCCAAGCCGACAAATATCCCTATATGAGTCTGCTGAACTTGAAATCCCAGATACTGAACAGCGGTATTGACCCTACCACCCTGCAGATGATGATGGCACAAGCGAAAGACCCCATTTTGGTACTGATACTGTCGATTTTTCTCGGTGGTTTCGGTGTCGACCGCTTCTACATCGGCGACATTGGCTTGGGTTTTGGCAAACTCCTCACCTGTGGAGGTTTGTATTTCTGGTGGCTGATAGATTTATTCCTGATTATGGATGCCACCAAGGAGAAGAACCTTCAGCAGTTGACAATGGCACTTAGCACGACAACGAACCGGTTCTATGGCGGTCGCATGTAGCACCTGCCCAAACATACAACAAGGCCCCTCGCGGTGAGGGGCCTTGTCGTATTATCAAAGTCAGAGAAAGTTATTCTGCCTTTTTCTTCGTTGTCCGTGCAGCGGGCTTTTTGGTTTCCTTCTCGCTGTTCATCTTTTCGATACGAGCCTTCAACTTGTCCTCCTCCTTCTGCATCTTGTCGATTTTTGCCTGGAGACGTGTGATGGCCTTGTCTTTCTTCTCTATCTCGTCACCCTGGTTCTTGATGGTGGTGAGCAATGCATCCAGTTCATCATTATCGATAGACTCTGGGTAGAGAGAGTTGACCCTGTTGATGAAATCGCCGAGGATATTCATGTAGTTGGTGAACGCGTCGAATGGCGTGCTGTAGATACCCCTGTCGAGTCCCACGTTCGAAGGCTTCGTCGTCATGAAGCGGAAGTTATTGGAAGCCTGCAGGTAATCCCAGTCCTGGTTGATACGCGGGTCGTCAGCGATACGCAGACGGTCGGCAATGCTATAGAGTTTGTTGAACGCCTCACGCTGCATCGGGTTGCCCAGCCAGCAACTCACATCACGCTCCTCGTCAACCCACGACAGTGTATCGGGAACGTCGAGAGCGCCCACGCTCTTCATCTTCATGCAAATCTCTGTAGGCGTAGAGAAGGTGATGGCTTTCTCCTTTGCACAAGCCGGCAGTGCCTTGAGGAATTCGAGGATATTGCTCGACAGCGGTTGTGCGATGCCAAGCGCTGAGAGTTCCATGAAGATATTGATGACCTGCTCCTCTTCGGGGAAGTTGGCTATCCGCTCGATATAGTTATCAGCGAAGAGAGGATATCCTTCCCACTCACTGTTGTTGAAACGCAATGAGATATCATCACTGAGTGTGACATCACGGAGCAACAGTTTCAGGTTGGGTGCGATGGCACAGTTGTAGACATAGTGCGGAGACTTCCATCCCAGCACATGTTTTGCGCCTTCTGTAAGCATACCCTTGAAGCCCATGGCAGCAGCCTGTCCGCCGATGTCATCGCTGTAGATGAGCGAGGAGTTGCGCAGCACCTGAGGCTCCTGTCCGAAATACTCCTTGATTTTCACTGCCTGTTTCTTCACGTCACGTGCGAAAGAAGCCTCATTGGCCAAGGCAGCCAAACCATGCGAATAAGGTTCGGCCAGGAACTCCACGCATCCGGTTTCATTGAGTTCCTGCAGTTTCTCGAGCACCTGTGGTGCATGCATTTCGAGTTGTTCTATACCAGTTCCCGAAAGCGAGAATGCCACTTTGAAATAGTCACCGTTTTTGTCGATCATCTCCTTCAGTGCATCGAGTGCCGGCATGTACGACCTGTTGGCGATATCGGTTATAGACCTCTCATTCTCATAGTCATCATAATAATAGTGGTCGGTACCGATATCAAAGAAGCGGTATCTTTTGAGATGAATGATTTGATGTATCTCGAAATATAAACAAATAGTTTTCATTTTGGTATTATTTTAAATTACTTATTAAGTGTGCGGATATAAAGTTCCTTGATCCATTTTCCGACTTTCTCCCAAGTGATTTGGTCTACCTCTCGTTTTCCCTCGTCTTGGAGGAAATGGAAGAGGCTATCGTTATGGCAAATGGAGTAGATGGCATCGGCCAGTGCATGGATGTCCCAATAGTCAACCTTGATACAGTTGGTAAGGATTTCCGCGCATCCGCTCTGCCATGAGATGATAGACGGTGTGCCACACTGCATGGCCTCAAGCGGTGAGATACCGAAAGGTTCACTGACAGAAGGCATGACATACACATCAGAGTCTTTCAGGCACTCATACACCTGTTTTCCTCTCATGAATCCCGGGAAGTGGAACCTGTCGGCAATACCTCTCTCAGCAGCGAGTTGTATCATGGCATCCATCATATCGCCAGAGCCTGCCATACAGAATCTCACGTTCCTTGTACGATGCAGCACCATATTTGCTGCCTCGACGAAATACTCCGGTCCCTTCTGCATGGTGATACGTCCGAGGAACGTCACCACCTTCTCCTTGTTGGTGTGGTCGGGCCGTGGTATATCCTGCAGTTCTTTCTTCAGAGGGTAGACTGCGTTGTGCACGGTGAATACCTTTTTCGGGTCTTGGAAGTAATGGTTGATTACCGTTCTGCGCGTGAGTTCAGATACGCACATGATACAATCGGCATTATCCATACCATCTTTCTCTATCGAGTATACCGTAGGATTCACCTTTCCGCGGCTTCTGTCGAAGTCGGTGGCATGCACGTGTATGCACAAAGGTTTCCCGCTTACGTTCTTGGCATGAATTCCAGCAGGATAAGTGAGCCAGTCGTGCGCATGAATGATATCAAACTCCTCTGTCCTTGCCACCACTCCTGCGATGACGGAGTAGTTGTTGATTTCCTCATGCAGGTTCTTAGGATATCCCCCTGCAAACTCCATGCATCCCAAGTCGTTGACATGCATGTAGTTGAAATCAGCATAGATATGGTCACGTAGTTTGAAATAATAGTCCGGGTCCATGATATTGCCTATCCTACCCTTCACATAGTCGTAGTCAACATCACGCCATGCGATGGGCACGGCACACATTCCCACTATTCGGCAAGCCGAGCGGTCTTCATCTCCGAATGGCTTTGGCAAGCATAGAGTGATGTCCATGTCACCCTGTGCGTGCAAGCCTTCTGAAATACCATAATTTGCTGTGGCGAGTCCGCCATATACATGAGGAGGATACTCCCAGCCAAACATTAAAACTTTCATATATTGCCTCCTCCCTTATTTTGAATAGTTATACGATTCGAGCAAATTGAGCGTGCGCAGGATTTCTGCCACGTTCATGGCAAACGACATGGCACCTCTTCCGAGGAAAGGCGGGTTCCCGTCGAAGAGTTCGCTGATGGTTCCCAGACAGTGGTAATCCATTTCCTCCTCGTATCCCACCATTTGTCTCTCGATAAAACTCAGTCGAGTGCGCTTGTAGAGTTTGAGGCAAGCCTCCATATAGAAGCCTCCAAGCCACGGCCATGCCGTACCCTGGTGATATGCGTAGTCGCGCTGTGTCTGTGGTCCGACGTACATGGGGTTGTATCCACCACTCTTTGGTGAGAGAGAGCGCAATCCCTTTGGTGTGAGCAATTCTCGTGTACAGACGTCGAGCACGCTCTTTTTCTGTTGTTGTGAAAGTGGCGAATAATCGAGTGCCACGGCGAACACCATATTGGGTCTCACACTCCAGTCGATCATGTTACCGTCGACATAGTCATACAGATATCCATACTCATTGAGGAACGTGTCGACAAAAGCCACCTTGGCCTTCTCTGCCATCTCCTCAAGTTTTTTGGCTCTTTCTTCTTTCCCGTTTTCAGTTGCGAGAGAAGCAGCAAAGCGAAGAGCATTATACCACAAGGCATTGAACTCTACGATAAAACCAGTTCTTGGCACCACGGGCCTGCCGTTGGCAGTAGAGTTCATCCATGTCACAGCCCGGTCACGTCCCTCTGTATGCAGGAGTCCGTTCTCCTCGAGCGTGAGGTTGGGATGTCCGCCCTCAGCAATGAAGTCTATGATGTCGTCAATCAGTTTTCCATACATCGAGTAGCACTTGGGTCTGCCACACTCTTTGGCATATTGCTGCACGGCCCATATAGCCCAAAGAGGCACGTCGGGCTGTTCCATTTCATAGATTTGTCCCTTTATGGGTTTGTCATCCATGAATGCCCTCAGTTCTCTTTCCGCAGTTTTCATCACCAGTTCGAAATAATCCTGTTCCTCGATGGCAAGTGTCAATCCCGGCAATGAGATGAACGTATCCCTTGCCCTGCACTTGAACCATGGGTATCCGGCCAGCAGATATCTGTCATCATTAGGCATTCTCTTATGGAACTGATGCGCAGCATTTACGAGGCAGTGGAAGAAGTTGTCGCGTGGATTTCTCTCCGCCACCTCTTGCTCGAAGAGTTTCTTGAGAGTGCTTGTACGGATTTTCGATGTCGAGGCAGCGAAGACGATACTTTCCCCTTTCTTGATTTGCATCTCAAAGTATCCAGGCACATAGAGGTCTTCGTTGGAAGCGTAGCCTCTCTCCTGCTCTTTAGGATATTCAAGTCCTCTGTACCAGTCGGGATGGAAGATGAATTCGTTCTTCTTGCTGAACTGCATGTAGAGGTCGGGATACCCCGCATACATACACGTCTTGATACCGTTGTCGACAGGCGTATAGTCTCGGCTTGCGGTATAGTTCTCGTGAGTAAACTGTCTTACGCTACGGAAAGCGAGGAAAGGCCTGAATCTCAAGGTTGTTGGAGAGTGAGCCTCTTCGAGGGTGTATCTTATGAGGATTCTGTCCTCATAATGTTGGAACACCACTTCCTTTTTCAGCACCACGCCACCTACCCTATAGATAGTGGTGGGTACTTTGTCACAGTCGAACTCACGGATGTACTTGTGCCCTTTGGGGCTGTAGTTGTTGCCCTGATATTTATGGAGTCCCAAATTGAATTCAGCCCCATGCTGAATGACTGTCGCATCGAGAGAAGACAACAGGACATGGTTCTCGTCGTCGAGTTCCGGTATAGGAACGACGAGCAGTCCGTGATACTTTCTCGTGTTGCAGTCGACAATTGTAGAACAAGAATACGCCCCCGAGCGGTTGGTTCTGAGCAACTCTCTCGGCAGTGATTCCTCCAAATTGGTCATCAGCGCCTTTTCTAATCGTAGATAACTCATAGTTGTTCTATTAAGGTTTAAAATAATGTATCAGATTTATACTCTGGTCGGCATTTCACATAAGTGCCAGACTTAGGGTTTAAATTTCCTCAAAGGTAGTAAAAAAAGGGTTGCTGTCAAAATTTTCTTTGCTCTTTTTTCTTTTCTCCCCGTGTTTTTACGTTATAGTCTACTTTTTTCAGAGATATAAGAATGATTTCTGCTGAAAATTGCTACTTTTGCAATCCAAGAACCACCATGTGCCACGAAGGGTCGTCAACGAATCCCGGCATTCCGATTTATCGAACAGATGGCAGTCCGCAGCATCATTATTGACCATGCCTTGGTATTGGACAAGGTGTTATCACTCTGGCCTTCTTTGGATGAGGTCCAGCGTGCCATGGTTTCCTGTCATCTCAGCATTGGCGTTTACAAGAAGAACGACCTGATTTACCACCAATGCGACAGTCCCTCCCAAATGTACATTTTGGTATCAGGCAAGGCTAAAGTGCTGAAAGGCGGATTTGGTGGCCGCAATCAAATTATCCGTGTAGTGAAGCCGGTGGAGATGTTTGGCTACCGTGCCCATTTTTCCAACGAGCATCATCGCACTTACGCCCTCGCCTTCGAGCAAACCATCGTAGCCAAGTTGCCGATGACCGTCGTTGAGCAGTTGATGAAGAAGAACCACCAGTTATGCCTGCAGATTATCCGTCATCTTTCGGTTCTTCTGGGTCAGTCAGACGACCGTACTGTCAACCTCATCCAGAAACACATCCGTGGCCGTCTTGCCGAAGCGTTGCTGTTTTTGAAAGACAAATATGGTGTGGAGGATGACGGTTGCACCCTTAGGATTCACCTCAGCCGTGAAGATTTGGCCAACCTTTCCAACATGACGACGAGCAATGCCATCCGCACCCTCTCCACCTTTGCCAAAGAATGTCTGATTGCCATTGACGGCAAGAAGATAAAGATTTTGGAAGAAGAAGAGTTGCGCAAGGTTTCGGAATTGGGATGACATTACAGCATGTCATCCGAGTCTAATTTCTGAGTAACGAATTGGGCAACACACAATTTGAAGCCCCGATTTACATTTTGCCAAACCTACGGTTTGGCGGTCACAACAACCCCAACCCCTACCCCCTCCGACTCCCCCGTTTGTCGGGGGAGAGCAATGCCCTAAGAAGGGGCATTACGGGCAAAAGCCCGTGAAAANNCTCTCCAGGGGAAGGGATGCAACCGCTCGCATCCGCTCGCTCGGTCACTAAGGTATCCGCGACCCATCAAAGAGTCGCGGGGAGATTCCTTACGCAACAAAGTTGCGATTGTTTGTGCGGGCTTCGCCCGCCATTCAACCGAAAGTTTGCTCAAATCCCCTGAACAATTTTGTGACATGATAGTTTGGAGCCATCAACTGGGTATGATGAAGTTGATGACCTCCTGTTCCACATTTACCTTGAAAGGTCCTACGGGAGAATTCATCAGGCGTCCGTCGATGCCGATGAGCGCCCTTTCTGCTTTTTCCACGATGATTTCCGTTGTTCTGAAGGGGTGCACGCTTTTATGGTTAAGGATTTTCCCACTGAAGAGCAGATAGAATCCTTCGATAAGTTGCGCCACCTCAGGGTGGTAGACCACAGAGACATCAAGCAGTCCGTTATAGGGCACCGCACTGGGCGTGAACCCATACCCCTGTGCATTTCCCACGCATACCGTCATCACTTTCCTGTCAATGACATCGCTGTTGATTCGCAGTCGCATCTTGTACTCCAGCCTCTGGAAGATCATGAGCAGAGACGACGGGATGAAGGTGAGTTTTCTCCATCCGAACGGTCCACTGGCTCTTCTCCGCTTTTGAATGACCGAAGCCACCAATCCTATGCTCAGGCAATTGAGAAAATACCTATGGCAATTCTCGTTCTTCGTGTTCTTGTACCTGATACATCCGAGGTCGACCTTTCTCACCCTATGCTTAATGAGCATATCAATGTTTTTCTCTATGTCGTTCTCCCTAATATTCCAGAAATGAGCGAAGTCATTCATCAGTCCGTTGGGAATGACACCGAGATGTACGTCGTCTCTCTCTTCTTTAGGTATTTGCATCATGCAGTTCACTGCCTCGTTGAGCGCGGAGTCACCCCCCACGATGACGATGGTCTTGTAACCATTGTTGATCATCATCTTCACCAGGCGTTCCACGCTGTTGGAGTTTTCACTCTGCACGAAATCATACGAAACGCCTCTTTCCTTCAGGCATTTCTCTACCTTTTCCCATTTGTTCTGCGGCCGGATGGCCCCACTTTTAGGACAGAATAGAATTCCCCATTTATTTGTTTCTACAGACATAGTGGTATATCTTTCTATATTTATGTTTCGCATTCGCTCAACTATCAGCGGAAGCATGCCACTTATTGAGCCAGTTTCAATATAGCGTTCACTTTTTCACCGATGGGCAGTGACGCATCTATCCAATGGATGTCGGTGCCTCTCCGTTCCATGCCTCTGAACCAAGTCATTTGTCTTTTGGCAAACTGATGGATGGCTATTTCGAGTTGGGTGAACATTTCGTCATAAGAGCGTTTTCCTATGACATATTCTGTCACGAACTTATATTCCAATCCATAGTAAATCAGGTTTTCCGGTGCTATTCCCTCGTCAAGCAGTCGCCTTACCTCCTCCACCATTCCGTTTTCCAGTCTGTTTTTCAAGCGGTTGGTGATTTTGGCTCTTCGCTCTTCCCTCTCGATACTCACCCCTATGACCAGGGAATCAATCGGTGGCACATAACGGTCGGGCACAGGAGTTTTCAAGTTGTATTCTTCAATTTCTATTGCCCTGATAGCCCTTTGTGGAGAGTCCACATCGGTACGGTTGTGCATGTTGGAGTGGTTTTTCTTTTTCAGGTCTTCAAGGATGATGGTGAGTTCATCCAAAGATTTTCCTGCCAGCCGTTCCCTCAGTGCATCGTTCTGAGGCACGGGCGAGAGTTGGTATCCTTTCAGTACGGCCTCGATATACAAGCCCGTTCCCCCACAGAGCACCACTGGTTTTCCCCGTGAGGTGATATCTTTGTAGGCATCGAAGAAATCCTGTTGGTATTGGAAGAGGTTGTATTTTGTTCCCGGTTCGCAGATGTCCACCAGATGGTAGGGCATCTGCACGCCATTGACGACATAGTCGTCCAGGTCCTTCCCTGTGCCGATGTCCATGCGTCTGTACACCTGTCTGCTATCGGCACTGATGATTTCGGCACCGATATTTGCAGCAAGTGCTGCTGCCAGTTGAGTCTTTCCGCTTGCTGTTGGTCCGAGTATGGTAATCATCTGCCTCATAACGGCTACAAATATAGTGAAAGCCGAAGACAAAGCAAAACAAAAGACAAAGTTTTTTGTTTTTCATGAGTTGCGACGGAGTCGCAACATACTTAACGGCTTTTTGGGGGCTGGGTGGGGCACCGCCCCCTTCGTTTTCAACAAACCTATTCTTATCCTCCGACTACAACCTGTAACCCGAATTCGGAGAGCATCATCTTGCAGTGCTCTATCTGTTCATCCGAGGGTGCTGCCATGCTGTAGCCTTTTGGGTTGTATACCGACCACATGCGTCGGTGCTTGTCCTTTCCCACATCGTGATAGGGCAACAAGTGCACCACACGATTCTCCCATGGCAATTCGCGCAGGAACCTTCCTGTAGCCATGATATTCTCCTCGTCGGCATTCACCCCTTCGATCAGGGGTATACGGATGGAAAAGGCATGGCCACTCGCAGCCAACCACCGTATGTTTTCAAGAATCACATGGTTATCCACTCCCGTATACATCAGATGTTTCTTCCTGTCCATTATCTTCAGGTCTACCAACATCAGTTCACACTCCGCTGCCACTTGCTCCACCACCCCATGCGAGGCATAGAGTGAAGTGTCGACCACCCGGTGGAAGCCACGCTCGTGGAGCATCCGAAGCAGATGCAGCAAAAAAGTGGGGAACATCAGTGGCTCACCGCCACAGATGGTCACGCCACCGCCACTGTCCTCCATCACCTGTCGTTCCTTCTCTATCTCTGCCATCAGCGCTTCCTCCGTCCATTCGTGCCCACACAGTTCCAAAGCCATCGTCGGGCACTCTTCAGTGCAACGTCCGCAGCGCACACAATCCGCGGCATGGTGGGTGATGCCGTTCTCACCGTAGGAAAGGGCATGACGAGGGCACATGCTCACGCAGGTTTGGCACCCCAGGCATTTTCCCTGTTTGTAAAGCAACTGTCGCTCGCTGCTCCAACTTTCAGGATTATGGCACCACACGCAGCGCAACGGACATCCCTTGACGAAGAGCGTGGTGCGGATGCCTGGTCCGTCGTTGATGGCATAGCGCTTGATGTCGAATATCAAAGGAGGGCTGTCCATAGGCATCTTACATCTCGGCATTCTCTGTCCGCGCGATAATCTCGTTTTGCAACTGCTCGGTCATATCGTTGAAATAGTCGGAATAGCCTGCCACCCGCACCAGGAGATCGCGGTAGTTCTCGGGATGCCTCTGCGCATCGAGCAGGGTGTCGGTGTCTACGATATTGAACTGAATATGATGACCGCCCATCTTGAAATAAGTGCGGATGAGCGAGGCCAGTTTGCGCTGGTCTTCCTCCCGGCGCAGCAAGGCCGGCACAAAGCGTACGTTCAACAACGTGCCGCCACTCTTCGTCTGGTCGAGTTTCCCCAGCGACTTGATTACTGCCGTTGGTCCGTGGCTATCCGAGCCATGGGCAGGCGAGGTGCCGTCGCTGATGGCGAAATGGGCGAGACGTCCATTGGGAGTGGCACCGCATACCGAACCGAAGTAATTGTGGCAGGTGGTGCTGAGCATGTTGAGATGGGTAGAGCCACCACGGGTGTTGGGTCTGCCCTCAATAGCCTCCACAAGGTCGTCGTAGATGCGAAGGGCGATATCATCGGCATAGGCGTTGTCGTTTCCGAAGAACGGGGTGTGGTAACGGATATACTGCCTCATCACCTCATTGCCCTCAAAATTGCTGTCCAAAGCCTTCATCATCAGGTCCATGCTATACCTGTGCTCCTCGAACACATGCTTCTTCAGTGAGGTGAAGCAATCGGTGAGCGTGCCCAGTCCGGTGCACTGGATATAAGTGGTGTTGTATCTCGCCCCACCACTGTAGTAGTCTCTTCCTCTCTCTATGCAGTCGTCGATGAATATGCTCAGGAAGGTGGCGGGAGCGTAAAGAGAGAACATCCGCTCAATGTAGTTGTTGACTGCCAGTTTCAGGTCAACGAAGTAGACCATCTGCTTATGCCATGCTTCATACAACTGTTCGAACGACTGGAAACCTCTTGGGTCGCCAGTCTGCAGTCCCAGCCGTTTTCCTGTTGCCGGGTCCACACCGTTGTGGAGGGTTATCTCAAGAATCTTCGGCGTGTTCAAGTATCCCGTAAGCAAGTAGGCTTCCTTACCGAATGCCCCTACCTCAATACAGCCTGAGCAACCACCCTCCCTCGCGTCCTCAAGAGTTTTCCCGGCACGCACCATCTCGCTTACATACACATCGGGATTGAAGACAGAGGGGTATCCATGTCCCTGTTTGATGACCTTGATGCCCTCGAGCAGGAACTCGTCGGGCGTGTTGTGTGCGATATGGATGCTCAGTCCGGGCTGCAACTGGTGCAGTTCTTCCTGTATCTCGAGTATCATGAAGGAGAGGTCGTTGGCCGCACTGTTGCCCTCACGGTCGATGCCACCAATATTGATGTTAGTGAAATCGTTATAGGTGCCCGATTCCAGGGCCGTGACCCCCACTTTTGGGGGAGCAGGTTGGTTGTTGAACTTGATCCAGAGGCAGCAGAGCAACTCCTTGGCCTGCTCACGGGTAAGTGTGCCCTCTTCGAGCGCCTTCTTGTAGAAAGGACACAGATGCTGGTCGATATGACCGGGATTCATCGAGTCCCACCCGTTGAGTTCAGTCACTGTGCCCAGGTGTACAAACCAATACATCTGTATGGCCTCCCACATATCGCGTGGCGCATGGGCCGGCACCCAGTGACATACATCAGCAATCTTCAGCAGTTCTTTCCTCCGTTGTTCGTTATCCTCCGAGGCTGCCATCTTCTCTGCCAACTCGGCATGGCGCTCGGCAAAGAGAATGGCCGCATCGCACGAGATGGCCATTGCCTCCAGTTCCTGCTGTTTGTCGGTGGCCTCCGGGTCGTAGATGAAGTCGAGTTCGGCGATTTTCCGCTCTATTCTCGCTTTCACGCCGAGCAATCCCTCACGATACATCTTGCCGTCCATGGCAGTGTGTCCGGCAGCCCGCTGCTCCATGAACTCGGTGAACACACCTGCATGATAAGCCTCCTCCCACTCCTTCGACACATGTCCGAAGATACGCTCACGCTGGGTCTTGCCCTTCCAGTAAGGAATGACCACCCGCTCATAGGTATCGATGTCTTCCTGACTGATTCTATAGGGCTGCAAATGTCGCTCATTAAGCGTTTTCAGGTCAGCCACAGAGTGGCAAGTGAGTTCGGGAAAGGTGGGCACGGACTTGGGCTTGGGTCCACGCTCGCCCACTATCATCTCGTCGTCGCCGATATAGATGGTCTTCTTCCGGCAAATCTCGTAGAAGTTGCGCGCCCTGAGCACTGGCAATGGCATGGTGCCATAATGAGCCTGATAGAAGGCCGTCTCGATGAGCGCCCTCTCTATGCTCAGCGTGGTGGGGGTGTTGATGCTTTGTTCTCGCAGTCGGCGTATGCGGGCATTCATGCCCTTGTCGTTTTCTGGATATTTCACTTTGTATGGGTTTCTGATGGTTTCTTCCTAAGACGTGGCTTTTCCATGCCAGGTTGATGATATGTCGATGGCATCACTGTTTCTTGTAGTCGGCAGGACGGATGCCAAACTGCTTGTAGAAGCATTTTGAGAAGTAGGAAGGATTGGAGAATCCCACCATGATGCTTATCTCGCTGACGGTGTAGGTTCCCTCGCGCAGCAATCGGGCGGCCCGCTTCAGGCGCACAATCTGGATCATCTCGTTGGGTGTCACATCGGCCAGCGTCTTGATCTTGGCAAAGAGTCCACTCCGGCTGATGTTCAGTTGTTCGGCAAGGAAACCAACATTCAGGTCGGGGTTCGAGAAATTCTCCTCTATCACCTTGTTCATGCGCGTGAGGAACTCATTATCGGTGGGGTTCTGGGCAATCTCTGTCAATGGTTCCAGAGGTTGGGTGGAGAACCGCTCCATCAGCCGGCGGCGCATCAGCAACATATTGCGGATGCATGCTTCCAGGTATTGTACGGAGAAAGGCTTCTCGATATAGGTGTCGGCCCCCACGTCCATGCCCTCCACCTTGGAGTCGTCGTCGGTCTTCGCCGTGAGCATCACAAAGGGGATATGGCTGGTAAGCGGGTTGCGGCGTACATGGCGGCAGAACTCGGCACCATCCATCCTCGGCATCATCCAGTCGCTGATGATGATGCTCACCTCTTGTTTCGAGAGTATGTCGAGCGCCTCCAGTCCGTCGCCCGCCGTCACCACCTTGTATTTGTCGCAGAAATTGTCGGAGAGGAATTTCACCATGTCATCGGAGTCGTCTACGATGAGCATCGTGGGCAGTGTCTTGCCGGTGATGCCCTGGGATGAAGGCGGGCGGGAGTCGCTCATCGGTGATGCGGTATCCATAGTGGCTGGGGTGTGGGGAGCCGCGTTCGTGACAACAGTTTCCTCGCTGGTGGCTTGCTGGTTCACCGGCAGCGTGACGGTGAAGGTAGAGCCCTTGCCCACCTCAGAATCGATGGTAATGGTGCCATGATGCTGGTCTACAATGTTTTTCACAATGTTCAGGCCGATGCCCGTCCCTGGCTTGTTGTTCTGTGTCTGGAAAAAAGGCTCGAAAATGCGCCCGAGGTCTTCCTTACGTATGCCCACGCCATTATCGCTGACGCTGATGCGGAAATGCGTCTCATCGGGCTCGGCGTGACACTCGAGGCGCACGTCGTCTTTCGTATACTTGATGGCATTGGTCAGCAAGTTGCTCACCACTTTGGTCACCGCTTCCTTATCTACCATGGCCGTGAAGTGCTCGTCGGGATACACCACCTCGAAATGCTTGCCTCCCTGCTCGAAGGTGGGGGCGAAACGAACGCTCACCGAATGTATCAGTTGGTGGATGTTATGTGGGGCGAAATGCATCACCAGACTGCGTTGCTCCACCTTGCGGAAATCGAGCAATTGGTTCACCAGTTCAAGCAGTCTGTGGGCATTGCGGTCGATGACCTTCATGTCGTCGGAAGGCGTTCCCCGTCTCATGATTTTCTCCAACGGACCAATGATGAGCGACACCGGCGTGCGAATTTCGTGGGCAATCATCGTGAAGAAATTCAGACGCGCCTCGCGCACTTCTTTCTCCTTCTCTTCATGCAGGCGCTGCATCTCTATCTGGTGACGACGCTCTGCCCTCTTCAGGCGGAGATGTACATAATACCAGATGGCGGTACCCAACAATAACAAGTAGAACAGTTTGGCATACCAACTCCACCAGAATGGCGGCTTCACCACTATCTTCAGACTGGCCTCATTGTCCGACCATATTCCGTCATTGTTTGTTGCCTTCACGCGGAATATATAGGTTCCTGCCGGCAGGTTGGTGTATGTAGCGCTGTTCTGATTGCCTACATAGTTCCAATCGCTGTCGAAACCTTCAAGCATATACGCATACTGTATTTTTTCCGGTGAACAATAACTCAGTGAGGCAAACGACAGGCTGAACATCTTGGAGTCGCTGTAACCTATCGTTATCTCCTTGGTCAGGGTTAGGTCAAGGGGCTGCCCCTCAGCATTATACTCCTCCTGATTCAGCACGCTCAACGAGGTGACATATACTGGCGGCATCACGGTATTGGCCTTTATCAGATAAGGCAGAAAACTGTTGAAACCGCCTGTTGAGCCGAAAAAGATTCGTCCGTCGTTGGCTTTGAACGCGCTGTTGGGCTGAAACTGCTCGCTAACGAGTCCGTCGTGGAGTGTGAACCGCTGCACGCCCTCATTGGGAACATACCTCACAATACCACGCTCGGTGGTGAGCCATAAGGCTCCGTTATCTTCAATGATACCTAAAATGTTCTGACTCGGCACATCGAGATTCACCCTCTGGAAACGGCCATGTTTCTTGTCGTAGGTGCACAATCCCGCAAATGTGCCCACCCAGAGTTTGCCTTTCTCGTCGATGTGGCAGCAGTTCACCTGGTTGTCGGGCAAGGCGGTATCGTCAGAATCGTCCTCGCTCCGGAAATTATGCAGTTTGCGCGTTTTCCTGTCAAAGCGCCAAAGCCCTTCGCCTTGGGTAGACAACCACAAGTTGCCTTCGCTGTCTTCATCGATGTCGATGATGATGGCATTCGTTTTGCCTATACGTTCAAACCTATCTTTTTTGTCATCATACAGGCACAGACCCTCCATCGTACCCACCCACATCTCACCATGCGAATCCTGATAGATGGCATACGAACTGGAATTGTCAAGACTTGTTGGGTCATTGGTCTGCACATACTTGCGCAACTGTCCTGTCTCCAGGTTCATCACCATCACACCATCGGTATAAGTGCCTATCCAAAGTTCGTTGTGATTGCTTACGCACAGGGCGTGGACATTGAGTTTTGAGAGCAGGTCTTGATGGGGATAGTTCACAAAACTGCCGGCATAGCACATCAAGCCGCCATCGTCGCTGCCAATCCAGATGCGTCCCTGCTTATCCTCGCAGAACCTGGATATGACATTGCCAGAAAGGCCGTTTTCCACCCCGAAGCCATCAAACCGTTTGCCCACAGGCGAGATATACCTCACCCCACCATAGAATGTTCCTATCCACCGACCTCCTTCGGTATCGGTGGTAATGGCATATACAAACCGGTCGTCATATTTCTGCCACTCTCCCGACCTCGGGTCGAGTCGTATCAGGCCATCGTCACAGCCGATGCAAATGCTTCCGTCGGGGTCTTCAAACAGTGTGTGTATATGCCAACCCACTTTAGTGAGGTGAGGGTTGAGCACCTGTTCCAAACGGCCATCACTGTGCATCAGCAGCAACCCATATTCCCAAGTGCCCAGCCAGTATCGTCCATCTCTTGTCTGCAGCATTCGGAGCGAAGTGGGCACTCCATTAAAACTGAGATTGACCGGCTCAAACTGGTTGTGCAGCCGGTTGAGTTTCTGTATCACAGGCTCTCCCCGGTTTGTCACGGTCCATACCTGATTGCCCGCATCCACAAACACCTGCGCCACAGCATTGCCAGGGGTTTTGATGTTATACTGTTTAAAATCTCCTGTCTTGGGCATATACAGCCACACTCCCTGTTCCATCGTCGATACCCATAGTCCGCCTTCCTTGTCTAAGGAAAGATAGGTAACCGTAGAATGGATGTCCATCGGGAGTTTGGTGATAGTCTGGTGAGCGAAATCCACGAAGAACACTCCCTTTGCTGAACCGGCATAAAGTCCCTCATCACATGCGACCAAGGCCGAGATGTACTGGTTGATGCCTAATTCGGCGATACGGAATGGCAATACTCTCCTACCGTCATAACGGCAAAGACCATTATCAGTGCCAAACCAGATATAACCATTCTTGTCTTGCACGATATTGCGCACTGCATTGGCAGCCAAACCGTCGTTCATCGTGATTTGGCGGTAGGTGTAATCATCCTTTGCCCAGGCAGGCATGAGCATCAGGATACCTATTATTAGAAACTGCAGTCGTCGCATGATGTGTCAAAAGTATAAATAAACCGCGAAACTACCAAAAGAACAATCCAATTTTTATCTTTGGTATACGACGATGTTCTTCAATTGTGCCCACGACAGGTTGCCGCTGTATGTGGTCTGGTAGATACCGACATGGAGTCTGGGTGCTGTCACCTCGACAGGCGAACCCGGCATATTGTGCCATGTCATCCCATCGTTGCTGGTTCGTGCAAAAAGCAGGTTACCACGACGCTCAAACTGCAAAATGCGGTCAAACTCATAGCCCTTGTAGTTAGGGAATTGTGGACGTGCCTCACCATCAGTGACGGTGAACATATTGCCGCAATTATACAGCGGGAACACCCCCAATTGGTACATTTTCCCTGCTTCTGATACGAGCAGCCCACACTCATTATAGCCCTTTACCTTATGTTCATCAAGGCCTTCCATATCAACAAAATGAGCCATCATCACAAAGTCGCCTTCCACTTCCCTGCACATACGGGCCCCATTTTTCTGCGGGTCGCTGAGGAAATCGGCCGATGTGGCCGACAGTGTTTCTTCCTCCTGTTTCTCAAACACAAGTCTCATGTCTGGTGCGAGCGAAAAACGACTGTCGGGGTCGCTTTCATCGAAGTCATCGTCACCCAGCGAAGGCAGTTGCCCGTCCTTATGGCCATCGTATATTGTCTTCACCTCATCGGCAGTGATTGCCCACGGCTTGATGAACACCTCGCTCAGATAGCCCCTGAAGAAGTTGGCTCCGCTGCCATCCGCTCCTATGACGATTTTCCCTTCTGGCCGCACCATGATGAAGTTATTCTGCTCGTGCAACAGTTCCCCGTCGCGATAGATACATTCCTTCCATCCGTCGAACGTCACCACCCAGTGATGCCAATGCCCTTCGGATGCTTTTACCGCCTCTGGCACTCCGCAACTCTCAAACGTACCATTGTGATTGACAATCCCTGCGCCCTTGTCTGAGCCCAAACGCAGTTGGGTCGTGGCCAGGTCGGCATGCGAACTGCTGAGTGACACCAGTGTAGGCACCGGTCCCACCTCCGTCTGCAGTGCCCAGGCACTGATGGTATAAGGTGCGTTGTAACGATAGACTTCGGATAATGACTCTTCACTTGACAACGACTGGGAGCCATTGAAGAAAAGTGCCCATCGACCATCCTTTACCCTGAGGCGCAGCGGCTTGTTGGCTATGAGTTTTGAGCCTTCGGCAGTCACCACTTCAGTCACATCCATCGGCTCGTTCCTTCCCTCCCCCATCTTGCCGGCATCAAAGGTGATACAGGCATTTTGAAGACGGGCTTTTGCCTCCACATCCTTCTGATGCATTCCCGGATACCCGTCGTTCGACTCTACATCCGTATCTGGCAACTGTGGAGCGTTCTTCCAGACCTTCACGTTCCATATGGCAGGCATGTGTCCGTTCTTCTGTGTGTCGGTGATGGTGATGCGCAGGTACCGGGCCTTTGCTTTCTTGCGGTCTATCATCGGCGACCCCTGCATGGTGTTGGAAGTACGGTCGGCATACACCATCCATTTCTTCCCATCTACAGAGGTCTCTATCCTATACTGATAGAAGAATGTGGGGTACTCGAACTGTATCCACACCTCGCTGAATTTAGTGGCTTTCCCAAGGTCTATCTGCAGCCATTCGTCGTGTTTCCCACCATCCCAGTTGGTGCGGCGTGCCTTCCACAGCGTGCCGTTATTGTCGTCGACAGCATATTCAGGCTTGAACCAGCCGTCATAATAACTGCTGGCTGTCACCTTGGCTCCAAAGGCAAGGTTCTTGTGAGGTTGTGAACCTATAAGCCCAACATTCCTGGCATCGTGGGTGGAAACAACCGGAAGTATGTTCCCATCGCCGTCGAACAACAGTTCGTCGATACACACCTGACGGTTGAAACCATGCACGGAGTGGGGATTGTTGTGCCGGTGATACACCATATAATAACGCCCGCCTTCCTCCATTACACTGTGGTGACCAGGCCCGTGAACTGTCCCGTCGGCATTGGTCTCAAGAATACAGCCTTTATATTCGAAAGGTCCCATCGGTCCCACCTTCGATGTGGCGTACTGCACCCGGTAGGTATGGTCGTGGCAGGAACCAGAAGAGTAAGTGAAATAATAGGTGTCGCCACGCTTGAACACAAAAGGCGCCTCGAAAATATCTTTCAACTCAGTATTGGGAATCAGCCGTTTGTCGGAGAAAAATTCGTCGGCAGCAATGGAGTGAGGAGCGTCCTCACGCCAACTGCGCGCATCGCCACCAACAGGTTTCTTGCCACTCAACTTTGCCACACCGCAGCCAAAACCTTCGTAAATGCCCCATGTAGTGAAGTAAAGGTATTCCTGTCCGTCATCGTCACGGAAGAGTTGAGGGTCGAGCGTGATGACATTATGCACATAACGGTCGGGCACCATCACCGCATCCTCCTTCCCCAGAATGTTGTGCCACGGCCCTATGGGCGACTGGCTTTCTCCCACATTGATGTTACAAGGCTCGCAATAGTAGTAGCGGAAAGTGCCGTCGGCCTGTTGCACCACGTCGGGTGCCCAAACCACCTCGGTAGTAGGCCAGTTCATCACGATATTCTTCCAATTGCAAAAATCCTTCGACACCCACACCTGTGCCGGTCCATAACCATTGCCCGTGCCATCGGTGGTGGCATAAAGATAATAAGTGTCGCCAAACTTACGGATGGTGGGGTCGGCGAAATAACCTGGTATAAACGGATTTCCTGCTCCCGGGGTGTTCCATTGTGCCGAGCCTTGCAATTGCGCACTCACTTTGAACGAATAAGGAAATTCCTTCAACTCTATCTTTGGGTCAGGATTCTCTTCTGTTGGCATAGGTATCTGTTCATGCAGTGCGGGTGCTCCCATAACAATCAAGTACAGGTGCTTCAGCGTCTTGCCCTGAGGCACGGTGAAGTTCGCCGCATTGATGTCGCCATAGATTTCCTCATCCTCTGTGGTAATGCCCACAAACCCATATCTCAGGTTCTCGCCCCTTATCTGCAGGCCGAAACCGGGTGCTTTTAGGTTCACCATGTCATCGAGCAGAATGGCATTGAATCCATATTCCTCAGGATAGTGATTCGGGCTGTACCATCCGTCGGTGCATGTCAGTTCGGTACCGAAGGTACAGGCATACTTCCGGGTTTCCTTTCGTGCATGTTTGAAGTCGAAGTTCACCAGGTGCTGATAGCCCCTGAACATCTCATCGCAGAAAGCCTGCTGGCTCAAGCCATTCATCCTCTTATAGGTCATTACAGGGTCTTCGCCGATGCGCCCCTGCCGATAAAGTTCGGCGATGCTCTTTCGTCCGTGCAGGTCGCTCCACCATTGTATGACATAAGGTGAGTGATAGATATTGTCCAAATGCAGGAAAGCCTTGTGCGTGAGACTCTTGAAAGCCTCGAAATGGTAGTTCTCGTCGGTAATCCAGTCGGGGTTCACCTGCCAGAGCATCCATTGGCTGGTCATCTCGAAGAAGCCGCTGCCACCCCAGGCATCACCCACCGAGTCGGCAGGAATCTGGAGTTGGAACGAGTGGCCCAGTTCGTGTGCCATGCAGTTCATTTTCGTGTCCTGGATGCGGTTGGGAGCCACCCAGAGGGCACCGATGAAGTTGTCGTAGGTACCACCATAGGCGGTGCCGTCGAGCGAATAGTTCACCATCACCATCATCTTATACTGGTCACACTTGCTTCCAGGCTTTGAGAACGCTAATGTATCTCGGAAGAACGTATAGAACGACTGCACTCTGTCACGCAGGTTCTCAAGGTTGAAATGCATTGGTTTCCCATCGAGCAGTGGCGGATTGGAAGTGTCGTTGCCGAAACCGCGCTCCCACATGAAAATCAGGTCATCGGTCTCGACAGAGCGTTTCATACTCCACTGCGAGGTGTCGGCCTGCAGGTCCATCTTGCGCAGGTCTTCTGGGATATAGATTTTCTTCTGTGCGTGCAGTTGGCACACGAGCGCCATCATCACTGCCAGTAGTGCTGTTTTTTTCATAAGTGTGGGATGAGGTTTGTCAGTGACCGGTGGGATAGTTGTCTACGATGTAGTCCATATAGACCGTGCGGCTGGAAATCCATTTCTCCATGCGGTTGATTTCAGTGGCATACTGTTTGTCGATGGGCCATCGACCTGCGTTGCGGGCCATGGCATCGGCGGCTGCGGTGGCATAACGGCGCGTCTCGGGCCAGAACTCAGCCAATATCCTGCTGCGGATTTGCTTCCAACGAGCCTTCACGGCACTGACGAACTCACGGCTCTTCCACATGTCGGTGAAGAAACTGGAGGTGAAGTCATAGTCGCTCACATGGTGTGCGGGGTCGGTGCCGAGCACCGTCTCCCGGTAGTTGGTGAAGAAAGTGTGGCCCGTGGTCATGTGTGCCCAGTCGAAGTCGTAGCCCGCATCGAAGTCCCATAGCGGACCGAATGTCCAGAGCGCGTCGCCCTTGTCCTTGAAGAGAAAGATGCTTCGTGGGGCAGCCACCTCGACGTTGTAGACGAATTCCTGTATGAGCAGGTAGTCAATCATCACAGGCACGTCGCAGATTTTTGAAAGCGCCTCGTAGTCGTGGTTCAGAATGGCGTGCTCCAGAGTGCCCAGCGCCACCCGTGCATCGGCAGTGAGCGTGGAGGGCGTGGCATAGTCGGCGGCGTCGGGACTCTTCACACATACAGGCAGACGATATACCTCTGACCAGAAGTTGTCGGTGGCTTCCGGCGATTCCGAAGGGCCATCGTCCACGTCGAGCGAGAGCAGCCAACCCTGTTTGCTGTCGATATTCACACGGCTCTTGCCTTGCTCCACCTGTTCGGTGAGTTGATACAGTCCCTTATAGTCGCCATTGATAGTCACCTCCACATAGCGGCTGTGGTTGGTGAAGGGCATGCCCAGGCCTGCTCCCATCTCGAAGACAAAGGTGTTCATGAGGTGGGTGGGGTCGCGGTAGTTGGCCAACAGCACCCAGTCTTTGTCCTCGTCAAGGCCAAGCAGAGAGGCCTTCTTTTCGAGTTTGATGCGATAAGGCTTTTTCGGGTACCATTCCCAGGTGGAGTTGCCACGACCACGGATACGTCCCCTGCCCTCGTAGTTCCAGGCTGCCGTGTCCGACTCTACCTTGATGGTGCAGTCAAGGTAGTCTTCCTTGCGCTTGCTTGTCACCTCCTTGCCACCATCAACGGCGATGTCGATACGCGCCACCTGATATTTGGCCGGTAAGGTTTCCAACGGTGTCTCCGGCTCGTCCTTCTTTGAGGTGTCTGTCGTGTCGGAGGGTGTTTCGGGTGTCACGGGCGTCGGGGGGAGCAAGGTCCCCTCGTCGTCCTGTGAGCAACTGGCTGCCAACAGAGTGGCAAGGCAGATAACAAACACGTGATGGTGGCTTTGTAGGTCTTGCCACCTTTGGTATAGACAAGGACAGGTTTCACCGTGTACTTCTTTCCTGCCTGGCTCACGCCATAGCGATGGCCGTAGGAAAGCACGAAGTTGTCTTTGTCGTACTCGAAGTAGACTGGCGAAGTGTTGCCCCATTGGCCGGCGTTGCCTTCGGCCGTACACCAGAAGCCCACGTTGGCAGTATACTTATAGGTGATGCTTCCGTTGGGTTGCAACAGTCCAAGCACCACCTTACCCTCGGTGGGTTGTTGCTCAGTGTTGGCAGCAATGGGCAATGTGCTGCCTGCCAGTGTGGCGGGCTGCATGGCAAAGGCCGTCGCGATTTTCTCAAGGGCATCGCTAGCAGCGAAGTCGATACGACCCAACTCGTAGACATCGAGCGATGCGTCGCACTTCAGGTCGAAACTCAGCGACACGTCATGCGGCTCGGCATTCTCGTCGACATCGATGTAGCCTTTCACACCTGTGCCGCTGAAGCCTACCTCATAGGGCCATTGCTCGTCATCACTCTCGTCGTCGTTCCACTCATGACGATTGTAAGTGCCAGGAGTGGCCACCACCACGAGGTAGAGATTGTCGGTACCGGCAGGTACCGTCATCGAAGCCTCGCCCTTGGCACCTTTAGACATTTGTCCGTATTGCACGGCCTTGCCATTCTTGATGGCCACGAAGCCAAAACGGAAACCGGCATCGGTATTCGACTGACTGTTGTATTTGTAGGCGTTGCCCACCACTTGGTTGTCGCCATTCTTCATCTCACCCGGGTCATTGGGTGCAAGGGCCGAACCTGGTGCAAGGGCCGAGAGGGAGGCCCTCACGGTAGTACCTGCTTTCGGCACATTGAGTTGTATGGCGTTGAAGCCTGTGGTGCCTGGACATGCGGATACTGCTGGATGCTGCCGAAGTCGTAGGTGAGCACCTTCTGGGCATACTCGGCATAGTCGTCGTAGAACTTCTGCAGGTCGCCGCCACAGTAGAGGCGTGTATAGGTCTGCAAGGGGTCCTCGGGGAATTTCGACTCGTTCCAGATACGTCCATACGACTTGACACCGTGCTTCTGGGTGAAGTAGTACTGGAAGTATACACTGCCATACCGCATCCACTCATGGTTGAAATGGCGGTGGAAGTTCTGCTGCCATGCGTAGAAACTGTCGGAGAAAGTCACTTCGGGATAGTCCTGGAAAGCCTGCCACTGGGCGCACTGCTCCCAATAACTGCAACCACCACGGCCGTTGGGGCCAAAGCCATAGCGGAAACCGCAGTCCATACCATACGAGGTCTCCTGGCCTTCACCAGTAAGCAGTTTGTCGCACGACACCTGATACTGGAACGAGTGTCCTATTTCGTGGGCAATCACGCTGCCTACGGGCTTGCAGGTAGACGGAGTCACCCAGAGGGCACCAATCACATTGTCGTAGCCAGAGCCGGTGGCCACCCACCATTCGGGAGTGGGGTCGAGCAGGTAGATTTCCATCTTGTACTTGTCGAGTTGGCTCTTGCCCTGCCCAGTAACCACCATGCCCAGACGGGTGATGTTGGTCTCGTAGAAATGCTCTGCTTTCTGCAGCAGGTCGTCAACGTCGATGCGGTCGGCCTCGGCCAGAGAGGAAGAGTTGGGGTCATCGCCGAAATAGGCATCCCAGAACACGAAGAAGTGCTCACTCTGCTTGCAACGGAACCACGACCACTTTGCGTCGTTGCGGAGCATGTCGAAGTTGAACTCCTGTGGTTTGTAGTACTTGTCGAAGTCTTTTACCTGCGACTTGTCCATGATTTCTATCGACGACGGGCCCTGGGTTACTTTCAGGAGCGTACTGGCTGTGCCGCTGCTCACTTTGATATTCGCCACACGCGGTGTCTTCGTGGTGTTGCAGGTCATCTCGAAACTGAGTTTCTCGCTGTTGCCTCCCACGCCCTTTCCGCTGACGAGTTTCAGCCACTCGCCGCCATTCTCTACCGTCGCGTTCCATACGGCACGCGAGGTGACAGAGAGTGAATAGAACGTCACGTCGTAGTCGACGTTGACCTCCGCCTCCGAGAGAACCGGGGCGGCAGAGGTCACGTCGTTATCATCGCTGCTGCATGCGGCAAGAACCACCGTAGCAAACAGGAATAGATATTTCAGAATGTTTTTAGTCATAACAGATACCTTGACTTATTGGGCGGCTGTAATGTTGATGGTGATGTTGAAGGTAGCAGTGACACCATCCTTCTCAAGAATCATCTTCGTCTTGATGGTCTCACCGTTGGGGCTGCAGTTCTCCGGGTGGTTGCCTGAATAGAACGACAGGCTCTCCTCGCTGATACCGAGATTCAGATAGACGATGGCCTCGTCGCCCCAGGTCACACGCTGTCCCTCTGCACCGAGCCAGTATCCAGGAGCGTCAGCGGTATAGGCTGCCGTACCATCCTCGTTAGCATCCTTGCCTATCTCACCACACCACATGTTCATCTCGCCACTCTTAAGGGCAGAGAAGATTTGATAGGTGGTCATCTTGAAGCACTGACGCAGTTCTTCCTTCACGTCGAAGTCATCGGTAGCACCCCAGTCGGCATCGTAGGGTTTGGTCAGAGTGATGTCACGCTCAATGGAGGCAGGAGTGCCCTCGGGGCGTGTCTCCGGATCCTCATATTCCTTGATCACCACGGTGATGATATTCTCCACAATCTTGTTGTTGTACATGGCGCTGAAGTTGATGGTGACAGAAGAGCCAGCAGTCATCTGGCCTGGCATCTGCCCAATCCATATATGGCCCTCCTGGAAGGTGGCGAAGACGCTGGCGTTGTCGCCCCAAGAGCCAGAGAAGCCCTCCTTGTCGTACCAGAAGCCTGGTGCATCGGCACTGTACTCCTGAGCATACGAACCGTCGGCGTTGGTAGATACCCAGTCGACATCAGCCCAAGAACCAGCGCCCAGTGCTGCCAGAGCAGCATCAGCATCAAAGCCCTCTACGGATACGGTAGCGTAGGTGTCGTTGGGAGCAGTCTCAACAGTCAGTTTGTTAGAGGCCACCACAGTAGCCTTCACCTCGCCTCGCTCACGGGCAATAGCGGTGATGACGATGGCCACACGCTTATCCTGATACTTCAGTGCCTCGATGAATTTCACCTGCTGGTCGGCTACGAGGTGACCGGGGTACTGACCTACGTGGAAGATGCCTTCGCCGTCTTCTGTGTATTCGAACTCAGCGAAGACCATGGCCTCGTCGCCCCAGTTTTTCACGTTGCCGTCCTTGTCCCACCAGTGTCCCCAGTAGGCTCCTGAGTTGGAGGAGGTCATATTGTCGGCATGGGTGCTGCCCTCGATGGCAAAACCCGTCACGTCGGGACCACCATCACCATTAAGGGCTGCGCCCAGGTCATCCTTGGAGATGCCAAACTCGTTGGCAATCTTGTCCATGTCGATTTCCACTTCGGCACCATCGTAGGAGTTGGCACTGAGATAGAACTCCACGGTGTATTCCAGAATGAGGTCGGCGTCGATACGTTCACGCTGGGCCTGCTTGATGGAGTCCTGACGAGCCATCTCTGCTATCTCGTCGTCCGTCAAGGTATGAGGTCCCCAAAAATTCTCATTGTCTCCGCAACTGCTGAAGAAGGCTGAGCAACCGGCAATCAGCAGTCCACTAAGGATATATGATAACTTTTTCATATTCTATGTCTTTATTACGTTTTACCTTGAAAAATTACTCGCCTCCAGAATAACCTGGATTCTGCTTCATGTCAACATTTGCCTTCATCACATCGTTGGGGATGGCGAAGATGTTCCAATGGTCGCTCGTAGTGGCATCCTTACAGAACCACGACTTACCATTCCATACATTACGGCCGTCTTTCATCTTGAATCGAATCAGGTCCTGACGGCGGTGCATCTCGCAGCAGAACTCCCATCCCAGGTCGTCGAGCAGACCACCCAGTTCGATGTCGGCACCACCTTCGTAGGTAGTGATGTGGTTCGACCAGTCGGTATAGCCGGCTGTAGAACCTTCGGGAACAGTATATTCATCATGGCCATACTGATAGACAGAGCCGCCTTCGAGGTCAGCCACGGTACGGGTAGCCTTGGCCACATTGGCGCCAAAACTGCGCTGGCGCACCTGAGTGACGAGTTGTGCGGCAGTCTCCTTGTCGCGTCCCAGACGGAGCAGGCACTCAGCCTTCATCATCAGTGCATCGGCATAACGGAAAATCGTTACTGCATCGGCAGTAGTACCGTCGTTGGTGCCACCGATAATCTCGTACTTGTGCAGACGGTAGCCCTCCTGCTGGTAAGCACCGGGGTTGTCGATGGAGTGTACGTTCATATTGTAGGTCAGGATGCCTGTACCAGTCCAGTCGTCGGCCTCAAACATGATGGGGTTGTCCTTGTCGCCGTTGATGATGTAGGTATCACCCTGCTTGAGGGCATTATACTGCGGACCACCAGCCCAGGTGTCGGCCAGGCGCTGGTCGGCCTCATCGTAGGTGCGAATCCACTGGGGAATGGCACAACTGCCATTGTACCCTGCAGCAGTGCTGCCATAGGCTGCCAGACCCGACTGTGGGAAGCAATAACTCTGCAGACCGAACTGCACGGTGTGGGTGCGGTCGCCAGGAACCACGAAGATAGCCTCGGGGTTGTTGGACTGGTCTTCGCTGAAATTGGCCTTATAGGTAGGCGCAAGGCTGTACTTACCCGAGGCGATGATGCTCTCCACTTCGGCCAGACATTTCTCGTAGCCCTCGTTGCCCGAGGTGCCCAGATAGACGTTCTGGTTGAGATAGAGTTTGGCGAGAGCCATTGAACAAGCATATTTGTTGCCATAGCCATAGAAATCGTCATCACCGAAGTTCTCTTTGGCAGCGGTGAACTCATCGACGAGGAACTTGAACATCTCCTCGGGGCTTACCTGTTGTGGCAGATAGCCCGGCTCCACATTCTGCGTGGTCTGCAAGGGGATGTTGCGGAACATGTCGAACATGTGATAGTAGAACATGGCACGGAAGAAGCGGGCGTGTGCCAGACTGGTCTTCGTTGCGGGATTCTCAGGATCGATGGCATCAATCACCTTGTTGGCATAACCAATGCCGCGATAGGCAATCTGCCAGGGGTTATACACCTGGTCGACGTTGGGACCCCAGTTGTGCTTGTGCAGGTTGATATAGGCATCGCCCCAGCCCACACCCACGCGGGCAGGAACCATATACTGGTCGGTACACTCCTCGAGGGCGTGATACATGCCAAACCAGTCTTCTACCAGATAGCGATATTGTGCTGTGGCAGCACCGAGCAGCAGACTGAGGTCGGTCTCGTTAGCGAGGTCGATGTTGGTCTCGTTGAGGCGGTCGTATAGCGTCTCGTCAAGATCGGTACAGGATGAAAGGCTGATGCTTCCTGCTGCAAAGGCAATCAGTACCTTGTTGAATATCTTTTTCATATTGCTGTCTCGTTTTAGAAGTTAAGTGAAAGTCCAACAGTATAGTTGCGGGTCACAGGATACTTGTCGCGGTCGTCGATACCGGGAGCCATGAAGTAGTTGTCAACCTCGGGGTCGATACCCGTGTAACCGGTGATACAGAACAGATTGGTGGCATTGGCGTAGATACGCGCTTTCTTGATGAAGTTGCTCAGGGCACCCTTCGGCGTGAAAGTGTAGCCCAGCGTGATGTTGCTCAGTTTCAGGAAGTCGCCGTTCTCCAGATGGTCGCTCCAGAAGCCCTGTCCCATGGACTGTGACAGTGTCACCATCTTCTGCTTGCCGGTCTCCGGGTCAATATATGGTGTGCCGTCGGGGTTGATGGCCGGGTGCAAGTCGGCGGCCGTCTTCAGACGGTTGTAGGCAATCGAGTTGTTCTCGTAGAAGCAACGCGAGGCATTCAGGATCTTGTAGCCCAACTGGCTGGTGAACTGCATCGAGAGGTCGATGTTCTTGTAGCGGAAGGTGTTGCCCCATCCGAGGATGACCTTCGGCGTGCCGCTGCCTAAGCGCTGGCGGTTCTCCAGGTTGTTCAATTTGGCATTGAACTGCTTCACTGTCCAGCCACCGTTGCCGTCGCTGGCCTCCACCAGGGCAAAGCCGTCCTTGTCGTAGCCTACGAACTTCAGTCCCCAGAAGTCGCCCAGCGGTTTGCCCACCTCCATGCAGTGGGTCTCGGTGCTGATGGGGTCGCTGATGCCACCCACCTCCAGGAAGTTA
>OMZE01000033.1 GCA_900315455.1 uncultured Prevotellaceae bacterium | reverse complement strand
TCTCAATGAAGTGGTGGTCGTGGGATATGGCACACAGCAGAAACAATTACTTACTGGTTCGGTAGCAGGAATACAGGTACATCAAGAAGTAACGGTTCCTACGAGAGTTAGAGGCTCTGGTGAAGTCAGTGTCGATGCCACGCCGCTGTATGTTGTCGACGGGGTGATTGTAGACAACCTCTCAAGTCTCGATATGAACATCGTTTCCAGTATCGAGGTCCTCAAGGGTGCCAATGCCACAGCCATTTATGGCAGTAGAGCAGGCAGTGGGGTGGTGGTCATCAGCACTCAGGGCGCACCGATGGAGAATGCGGCGGAACAATTCAACAAGTTGCTGGCTTCACTCATGTCTCAACCGGCTGTGGTGAGAGAGAACTTCGAGGAGACGGCTTTCTTCCATCCGCGACTCATGGCCGATGATAAGGGTGAGTTCACCATCAACTTCACACTGCCCGAAAGTGTCACCTCATGGCGCTTCATGGGACTGGCTCACGACCGTGAGATGAACTATGGATACGCCGAGGCATTGGCAGTGGCACAGAAAGAGGTGATGGTGCAGCCCAACCTGCCACGATTCATCAGGGTAGGTGACCAATCGGTCTTTTCGGCAAGGGTTGCCAATCTCTCCGATACAGTGAAAGAGGGCATGGCAGAACTCACGCTCTCTGATGTCAACACAGGAGAAGTGGTGTGGTCAGGACAACAGCCCTTCCGTGTCGAGGCAAGAACGACGGGTGGTGTTGATTTTGCCGTTCCTGCGTTTAAGGAAACCGCGGCATTGGTCTGTCGTACCGTAGTCCATGGCGAAGGCTTCAGCGATGGGGAGCAGCAGATGGTACCCATCATGTCAGCACGTGAACTGGTGACATCTACTTATCCTTTTGTCATGAAGGGTGAGCAGAATTTGGAACTGGCGCTCGACCGTCTTCTCCCCGCAGATGCCGACCAGCGCCGCCTCACCTTCGAATATACCGCTCATCCCGAATGGTTGGCGATAGGTGCCCTTCCAGTCTTGTCGGCTACCACCGACGACGATGCTGTCTCTCAAGCAGCGGTCTATTATGCCAACCAGTTGGGAAGGATGGTAACCGAAGGTTCACCAGCCATCCGTCAGATGGTCATGGAGTGGCAGAACGACACCACATTACAGTCGCCTCTCAACAGTGCCTTGCAGAAGAATGCCGGTCTGAAGGAGATGCTGCTCTCTGAAACACCTTGGATGACTGATGCCGAAGGAGAACAAGCGATGAAACGCAACATGGCGACATTCTTCGACACCAAGACGATGGACAGGAAATGCAAAAATGCCTTCGACCAACTGAAAAAGTTGCAGAATGCCGACGGTGGATGGGCATGGTGCCAGGGTATGAGCAGTTCGGTCTACACCTCAGTCCTCGTGATGGAAATGTTGGCTCGTATCCAAATGCTGAAGCCTACAAAGGACTGTACCAAGTTGTTGGACAAAGGTCTGGCTTTCCTACAGGCTAAAGCCCATAAAGAAGTGGAAGAGATGCGGAAAGACACGGTGAAAGGCCATCAGGTTTCACCCAGCGAATGGCTGCTGCACTACCTGTATATCAGTGCCCTCGTTTCGCCACAGCACCATCAGTCCGACAGCGACGACCATGAATACCTGCTTTCGTTCCTCCGCCAGCGTAAAGTAGACCTCTCCATCTATGGAAAAGCAGCGTGCGCCGTGATTATGGCACGCGAGGGTGATAGTGAAATGGCACAGGAATACCTCAAGAGCCTCAAGGAATACACCGTGACTTCTGAGGAGTTGGGCATGTTCTTCGACACGCCAAAGGCACAATGCACTTGGTTCAACTACGAGATACCGACGGTGTCGATGGCCATCGAGGCCACACAGTTGCTCACACCCGAGGATACCACCAGTATAAGGCTGATGCGGCAATGGCTGCTCATGCAAAAACGCACACAGATGTGGGAGACCAATGTAGCGACTGTGAATGCCATCTATGCGCTCTTCAATGATGCTCAACCTTCATTCACGCCTATCAACGCCTCCGACTTGACTTTCACTGTAGATGATGCGCCTATAGTCCTCGACAATGCCACCGCCGGAGTGGGATACGTGAGAACGGTGGTCGACCAAGGTGCTCTGCGTCAGTGCCGTATAGAGAAAAACATTGGCCAAATGGCATGGGGCGCACTTTACGGACAGTCGTTGCAAGCGGTGGAGAAGGTGGCTGAAGATGCTCAGGGCATCACTGTGAAGCGTGAACTGGTGCTGCCCGACCGTCCTCTGCGTGTAGGCGACAAAATCAAAGTGCGCATCATCATCAAGGCCGACCGCAACTACGACTTTGTACAGGTGTGCGACCGCCGTCCGGCATGCCTCGAACCGGTCAACACCCTCAGTTATTACTTCTGGGGATACTACAGCGCGAAAAAAGACAATGCCACGACCTATTGTTTCGACAAACTCGGAAAAGGAGAGGTGGTGATAGAGGAAGAATACTATGTAGACCGCGAAGGAGAATACACCTCGGGCACGTGTGTCGCCCAGTGTGCGTATGCGCCGGAATTCAAGGGCATCGACGGAGCCTATCGACTCAAGGTGTCGCGTTGAGAAGCCTTAACACAATAAAATGTGCCCTCGTGCGTTATCATAATATGTTACGACATACAATCCGATGCCTAACGGTGTTGTTGATGGCAACACTGCTCTGCGCCTGCAACGACGACGACAGTTTCACTACGTCGCCGAATAACTTGTTGACGTTTTCGATTGATACGGTGAGGCTCGACACGGTGTTCTCACGCATTCCCACCTCCACACGCACCTTTTGGGTGTACAACAAGTCGGGCGATGGCGTGAGGTGCTCGAGAATAGCCTTGGAAAAAGGCAATCAGACGGGATTCCGCGTGAATGTAGACGGCACGTACCTCGGCTCGTCAGAGGGATTTCAGGTCAGCGACATCGAGGTGCGCAACCGTGACAGCATCAGGGTGTATGTGGAACTTACCTCTCCTGCCAATAATAAGTTTGAACCCACGTTGCTTGAAGACAACCTCGTCTTCATGCTTGAAAGTGGCGTACAGCAGAAGGTGAACCTCAATGCCTTTACGTGGGATGCCGATATACGCGACAGTCTGGTGGTTGATGGTGAAACCACCATTGCCACCGATAAGCCTTTGGTCATCACTGGCGGTATCAAGGTGAAGGAGAATAGCAAACTCACCATCCCACCGGGTTCCACCATCTATTTCAAGGACAATGCTGGAATCGACGTCTACGGCACCCTGGATATTCGGGGTGAAGCCGACCGTAACGTGACACTCCGTGGCTATCGTCTCGACAATATGTTCTCCTATTTGCCCTACGACAGGGTAAGTGGACAGTGGAAGGGTATACGGTTCTATGAACCATCTTACGAAAACACCATTAACTATGCCGACATACACAGTACTTACAATGGTATCGTTTGTGATTCGTCGAGCGTCGACCGGCTCAAACTCAGCCTTTACAACAGCATAGTGCACAACTGTCAGGGATATGGCGTGAAGGTCGTGCATTCTGTGGTCGATGTAGTGAATTGCCAGATTACCAACACTCTGATGGATTGTCTGGCTATTTATGGCGGAGCGGCAAGAGTGATGCAGTCAACAATAGCACAGTTCTACTCCTTCGATGCCAACAGAGGCGCGGCACTGCGTTTCGCCAATTATGATGAGGAAAGAATATTGCCCCTCTATCAGTTCGACTGCGTCAACTGCCTTGTCACAGGATATGCCGATGATGTGGTGATGGGTGAGGCCGACAGCACAGCCACCTATAATTTCTCGTTCGAGAACTGTCTGTTGCGCACACCTGTCATCTCTGATACAATAAGGGTGAAAAACGTGATTTGGGAGAATCCCGAAGATACCTTGACAGGGAGTGTGAAACATTTTGCCAAGATGGATACGGAGAATCTGATTTATGACTTCAGGCTCGACTCGCTCTCCACTGCCATCGGCAAGGCATTGCCCATCGAAGGATTGCCATATGACCGATTGGGAATCCGCCGTGATGAGGAACCCGACCTCGGGTGCTACGAGTATGTAAAGAAACAATGAAAAACCTCAGGCCTATGAAAAATATTCAACTTGAAATCAACATCCGCCACTTGCAGTTGGAGGAATTGAACGCCGACGAAAGGGAGTTGGTAGAGGCTGCCATCAAGGCTACCGACAACTCTTATGCAAAATACTCACATTTCAGGGTGGGGGCAGCACTGCGGTTGGGCGACGGCAGGATGGTCATCGGTGCCAACCAGGAGAATGCGGTGTTCCCACTCGGCTTGTGTGCCGAGCGCACTGCCATTTTCGCGGCACAGGCAAATTACCCCGACCAACCCGTCACTGCAATCGCTGTAGCAGCGCGCAACGAATCCGGATTGGTGAAGTCTCCGGTATCGCCCTGCGGTTCATGCCGGCAGGTCATCCTCGAAATCGAGGAGCGTTACAGTCAGCCAATCAAGGTTCTGCTTTATGGCACTGATGGAGTGTATGTGGTAGATTCGGTGCGCGACCTTCTGCCGTTGTGCTTCATCGACGAGAGTATGCGATAGCCCTTTTCATTCCACCACGTCTACCTTCTGCTCATACACCGCATCGATGTTCTGGGTGGAAGGCGTTTCGGGTTGTGTCTTCACGACAGGACGCTTGACCACGTCCTGGGTTATTGAAGGCTTCACGCTGATAGTGGCTGGCCTTGCAAGTTCGGGAAGCACAGGCCCTACGAAAAGTTCTGATGGCGGGACAGCAGGAGCCACCTTGTTTCCTTCCATTTCTATTTGTTCTTCAGGCGAGGCTGCGGCATTGCCTGCATTCTCGGTCACCGACAGCGTATCGGTGGCTGGGATGTCTTTGGATGCTGTCGTGAAATCCAGACTGTCGGTCTCCGCTGTGGCTTCGTGTTGCCTGCCTTCATCAGTCAATGATATTCCAGCGGCTTCCAGGCGGGTCTTGCAGCCACCCATCATATGGGCAGCCTGCTTGATACGGGCCTGCATCTCGGGAGTGTCGCGGAATGCAATCAGGTAGTCGAGGGCCTGGTCGTAATGGTCGTGGGCGGGATGCCAGTTTTCCAGAAACATATAGCATAGCCCCAGGCGATAGTTGATGTCGCCCTTCTCATTGTCATAGCACACGGTGAGTGCTTTCTCATAATAGGGTATGGCTTTGGCAAACTGCCGCAGTTCGAAGTGGCTTTCACCGGCCGTGAAGTAGTAGACCGACCGCTCATGTGGAGCAAACACCTCGAGTTGGGGCATCACGGCATCGAGTTTCTTGCATGCTTCCTCGTAAAGCCATTCGTGATAGTAGCACACACCCATGAATCCCTGAAAACGTGGGTTCAGTGCATATTCTTTGTCGAGTCGTTCAAACAGCAGTAGTGCCTCATGGTATTTCCCGCTCTGGAAATAGGCGATGGCCATATCCAATCGGTCGTTGTCGCTCACTTCCTGCGCCAAGGAGGGCATGAGGTGGGCGACAATCAGCGTGAGGAGTATGACCAATCGTTTGACCATGGGCAGAAGAGAGAAAAGGCCTGATGCTTATTCTTCTGTATAGAAATTGATGAGCCTGCGCAGGGCACGGTCGCAGACAGGACAGAACACAGGATTCTCGTTGGTGCGCATCCTGCAGTCCTGGCAACCCCGGTAAACGCCTTTCAGACTGTATCCGGCTCCCTCAAACACGCCAACCCGCTGTTCTATCGTCTTCTTGTCGGAAGATTCTGGGGTGGGGATAGGTGTCTTTTTCTTCACCATGTCTTCCCATTTCGAGGAGAAGTCTACCAGTGTGGTAAGGTTGGGCTCCCATGGTTCCACGTCATGTGGATACATCGGAATCTGTTCCTGTTCGTAGGCATACTCGTCGCCCAGACCCGCGAAACTGTGTCCGAACTCATGCACCACGACGGGCTTGAACAGTCGGTGATGGGTCATGGAGAGGTTGTAGGAATTGAGTATACCACCACCGCCATACTCTTCGGTGTTCACCAGTACGATAATGTGTTCGTAGGGCGTCCCTGCCAACCAGTTGTGCAAGTCTTTCAAGTGAAGGGTGGTCAGGTAGCGCTGGCTGTAGAACGTGTCGAAATGGGAGTGGAGGGCGGTGTTGCGCCAGATGCCAAGATGTGGAGAACTGGTGCCGCTGTCGACGGAGGGAGACTTCACTGCCACGATGTGGAAACGGTCGCGCAGCGATTTGAACGGTTCGTGGGCGAAGAGGGCTTCCGTGGCTTCTTGGGCATCGTGGAGAAAAGTGTCCATCTCACTCTCCTGATAGCCCTCTGCCACAAAGGCGATATGGATGCAGCGTGTGGTGTCGGCAGCTTGTTGAAGAGTAACATAGGGCGTGACGTGGTCGTAGCCGGTGTGGCGGATGAGAATGTCGGTGGGCACCACGGTATGCGTGAGACTCACCATGGTTTGCTGCCGGTTGTCGTAGAGTTCCACTGTCACGTCAGCAGTATCCTTTGGCATAGGTGTGAGAAATACGTTTTGGAACGAGCGACACTGGGTATGTGCCTCATCATACGACAGCCATTCTTGAAACAGGGTGGAGAAGGAGTTGCGGTATATGACCTCTCCGCTGCGGTGGTGGCGCACGATGATTTGACCATTGCCTCGTACTGGAACTTCACTGAGATGATGGCGCTTGCCCCACCAACGCGGCACCATATGCAATTCATCGACGGCTATTTCCTGATGATGTGCGTTGCCGGAGAACACATAATCGATACGTAGCGTGGCATCACTGAAATATTGGTTGAAGTCTTGTGCGCTGGTGGCCAGTGTGAGAAATGCCGCCAACATCATAAAAAGGCGTTTGCGCAATAATGTGGTCATAGGGTGAAGATTTGTTGTTTTCATTTTATGTTTAGTGAAATGTAATTGGCAATTTCTGGCTCCAATGCCATTAGTTCTACGATATAGTCTCGGTTCCAGTCATTGGTATGGTATCTTTTTTTCCCAAAGAGCAGTAGGTCGATATCCATCATGATGATGTTGCCGGAACGTAAGTCGGGTTTGTCGCCACAGGCTTGCTCCACCTGCTTCAGCAGCAAAGTGATGTCTTTGGCTGTCATCTCACTCTCGCCGGTGGCAAGGCAGTTGAGAAAGGGTGTCGCCTCTATGCCGATGGCGCTGGTCTCGACCATTGGCGTGAAGGTCATTGGCCCCAGTTTCTCTTCAAGCAGCGCCTTGGCAACAGCCATGCAATGATCTCTTTTGCAGTTGCTTCCCAAGGCAAGAATGAATCGCTTCTTCTTCTGTTGGTTCATGATGAGGATGGTCGAGTTATCGGCCTTTTCGTTGTGGAGCGGTAAAATTACAAATTTTTCATGGAATAGTGCGTAAAAACTGTATTTTTTAGCCATAGACATTCATAACCACGATTATTTTGCGTATTTTTGCACCCGAATTGACAAATACTTCCTTTCTGTAGCCGAGATGGATGAAATGAACAAAGTGAAATTCAAAGCCGCGCTATTCGACCTTGATGGTGTGGTCTTCGACACCGAGTCGCAGTATTCTGTGTTTTGGGGTGAGATGTGCCGTAAATACCACCCTGAGATACCGGGATTGGAGAACAAGATAAAGGGGCAGACCCTGGTACAGATTTTCGATGGTTATTTCGACGGAATGGATGAGGCGAAAAGGGATATCCAGAAAAACCTCGATGAATATGAGGCTCGTATGACATACAGTTTCATTGCCGGATGCCGTGAGTTTATCCTTTCACTCCGTGAAAAAGGAGTGAAGACGGCTTTGGTGACCAGTTCCAATGATGCCAAGATGCGCTGTGTATACAGGTCTTGGCCCGATTTCGGCAACCTTTTCGATGCTGTCCTCACCTCTGAAGATTTCGATGAGAGCAAGCCCTCGCCCGACTGTTACCTCAAGGCTGCCGCCCGGTTGGGGGCAGGAGTGAAGGAATGTGTGGTCTTCGAAGACAGTTTCAATGGCTTGCGTTCGGGGAATGCCGCAGGAATGGTGGTGGTGGGTTTGTCGACTACCAATCCGGCTGATGCCATCTCGCCGCTCTGCGACATGGTTATCTCCGATTACAACCATTTCGGGCATTCGCAGTGTGAGGCGCTCATAGCCGGGAAACATCAATCGTGAGTTGACATGGATACACAGAATACCCCTGTTCATATTCGTCTTTGGAACCATGACTTCTGGTTGTTGGCCATTGCCAATATGCTGCTCACCATGGGCGTATACATGCAGATGATGTATGTACCAGAGTGGGTGAAACAGTATAGTGGTGGCGGCGAAATGCAGATATGGTCGTGGGTGGCCTATGTCGTCGGATTGTTTTCCATGGGGGGATTTTGTTCTTTTCTCGTTCAGAAATACCGCCGCAACCGTGTATGCCTCCAATCGCTCATCGTGGTGATGGCCTTGCTCGCATCACCCGTTTTCCTCGGTGCATTCTATAAGAACAATGTCGTATGGACAATGCCGTTGTTGCGCTTTCTCACAGGGGCGTTCTTCGGACTGGCACAGATGGTGTTGGCGAGCACCTTGGTCATCGATTGCTGTGAAGCCCCCCAGCGAACGGAGGCTAATTATTCCACAGCATGGTTCTATCGCTTTTCTTTGTCGCTGGGACCTCTCTTGGCCTTGATGCTCTTCAGATTTGCCGACATGAAGGTTTCGATATGGGTGTCAGCGGGTCTTGTGGCTTTGGCTTTTGTGCTTATATCATTGGTGAAATTCCCTTTCAGGACACCGGAAGACAGCCTGCATAGGTTCTCGCTCGACAGGTTTTTGTTGCCGGGAGCATGGGCGTTGTTCTTCCAGTTGCTGCTGGTCACCATGGTGCTGGGCATGATGATGTCGGTGTTTTTTACCTGTGCTCACTTCTTTGCATGGCTGATGTTGGGTTTCCTCCTTGCCCTGTTGGCAGAGAAATTTGTCTTTATGAATGCGGAACTGCAGAGTGAGATGGTAACAGGACTGTTGCTGATGATGGCGTCATTGCTGTTGATGCTTACCAACAGCAGTGACGACGTGATGTATATCGTTCCGGTGCTGACAGGATTGGGAACCGGACTGATTGGCTCTCGTTTCATCCTGTTCTTTATCAAACTCAGCGACCATTGCCAACGGGGAACGTCGCAGAGCACATATTTCCTGGCATGGGAGTCGGGGATTGCCCTTGGCTTGGGTCTTGGTTTCCAATTGGTCAGAGAACAGAAACCAGGGGAGAGTGTAGACCCTTGGCTCGACGTGTATGTCGTGGCCTTGGTCATGACAGTTGTTGCGCTAATCGTTTACGTAGGTTTCACCCACAAGTGGTATCTGCGTCACAAGAACAGGTAAGTAATCCGGTTCTCAATTCTTTATCTTCAAGATCATATTGTCGCCTTGAGGTCGGCGAGGGTGATTTCCTTCAGTTCTTTCTCCGTCTTTTGTGCTGAAGAGCGAGACAAACGGTTGGCTTGATGCTGGATGCATTTCTCAAACACATTGCGCACATAGCGCGCATTGCCGAAATTCCTTTCTTTTTTCGCTACAACCTCTTCCAGACGGCTCATGAGATAATCCTTGGCATCATCGTTGAGCGTGTACTCATTCTTGCGCACATACATCAGGAAAATGCGCGTGAGTTCCTCGGGCGTATAGTCAGGAAAATTGATGTAACGGTTGAAACGCGACTGCAGGCCGGGGTTGGAGTTGATGAAGCGTTTCATCTCATCGGGATAGCCGGCGATGATGACCACCAGTTTGTCGCGGTCGTCCTCCATACGTTTCAGTAGGGTAGAGATGGCCTCCTGGCCATAGTCGCCGCCGTTGTCGTTCTTCGGAACGAGCGCGTAGGCCTCGTCGATGAACAGCACACCATTGAGGGCGGAGTCGCAGATGGCATTGGTCTTGACGGCGGTCTGCCCCATGTACTCGGCCACCAGTCCGGAACGGTCGGTTTCCACCATGTGGCCACTCTTCAGTATACCCAAGTCCTTGTATATGCGGGCAACAATGCGTGCCACGGTGGTCTTGCCCGTTCCGGGACTGCCGGTGAAGACCAGATGATACGACATCTTCGGGGTCTTCAGACCTTTTTCCGAGCGCATCTTCTGCACCTTGACGAAGTTGGCCAGACTATTGATTTCTTCTTTCACGCCCTCCAGGCCGATGAGTTCGTTGAGTTCCTCATAAGGGTCATTTTCCAAGGGCTCGTTCACTACTATCTCCCCGGGCTTTCTGTCACCTTTCTTGTCGGTCGTGGTCTTTGGCTTTTCCGTTTGTTCTGTGGAATCTGTGGTATCGGACTGGTCGTCACCAAAGGTGTCAACGATAAAAGTCAGTATACCCATCAAGACAAACATCACGATGGTGATGAGACCCACAATCTTGAGAGCAGTAGATAAATTATTGTTCATGGCAATGAATAGATGATTTCACATAAAAAGAATAGACGACCAGGGGGAGCAGGTAGCCAGCGAGGTCCAACAGGTCGAAAGTGCCGGGAACGACCCCGAAGGCCTGACCCAGTTCCGAAAAGGCTCCAATAAGGGGGATGACGCAAGCCCATTTCCATCGGGTGGAAGCATTGACACCGTGCATCAGACTGTGAATGAACAGGATGTAGGCTCCCGCCCAGAGAGCACCGGGCAGATTGTATACTACCCAGTCGTATGGATGCCAATGGCTGGCTGTCTCACGCAAGTGGGAGAGGTGCCGTGACAGTGGAGTGGCATCGGCAATTCTCAGCATGAGAATGTGGCGCGACCGGAAGAGCACATAGAGCATGCCGCCACTCACAAGGAGCAACACGCTGCAAATAATACTCTTCTTTTCACGCATGGTAGTAGTCGTTTGGTGGCTCAAAATTACTAAAAACATTACACATGACAAAAAGAGGATGTGCTTTTTTTCATATTTCTCCCTGTTGAAGGCCTTGCTATTGAAAAAAATATGTATATTTGCATTCATAATGACATTCATGTGACACACATGAGAAAAACTACCACCAGAAGCACATCTCTATGAAAAAGTATTTCCTTTACCTCGTACCCATGCTGTTGTTGTGTGCCTGTACATCCCGCAAGCACCTTGTTGACGTTAGTGGACAAAAGCAGAAAAGCATCGTTGTTCTCTACGAGAATGACGTACACTGCGGCATCGACGGCTATGCCAAACTTGCCGGTCTGCGTGATGCCATCCAGAATTCCGATACTGCCTTTGCTGCAGCCGTTAGTAGTGGCGACTTCCTGCAGGGTGGTGTCAGCGGGGCCATCTCCCGCGGACAGTATATCGTCGATATTATGCGCCATGTTGGTTATACTGCCATTACCATGGGTAATCATGAGTTCGACTACGGCACCCCTCGTATGAAAGAATTGCTTCCACAGATTCAGACATCCATTGTATGTTGTAATTTCTTCGATGCGGGCGCCCTTCAGCCCTTCTATTCTCCATATGTTATACGGCAGTTCGGTTCAAAACGCGTGGCCTTCGTTGGAGTATGTACCCCGGAATCGATGATTGCCGAGGCCTATTCATTCTATGACGATGAAGGGAACTTGCTATATGACTTGAAACCGGCACAACTATACAGTATTGTTCAGGCTGCTGTTGATGATGCCCGTGCCAAGGGTGCCGACTATGTGGTGGTGCTCGCTCATGTAGGTGAGCAGAACTCGGATATGGACATCGATTCACATCAGTTGGTGGCAGCCACTAGGGGTATCGATGTGGTGCTCGACGGTCATACCCACTCTGTCGTCCCTCACAATGAGGTGAAGAACATCGATGGGAAAACTGTCGTCATTTCCCAGACCGGTACGCAACTCGCTAATGTGGGAAAACTCCTTATCTCCCCGGATGGCACATTCTCCACTACGCTGATTCCCGCTGCCGACATTCCTTATGAGAGCACTGCGGTGAAACATGCCACCGACAGCATCAAGATGTTGCTGGAACAGGTGACCTTGCGCAAAATCGGTGAGTGCGACTATGCGCTTGAGATTTATGACGGTCAGGGGGTGCGACAGGTGAGAAAAGCCGAGACCAACTTGAGCGACCTCGTGACCGACGCCTTCCGTCACTATATGGATGCAGAAATAGGTCTGTGCAACGGTGGTGGTATCCGCAACACCATCCCCGCAGGAGTCATTACCTATGGTGATGCCATCAACGTGCTGCCTTTCGACAACCACATGTGCAAGATCGAGGCTACCGGCAGCGAGATAGTGGCAATGTTGGAGAAATGTATTGCAGCGCTGCCCGAAGAAGATGGCAGTTTCCCGCAAGTATCGGGTTTGCGCTTCACCGTACATAGTGTGAGCCATACCGTCAGTGATGTGCTTGTGCTGGATGCCGCAACGGGTAATTACCTGCCCATCGACCTCGCAAGGAAATATACCATCTGCACGACCGACTACTATAACTCGAGTGGATTCTACGGTATGCTGAAGGAGTGTAAACTTCTCAAGGCCACCACCGTACTCTGTCGTGACGCGCTGTCTGACTACATTGAAAAAACGCTTGGTGGGACACTTGGCAGTGCTTACACCAACCCACAGGGGCGTATCACGATGGTGAATGACTGAAAGCCATGACCTGATTTTTCGTTAATGTTTTATAATTTGGCTACTAATTCAACGTTTTTGTTTATTTTTGCACAGAAATAGCGAAGGTGGTCTATCTCTTCGTAAAAACAAGTACACTATACATTATTAATAAGTAGTTCTATCAAAAATCAAGGAAAAATGAACAAACTGGAAAGTCCTGCAATTCTTGTCGTCGATATGCTCAACGATTTCGTAACCGGCGCACTGGGATGTGATCGTGGAAGAGCCATCGTACCTGCTACCGCACAACTTCTTGATGCCGCCCGTAAGGCTGGCGTGCCTGTCATCTTCTGCAACGACGCACACATCAAAGGAATCGACCGTGAGTTGAAACTCTGGGGCGACCACGCCATCGCTGGCACAAAGGGTGCTGAGGTAATACCAGAACTCAACCTCTGCGACAAAGACTATGTAGTGCCCAAACGCCGTTACAGCGGTTTTTTCCAGACCGACCTGGATATACTGCTCAAGGAACTGGGCGTGAAAACCGTTATCATGACCGGACTGCATGCTCATATGTGTGTACGCCACACTTCTGCTGATGCCTATTGTCTGGGATACGACGTGGTTGTAGCCAAAGAGGCTACCGACTCTTTTACTGAGGAAGACTATAATATCGGCATTGCTTATCTCAAGACTTGTTATGGTGCCGATGCTTATTCGAATGAGGAATTGATAGCCGCTTTCTGATTCTTCATTTCCGACATTTCATCAGGTGGATACATAGAGCGTATCCACCTGATGTTTTTTATGGTTGATGGGAAAGACATCAGGAGGTTAAAAAGTCTTTCTGCGATACCATTCATGGATTGGATAATGGCTCTATATGATAAAAATTCCTAAACAAAAATTATCAAAACTGAAAAAACGCTTATTCTTTATTGATGAATTAAACTTTTCAGGCTTTCATTGCGTCAAATTATCAGAATATCAAAACAATCATTTTTATTCATTAAATCTCAATAGGTATTAGTTTATGAAAAAGGTAATAGCAATGTTGGCAATGATTGCCATGACAACAGGAATGTCGGCACAAGACAATTCAGGTCAAAGACATCCAAGAATGAATCGCGAGGAAATGGTGCAGCAACGTACAGACTTTATGGCCCAGCAATATGGACTTAATGACTCACAAAAGCAGCAGTTGCTCGAACTGAACAAGAAATATGCCGACAGCATTCCCATGATGGGCCGTAGGCCCGGTGGTCCCGGCAACGGTCAGATGCGTCGACCTGGTCCTCCTCAAGGAGGTGACAATGGCAATGGCGGTTTCCATCGCGGTCAGAGGCCAGGCATGCAACAGGGTCCCGGTCGTCCCCATTTCGACCCGGAGAAGATGAAAGAATATGAGGCAGGTCTCTCACAAATCATGACCAAGGAACAATACGCCCAATACGAGGCTGATAGAAAAGCACGTATGGAGCGCATGCAACAAAGAAGAAGAGATTGAGATTCGATTCGAAATAATAGTTAGTTAGGTAAAAGGTTTTAGGACGACAGGCTGCCTTGTTTAGGGCAGCCTTTTTTTGTCATTCAAAAATCATGGTGCTTCAGTTTTTTTTTCTTACTTTTGCGACAGAATATCCATAATCGATTCTTTATGAAGAAAATCTTTTTAGTTGCATTAGCAGCATTGTTCTTTGTGCCTGCCGTTGCGCAAGAACAAAGTGTGCTCCAGGTAAAGGAAGCCAAACTGAGTAATGGGATGACCGTGTGGCTCAATGAAGACCACTCCCAGCCTAAAGTCTATGGAGCCGTGGTGGTGAAAGCCGGGGCAAAGGACTGTCCGAATACGGGTATCGCCCACTATTTTGAGCATATCCTTTTCAAGGGAACCGAGGAAATTGGTACTGTCGACTATCAGGCTGAGAAGCCCTGGCTCGACTCCATTTCCGCCAAATACGACCAACTTGCAGCCACGAAAGATGAGGCCCAGCGGTTGCTGATACAGAAGGATATCAGCCGTTTGAGCCAGAAAGCCAGTGAATATGCCATTCCCAATGAGTTCAACCGCTTGATTTCCAAGTATGGCGGTTCAGAACTCAACGCCGGTACGAGTTGGGACTTTACTTTCTACCACAACATTTTCACCCCACAGTACATGGCACAGTGGTGCTGGCTCAATAGCGACCGTCTTATCAACCCGGTATTCAGACTCTTCCAAGGTGAGTTGGAAACCGTCTATGAGGAGAAGAATATGTATTCCGACGACATGATGTCGATGGCTACGGAGAAGGTGCTGGCAGAGTTGTTCCAAGACCAGCCCTATGCCTATCCGGTGATTGGCAGTACAGAGAACTTGAAGAACCCGAAACTCTCCGAGATGAGGGCATTCTATGAGAAATACTATGTGGCATCGAATATGGGACTTGTGCTCAGTGGCGACTTCGACTCAGGGAATATCATGCCGTTGCTCGAACAGACTTTTGGAAGGATTCCGCACGGCGTTGAACCCCAACACGTGAAGTCGGTGCTGCCCGACATCACCGCAGAACGTACGGTGGAAATCAAACTCCCCGTGCCACTGGTTAGTATAGAATTGCTTGCTTTCAAGACACCTACCGATTACGAGAAAGATGCCAATGCCGTGAAACTCGCTTTCGACCTACTCTCCAACGGACAGGCGGGAATGCTCGATTCGCTCATCAACGAAGGAACACTTCTCATGGCAATGGCACAGCCGTTGAGTCTTAACGACGCTGGGTGTGGGTTTGTGTTGGTTATCCCCAACCTGCTCGCTTCGAAGAAGAAGGCAGAGAATGCTTGTCTGGAGCAGATAGAAAGGCTGAAGAAAGGTGACTTTAGCGATGAGGTGTTCAACACCCTGAAACTGGAGGCTATCAGAGAGGCCAACCGTTCACTCGAAACCATCAGCGAGAGAGCCGCTCAAATGGTAGAAGTGATGGCTGCCGGCCATTCCTGGCAGGATTACTTGGACAAGGTCGACGGCTACCGCACCATCACCAAGAATGATGTGGTGCAGGCTGCCAACAAATATTTCGGTGCTCCTTTCGTGCGCTTCAAGAAAAAGAACGGGGAGTATACAAAAGACAAGGTCTCCCAACCCGATTACAAGCCTGTGGTACCCAAAAACAGGAATGCGGAGTCGGAATATGCCAGGCGACTGGCTCAGATGCCTGTTGCCGACAAGGAACCAAGACAGTTAGACTTTGACCGTGATGCCACCACTATCCCACTTGGCGGTACTGCCACTCTCTATACGGTGAAGAACCCTGTAAACGACCTCTTCCAACTCGAACTCATCTTCAACCGGGGGCTGAAGGCCGACAAACGCCTCTCTGCCGCCATGGCTCTTCTTAGCCAGGCAGGCACCGATTCGCTTACCCGACAGCAACTTGAAAAATCGTTGCAGGCTTTGGGGGCAAGTTTTGCCGTAGACGTGAGCAACACCTCTTCCAAAATCATGCTGACGGGGGTTGACAGAAATTTCGATGCCACCATGGCATTGTTAGGACATTTCCTCAATCATGTACAGTCCAACAGCAAGACGTTGTCGCAGATCAAGTCGGCAGAGAAGGCCGACTCGAAATCTTTCGGCTCCGACAACAAGGAGGTCTTCCGGGCACTCCTCGAAAAAGTGAGATATGGGAGCAACTCGTCGTATCTTAATCGTCTGTCACAAGCCGAGGTGAAGAAAATGAGCGGAGAGGAGATGCTTGAGGCTTACCAGGCCATACTGTCTGCATCATGTAATGTGGTGTATAGCGGTACGCTGTCTGATGAACATGTGAAGGCCAAGGTGCAGCAGTATCTCCCTGTGACAAAGTGCACTCAGGCATACGTCGATTACGGTGAGAATTACGTAGGCTACGACCAGCCCATAGTTTATGTGTATGACATGTCGAAAGCCCGCCAGACCATCTTCTTCACCTACGAGCAACTGTCTCCGTTGGCTACGAGAGAAAAACGGATTCCGCTGCGGTTGTTCAGTGAGTATTTCGGTGGTGGCATGTCGTCGGTCATGTTCCAGGAGGTGAGGGAATTCAGGTCGATGGCTTATTCCACAAGTGCCCAGGCTGGATTCAAATCGTTGAAGCCCAATCCCAATCTGCCGGGATGTTTTATCACTCTCGTGGGCACGCAAGCCGACAAGACGATGTCTGCCATCTCTCTTGTCGACTCATTATTGCGTGACATGCCGGTGAACGAGAAAAATTTTGCCGTGGCTAAGCAGGAGAGAATCAGTAATATCGACACCGAATTCCCGTCGTTCCGTGAAATCGGTGAAAAGATTGCTCTCGTCAAATGGTTAGGGTATACAGAAGACCCTAACAAAGGCATTGCTGACCTCTATAGCAAAGCCACTTTCGATGAAATGATGCAATACTACAACCAGAATGTGAAAAACCATCAAGGCCACCGCGTGCTGGGTATCGTGGGCAATGTGAAGAAACTTGATATGAAAGCACTGGAGAAATACGGAAAGGTGGTGGTGCTGAAACTCGAAGACATCTATCGCAAATAAGACCCATAAAAAACGAGCCGGCACCCATGAAAGTGCCGGCTCTGTTGTTTGCTGTAAAATATTCTTTTCTCAGTATGTTGCGCTTTTGGCGCAACCGAATGTTGGTCTTACAGTGTGAGGCCCAGGTAGACCATCAAGCCGTTCATCAGTATCCAGAAAATGGCGAAAGGCATGGTCTTGCGCATGATATCACCATCCTGACCCTCCATGTCGCAGGCGGCGGTAGCGATGGCGATACTCTGTGGCGACAGCAGTTTTCCTCCCTCCGAACCGGCGCAGTTGGCAGCAGCCAGCCAGTTGGTCTCATTACCCGGTACACCGAAGAAGGTGGAATTGTTCACCAGACCAAGGTCGCTGGCGGCAGTGGCTTGCAGTTTGCCGAAGAGGATATTCGCATTGGTGGCACTGCCGGTGACGAATGTGCCGATAGAGCCGATGAGTGGAGCGAAGAACGGGAAGAATGTGCCGGTAAGTGCTACAAGTCCCTTGGCGATATCGTTTGTCATGCCAGCGTTGTTCATAAGCATGGCCATGGCGACGAGGCAGCAAATCGTTACGACGGTCTTCTGAAGATTGATGGTAGTCTTGCCAAGCAGTTTCATCAACTTGCCGAAACTCATGCCTTGAATAAGACCACCGATGGTGGCACCGAGGAAAATCATCAAGCCCGCGTTGGAGAGCCATCCGAACTTGAAGGCGTTTCCGGTGACAGGCAGTTCAAACTGGGTTACCAGGGTCTGGTTCAGCAGTTGGTTAATAGGTGGAACGATCTTGCTGGAAATGAGGATGAAGAAGATGATGAGGCCATAGACACTCCAAGCCTTCAGGGTCTTGGAAAGACCAAACTTCTTCTTCTCTACCTTCACCTCATCAGCGGGGTTCTCGTCGTGGATAAACAACTTGTTGTAGATGAGCATGGCAATGATAGCAGCCACACTACCGAGGATGGCAGGTGTCTCCGGACCGATGAAGTGGGCGCAGCAGAACTGCACGATGATGGAGAATGTGCCGACAAACAAAGCCAGGGTGATGTTTTTTACAATTTTGGTGCGGTCGGTCATCATCAGGATGAGGAATGGAGTGATGTAGAACATCAGAGACAACTGCACGATGATGAAGGTGGCCACCTCGCAAAGCATTTCTGGAGATGCCACACCTTCGGCAGCCACTTGGTTGGCCAATGTGGTGGCGGGAAGTCCAACAGCACCGAAGCCTACTGCCACTGTATTGGCAATCAAGCAGATAACAGCCGAGAACATGGGCTTGAATCCCAAACCGATGAGGATGGCTGCAGGAATGGCCACTGCCGTGCCGAAACCGGCCATACCTTCAAGTACGCCTCCAAGACCCCACGTCAGGAGCAATACGAGGAGGCCCTTGTCTCCAGTCATTTGGATGAACTGTGTCTTGATGGTTTCAATCTCTTTTGTCTCGCAGAGAATGTTGTAACTGTAGATAGCACAGATGATGATGAGGATAATCGGGAAGCATGCCTTGAGCAGACCTTCTATCACAGACCAAAGTGTAATGCCGAAGATGGAGACGTTGGCATATTTCTCAGGTATGATTCCCATGGCTGGGGCGGCAAATAACGCCAAAAGAATGGTAACGATAAGTGTTACGATGGCACTTTTGTAGCCCGACACTTTGAAGCCCATCATCAATACAATGAGCAGAACAATTGGAATAACGGAAATTAATGCTGACATAAGGTTAAAAAGTTTAATTGATGGTGCCAAATTTAGTAAATAATCCTTAAATCAGCAAATTATTTGCAGGTTTATTTACCCTTATGAAACAAATTGGCTTTGTTTCATGATGATAAGATAGAACAAAAGTCAGTTTTATCTGGTCCTTTCCTGGATGTTTCTGTGTTTTTCCATCCCGACGCTTTTTTGTAAAGAGAGCGGAACCAATGGAAACGACAAACAGCACGTCTTTGTTGCCATTGCTCTTCAGTTCGGGAAGGTGTGGTGGGTATGTGCTTGTATGGTGAAAACAGACAAAAAGGGTTGTCTGTGCAAAGTCATGGCAGGGTTATTCCGGCAATTTTCCCGTGGATAAGTATTCCTCGTAGGCCTTGCGCTTCACGTCGGCTTCGATATCGCTGATGGCACGGTGTGGGTTCGACAGCGACTTCACGTAAACGCAGATGGCGAAGACCACCACGGTGATGAGTATGCTGGCTATCCAACGTAGGATTTCCTTTTCGACGGGGATGTACTGCATGCTCACTATGCCGGCAACGACGGGGATGCCGAAGAGCAGCCAGTCGCTGCCCGAACTGATTTTATAGGTCTCAACAGCGGCACGGTATTCGTCGTCTTTCATCAGTATGCTGGTCTTGTGTCCATTCCAGTACTGCTCGAATTTCGGGTCTCTTGTATCCATATGTTATAATATATAAATTCTAACTTCAAACATCGTGCAAGCCAAGTGCAGACGAAAGTTTACTTTCAGTATGCTGAGGCGCCGCCGACATTCGACCGAAGGTCAAACCCTAATCAGGTCACTCATGATGCTGTCGCTCACGATGATGCCCTTGAGTGAGAGTCTCAGCCAACCGTCGTCCTTCACCAAATGGCCCGTCTTTACCCATCTTCCTGCCTGGTCTTCGAGGTATTGTGAGAATTCGGTGCCATATTGCTGTTTCACCCTCTCGATACTTATCCCCCACGATGTACGCAAAGCGGTAGTGATGAGGTCGTTGTAATGGTCGTACGGGCTGAGGACCTCACGTTCCGACGGTATCTGTCCGGCATTGATGGCAGAGATATACTTCCCGATGTCGGAGATGTTCCACTGGCGCCCCGCTTGGTCGTAGGAATGAGCCGCGGCGCCAATGCCCAGGTAGGGAACGTCGGTCCAGTAACTGGTGTTGTGGCGTGACCGGTATCCAGGAAGTGCGAAGTTGCTGATTTCGTAGTGTTCATACCCAGCCTTTTGCAATCTGTCGGCAAGCAATGTATACATATCGGCATAGAGGTCTTCGTCTACAGCGCTGAGTTCACCTCGTTGCATCATCTTGTGGAGTGGGGTGCCTTCTTCTATTGTCAGGCCGTAGGAAGAGATGTGCTCCACACCCAGGGAAAGGGCTTGTCGGATGTCGTCGTCGAACTCTTCAAGTGTCTGATTGGGAAAGGCGAACATCAGGTCGATGCTGATGTTTGATATCCCCACCTCGCGCAGATGGCGCACTGCCTCGATAGCCTGGCTGGCCGTATGTCGCCGGCATAGGAGCCTCAGCCGTTGGTCGTCGAAGGTCTGGATGCCCATGCTTACTCTGTTTACTGGCAATAATGCCAGGGTCGTGGCAAATGCGGTATCCACGTCGTCGGGGTTACATTCCATGGTAATTTCTGCATCTTCGGCAATGGTGTAGCAGTCGGCGATGGCATCAAACAGTTGCCTGAGTTGTCTGGCGTCAAGTTGAGAGGGAGTGCCGCCACCTATATATATAGTGTCGATGTGGGGCTTGTCGCGCAGCAGCATCTCCTTGCACAGCGCATCGACATAGGCCTGGCGATGACTGAGTAGGGTGGTGGAGTAGAAGCCGCAATACACACACCGGCTCTTGCAGAAAGGGATATGCACATACAGTCCTGCCATGGGTTCAGTGCTCAGTGTCTTTCTTGCGGCTTTTTATCTCATTGGAGAGCATCTCGCGGTTCACTTCACCGATGTCGGTATACCACTCCAGACCTCCGTTTGGACTGTATCGTCGCACCTTGATGCTGTTGAGCATCTCCTCCAACTGTTCCGTGGTGAGTGCATCGATCATGGGATGACTCAAGAAGCGCTCGTTCACCACTGGCCATACCGTTTTTCCAATAGAGTCGGTATGTATGCCGTTGCGCATGGTTTCCAAATCGTGTTTTACCATTTGCTCGCGGGTGGATTCGTTGCCGTCGAAACTATAGAACAATCGGCATTTATCCAACTGATTGTCGTGAATGAGGAAATAATGCTGGTCGCCGTCATGGTAGCGTGAGAAACCCATCTCACGGAGTTGGGAATCGTTGTCGTCGCCAACTCCCCTTGCCGCTCTTTTCAGAGGCATCTCCGAATCTTCGGGGGTGGTAACGGTGACAATGCCGTCGGTCCAGTGCATTCCTGCTATGCCCTCTGCTCCATAGATACGGTCTACGTGCCCCTCGGCTTTACGGTCGCCGACGATGCTCTTGAGATACTGGTGGATTTCGCTAAGGCCTTTCCATACGAAGTCAGGCATATCACCGCTTCCATCGATGGAACCATAGGGCTCGATGAAAGTGATGGAGAAATGCGACGATGGAGCGTCGAGGACCTCGAACATGGGTTTGTAGTATCCTTTAGAACGGTAAAGTTTGTTCTTCTTGACCAGTTCCAGACAGTGGACGAATACCTCGTCGCCCACTTCTACCGTGATTTCCTCTCCTTCGCAGTCGCCGCTGATGGTCAGCAACTTCTTTCCCGTTTCTTCGTCGTAACGGAGGTGGTATACAGTGACATCAAAGGGATTCATGCCTCCGCCTCGAGTGAAATGATAGGATATGAACTTGCCCGAAGGCATGGTCTTGCCCTGTGCACAAGTGGTAAGGCAGAAGGTCATCACGAAGGCTGAGGCGAAAAGCAAAAGAAAGAATAAGGTATGTTTCATTGCTGAATGGGCTTTTGTGATGTTATGTTGCAAAATTAACGATTTTTTTTATCCCGACTGGTATAAGAGCGGATTTTTTTCCTAATTTTGCAATCACAAACTCTTGATAGCGACATTTCGTAATAGTTTTTTATACATGCATTTTTCCACCCTCATATCCAATCGTAGGAGTTGCCGGTCTTTCGACGAGAGCGAGTTGCTGCCCGAACAGGTGCAGGCCATTCTCCGTGCCGCCCTGCTTGCCCCATCTTCGATGAACAGACAGTCGTGGCATTTCATCGTGGTCGACGACAAGACCTCGTTGGCCAAACTGTCCGACAGCAAAGAGCATGGCTCCCACTTCTTGAAAGACGCTGCCTTGGCTGTTGTGGTGACGTGCGACCCTGTTGAGAACGATTGCTGGGTGGAGGACGGAGCCATTGCCGCTTCGTTCATGCAACTGCAGGCCGAGGAACTCGGACTGGGATCGTGTTGGGTACAGATACGTGGCAGACGGATAAGTGATGGCACGCTCTCGTCGGATATCGTGAAAGGCATTCTCGATATACCCGAAGAACAGCAAGTGCTCTGCATCGTTGCCATCGGCAATAAACTCCAGCAGTTACCCCCTCATGCCGATGAGGATCTGCCTTGGGAAAAGGTGCATGTCGACAAATTTTGAAAAGCCCATGATAGACTATGACTTGAAAAAAATCAAAGCGGTGGTCTTTGATGTTGATGGCGTGCTCAGCCGTCAGACCATCTCGATGGATGCACAGGGTGAGCCACAGCGCACTCTCAATATCCAAGACGGTTATGCCATCCAACTGGCAAGAAAGGTTGGGTTGCGTATCGCCGTCATCACTGGTGGGCGTACGCCGTCCATCCGTCTCAGGTATGAGTACCTGGGCGTAGAGGACATTTACCTTGGTAGTGCCGTCAAGATTTCCACCTATAATGATTTCCTTGAGAAATATGGCTTCAGCAATGACGAGATTCTTTATATGGGCGACGACATCCCCGACTATGAGATCATGAAGGTGTGCGGTTGCCCTTGTTGTCCTGCCGATGCCGCTCCCGATATCCGCGAAATCAGTTGTTATGTGAGTAGCCGTGATGGTGGCGACGGGTGTGCGCGCGATGTGATAGAACAAGTGTTGAGGGCTCAGGGCAAATGGCTGAGCAGCGCTGAAGCCTTTGGATGGTGAAAATCTATTTGCTATGTATCAACTTATTCTGGCAAGCAATTCTCCACGCCGGCGTGAACTCCTCGCCGGACTCGACGTGCCTTTCGAGGTAAAAGTGCTTCAGGGCATCGACGAAAGTTATCCTGCCGACACCCCTGTCGGTGAAGTACCTGTATTCATCGCAAAGGCCAAGGCTGAGGCCTATCGGGGATGTATCACCGATGACCAATTGGTCATCACTGCCGATACGGTGGTGGTGCTCGATAACTTGGTGCTTGGTAAGCCTACCTCTCACGATGATGCCTGCGACATGCTCAGGGCATTGAGCGGTAAGACCCATCAGGTGATTACGGGGGTCTGTCTCACCACCACCACCAAGCAGCGCTCTTTGTCGGTGGTTTCCGATGTGACGTTCAAGGCGTTCACCGATGATGAAATCGAGTATTATGTAAGCCATTATAAGCCCTACGACAAGGCGGGGGCTTATGGCATACAGGAGTGGATAGGCTATGTAGGAGTGACGGCGTTGAAGGGAAGTTATTTCAATGTCATGGGACTTCCTGTGCAGCGCATTTATCAGGAGTTGGTCGACATGTGTGGGCCAGAACTGTTCATTCGTGATGGTAAGGCTCACCCTTGATGATGGTGCAGGCGCGGTAGACTTGTTCCACGAAAATCATGCGCACCATCTGGTGAGAGAACGTCATCTGCGACAGTGATACCTTCTCATTGCCCCGTTGATAAACACTGTCGGAAAACCCATAGGCTCCGCCGATGACAAACACCAAACGGCGTACATTCTGACTTTTCTTTTCCAGCCATGAGGCAAACTCGATGCTACGGCGCTCTTTGCCATGCTCGTCGAGCAACACCACATGGTCACCGTCTTGTATCTGCCGTAAGATCAACTCTCCCTCACGCTCTTTCTGCTGTGCGAAGGTAAGGCTCTTCGTGTTTTTCAGTTCGGGTATCACCAACATCTCGAAAGGCATGTAGTGTGTGATACGTCCCACATAGTCGTCGATGCACGCGGAAATGTGCTTGTTGGTGGTCTTGCCCACGAGGATGAGAACAGTCTTCATGATAGAAATGGATTGTAAGAGGTGAGGTAATATGCAAAAATACGAAAAAAACGCAAGACACGGATGTTGCAAAGAATTTTTATATTCAAAAAAGAGAAAAAAACGTCACTCGGATATACGATAATGTGATTTTTTTTCTTATCTTTGCAAAAGTAACTGCCTTAATTGGAAAAACAACATTATTTTAAACTTTAATAATATGGAAAATAACGCGGAATTGATTTTGCAATGTGAAGAGAGGGCAAAAAAATGGCTCACCCCTTCATTCGACGAAGAGACACGTAAAGAAGTTCAGGCTATGCTCGACAACGACGACAAGACCGACCTGATTGACGCTTTCTACCGTGACCTGGAGTTTGGCACCGGTGGACTCAGGGGCATCATGGGTGCTGGTACCAACCGTATGAACAAGTATATCGTCGGTATGGCCACCCAGGGTTTTGCCAACTACATCAACAAGGCTTTCCCAGGACGCAATGACCTGAGTGTGGTGGTGGGACACGACTGCCGTAACAATGGACGTATGTTTGCCGAGACCGTGGCCGACATCTTCTCTGCCAACGGCATCAAGGTCTACCTCTTCGAGAGTCTCAGACCTACCCCCGAAATCTCTTTTGCTATCCGTCATCTGGGCTGCCAGGCTGGTGTCAATGTCACCGCTTCGCACAACCCACGCGAGTATAACGGCTACAAGGCATATTGGGATGATGGCGCACAGGTGCTCACACCACATGATGTTGGCATCATCGAAGAGGTGAACAAGGTGACCATCGACGACGTGAAGTTTGAAGGCAACAAGGAACTCATCGAGATTATCGGTGGAGAGATGGACTGGGACTACCTGCAGGCAGTGAAAGAGGCCATGGTAGACCAGGATGTCATCCTGCGCCAGAAAGACCTCAATATTGTCTACTCACCTATGCACGGCACGGGTAGGGTGATCATTCCCGAGGCTTTGCGCTCTTGGGGATTCCAGAACATCCATGTGGTGCCCGAGCAGATGGTTATCGACGGCAACTTCCCCACGGTGGTGTCGCCTAATCCTGAGAACCCCGAGGCCATGACCCTGGGTATGAAACTCGGAACACGCCTGAATGCCGACCTTGTGATTGCCTCCGACCCCGACGCCGACCGTCTGGCTATTGTATGCCGCAACCCGAAGGGCGAGTGGGAAATCCTCAATGGCAACCAGACCTGCATGATGTTCTGCTGGTATATCATTGCCAATAAGAAGAAACTTGGTCAACTCAAGGGAAATGAGTTCCTCGTGAAGACAATCGTAACCACTGAACTCATCAAGAAGATTGCCGACAAGAATGGCGTGGAACTGCAAGACTGCTACACTGGATTCAAGTGGATTGCCAATGAGATCAGGAAGGCCGAGGGCGTGAAGAAATACATCGGTGGCGGTGAGGAAAGTTTCGGATTCCTGCCGTTCGACAAGGTGCGCGACAAGGACTCCCCAGCATCCATCTGCCTGATTTGCGAAATCGCTGCTTGGGCAAAAGACAATGGCAAGACGCTCTACGACCTGTTGATGGATATCTATCTTGAGTATGGCTTCTCGAAGGAGTTCACTATCAATGTGGTGAAGCCCGGAAAGACGGGTGCCGATGCCATCAAGCAGATGATGACCGACTTCCGCAATAATCCTCCCAAAGACTTGGGTGGCAGCAAGATTGTGCTGCAGAAGGATTTCCAGAAACTGGAGCAGACCGATGGCGAGGGCAACGTAAAGCCCATCGACATGCCTGCCAAGAGCAATGTGCTGCAGTGGTTCTGCGAGGATGGCACGAAAGTGAGTGTGCGTCCGTCGGGTACCGAGCCCAAAATCAAGTTCTACATCGAGGTGAAGAACACGATGAAGTGTGCCGGATGCTATGACCGTTGCAACGAAGAAGGTATGGAGCAGATTGAGGCCATCAAGAAGAGCCTGAAACTCGACTGAACCTTCATTCAACCATTTTTATAAGGGGAAAGACCTCGTGTCTTTCCCTTTTTTTAAAATCAACCACTTTACCATCAAGCCATCATGAAGACCATCACCCGCATCCTGTTCTTACTGTCGTTTGTGCTTACCTCTACCACTGCCGTGGCTCAAGACCAGCAGGTCAAAACATATGCACAGGCCATAGCCTTGCCGGCCGACAATATCCGTACGACACGGCGCCCTGCCCCCGAACAGCGTCTGTTTGCCTCGGAATCCATAGAAAAGAAAATCAAGGAAGTGAAAGCCTTGCTTCGCGATGCACCTTATCTGGCGTGGATGTTTGAGAACTGCTTCCCCAACACGCTCGATACGACCATCCATTATTCTACTACAGAGGACGGCGATGACGACACCTTTGTCTATACGGGCGATATCCATGCTATGTGGCTGAGAGACTCCGGTGCGCAGGTGTGGCCGTATGTGCCGTTTGCCAAGACCGACGAGAAATTGCGCAAGATGGTGAGGGGCACTATCCTGCGCCAACTCAAGTGTATCTGTATCGACCCTTATGCCAATGCTTTCAACTTTGGGCCTACTGGCAGTGAGTGGGAGAGCGACTACACTACGATGACGCCTTACTTGCATGAGCGGAAATACGAAATCGATTCGCTCTGCTATCCCATCCGGTTGGCCTACTACTACTGGAAGGTGACAGGCGACACGACAATTTTTGGTGACCTGTGGATGGAGGCCGTCTCGAAGATACTGAAGACTTTCCGCGAACAGCAGCGCAAGGGCGACAAAGGACCTTACCGGTTCATGCGCAACACCAACCGCCAGTACGACACGGTGTGCAACGACGGGTATGGCAACCCAGTGAAGCCTGTCGGACTGATTTCCTCTGTTTTCCGTCCTTCCGATGATGCCACGGTGTTTCTCTTCCTTGTCCCGTCGAATTTCTTCGCCGTGTCGTCATTGAGGAAAATTGCCGAGGTGCTCACCACGGTGAACCATAACGCCACATTCGCATCAGATTTCACTCTCCTTGCCGATGAAGTGGAGAACGCTTTGAAGCAATATGCCATCTGCCACCATCCCAAGTATGGCGATATCTATGCTTATGAGGTGGATGGTTTTGGCAACCAACTCTTGTCCGACGATGCCAATGTACCCAGCCTGTTGGCGATGCCCTATCTTGGCGACGTTGACATCGATGATCCCATTTACCAGAATACGCGACGCTTTGTATGGAGTGAGGACAATCCATATTTCTTCAGGGGCAGAGCAGGAGAGGGGATAGGTGGTCCCCATATCGGCTACGACATGGTGTGGCCTATGTCGATAATGATGCGGGCTTTCACCAGCCAGGACGACAAGGAGATAGCAACGTGTCTCCAAATGCTTGTCGATACCGACAATGGCACAGGGTTCATTCACGAGTCGTTCCACAAAGACGATGCCGCCCAGTTCACCCGTTCATGGTTTGCCTGGCAGAACACCCTCTTCGGCGAACTCGTGCTCAAACTCATCGATGATGGCAAGGTCGACTTGCTGAGGAGCATTCGAAAATAGTCAGGATGTGGCAGTACAGGGAAGTTGCAGCCTGTGATTAGTCCCAAACGTAAATCCAGTAGTCTACCTGGATTTCCATCAACACCGGCCCCATCTCACGTAAGATGTAATATTGCACGCTCTCACCACCAAACAAGCGGATATAGAGTTCCATGCCTTCGTCAGTGGTGCAAATACAGTGGATTTCAGGGGCATGGCTCATGAAATCGCCTTCGTCGTCAACAAACCATATCGACTGGTTTTCCTGACCAGGGTCTACAGTGCCGTGGAAATCCCACGTCGAAGCCACCTCGCCCTCGCCTATGCATACCAAGGCAGCCAAGGCGTCAGTACCTTGGTTCTCTAACTGCACGGCATAGAATGAACGCTCGCCCGATTCAATCGTGGCAAGCCATCTCGTGTCTTTGATTGGCCGCCCTCCATAATAGGAACTGATGATACGGCACACATCGGCAGTGGCTTTCTTCACTGGCTCACCGTCCTTCCATCGGCTGTATTGCAATAGTTGGTGGTTGTTGAAGAAACTGCTTTTCACCACCCATGGGCATGCTTCCTCGTTTTTATATCCCCGGAACATCTTGGAGACAACCGACGGGTTGTTGAGTTTGAACGTATACTGCATCTCGTCTTTGATAAGGGTACCTTCAGAGTCGGTCTTCGTGTTGTGGTCTTGCTTGACCAAACGCACGCCGTTGCAGTGGGGCTTGAACATCATCTGGTTGTAGGCCTTGATGTCGTTGATGCGTTCTTCGTCTATCACCGACACAAACGAGTTACCCGAAATGTTCAACTCTCTGACGGGTAAGGGGCGCTCCCTTAGGGTGATGTCGCTGCTCTTGGAGCGATAACGTCCAAGGTTGGAGAAAGTGTCCCAATAAGTCTCGTCAGGGATAACGTCCTTAGTGATTCTTTGTGCCTTGAGGTCGTTGCCGTTGGGAGTGAACATGATGAGTTCGCTTTCGTCATAAGGGGCGATGACCATCGCAAATCCTAATGGGGAGGCTTGTTGGTAAGGGATAATACAGAATTTCTGCGGCAGTTTGCTGCTATTCTGGCGGTTGCCCTCAAAGCGTAGGATGGCTCCTTCGCATCTGTCGGCATACCAATTTTGTGCTTGGTTTTGCTTGTCGTAGTCTATTTGGGCAGAAATGTGGCAGACAAAGGCCAGCATCATCATTACAGTGAAAAGGCGGTTAATGTAGTTCATTGTCATTAAAGTTTGATTGTTTCTGCAAAAATAGGAAATTTCCTGTTTCTATGCAAGCAAATACCGCTTTTTGTGGAGTTGATAGGTTGCCATGTTAAAGGGAAAGAGTAGGGTGGAGGTCATTCCAGCACGACATCGAGAACCATCATCATCACGAAACCTACAGCAAATCCTATAGTGCTCAGGTTGGTGTGGCGGCCGCTCGACGCCTCAGGAATCAGTTCCTCGGTCACCACATAGAGCATGGCTCCCGCAGCGAAGGAGAGCAGCCATGGCAGGAGGGGCACAAACATCGAGGCGAGGAAAATCACCACTAATGCACCGAAAGGCTGGGCAAGTCCACTCAGACATCCCAGCAGAAACGATTTCGTGCGTGAATGTCCGGTGGCATGCATCGGCACAGACACCACGGCCCCCTCGGGAATGTTTTGTATCGCCATTCCCAGCGAAACGATAAGCGCACTTGTCATCGAAATGTCGGCATTCCCCTGTGCGGCTCCAGCAAGCACCACACCAATGGCCATTCCCTCTGGAATGTGATGGATGGTGACTGCCAGCATCAGCATAGTGGTACGCGAGAGGTGGGCTTTCGGACCTTCTGGCGTACTCGCATCGAAATGCAGGTGAGGTGTAAGCATATCGAGGAGCAGGAGGAATGCCATTCCCAGCAAGAACCCACCGGCAACTGGTAAGATAGCCCATTTCGTGGTGCCTGTCTCCATCTCCATCGAGGGCAGGAGCAACGACCAGAAGGAGGCCGACACCATCACGCCGGCAGCAAATCCCATCAATGTCTTTTGTAAAGTTCCCGTCATCTCTCTCTTGGTGAGATAAACGAGTGAAGAGCCTAAGATAATGCCCGCCATAGGGATTAACAGCCCGATAAGTATGGTTTCCATTGTTGTTTTTATCTGCTTGTTTTCTACATGTTGTATAACGGTGCAAATGTACGATAATTCCTGCATCAAGACAATACCTAATTGTCATTATTTTGTGAAAAGACGCGTTCTTTTGGCAACATGAATGGGTCACATACTCATCATCAGACACCCTCTCATCGGCGATTGGTAAACTATCATTGGTGACTGGGATATATCTTTCTCTGCAAAAAACAAAAAAACTACCACTTTCTTGTATTATTGAAAAAGAATCCTTAAATTTGGCATTTAGTATGGATGGGATACTTCTCTTCCATCGGAAATCATGTTTTTGTTCGACTATTTTACATCATTAGATAACAGTTATATTCTCATCAGTTAAAGGCTATGTTACACATTCAAGAAGAAACAACACGATGCCTATTGTGCGAGGATGCACCCTGCTCGAAAGTATGTAAGAAGGGTGACCCGGCACGTGCCTTGCGAGCCATGCGGTTTGACAACACACGAGTGGCACAACACTGGTTGGCAGACTGCAGTGAGGAAGATTTGATAAATGCCGAAAAGGCCTGTATCCATTACGACCGTCCTGTCCGCATTCGTGAACTGGCAGCCTTGGCAATGAAAGAGCCAGCCTGCTCCATGGATGATGCACTCATGCCATCACTCGCCATTGATTTTTGCGGCATTCACTGTGAGAATCCGTTTTTCCTTGCGTCCTCGGCAATCTGCACCAATTATGAGATGGTGGCAAGAGCCTTTGAGATGGGGTGGGGAGGCGTGTTCTACAAGACTATATGCAAGCAGGACATCCGCGAGGTGTCGCCACGATTTGATGCCGTGAAGGAGGGCAACGCCTTTGCCGGTTTCCGCAACATGGAACAACTTTCGGAGAACCCCCATGAAGTGGATTTCGATATCCTCCGCCGTTTGAAAAAGAATTACCCCACAAAGATTGTTGTGGCGTCGGTAATGGGACAGTTTGAGGAGGAGTGGATAGAACTGGCGAAAATGGCTGAGGATGCAGGCTGCGATGCGGTGGAACTCAATTTTTCTTGTCCGCAGATGCGATTGTCAGGTTTGGGCAGCGACGTTGGGCAGGATGCCGAACTCGTCACGTTCTACACGGCCTATGTGAAACGCAATGTCAGCATCCCGGTCATCCCGAAGATGACTCCTAATATCACACAGATCAACCAACCTGCCATGGGGTGCTATTTTGCCGGTGCCGATGCCATCTCGGCCATCAATACCATTAAAAGTGTGACAATGTCGGCAAAGGCTACAGTAAACGATAAGTTTACCGTCTCTGGCTATAGCGGCAAGGCAATCAAGCCTATCGCGCTGCGTTTCATCTACGAGATGGCCACCAACCCCATCATAAAGACAATGCAGTACAGTGGTATCGGTGGCATAGTGACTTGGCGCGACGCGTTGGAGTTTATCCAGTTGGGCTGCAGAAACGTACAGGTCTGCACCGCTGTCATGGAGTATGGCTACCGCATCATCGATGACCTTATCCTGGGCATGCAGACCTATATGAGAGACCGCGGTATCGAACATCTTGACCAACTTGTGGGTGAACAACTCCCCAACTTTGTGTTGCCTTCCGACCTCGACCGCGAAACGATGGTCTATCCGAAGATAGACCGTGAGCGTTGCATAGGTTGCGGACGTTGCTATCTCTCATGCCGTGATGGTGGCCATCAGGCCATCTCGTTCGACCCTGCCAGCCGCCAACCGAGAATCATTGGTACGAAATGTGTGGGTTGCCACCTCTGTCGGCTCGTTTGTCCAACGGGTGCCATCGACATCACAAAACGTGTTGGTAAAAAATAGTGCATATCCATCTCATGCTGTATTCTTTTTACATAGATAAACGATATACGATGATAAAGATAAGAAAGATGATGTTATTGTTGGGTGTCCTTGGTTGCTACTTGGCTGCAGGCGCACAGGATTTCATCGTCCCACAAACCAACATCAATACCAAGGGATATCCACATGTATTGCCCGACAATAGCGTGGAGTTCTCCATCCGTTCAAACGAAGACCTGAGCCAGATGAAGGTATCGCTCGACCCGGCGTGTCGGTTTGAGAAACAGGCCGACGGCACTTGGCTTGCACATACCAAGCCGTTGGTGCCGGGCTTTCATTATTATTGGTTCACCCTGGGGGGCATGGACCTGTCAGACCCAGCCAGCAAGAGTTATTTCGGTTGTGGGAGGATGACCAGTGCCATCGACATTCCAGAGGAAGGCTGCAGTTTCTACAACGTCAAGGACGTACCCCATGGCAGGGTGAGCATCGTCACCTATTTCTCTAAGGTGAGGAAGGCGTATGCCACGATGTATGTCTACACGCCGGCCAGTTATTCCACGGGCAGCAAGCGCTATCCTGTGCTTTACCTGCAGCATGGGGGAGGCGAGGACGAATCAGGATGGACGCTCCAGGGAAAGACCAACCATATCCTCGACAACCTGATTGCTGAGGGCAAGGCCAAGGAGATGATTGTCGTGATGTCGAATGGAAACATCTCTGTTCCCGGTGCCGGCTTTGGTTATTCCATCCAGGGGATGAAAGGTTTTGAGGAAGAACTTACCGAGGTAATCATACCTTATGTGGACCAGAGTTTCCGCACGCTCCCCGACCCACAGCACCGTGCACTTTCGGGTCTTTCCATGGGCGGTGGCCAGTCGTTCTTTGTAGGATTGCAGCATACCGAACTCTTCAGTTACATCGGTGTGTTCAGCACAGGTGTCTTTGGTGGCATCCGTGAGACCAAGGCGTTTGATGCGGAAGCCGCCATGCCAGGCCTTCTCTCTCAACATGAAAAGTACAATAAGGCGCTGAAGTTGTTCTATATCTCCGTTGGTACCGACGACCCGCGCTTGTCGCATACTCAGGAAGCCGTCTCCTCCATGCGGCAGTCGGGGCTGGCTGTCACCTTCAACACTTTCCCCGGAGACCATGAGTGGCAGGTATGGCGGAAGTCGCTGCATGACTTTGCACAAAAGTTGTTTTAAATGGCGGAGCAGATGATCATGAAGAAAGTGATGATAGTGGCCATGCTGTTGTGTGGCATGATGACGGAAACTGCCGCTCAAAAACTCAACCAGCGTCAGCGTAGGGAACGGATGGACAGCGCACTGGCTGCCCGTTATTACAAGACTCCCTACGACACCAATTATGTGGTGCGCCCAGTGGGACGCCTGACTCTGAAGTTGAGGGCTAACCAAACAGGCTGCACCTTTCATGCTAAGGGGACTGTCAACGACATCTATTCTAAGGCCGACCTCAGCACCAGCCATAAGACTACCATCTCCTTGGGTGCCTCGTATCGTGGAATAGGCTTGGGATTGGCTATCAATCCCGCCAAATTGAAAGGGATTTATAAGGATTACGAATTCAACTTCAACTACTATAGCAGTCGCCTGAGCATCGATGCCAGTTATCAACGCTCCACCACTCTCTCGGGTGACATCGAGCGTAACGGACAGCAACACCTGGAGTCGGGCGACGTCACATTGAAAGTACTCAACCTGGCGGGGTATTACACTTTCAACCATCGCCATTTCTCCTTCCCTGCCGCCTTCACACAGTCATATGTTCAACTGCGTTCGGCAGGCTCATGGCTCGTTGGCTTCAGTTATCAGGGTGGAAGCATCAGGACAAACGACGAGTTGAGAGCGAAGAACCCTAATGCCCCCGATGTACGCATTGATGTGGGGCACTTCGGCATAGGTGGTGGCTATGGCTATAACCTTGTGCTTGGCAAGAAATGGTTGCTCCATTTCTCTGCACTTCCCAGCTTCGTGGTTTACAACCGTAATAAGTTTACTGTGAATGGTGAGAGAAAGAAAGCCAAGCGCATGCGCTTCAATATGCTTTTCAATGAGCGTGCTGCCGTAGTATACAATTTCTCCCCACGATTTTTCGCAGGTGCCACGTTGGTGATGAACAACTCCGTCTTTGATGATGACGTGGTGGTGGTGAATCAAAACAAATGGAGAGCCCGCGCATTCCTCGGGTTAAGGTTGTGACCTATAACAGTTGAGCCGGCATGACTGCCGGCTCAATGTTTATACGAAAGTTCAAGTCCAGAGTATTATCTTCCAAATCCGAAGCCTTGCTGAGCCGCTTTTTCTGGCTCGCCGAATGTGGAGGCCTCCACATCCTTCTCGTTGAGTTTGAACACCATGAACTTGGGGTTCTTCTCCGTGCAAGGAGCCCATGAGCCACCGTTCTTTCCATTCGGGTCGCTATATTTCACGAAGTTGGTCCATGCCGTAAGCATCTTCTCGGAGAGGTCCCAGTCGCCTTGTGTCCATGGACGCCAACAGTGTTTCAGCGACTTGAATACAAACCAGAGATCTGAAGAGTGGAAGGCACCCCTCAGACGCTGTGTCACCTCTGGGTGGGAACCGTCGTCGGGCAGTGGACGTGCAAACTGGTAGGCCCATGCCTTGCCGCCCTTGCTCTCACGCACTTTGCAGAACTCCGCGATATTGGGTGCCATATTGCCCATGTCGTTGAGCGTAAAGCCAATCATGTATGGCACGTCGGCCAATGTGCCTTCACGGGTGGCGTCGTCGAAACTCTTCACGCTGACGTAACCGTCGATGAGTGGCATGAAGGGCAACCTGATGCGCTCGCCAGTAACCTGTCCATAGAGGGTATTGAGGGCGAAGATGGTCTCGGTGGATGCCTGGCGCATCTTCTGCAGGTCGGTCAGTCCGGCCCAGTCAAACACTTTCTTTGCGTTGGCAGCGGCATCTTCTATCGAACCGCCGGTATAACGGCCACCCATCATGCCACCTCCGTTAGGATTGGGTATGCTGAGTCCCTGGGCGCTCATGATGACGGCCTTGTGGAACAGACCGCGAGCCAGCGGCGACTCGCAGAGAGTGCGCACACTGCCGCCTCCGGCACTCTGTCCGAAGATGGTCACGTTGTCGGGGTCGCCACCAAACTGCGCAATGTTTTTCTTTATCCACTTCAGGGCTTCTATTTGGTCAAGGATGCCATAGTTACCCGAAACCTTGTGGGGACTTTCCTCCGTCAGTGCCGGATGGGTAAGGAAGCCAAATACGCCGAGACGGTAGTTGATGGAAACGAGCACCACATCCTTGGCACCCCATTCCTGTCCATCGAACTCAGGCTCAGAGCCCCATCCCTCACGATAGCCCCCACCATGAATCCACAGGGCGACGGGGAGTTTCTTCGCTGTCTTACCGGGAGCCTTTGTCCATACGTTCAGATACAGGCAGTCCTCGCTATAGGGGGCTTCTTTGCCATAGCCCCACTCCGTGAAATATCCGCCAGGATACTGGATGGCCTGGTAACTGGGATGACCAAAGGTGTCGCAAATCTTCACACCTTTCCAGGGCACTACGGGCTGTGGTTCCTTCCATCGGTTTTCCTTGATGGGAGGAGCGGCATAGGGAATGCCACGATAGACATACACGTCGGGATGGTCGTCGGCAAATACGCCTTGTATCTGACCACCTTCGATGGTTAACACTGGGTTTTCTTCTGCGTAGGCAGACACTGCTGCCATGAGCAGGAGTGGCAAAAACAGTTTTTTCATAATGAATAGTTTTTTTTGTTATTGTGGTTGAATCCAAATATTGGTGGCTATTAGTGCATCTGAAGAAAGAATGTCACATGCTTATTGGTCTTTTACACGTTCCCATTCCTTCTTGAGGAGGTCGAGGCCTTGATGGTAGCGCTCAGGGTCATCGGCATAGAGTTGTTCGTAGGTGTCGAGAGCCGACTTCACAAATTGTTTGTATTTCTTGACATCGCCCATTTCTTCACGGCTCAGTTGAAGTGTCATCTCTGTCAGTGTCACATGTTGTCGCTGCATCAGATGAAGTATGCTGTCAGCCATCTCTTGCTGCCGGTCTCTCTCTGCCACCGCCTGGTCGATTTGTCTGGAAATCGTTCTGACGGTCTCCACCGAACTCTCGTAGCCTCCGATGGCATTGAGTTCATCGTAGGCTTTCACTGCCTCGTCGATGAAACCGTTGTGCACCAACTCGATGATGCTGTCCTCCTTTTCAGACAATTCACTCAGGTCAAAGCGGGCGAATTGGTCGATATAGGTATCGATGTTTTTTAATTGAGTATCGTAGTGGTCTTCGAGTTCATTGAGTTTCTGGCGGTATTCCGCCTCTTTGAGTTTTCCTTCCTTCTGCTGCTTGGCAAGGTCGGCCTTGGCTTTCTCGTATTTAGTCTTATAACTGGTGACAGAGGTCTGTTTCAGGTTTTGTTTGAGTTGGGTGAAGTAGTCGCTGCGCACCAGCACGATGACAAACGGGGTCTTGTCGCGCGAGATGTTCCATGACTCCACTGCTGCCTTGTTGAAGATTTCGTAGCCTGCCTTAGTGGCAGAACGGAAAGGTACTCGGTCGCCAGGCTTCAGCGTGGCGAAGTTCAGGGTTAGTGTTCCGTTGGCTGCTGATGTAGCGGTTTGTGCGCCGCGTACCACCACTTGAACGCCCCCCAATGGCGTCTTTTGCTGTCGCTGGTTATACTGTTTTACAATGCATGGTTGTGTGGCTTGTGCAAGGGCTGTGAGGGCAATGGCAAGGATGATGAATGTAAAACAAGTTCTTTTCATAGGCCGAATGTAATTATTGAACGAAGATTTTGTTGGTTTGCTCAACTTATTGTTCGTTTTTTTATATATTTGCGGGCAATTAAGAAGCAATCATTGAAAATCGTGAATAGATGTTGAAGATAGCAATCGTACAGCACGTCATCAGATGGAATGAACTGGAGTGTAACCTCCAGCATATCACTTCGCTGCTCGACCGGCAACCAGGTGCCGGCCTTTATGTGCTGGCAGAAACCTTTGCCACTGGTTTCCTGGCTGAGGGGTCTGCCGAAAAGGCTGGTCTGCAGGCACCACAGATTGTTTGTTGGATGAAGCAACAGGCCCGTCGTCTCGATGCTGCCATTGCAGGCAGCGTGGCCATGGTGGATGAAGATGGACTGTTGCGCAACCGTCTCTTCTTTGTCAGGCCCGACGGCAGTTATGAGTATTACGACAAGCACCATCTCTTCAGTTATGCCGGCGAGACGAAGGAGTACGTGGCCGGTGAGCGACGCGTGGTGACGGAATGGCGAGGTGTGCGCTTGCTCTTGCAGGTGTGCTACGACCTTCGTTTCCCTGTTTTTTCCCGCAACCTTGGCGACTATGATGCCATCATCTATGTGGCCAACTGGCCTGCCCGTCGCTGTGAGGTATGGCAGACGCTGCTCAAGGCCCGTGCACTGGAAAACCAATGCTTTGTGGTGGGCGTGAACATCGTGGGCAGCGACAAGTTTTGCGAGTACTTGGGCGACTCTGTGGTCATTGATGCCTATGGGCAGACCATCGCTTCGTGCGTGAGTGGCAAGGAGGGAATTGCCGTCGCCGAACTCGATATGGATGCGTTGTTGCGGTTCCGCAAGAAGTTTCCCGTGCTCGACGATGCCGACGAATGGCCCCTTTAATCTCTTTAGATGATGAAGGCCTTTTCGGTTGGCTCTATCTCCTTTTCCGACTGTGCTTCACCCCTTTCTCATCGGTATATTGCTCGATGACGATGCCATGATGCTGATGGGTGTCTGGAATCCGGCGACCTGAGAGGTCGTAGTTCTGGGTCTTGATGGCTTTGCTGCTTTCCACTTCATGGATGGCATTTTCAGAAGCCTCAGTGGCCTGCCAGGCATCCAGGTATACCTCAGTGCCTGAAGTAACAGCAATATAGATGTTCTTCTCTCCATCGAATCTGGTGGGATCCACCTCTACTGTGTAGTCGGCCATGTCGGTTGACGATATGTTGAAGGTGGCTGCAGACTTGGCTCCTTTCCTGCCGATGCGAATCTCTACGGTGCCCTCTCCCTTGGCACGCAGCATGAATGATGAGGCACCCTTGGTACCGAAGTCTACATGGCGCAACATTGTCCATGAACCGGTCTGCATCCTTACCTGCATGTTTTCCGATGCATCGTTGCCCAAGGTGCTGATTTTGGTGTTCTTCTTCACATTGCTGAAGTCTTCGTATGAGATGCCGCCACTGGTAGCCATGGTTTCTGCCTGCTGCAACACGTAGGGGTTCAACCCGCAGATGGGGGAGACCCCCGTTGTGGTCAGCGTCATCTTGTTGATGGTCTGGGTGCTCTCGTTTACCGTTGCCAGGTCCACACCGATGGAGCGATAGCCAGAGGCTTCACTGTCCATGGCACCTCCATTTTTCATTTTCTGCTCCAATATCGTAGAGTGGTAGAACAGGTAATAGTTGCCCTTGAATTTTTGCAGGTGGGTGTGGTTGTTGCCCCATCCCATGCCGAAGTTGCCCTCGTTGGGTACGTATTCGCCACGATACTCCCATGATTCAGGAACGAGGGGCGTGTCGCTGACCATATAGCACATGCTGCATGTCGATGGCGCAGGCTGGTTATTGTTGCCAGTATAACTGCTCCAGTCGTTGCGGTCCGACCATGAGGTGTTGTAGGTGTAGACGAAGCGTCCGTCCATTATATTCAGTTCGCTGGCTTCGAACATGTAGGGTGCCGGCATGTTGACAGCAGAACCGTCGAGCGAAGTCATCGAGGAACTCAGTTTGGCCATGCGCGAATTACCTGGCCATAGACTTGAGCCCGTTGACAATGGGTCGCCTCCACCGAAACCTATCCATCCTGTGCCGTTCTCGTCGACGACAGCACCTGGGTCGAAAATCCAGTTGCATGGCTTCACGCCTGGTGTGTCACCATCAATCATTGGCTTGGTGAGTGGCGACTTCCACGGACCGATGGGCGAGGAGGCTTTCAGTACACCCACGCTACCACCGCTGTTGGCAAAATAGAGGAAAAACTCATCTTCTCCTTCGGCATTCGTGCGCCACACTGCCGACGGTGCCCAGGAGGCAGCGAAGCGCCAGCCCCATGTGGAGCAAAGTTTTCCCACGTCGATAGTGCCGTGGAAGGTCCAGTTCACCATGTCGTCTGTAGAGAATACCACAATCGACTTGATGTCGCCGTAGCCATTGCCGCCGGTCTTCCCGTTCTTGATATACTGCTGGTTGTCGTTGCTGCCGTAGACGTAGACCCGCCCGTTGTAATCGATGGCGGTGGGGTCTGCGCAGAACACGCAAGGACTGATGGGATTGGCCTCGCCCGGGCTCTTGTATTCCTGTACGAGCAACTGTGCGTTGGTGGGTATGCAAACTGCCACGAGGGCCGCTGCCATGAATAGTTTTTTCAACATAATAGTTATAGGTTTTTCTTTATTTATGCTCAAAGTCACATCCCAGTGAATAGGTGTCAGTTCTTATTGTGTCGGCAAAGTTAAGCATTTTTTCCAAAAATACATGCATTGCTTTGGAATAACATTATTATCTCTTCCTCAGCACGAGCCATGGAATGACTCCTTTCCATTTTTTATGGGGATAGTCGTTGATGTCGCCGATGTCGTGGCGCTGTCCGTCGGCTGTGCGGTAGTAGCAGTAGTCGGTACCGCCGGTGATATAGATGGCATCGATGAAACCATACTCACGCAGGGCGTCGGCAAAGTCCCAAAGAGTTTCCTTGTTGCGCGTGGAGATGAAATACAGCCTTTCTTTCCCGCCTATGTTCATACGGCCGATGGCTTTGCGCTCCACCTTTCCGTGCAATTCGAACTGGGAGGGTATGACTCTGTTGCTCACCAAGATATACTGGCGGAAGTATGAGCCGCCGTTTTTCATCACATAGTCTTTCACCTCCTCCCTGCGCGACTCTACTCCAATGACCATACGGTCGTCGACCATCGCCATATAGCCGAAACGGCTGCGGTCGCTTTGTTTCTCCTCTCCGTTGACCACCAGCGAGCCCAAATAGGTGTTGTCCCCTTTGTGGTCGGCCGAACGACAATAGAGATAGACAGACTTGTCGGTGAGTTTGGGCTCCTTAAACTCTATGCTGGCACGGAGACCGTGAATGGCATAGAAGTCGAGTTCTACGCCCAGGATGCTGTCGCTGGTATGCACCACTTGGGCTATCTCCTTTGCAGGAGCCGTTTTCAGTTTATTGATGTTCTCACTTGGCGGAGTGGAAACATCTATTCCGATATTATTGTAATAGTTCCATGTCTTGTATGCCCATATTGTCAATGCTACGAGTAGTACCACGGCAAGGGCTTTCAAGAATCGGCGCAACCACTTGTGCCTTTGGAAGAAGGAAAGTTTTCTCTCGGGTACTTCCTGAACTTCCTTCTCCTCATCGTCACGTTCGATGATGAACTCAGGAATTTCTGGTTTTCTGTCTTTATGTATGAAATTATCGTTGATGCTCATGTCTACTCTCCTCCTTTCATTCTTTCCAGTTGGTCTTTCAGGTTTTTCAAGGCTTCACGTGCCACGTTTACGGTGTAGATATCGCTATCTTCATCCCTCTCGGGACGCCATGTGTGAGGATTGTTGGTTCGTGGTGGCCTGACAAGGTGCTTGCCGCCAAAAGTGATGGTTTGGTCGATAAGGTCAATCACTTGTACATATAGTCGATTGACAATTAGGCTCCTTCCCACGCGGATGAATAGGTCGGCATTATGTAGCAATTTGAAATGCTTTTCGAAATGTTGCAGTTGGAACGTCATCTTCCGACTCTGTCCGTTGATGAGGACAAGGTCGCTGTAGTTGCCGTCTGCTTTTACGTAGACTATCTCGTCTACGGCCACGCGCACCAGCAATGTTGTAGTCTTGATTCTAAACCTTTCCATGTATCTTTTGACAATCTTTCATGCAGCATATTATGCTACTCATGGGTCAAAGATAGTGAAAGTCGAAGACAATACAAAACAAAAATCAACAATTTTTGTTTTTATTGTTGAGACGCATCCTATCTTAGACGCTTATGAACTTCTCATTTTACTTTGCATAATGATATTCTTTAAATAGGATAGATTATTGTTTCTTCTTTTTCTGCATACGGAACCTGATTGAGCGAATGGAGTCTTCTTTAATACCCATGATTCGGGAGATTTCCTTGTTGTCCAAACCTTTTTGGCAAAGGATAAGGAAGAAAGCATTATGGTGAGTCAAATGGCCGTATTGCTTTTCCAACACTTCGAAATCCCGCAAATTCAATGCCTTGTAATATTCAACAAAACACTTATAGTCATACTTGTTCCACAAGACAGTCGATTTCTTGTTTGACAAGATGTCATCGTAGAGCAATTTTCCCCTGTTCAACATAGGCGAAGCCTTTTTCACGACATCCTCTATCTTTTGAGTCAGTACAGCAATCTTCCGTTTGGCATCCCCATATGACTCTTCCAGTTCATTGTTCTTCGACTTGACTTCGTCCATAATTCGGCACTGTGCTTCCAATTGTCTGATTTCATTGCTATATTGATTGACAAGCATCTGATGTTTTGATAAGAGCATTCTCGTTTTGTTGTATTTATATTTAAGAAGCCCAGCCAGAAGTAATAAGATAAGGGTTAGACTAAGTGTGAAAATTGTCCAGGTCATCCTTTTTTTCTCATGAATGTGATTTTTCCTCTCTTCGTCATATTCACGCTGTAGTTCCAGTACGGTTCTGTCTTTCAGGGCATTTGTCATACTATCCCTGAAGGCGAATATGTCGTAAAGGCGCTTGCTGGCATTCTCCAATTCTTGGTGGTGATTCAAGTCATATTGCAGCATATTATACATGATGATGTCCTTTCTGCTTCCATCATTCAGCAGGAAAGCCTTTTGCCACAGTTTGTAAGCCTCTTCCTCATTGCCTTCCTGGACATATACGTCGGCGAGATTTCCCAAGGTGATGGCCAGTTCTTGATGCGACAGGGCTTCTTTGTAGTATTTCTTAGCCTGGTCCAATTCGCCATTCCTATAGTACATATAACCGATGAGGCTTAGGAAGTGAGGCAAGTCCTCGGGGTAAATATCGTCGAGACGTGGTATCAGCTCCTTCACATATACGGTGAGGCTGTCGTAGTCGTGCATAATCTGAAAAGCCTTTCCAAGGTTGAAATAGGCGTATGCTATCCAATTCTTGTTTCTGGATGCCATTGCAATGCCAAGTGCTTTCCGTGCGTAGTCTGCCTGAAGGGAGTAGTTCCCGCTTTGTTGGTTGATCCTGGCAATGGACTCGGCGATTTTGTATTGCAGCCGAAGGTCATGGGTCTTTTGGGCTGTCTCTTCAGCTTTTTTGTAATATTGTATGGCAAGAGGGAAGTCCCCTCTCTCATGCCAGCAGGCAGCCTTGTAATAATATGCATCTGTCAGCTTTTCCATGTCGTTCCCTTTCTCAAAATACGAAATGGCACTATCAATTACCTCATCCGATGAAAGAGTATTGTCAGTCAAGTAACTTGTCTGGGTGAGTAGTAGTTGATAATGCGCCCTGTCTCCCTCATTATCAATGTATGTGTCCATTCCTGTTATTTCATGATAAGCGGAATCGTATAACTCTGCCTTTACCAAGGAGTCGACCATGGCAAGGCGTCTGGCATCTGGAGTAGAATCACATCCGTAGATGAGCAGGATGGCAATCAACAGAACATATGGCAATTTTCTCATGACAATATGAACTTTCTATATGCAACAAAGATGATGCAACTCGAACAAACATGGAGTTGAATAATCGTCAAGGTTGAGATGCTGTGTACATCTTCTACAAAGGTAATGTTATTTTCCCAATTCCTTTATTTTGTTGCTATTTTTATTTCAATTCCGTCACTTTCCCATCTCAAAAAGCGTTGTTTTTTTTGTAAAAACTATTGATTTTTCATATTATAAATAATTGTATAATAGAGTTTTGACATGTTCATAAAAATGCAACGACTATCATGAAGTTTTTTTGCTGAAACTAATAACCTAATCACTCTTTTATCTATATTTGCCAGCGAATTAAACAATCAAAACCAAACAATATTATGAAAAAAATCATCCTAACTTATATTTCATGTCTTATGCTGGCATGTATACCGATATTTGCACCATCTTTTAAATAACAGCCATTATGAAAAAGTCTCTATTTATCTTTATTGCGATGACCTTCTCGTTCATTCAATTTCAAGCTCAGGAAGAGCATCATTATTTTCCGACAGGAATGAAATGGAAAGAAGTAATTGTTGATCCTTTTTCTTCTTTGCCAATGGATACGGTCTTCTCATACATACATGAGATAGGAGAAGACACTCTTGTTAACGGCAAGCTATGTAAGACAATCATTAGTAATGGCCTTCCCTTGACAGAATGGGTGTTTGAGGAAGACGAAAGGGTCTGGATAATAACTGAAGACTATCCTGACCCCATTATGATATATGATTTCAATTGGCATGGCGAGAATGTTTATTATGAATATTTAAGGGATGATTACATGTCAAATAAAAAAGAATTGGTAAGGTCGTATTTGAATCAGGATGAAATAAGAACCACATTCTACAAGGATCATGCCATTGAATACATAATGGACGAAGGTGCTGTGATTCGACATTTGGGAAGGGTTTCGGATATGAATAGGAGCGGTAGCCTTTTGGGATATAGAATCTACGAGCCTGTTATTCCTGGTGTTGAATTTTTCAAGGTTCTTTGGATAGTCCGTGATGGCGAGGAGATCTTCCGCTCTGAGGCAGCAAATGAATGGACGGTCGACATTCCCAATGTTGTTCATAATGTCCCATACCTTGACAGCAATTCTCACCTTTATCCTCCATACTTCGACCTGTCAGGTCGTCCTCTCAACTCGCTTCCTAACAAGGGTGTGTATATACAGGACGGGAAGAAACGGGTGATAAGATGATTGACAACGTGTCAATAATTGACAACTACTTCACCTTATTTAACGTGAGTTCGACGAATTCAAAATAAAGAAAGCTGTGTGTCTAATGTTCTTTGAACATTGATACACGGCTTTTTCGGAAAACAACAGTATGCGGCC
>OMZE01000041.1 GCA_900315455.1 uncultured Prevotellaceae bacterium | reverse complement strand
AAGGCCGTTGTCAGTGGCGGGTACTCCATAGCCAACGGCATTACTCACAGTACCCTCAAAAACCGCATAAAAATGATGCTTAACCATAAGAAATCCAATAGCAAGAGTTGGCTGAAACTGTTAGCCCTCCTGCCCATCTTGGGCGCTGTCCTGGCTCTCAATGCCGAGACCGTTACCGAATATGTCTATCAACAGCCTCAAAAGAAAATCGTGAAGAAGGGCCGCAAGGCCGGCAAGGTGAAAGTGGATGGCACGACCATCGAGGTGCAAGCCGACACGGCAGCCACTACGCCTGTCAGTATCCATGTTGAGTTGAAGGATGGTGTGGATAATCCTCTCGTCGTTATCGACGGCAAGCACGCCACCATGGAGGAGTTGCAGGCGCTCGATCCTCAAACCGTCGACAATATCAGCGTCTTGAAAGACCAAGCTTCTCTCGAGGTGTTTGGTGAGGAAGGAAAGAACGGGGTCATCATCGTCACCACCAAGGATGCGGCACGCGAGACTGCAACGGGAACGTGGACTCCATCTTCCTCCGCAGCCCCATCAGATGACGCCGAAGTCGTTGTAGTTGACCTGTACCCCGAAACCCATGACTCGGAAGCCTTCGACGTGGTGGAGAAGATGCCGGAATACCCTGGCGGCATTGAAGCCTTTATGAAATTTCTCTCAGAGAATATCCATTATCCTGAATCAGCCTCTAAAGCAGGTATTCAGGGCAGGGTCCTTGTCAATTTCATCGTTGAGAAAGACGGCAGCATCAGCAATATCCACGTTATCCAAAATGTCAACGAATACCTCGATGCCGAGGCAATCCGCGTTGTCGGCGCTATGCCCAAATGGACTCCGGGAATGCATGATGGCAAAGCCGTACGTGTGAAATATACCGTGCCCATCTCTTTCCGATTAGACTAAAATTACTTTTCCTCGACCGGTATTCGGTTTCCGCCATTCCTTCTTTGCGAAACCGGATACCGGCTTTTGGTGCCCGTAACTGAAGTTTCCCATCTTTATGTAACGAACACGAATGATAGATTCTCCAATTCGTGTCATTCGTGCCACCTTTAGGTGGGTTTAACTATTCGGTTCATTCGGGGAATTCGTGTTCGTTTATATGGGGTAGGAAACTTCAGCCTGTAATCGTCAGGCAGAGGCACCGTCGGCAATCATGCGCAGCATGATAAACCTCAAACCTTAAACCTCAAACCTCAAATCAAATAATTCCTCATTTCTTTTTGTTTTTCGCCCGACTTTACGTAACTTCGCTGCCAATTCACACAGACACTCATTATGACCGAGCAAGACCGAATCAAGCAGTTGCGGCGCGAACTGCACGAGCACAACCACCGTTACTATGTGCTCAACCAACCCGTTATCAGTGACCAGGATTTCGACTTCCTGATGCATGAGTTGCAGGACCTGGAGGCGAAACATCCCGAGATGGCCGACCCCAACTCTCCCACCCAGCGGGTGGGCAGCGACCTCAACCAGGAGTTTACCCAGGTGGCCCACCGCTATCCCATGCTCTCGCTCGCCAATACCTACAGCGAGCAGGATGTGGCGGAGTGGTATGCCAGCGTGAACAAGTTGTTGGGGGGCGAGCCCTTCGAGGTGTGTTGCGAACTGAAGTACGACGGCCTGTCGATATCCCTCACCTACGAGGAGGGAAAACTCGTGCGGGGCGTGACTCGTGGCGATGGTGTGCACGGCGATGACGTGACGGGCAATGTGAAGACTATCCGCTCCATCCCCCTGGTGTTGCCGGGATGGGAGGAACAGCAGCGGGGCCTCGACCTCTTTAGCCAGACGGTTCCCATCCCCCGTTCGTTCGAGATTCGTGGCGAGATACTCATGCCCTGGAAGGTGTTCGACCAACTCAACGCTGAGCGTGAGGCGGCGGGCGAGCAGTTGTTTGCCAACCCCCGCAATGCTGCCAGCGGTACGCTGAAGAGTCAGAAGTCGGAACTCGTGGCGAGCCGTCGCCTCGATGCCTATCTCTACCACCTGTTGGGAGAAAACCTGCCCTCCGACGGCCATTACGAGAACCTCGAGGCTGCCCGTGGCTGGGGGTTCAAGGTGAGCGAGGGTATCCGCAAGGCGAAGACACTCGACGAGGTCATGCAGTTCATTACTTATTGGGACACCGAGCGCCGCAACCTGCCCGTGGCCACCGACGGTGTGGTGCTGAAGGTGAACTCCCTGCGCCAGCAGCGTGCACTGGGCTTCACGGCGAAGAGCCCACGCTGGGCCATTGCCTACAAATACAAGGCCGAGCGTGAGTGCACACGGTTGCTCGAGGTCACCTATCAGGTGGGGCGCACAGGAGCCGTTACGCCGGTGGCGAACATGGAGCCCGTGCAACTCGCCGGCACCACGGTGCGCCGCGCCACGCTCAACAACGAGGACTTCATCCGTGCCTTCGACCTGCACTTGGGCGACTATGTGTTTGTGGAGAAGGGAGGGGAGATTATCCCTAAGATTGTGGGGGTGGACACCGACCGCCGAGAGCCCGGTGCCGAACCCGTGCGGTTCATCACCCATTGTCCGGAGTGTGGCACGCCGCTCGTGCGCTACGAGGGAGAGGCTGCCCATTACTGTCCGAACGATGCGGGCTGTCCGCCGCAAATCAAAGGGCGTATCGAACATTTCATCGCACGGAAGGCGATGAACATCGACTCGCTCGGACCGGAGACCGTCGACGACTACTACCGTCAGGGTCTTATCCACAATATCGCCGACCTCTACGACATCCAGGTGCAGCAAATCAATGGCGACGGCTCTCGCACGAAGTCAGCCCAGAAGATTGTCAACAGCATTGCCGCCTCGTGCAGCGTGCCTTTCGAACGCGTGGTCTTCGCCCTCGGTATCCGTTTCGTGGGTGAGACGTCGGCACGGCTTCTCGCCCGGCATTTCAAGAACATCGATGCTCTGGCCTCCGCCACGATAGAAGACCTGATGCAGGTAGAGGGGGTGGGAGAGGTGATAGCCGCCAGTGTGGTGGGCTATTTCCAGAACCCCGTGAACCAGGAGATCATCGCCCGGCTGCGTGGCTATGGGGTCACGATGAGCCTCACTGAGGAGCAGATGCAGACCGCCGGTGATGCTCTGGCGGGCAAGAGCATCGTCATCAGCGGTGTCTTCGCCCATCACAGCCGTGAGGAGTACAAAGTGATGATAGAACAATATGGCGGCAAGAACGTAGGGTCTATCAGCGGCAAGACCTCGTTTATCCTTGCCGGCGAGAATATGGGACCCTCGAAACTGCAGAAAGCCGAGAAACTCGGCGTACCCATCGTCAGCGAAGACGAGTTTCTCAATATGTTGAACCTTTCATCCAGCGAAGAATGAACATCATCGTATCACAGGAGATAGAACAGGTGTGCCCCGGGTTTGTGGGAGCCGCCGTGGAGGCTTATGGTGTCAACACTCCCTATTGTGCCCCGTTGTGGGAGGAAATCAATGCCTTGGGCGAGCGGTATAAGGCAGAACTCACTACGGAGAGTCTGAAAAACATCTCGGGCATTGCATCCACACGACGGGTGTACAAAGCGTGTGGCAAGGACCCCTCGCGCTATCGTCCTGCCGCCGAGGCGCTTATCCGCAGGATGCTGCAGGGCAAGCCCCTCTACCAGATAGATACCCTCGTCGACCTCATCAATCTCGCGAGTATCGCCTTCGGCTACAGCATCGGCGGTTTCGATGCCGACAAGTTTGTGGGCGACACCTTGACATTGGGCATCGGTAGGGCAGGGGAACCCTACGAGGGTATCGGCCGTGGCATGATCAATATCGAGGGACTGCCGGTATACCGTGATGCAAAGGGTGGCGTGGGCACGCCCACGAGCGACCATGAGCGCACAAAGATAGAACTCAGCACTACCCATCTGCTTGTGCTCATCAATGGTTATGATGGCAACGAAGAGCAGGTGAGGGGTAATGCCGAGTTCATACAAGAGTTGCTCCGCAAATACTGTCAGAGCGACGGAGGCCGTTATACCATCTACAGGTAGGGCAGCAACTTACGGTCGCCCTCTGTCCATTTCAGACTCTCCAGTTCTTCTTTACTGAGCCATTTGTAGTCGAGGTGTTTGAGCAGTTTGAACTCCCCCTCGCCGCCTTTGCAGAGGTAGGCGTTGAGGGTGATGCAGAAGTCGGGATACTCCTGTACGACGCTGCCCAGTTTTCTGCCTACAAAGATGTCCCAGTCCATCTCTTCCTTGATTTCGCGCACCAGGGCATGGTGTTCGGTCTCGCCCTCTTCTACCTTGCCGCCGGGAAACTCCCAGTGCTCGGACACATACTCATGCTCGGTGCGGCACCGTTGCATGCAAAGGTACTTGCCGTCGTCTACTACAACGGCAGCCACCACGTTGTAATGTTTCTTTTCTTCCATATAATAAATTTTGAGATTTGAGATTTATCATGCTGAGCATGATGAACATCGGCGGCACCTCGGCAATTGAAGTAAACTTCATTGCACTCGGCTTGCACGATGTTTGAGATTGGAGGTTGGAGATTTGGGCTTCGCCCGAAGGCCAATTTTCAATTTTCAATCGGACGAAGTCCGGATAATTCTCAATTTTCTCCAGATCCATTTGGGAATCCTCCGCCAGAAGGCGGTGACAATGCGCCAGCGCCAGTCTATTACCCTGACGTGCTCCTTTCGGTGGATAGCGCGCACAATCTCCTTCGCTACGGCTTCCTTCTTCAGCAGCATGGGGTAGTGGCTGTCGTCACCCAGCAGGGCGGTGTCGACGAATCCCGGTCGGATGTCGGTGAAACGGATATGAAGGTCCTGAGTGTTCGCCAACTGTTCCAGCGCCTGCAGGTAGGTGTTTTGGAATGCCTTTGTTGCCGAGTAAGACGGTGCCGGTCCCAGACCTTTCGTGCCTGCAATAGAGGTGATGGCAGCGATGTGACCGCCGCCGTTCTTGGCCATATAGCGGTAGGCGGTGCCAATCATCCGGGTGAATCCCATGGCGTTGGTGTTTACCGTAGCCATCTCGATGTCGGCTTCGAGAGAGGGGTTCTGCTTGCCGATGCCTGGGGCATAGAAGAACAATTGGATGCCACCGAGGGTGGCGATGAGGTCGAGCAGTTGTTGCGGTGCTTCTTCGTCGTTCACATCGATGGTAGCCACCTCCACGCGGTCGGGCCACTGCTCCTTCAGTTGCATGAGCAATGGGGTGCGGCGCGATGCCACACCCAATGTCCAGCCCTCGTCGAGTAGCAGCCGGCATACTTCCATGCCGATGCCCGACGAAGCACCCAACACTACGGCTCTCCTCATTGCTATACCAGTGAGAATGCCACTTTCATCATGTTGGTGAAGGTGTTTTGGCGTTCTTCTGCCGAGAGGGCTTCACCGGTGATGATGTTGTCGGAGATGGTGCAGATGCCCAGGGCACGGTTACCTGAGCGTGCGGCGTTCATGTAGAGTGCTGCTATCTCCATCTCAACGGCGAGCACACCCATGTTAATCCACTTGTCGTTGTGGGCGTTCTCCGAGTAGAACACATCGGCAGACATCACGTTGCCCACTCTGTAGTGGAAGCCTCTGCGCTCGCATTCGTCGACAGCACCTCTCAGCAGGTCGAAGTCGGCGATGGGAGCGAAGGTTCCTGGCATCTCATACTGTGCTGCGTAATTCGAGTCGGTGCAGGCTCCCATGGCGATGGCGAGGTCACCGATGTTCAGGTCGGGATGTATAGACCCTGCCGACCCCACGCGGATAATCTGTTTTACGCCATAGAAGTTGTAGAGTTCGTAGGTGTAGATAGAGATGGAGGGAATGCCCATGCCATGTCCCATCACGCTCACGCGCTTGCCTTTGTAGGTGCCGGTATATCCCAGCATGCCACGCACTTGGTTGAACAGTTTGGGTTCCTCGAGGAAGGTTTCTGCCATCAGTTTCACGCGCAGGGGGTCGCCTGCCATGATCACCGTCTCGGCGATGTCGCCGTATTGTGCCCCGATATGGGGAGTAGGTGTTTTTGCCATAACTTTATATTTTTAAGGTTGTGGATAAATGATTGTTATATGGTTATAATAATGTGGTGGTATCCCACAGAAGGTTATCAAATGCTTGTTTTCGCAAAAATAGGAAAAATTTTTGATATGTGGTGTTTCTTGACCCGATTTTTTGTTGTCGTAGGTATGCAAAGGGGTGAAAAAGGGAACGGCAAGCAGGTTCCTGCCCGTTCGGCAGGTAAGCCATCATTCAAAAAATGAGAGCGTGTCAAAATGAGTGCGCTTCGCACAAAACAAACGGTGACCGCTGGTTCTCGCCGAGGCGACTAAACATTTCGACACACTCTCATGGAGTGATGATTGGATGTTTTATTTCAATGTGATGTTATGGGCGATGGTCTTCGCATGGTTGAGGAGTGCCTCCTTGGCAGCCAACTTGTCCATCTTGTGGGCACCTTCGCTGAGTTTCACGCAGACCACACCCTCGCCCTTGGGCACGGCGATGTATACCACCTGGGTGTTGTCTTTGGTCTTGTCGGTATAAAACACCTTGTAGGTCTTGCCGTTGACGGCGATGTCGTCCATGGCCTGGTAGCCTTGTTTCTCGAGTTCGGCTTTAAAGGCATCGATGCCCATGCTGTCGAAATTCGGACTCGCGGTGGTGAACGGGGGCTCCTTATAGCCTATCACGCACGAACTGTTCACCATGCGGCTGCGGGCTTTCCATCCTTCCGGCACCTTGATGGTGTACGAGGCGCAGTCGAGTTGGGTCTGGTCCTCGATGGCCACCTCCTGTTCTGTGGCGGGTTGCTCGACGAGGGTGTCGCTCTCGACTTCGGTTCCTTCATCTTCTCCCGTCTTGTTGCCGCACGATACCATGGCAGCGGTTACCATTGCCATGGCAAAAAAGAAAAAACTTTTTCTCATTCTGAAATGCTATTTTATGGTTAATATAGTCATGTTTTGTTCCTGATGATACGAAGGACATTTGCCGAAGCCAAAGGTACAAATAAAAAACCATACCCCATGCTTTTCCCCCGAAAAACTTGAAAAAGATGTTCAGAAGACGAGAAACATACCTGATTTCCATATTATTTGATGCACAAAATGCAGGTTATCTATCGGCTCAATAAGAACCGACGCATTGAACGAATTATATTCGTTGGTGCTTTCGTGCGCGTCGCTATCTTTGCGGTTTTCGTCGCATATAAGGGTTTCCAAATTGCTGACAAGTCAGAGAAGATGACCCAATGGTATGAAGAGAACAACGAGGCCATCCTTTTCGGAAGATACCTAAGAGTGAACGAGAATGACCGTTGGAAATTCTGGCATGACAAATGGGTCAACGACCCCGGCCTGAAAGAGGACATGAGCGACTACTTCCTGATGGAGGAGTTAAAGGCCAAAAGGAAGAAATGATTGTTCTCAGGGTTTCATTTTTGTTCGTTCCCGGCAACGGCTGTAATGGCTGTTGCTGGGCTTTTCAAATACATTAATGATATAGCCACATAATCACATTTCTATTATCTTTGAGACAAGGATGTCTCGAAAAAATTAATTACCTTTGTGGCGAAAATGTATTTTTTGCAAGGGCATAACATTTTTGTGAATGTCAAGTATGTGTCATTAATCAAATAATATAGAATATGACAGCAGAGGATATCTTCAAACTACGAGATACAGCAGAGCAAACAAGGATACAGTTTAAGGAACGCGTGACTCGTGACAACAAATATGATGTTGGCTGCGAGATGGTTGCTTTCAGCAACACCCACGGTGGGATGATTATTGTTGGTATTGATGATAAGACCGGCAATGTCAATCCACTGTCATTCAAGGAGGTGCAGGAAACAACCAGCACATTGGGAAGTCTTGCAGATGATGTAGTTATTCCAAGAATCCTGATTGACATAGAAAACGTGCCGATAGAAGATGGGGTGATTGTCGTTGCTACTATCAAACAAGGAAAAAGCAAACCCTATCGAGATAACAAAGGTATCATTTGGGTAAAACAAGGAGCTGACAAGCGCAAAGTCTTTGACAATGCTGAATTAATATCCATGCTGATGGAGAATAGGCAGGTACATCCTGACAGCATGCCGATAAGGGGTACATCCTTTGAAGATTTGGATGAAACCACTGTCAAGGAGTATCTTATCAGGCGGTTTCGGAATGATTATGAGAGGCAAAAAGTGACGATGGACGAGCTACAACATAAACCGATTGATGAAGTGGCATCGTTGATAGACCAGACCCCAAAAGGCATATTGCTAAATTATGGTCTTGTCTTGCCTGATGGCTCATTGACGCTTGCTGCTTTAATGCTTATGGGCAAGTATCCTCAACGATGGTTACCTGCCTTCACTGTTCGCTGTGTGAGCTTTATTGGCAATAGCATCGGCGGTACGGAGTTTCGCGACAAAAGCGGTGGAGATGCCGACGGCAATGCCGTTCATCTGTATAAATACATCATGTCGTTCCTGACAAGAAACCTTCGTCAAATACAGGTTGAAAAAGATTTCAACAGCCAGGGAGAGTTGGAGGTGTCTTCTGCCACGCTTTCTGAGATAGTGGTCAACGCCATCCTACATCGCTCGTATGTGATAGAAGCCCCTTTGCGCGTGTTCATCTTTGACAATCGCATAGAGATTCATAGCCCAGGCTTACTGCCTGAGGGTGTGAGTACCGAGAGCATCAAGTATGGTGTCTCTGTTCCTCGAAACAAACTCTTGTTTAATCATGGCATCAACCTGCTACCCTATACAGGTGCTGGAAGTGGAATAACCAGAGCCATGCAGTTCACGCCGAACATCCAATTCGTCAATGATAACATATTGAACGAATTTGTGGTGATAATAGAACGTCAAAATGTAGGGGTTAATGATAGAGTTAATGATAGAGATGATAGAGATAACCAACTGACAGACAGCGTAAACCAAAATAGTGGACAGTCTGACAATGATAGAGATGGTGATAGAGATAAGACTAACACTCTTCCACGTATCCCATACAAAAAGTTAGACGGAACACAAAAGGACATCATTCAATTCTGTAGTTTGCCAAGAAGCGCGAGAGAAATTCTTGAACACATCGGCTATAGCTATCATCCAACCCATATTGCCAAGTATATAAAACCACTCCTTGCAATGGGATATATAGAAATGACTGAGCCTGACAAGCCAAACAGTAAAAACCAAAAATATCGTAAGGTGCAGAAACTATAGGACATTGAAGCATAATATAAGCCGGATGATGTAGTGAAAAGCGATAAAGTCTGGGACATTTTGAGGGCCTGTCTGGGTCATTTTGAGAACTTGTCTGGGTCATTTCTCCTTCTCTCGGACATTTTGGGGTGCTGTCTCGGACATTTTTGCCCCGTCTCGGACATTATGGTGGTTGTCTCGGACATTTTCAAACTTGGTGATGTCTCTAATTAGCCGTTCTATCATAATAGAAGCCCGATGATGCCATGAAAGGCGGCTCACCCGATAAAATCAGGGTCTCCGCCTTTTCTCTTTCCCTATTGTTCCGCCTTTTTCCCGCAAAACGGCAAAAACAGATTTATGAATCAAATTCCCCGTCCCCCTGATACAAGCAGATGACGGCATCGGCAAATACCATAACCAGGCACGCCGAGACCATGGGTCTGGCTGTCGATGGCATCGGGCGTTATCTTCTCAATGAGGATGGCACCGTGCGCGACTTCACCGACGCAAAACTGATGAACGAGACTGCCAAGCACGTTGACGAGGGTGTGCAGAAGATGAGCAATCATGCGGCAAGTTTCGGTGAGAAAATCGACAAGATGCCTGTTAAGATTGATGCCACTTTCACAGGACCATCCTTCGAAGCCATCCGGCGACTCAACAGGAATCTCCGCATAGAGCGGTGCATCTTTGTCGGCACCTTCCTTTTCGTTGCCCTCTTCGCGGCCATCACCGCCTATAGGTCATCCGCCATCAGCGACAAGTCAGATGAACTGCAAAAGTGGTACGAAGAGAACCACGAGGCCATTCTGTTTGGCCGCTATCTGAGAGTGCATGAGAACCAACGCTGGTCTTACTGGCACAAGGAATGGGTCAACGACCCCAATCTGGAGATAGACATGTACGACTACTACATGTTTGAAGCCCCAAGGGGCGACAAAGAGAAAAAGTGACCTTTCCCATTTGTAAAACGCCACTTTTCTCACCCGGCAACGGCCAAGAATGGCTGTTGCTGGGCTTTATACATTTATTTAATAAACTTGTCTATCATATCCTTGATTGTCTTTTCTGCTTCATCATGTCCCACAAGTTCGATAAGCCTGTTGTAATCTTCTATTTCATCGCCTGTAAAAGTTATTATTATTTGGCGCTGTTCTTTCCCTGCTATATGCTCATAATTTTCAGGATATGCCCAAAAGCATTTTACACAGAAATCAGCATCTTTCTTTTCCCAATTAGGACAATGTTCACATGTCCATGATTTGGCACGATTGGCAGAAGGGCTTAAAAGCATATAACAATCAATATTTTTCAAATCTTGATCACCTCCAATTTCATATGGAACACGATGATCTATTTGTAATAATCGCTCTTCCATTGGCTGGTGATAAATAAAACACTTAGAACCATATTTGTCGATAAGTGCCTTTTTTAGTGCAGAAGAAAGGACTGTCCGACCTGCAGTTTTTGACAACTTGTCTTCTGCTTTTGAAGGATCGCCAAATCGATATGCGGCGATACTACGACCAGAAGAATCTTTAACACGAAAAGTCTCTAAAGGAATGCCTTGTTCACGGACATCACGTGCTGCTCGTGGAGCATGTTCATAGCCAAGTTGTTTCAAATCCTCTGTAGTAACATGTCCATGCTTCAATATAAATTGTATTACAGTTTTAGGACGTTTTGCTGTTACCGAATTCAATTTATCGAGAAACGCTTTCGGATATTTATTCATATTACAACTTGGTCGAAAAGTGAGTACTCAACTGTATTAGATGGTTTGGGGGCATATTGCTGAAGGCCTGGGCTTATATAAAGTGCTTCATAAGTCACTTCTTTTTTACCTAATAAAACACTTTGGCTTGAAAGGCCGGCATTTAATAATACTTTTTGTAGTCCTAATTCTGCTGGCAAGTCTTCCCCGTATTGTTTGTCGCCACATTTACCATCATAACTAATAAGGAAATCAATTCCACGATGGTTCAGTCTTTCAATAGCTTCTACAAAGTCGTGAAAATCTATGCCTGAAAAATAACGGCAATCACGTACATTAGATACTCCTTGATATGGAGGATCCATATACACGATGTCTCCAGTACGTGCTTCATTAAGAACTTCTTTGTAATCTTTTGACATGAACTCGGTGCGCCCCTTCAAATAATAAGAAATAGCATCAACATTCGGCTTTAATGTTTTGGGTGAAGTTCCATTCCTTCTTTTGTCAGGTGACTGATTAAACTGGCCATTTGATCCATACCTCACTGAACCTTTGACACAACGTGCCAACAAGTAAAGCATATTGGCTGCTGTTTGATTACCGTTATTGAAATCTTCCCGAACTTTGTAAAAATGATTAACACTTCCTTGTTCAAAAGAAAATTGTTCATTCCATACAGTAGCATAATCTGCAACCAATTCATTTGGGGTTTCAATTGCTGATTGTAAAATATTTACTAATGGCATGTTCAAATCATTGATTACATATCTATTAGCACGGCCTTGCTTAGCTACTGCAATTGTTATAGCCGCCATTCCCGCAAACGGCTCTATTAACCTCTCAAATTTGCGAGGCATATATCTAAGAATTTGAGGAGCGAGAATTCTCTTTGATCCTTGATATTGCACAATATGTGGTACAAATCCTTTCATTTCTTTCTTTCTTATGGTTACGACCGCAAAATTAAATAATTTTTTTGAGATTATCAATCTAATCTCAAAATATCTCCTTGTTGTAATAATTTGCCCCCACAAAAGATAAGATTTAATCACTCAATGCATAAATGTTGTTATAATAATACCCCGATTATGCTATGAAAGGCGGAAACCCCGATAAAAACAGGTTCTCCGCCTTTTCTCTTTCCCTATTGCTCCGCCATTTGTCCGACAGTTATCCAAAAAGGCTAGATATGAATCAACTCCGACCCTCAATAATTTAAGGTTTTACTCAATTTACAGTATTTACCACATGATTATTCTGATTGTTTTGTCTTGAAAAGCAAATAAAAAAGATGGTAACATAGGTAAAAATTTAGTAGAACAATAGCTGTGATAATAGCAATGATGATAACACTAGAAAGGTCGATCTGATCAAAAGCACGTAGTAAAAGGGTAAACAGTCCGTCAAAAAATAAAAGTGTTAATGACGTCAATATAGCACAAGTCATGAGAAGCCCGTTCGACCATTTGTTGCAATTATTTGCCAACAATCTTGGTGAAGACAGCAGAACTATACAAATTGGGCACAACAAACCAATGTATGAAAAATACAGTGGTGCTAAAAAGGAACAAATAAATCCCAATACTAGGAAATAAGTCCCTATGTATCGTATGCTTTTTTCATGTTTTGTCATCTCGTTACTTTTTGCTAATTCTTATTACTATCTTTGAAGTTTTAGCGATTCATCATTTCTATCATTTACTATCTGGGAGTAATCACATATTTAAATATGCAAAGATACAAAATATAAAAAAAATAGTTGTTCTTTTGTGGGATAATTCTTTCTCGCCTACTATTCTTTCTTCGATTCCCGTGTGAAGGATGATAAAACCAGGTAAATGACAATTTACCACTTTTTCCCCCAAGTAAAACGGAGTAAATGTTGTAATCTTTTATTCTGCTTGATTCCGCTTGATTTAACATATCGATCGGGAAAATGGCGGACTAAGAGTAAATAAAATCGTTGCAAAACCTTGATATAACGATATTTAAGAATAAATAACATAATCAGAAGACTATTATATTTCACTTTTCCCATAAATCATGCCATTTGTTCACCCAGTCTCCATGGGCAAATTTGTTCCAGCAGATGAGGACTCTTGAACAGTGAAAACTCAAATCCAAATCAAGCGAAGGGTTCTCAGAAAACGCTACTAAACCGAAAATCTGTTTTTGAGGCGACCATGTATGACGACCGACAAGCACGTCCCTACAACTATCCGTAAACAGTAACCCTTCTTGAATTGCATGAGAGGGGGAATCTGTTCCATCCATTGCCCTCTCTTCACTACCTATAAGATTTGCGTCTTGCAAGATAATGGCTGATGCTGTGGTAAATTGATGTTCTCCAGTGTTGTTCTCAGGGTGGGTCTTGTCTATGAAAAAACCTTCTTCAAAGTACAGGATGATATCATTGCCCTCTCGGATGAACTTCGTGATGTAATGGTCGTGCAGCGATATTTCTGTCGCATTATCCGATACGTGTTTCCAATTGCCATTCCACAACGCATGAGGCAGGTCCTGGCTTTTATTGCGATTCATCCATTCTTCTTTTGTCAGACAACTGACAAATCCCTTGCGTGTCTCATGCATCAGTGGCACATCCACGTTGTCGTTTTCCCATTGATAGATAAACCCACATTTTTCCTGAACCCGCTTCGAACGAATATTACCGTCATAATAACCACACCATATCTTATTCATGCCGCAGTGCTCAAAGGCATGCCGTATCATCTCCGTCGCCGCTTCGGTCATCAGTCCTTTTCCCCAAAACGGCACACCCAGCCAATAGCCCAACTCACATTCGTCAATCCGGTCGGTCAGGTCGGTGGAATCTCCTGTCTTCAGACCAATGCAGCCGATGGGACTTCCCGTCTCGCGCAAGATGATGGCGTAGGTCTCAAGAACAGAAAATACGGTTCGAATGACTTCCAGACTCTCTTCCACGCTTTGGTGGGCTGGCCATCCGGCTATGGGGCCGACGGCAGGGTCCTTGGCATAGAGGAAAAGGCTTTCGGCATCTTCCTCGCGCCATGGTCTCAGTATAAGTCGTTCTGTTTGTAATTCCATCACTTGTGTTTCCATCTCAGAAGTACAATATGCCTGTTCCGCCATCTAAGAAGCGGATGCGCATTTCTTTTCTTGCTGCAAAGATGGTCTGCATGGCAGCCTCCACACGGTCGCAGTCGATGTCGTCTGTCAGGGGAACGATGCAGGGAATGTTATACTGCATCACCTGCGGATATTTCAGGCAGTCGTAAAAGACGCCCAGTTGTGATTGGAGTAATGGGTAAGGCTTCATATGCTTATTTGTCGAGGACATATTTGAGATCTAGATGGATTCTATATAATTGCTTAATTGGGATTTGCTGGTTTGCCGTCGAAATAACCGGACCATAATTTCGTCCATGCAAAAATAATACTTTATCTCGAAGAATCTCCTTGGTATGACAGGCATTTTTGTCAGACGTCTCTTTTTTTTCTTGCTTTTCCACCAAGATTTCTTATTGGTTGTCTCCCTTCGTCCAAATCAAGAAAGAATTTCTTTATCATATCAAGAGTTTTTCTGTCAGTGGCACATACCATGTTCTGAGTTCATCAGCAGTAGGGGTATGGCCATCGGGGAAGTGAAACGGGCGGTTGCTGCCCTATGCACCAAAAAAGGAAGGGACCGTCGATGGCCCCTTCCTCGAAAAAAGATGTTTGCGAATGTTATTTCACTACGACCTTGCGCACGCTGCCGTCGCTCATGCGCACAATGTTGATGCCGCGCTGCAGACTGCTGATGGCCTTGCCGTCGAGAGTATGTATCGATGTGGCGGTCGTCGACGGTGCGGTGAAGTGGTGGCGGATGTTTGCTGTCTCATCAGGCACACCGTTGAAGTCGTCGATGCAGAAGTAGCCTGGGGTGGTCATGCCCCAGTCGTTCTTGCGCGAACTGTCGAGACGGAAGGTGACGGATACCACCTGTCCTAGTGCGGTGAGGTCTACCCACTGCCAGTAGTTGATATAGTAGTGGTCGGCAGCGTTCTCAGATCGGTAGTCGGCGAGATAGGCGTCGATGCTCGATGTGGTCTCGTCGGCATGGGTGCCGATGACGGTGAGTTTGTACCAGTCGCCGGTGGTGAAGCCACCCGGTGTCATGCCGTCGCCGTTGAGGATGGCATCCACTGCCCATGCCTCGTTGGTGACATAGAAGCCCGAGATGACCTTGCCCTCTGGGTCGTTCACCTCGATTTCCTCACCCTGCGGATATACCACGCAGTATTTCTCCGAGCCGTGTACACCATGTCCCACGCAACTGTTGTATTGGTCGGGGGTAAGGTTGGCGAAGGTGGTCTCCGTGCGGTTGGATACGGCAAAGCCCGACCAGTAACTCCACTCCGGGAAGTAGTTGCTGTTGAAGGTGAAGCCGCCGAGTTCGAAGCACGACTCCTCGCCGAAGTCGTTCTGATAGCCGTCGGCGTTGAGGGCAATCTCCTCGAAGGTCACCACGCCCTCAGGCACAGTTGCAGGTGCCACACCGTTGAAGTCGTCCATACAGAAGTAGCCTGGTGTGGTCATGCCCCAGTCGTTCTTGCGCGAACTGTCGAGACGGAAGGTGACGGATACCACCTGTCCCAGTGCGGTGAGGTCCACCCACTGCCAGTCCTTCACGTAGTAGTGGTCGGCTGCGTTCTCCGAACGGTAATCGGCAAGGTAGAACTCCACTTGTTCGGTGGTCTCGTCGGCATGGGTGCCGATGACGGTGAGTTTATACCAGTCGCCGGTGGTGAAGCCGCCCGGTGTCATGCCGTCGCCGTTGAGGATGGCATCCACTGCCCATGCTTCGTTGGTGACATAGAATCCCGAGATGACCTTGCCCTCTGGGTCGTTCACCTCGATTTCCTCACCCTGCGGATACACCACGCAGTATTTGGCGGAACCGTTGACACCATGTCCCACGCAACTATTGTATTGGTCGGGGGTAAGGTTGGCGAAGGTGGTCTCAGTGCGGCTCGATACGGCAAAGCCCGACCAGTAACTCCACTCCGGGAAGTAGTTGCTGTTGAAGGTGAAACCGCCGAGTTCGAAGCACGACTCCTCGCCGAAGTCGTTCTGGTAACCGTCGGCATTGACCTCGATTTCCTCGAAGGTCACCACGCCCTCAGGTGCAGGTGCCACGCCGTTGAAGTCGTCGATGCAGAAGTAGCCTGGTGTGGTCATGCCCCAGTCGTTCTTGCGCGAACTGTCAAGACGGAAGGTGACGGATTCCACCTGTCCCAATGCGGTGAGATCCACCCACTGCCAGTCCTTCACGTAGTAGTGGTCGGCCTCGTTCTCCGAACGGTAGTCGGCAAGATAGAACTCCACTTGTTCGGTGGTCTCGTCGGCATGGGTGCCGATGACGGTGAGTTTATACCAGTCGCCGGTGGTGAAGCCACCGGGTGTCATGCCGTCGCCGTTGAGGATGGCATCCACTGCCCACGCCTCGTTGGTGACATAGAAGCCCGAGATGACTGTGCCTCCGGCCTCATCGACCTCGATTTCCTCGCCCTGCGGATACACCACGCAGTATTTTGCGGAACCGTTGACACCGTGCCCCACACAACTGTTGTATTGGTCGGGGGTAAGGTTGGCGAAGGTGGTCTCCGTGCGGCTCGATACGGCAAAGCCCGACCAGTAACTCCACTCCGGGAAGTAGTTGCTGTTGAAAGTGAAGCCGCCGAGTTCGAAGCACGACTCCTCGCCGAAGTCGTTCTGATAGCCGTCGGCGTTGACCTCGATTTCCTCGAAGGTCACCACATCACCCGCCATGCTGTTGACGCAGAAGAGCAGCGCGGCAAACAATGAAAAGTAGATTTTTCTCATAACGTATCAGTTTTTGTGAATGAATATGATTGATATTGGTATTTTCCGTTTACTGTGTCGGTTTTATTTGGCAGTGCCCTTCCGTCGTGCCTCGGCATCGAGTGATGCTTCCAGGTGCAGGTCTTCGGCACCGCCTACTTCGGTGGATGTCTCTCCTATCCAACCGCATTGCTGGTTTTCTCCGCTATAGACACGCACGAAGTCGATGTAGTCGAGCGCCACGGGTTGGCGACGGCTGTCCACCGCCCATCCTATGTCGATGCTGCAGGCTTCGATGTCGGTGTTGGGCGCGTTGTCAGCATAGCCGTAGCGCAGGGCGCTGAGCACCCAGTACTGTGTGCCGTTCTGCCCTTGGTTGGTGGCATTTTTGGGCAGCAGGGTACCCCGGAAGGTGAGCGGACCGTTCACCCACAGCGGGAAGTACTCCTGGGTGTGGAAGGTGTTGCGCTCCACCACGCCGTGTCTTCCGAGGTTGTCGGTCCAGGGGATGTCGGCAAGCGCACTGGGGGTGTAGGTGATTTCGTAGTCGTAGACCATCAGCGAGGCGCTGTCGGTGTCGGCACTGCCGGCAATCTCGTACCACGGGTCGTCGGCGATGCCGTTGTGGTTGAGGTCTTGCGACACCATCACGATGCCGGGCTCGCTGTTGCCGTCGTAGGTGTTGCCCTTGATGTAGATGTCGCGCTGGCCGGGAAGGTTGGCGATGCTGTGGTCGAAGTGGAAGGTGATGTAGCCGCCGTAGCCGCCCAGTGTCACCAGTCCGCCGTTGTTGCCGCCGATGGCCTCGGTGCATTTGGCTGCCATGGTGGCAGGGGTGTCGCCGTCGGTGTATTCCGGCATGGTGTTGACAAACTGTCCCGGTGCCGGCATGTACTCGTCAACGGCCAGGATATACTGGCTGTAGGTGGCGGTGGGGTCTCTCTCCGGGAAAGCGGGGGCTTTTAGGTCGTGGGGCACGAGGGCGAGGTGGCCGGGGATGTCACCGGTCCATGTCACCCATTTGAACTGACCGTCGCGGTCGAAGCAGTAGAGTTTTCCGCTCGACACGTAGTTGGTGGCATCGGTCACGTAGATATCGCGGTTGGCGGGGTTCACCATGATGCCGTAAGGGGTCTTGAAGGGGTTGTCGGCAGGTGGCGTGACGAGGTGGTCGTTCACCACGCGGCGGCTCTTCATGTCGATGATGCCGAGGGTGCCGGTGTATTGTCCTTGTGCGGAGGCGTTGCCGCCATAGAAATAGATGGAGTCGCCGAAGAGGCACATGCCGCTGACAGCGATGTTGAGCGAGTCGGCCACTGCCATCCATCCGTTGGCATTCTTCTCGAGCAGGTAGAGTCGTGAGGGCGTGGTGAGGTAGTCGCCGCGCGACGCCACCCACAGCCGTCCGTGGCGGTCGGCACGGATGAGGGCGAGGTTGGGTGCCACGTTGATGTCATACTGGTGGGTGAAAGTGGCGAGGTCGATGACGCTCACCCGTCGGTCGTAGCCTTTGCCGTGGATGGCCTGATAGCCGCCGCTGTTGGCGACGTAGAGTTTGCCGTCTACCACGGCGAGTTCGTCGGGCTGGTAGCCCACGTTCACCTTCCCCACTACCTGTAGCGTGGTGGTGTCTACCTTATACACACCGCCGACCACCGACTCGGCATTGATTTCTCCCACATACGAACTCACGTAGGCATAGCGCCCGTCGAAGGCCAGGGAGCGGCAGTTGGGGATGTCTACATGCCCACGGCTGATGGCAGTGGAGGCATTGGCCACCTCTACCTTGTTCGACATGTTCACCACCATCCATAGGCTGCTGCCGTAGATTTTGATGTCGTTGCCCACATCGCCGAGTTCCATCACCTGGTTGGGGTTGCGCGAGGGGTAGATGTTGCGCGAATAGACGCCGGTGGCGAGGTCGAGGTAGTCGAGGGTGCATTTGTTGGAACCCATGTTGCCCTCGTTGAGCACGTAGAGTCCGGCATATTCGCCCCCGCTGGTGTCGCCCGTAGGGTCGTGGGTGGGGTATACCACCACCACATCGTCGCGGCACGAAGAGAGCAATGCCGTGATGATGGCTATCCAGAGTATGGTATTTGTCTTCAACTTCATTCTATAATTATTTCAAATGTCGTGCAAGCCGAATGCAGAAGAACTTGTTCTTATGCTGAGGCGCAGCCGATATTCGGCCGAAGGCCAATTTTCAATATTCAATATTCAATAACCAACGAGACGTTGTAGTTGCGCTTGGGCATTGGGTAGTTCACTATCACGTCGTAGTCTTGGTCGAGCAGGTTGTTCACCTCGAGGGTTGCCTTCCACGACATCTTGCCCCATTTCCACCGGTACATCAGACTGAGGTCGTTGGTATACCAGGGTTCCATGTGGTTGTAGACGATGTTTTCCTGCTCGTTGTAGCGCTCGCCGGCATAGATGAAACTGTAGTTCAGGTCCCAGCCCTTGTACGACAGTCCCACGATGGCCGAACCGCTGTGCCAGGGTATGTAGGGTATCTGGTCATGGTAGTAGGGTGTGGCAGGGTCGGTGACGTCGCGGGCATCCTGATAGGTATACTGTATGCGCCCGGTGAGGGTGAGGTCGCGCAACGGCTGGAAGTCGGCCTCTGCTTCTATGTCTACACCCTTGATGTGCACCTTGCCGAGGTTGAGCATCGTCCAACGGAACTGCTGTCCCTTGGGGTATGCCACAATCTTGTCTTTCACGGTGTTGTAGTAGCCGTCGGCCTGTACGCCCACATGGCGCACGATGCCTGTTGTCCACGACTTGTTGAGTACTAGTCCCACGTCATACTGCGTGGCGGTCTCGGGGCGCAGCATGGCATTGCCCATGTCGGTATAGTAGAGGTCGTTGAAGGTAGGCATGCGGAAACTCCGTTTCATGAATGCCCGCAGCGACAGCATCTTGCCCCGCAGAGGGTAGAAATTGGCAAAGACGGCAGGTGTCCAGCGACTGAGCAGGGGTTGGCTGCCGCCTGCGCGTGTGCGGTCCTTGATCATCGAGAGGAGGATGCTCGCCTGAATCTTCACCCGTGAGTAGTCTACGGCGGTGGCGATGGAGACGAGGTTCGACCAGCGGGTGGGGTAGGCGAAGTTGTAGATGTCGGCATTGAGTTTGTTCCACCGCAGGTCATAACTCAGCGAGGCGCTCCAGAGAGGAAGGATTTCATACACGTGTGAGGTGGTGAAGTAGAACTCTTGTTGCCAGTAGCGGTTGTCGACGGGCAGTTGGGTGGAGTCGCGGTTCTCGTAGTGGGTGCGGTAGTAGGCGAACTTCGCCATCGCGCGGCTGCTGAAGCGTGGGGTGAAACTTTTCTGCCATGCTGCCTGGTAGAAGTTGTTGAGGTCCCACTGCCGTTCGCCGCGGTGCCACACGTTGTTCACAATGGCGCCGGGGATGCCACGCTCTGAGTTGTAGAGATAGCCTTTCACATACCAATAGCCCTCGGGGATGACGCCGTGCAGATTCACTTCGGCGCGCTCGGCGTGGATGTCGCCGTTCTGGCGCACGGCGGTGGTATCCCATGCCGTAGTGCCGTCGATGTTCACACGGCGGTACCTGAACTTGTACTTCCCGCTGGCGTTGAGGAATCCGGCACTCAGCGACAGGCTGAGGTCGTCGTTCAGTTTCTGTTCGTAGAGGCCGGATAGACGTATCATGTCGCTCGACCCGTATTTCACGCTTGCCTTCAGGTGGTGGGTCTCGCCGTAGGAGAACCAGGGGCGGTGGGTGCGGATATATACCGACCCGGCGTTGCCGAAGTCGCTGGCTGTCTGGAAGATAGCGCTCTTCTGACCGTTGTAGAGCGTCACCTCGTCGACGTTGTCGAGCGAGAACTGCCCCAGGTCTATCTGTCCGTTCTGGGCATTGCCCAATTCCACGCCGTCGTAGTAGATGCCGAGGTGGTTGGTGCCCATGCTGCGGATGTTGACGGTCTTGATGCCGCCCACGCCGCCGTAGTCTTTCAGTTGAAGGCCGGAGAAATAGCGCAGGGCATCTGCCACGGAGTGGGTGTTGAGTTTCTCGAGTTGCTCACCGCTCATTTTCTGCGAGGGGATGACCTCGCGGAAGGTGAGTTTCGAGGTCACCACCACCTCGTCGAGATGCCGGATGCTGTCGCTCCCGGTATCGCTCTGGGCATAGGCAAAGGTCATTGCCATACCCAGCAGGAATGCCATGCAGATTCGCTTCATTCGTCTATTGGTTGCTGCACTGCCATACATCGTGGCAGTGAGACATTACGCAACGGTAGGTCTTCTGGCTTGTCGTCGTGTGCCAACGCCTTCCCGGCAGTAGGGCCAGTGGCTTGATGTTGGCGCATGGAAGGACGACTCACAGCAGCGGGACTGCTCGGGATTCTCACCCGATTCCCTTTTCATCACATGAATCGTGAACCAATTGCAATGCAAAGATAAAAAAAAATCTGCATTAAATCATTAATAGTATGAAAAACTGCAAAAAAACATGCATGAGGTGTTTTACCCGAACACTAATCTGCCGAATTCATACGAATAAAAATCATTCGTGAAGATTCGGTCTATCCGTGTTCGCTTTAATGGGGGGAAACTTCGTTGGGAAAGACGGGATGGAAATATCGAAGTGATGAAGATTGCCGGGTTAATCCTTCAAAATGACACGTAAAAGGTGCTTATGGAAGTTGTTTTTAACAAAAACGGTGAAAAAAACAGCAAAATGTTTGTGGGTTACAATAAAATGTTATATTTTTGCAGCCGTATCAAAAAACGATGAGCATGAAGAGTTACAATGCCTATTATTACTTTTATTTCTACTTTGCAAGCCCTTGCGAAGCGGGAAGTGGCATGTAGACTTCAACGAACGACATACAGGCAGAGCGCCTACAGTCTGATTCCCGCTTCAATAGAGGCGGGATTTGTGTTTATTATAAAAGAACAATATGAAGAGAGTAGCCATCCAGGGCCAGCCCGGTTCTTTCCACGACATGGCAGCCCATTTGTATTTCGAGGGCGAGCAGGTGCAACTCATCTGCTGCGCTACCTTCGAAGAGGTGTATGCCCAGATTCACAACGACCCCACCATCATCGGCATGACCGCCATAGAGAACACCATCGCCGGCAGTCTGCTGCATAACTACGAGTTGCTGCGCGACTCGGGCTCCACGGTAGTGGGCGAGCACAAGTTGCACATCCGCCACTGCATCTGCTGTCTGCCCGACGACGACTGGGATACCATCGACGAGATTCACTCCCATCCCGTGGCACTGATGCAATGCCGTGGCTTCCTTGCCAAGCATCCTGAACTGAAGGCCGTGGAAACCGTTGACACGGCAGGCGCCGCCGAGGAAATCATGGAGAAGCAGTTGCGTGGCAAGGCCGCCATCTGCAGTGCCGACGCTGCCCGCCTCTATGGCATGCGTGTGTTGGAAGACTCCATCGAGGACAACAAGCACAACTTCACCCGTTTTCTTGTGGTGTGCGACCCCCGCAAGGCCGACTTCCTCCGCTCGCTCGAAAAGACCGACAAGTCGAGTCTGGTATTCTCGTTGCCCCATGAGGAAGGCGCGCTCTCCAAGGTGCTCACCATCCTCTCGTTCTACAACATCAACCTCACCAAGATACAGTCGTTGCCCATTATCGGACACGAATGGGAGTACCTGTTCTACGTCGACGTGACCTACACCAACCTCACACGATACCGTCAGAGCATCGACGCCATTATCCCACTGACCAAAGAACTGAAAATTTTAGGAGAATACCAGAATGGAAGACAGACCAATTAGCATACAGCCCGCCGACAGACTCAGTCTGGTGCAGGAATACTACTTCAGCCGTAAACTCAAGGAGGTGGCACGCCTCAATGCCGAGGGGCGCGACATCATCAGCCTCGCCATAGGCAGTCCCGACATGCCTCCTTCGGAGAAAACCATCACGACGCTCTGCGAGGTGACACGTCGCCCCGACACCCATGGCTACCAGCCCACGATGGGAACACCGGAACTGCGCGGTGCCATGGCCGATTTCTATCAGCGGTGGTATGGCGTGACACTCGACCCTGCCAAAGAGGTTCTGCCACTCATTGGCAGCAAGGAGGGCATCCTCCATGTCACCCTCGCATTCGTCAACCCCGGCGACGGTGTGCTCGTGCCCAATCCCGGCTATCCCACCTACACCTCGCTCAGCAAGATTCTCGGCGCGAGGATAGTGAACTACAACCTGCGTGAGGACAACGGGTGGCAGCCCGACTTCGACGAGTTGGAGGCAATGGACCTCAGCGGGGTGAAGTTGATGTGGACCAACTATCCCAACATGCCCACCGGTGGCGACGCGAGGATGGAGACCTATGAGCGGCTGGTGGATTTTGCACGCCGCCATGGCATCGTGGTGGTGAACGACAACCCCTATTCGTTTATCCTCAACCACCATCCGAAGTCGCTGTTGCAGGTGCCGGGAGCCAAGGAGTGCTGCATCGAGTTCAACTCGATGAGCAAGAGCCACAACATGCCCGGATGGCGTGTGGGACTCTGCGCCACCAACGCCACCTTCATCTCGTGGATTCTCAAGGTGAAGAGCAATATCGACAGCGGCACTTTCCGCGGCATACAACTCGCTGCCGCCCAGGCCTATGCCAATGCCGACGAATGGCACCAACAGGCCAATATCGAGACCTATGGCCGCAGGCGCGCCATTGCCGAAAGCATCATGACCCGCTTGGGCTGCACCTTCGACCCCAATCAGGTGGGAATGTTTCTCTGGGGAAAGATACCCGAGAAATACGACGAAGTGGAACAACTCACCGAGCGCGTGCTGCACGAGGCAAGGGTGTTCATCACCCCGGGCTTCATCTTCGGCAGCAACGGCAACCGCTTTATCCGCATCTCACTCTGTGCCAAGGACGACAAGATGAGAGAAGCACTCAAGAGGATAGAGACTATAGAGTGGTAAAGGTTTGATATTTGATATTTGATATTTGAGATTTTGCCAACTGTCTCACCTTTATCAACCGACAATAGGATAAAACAAAAAAACAATATATACAATGGAATTGGAACTTCAACCCCTGAACCTGCCCAGCGACAATGAGCGACCCATCGTCATCGCAGGGCCATGCTCCGCCGAGACCGAGGAGCAAGTGATGACCACCGCCACACAACTGGCACATAAAGGTTGCCATATGTTCCGTGCGGGAGTATGGAAACCACGTACCAAACCCGGAGGATTCGAAGGCAACGGCGAGAAGGCGCTGCCCTGGATGAAAAGGGTGAAGAACGAGACGGGGATGCTCGTCACCACCGAGGTGGCCACCCCCGAGCACGTGGAACTTGCGCTGAAATACGACATCGACATCCTGTGGATTGGCGCGCGCACCTCTGCCAACCCCTTTGCCATGCAGGCCCTCGCCGACTCGTTGCGCGGCGTCGACGTGCCCGTGCTGGTGAAGAACCCCGTGAACCCCGACCTGGAACTGTGGATAGGTGCCTTGGAGCGCATCAACCAGGCTGGTGTGAAGCGCCTGGCTGCCATCCACCGCGGCTTCTCCAGTTACGACAAGAAAATCTACCGCAACCTGCCGATGTGGCAGATACCCATCGAATTGCGCCGCCGCATTCCCAGTCTGCCCATCCTCTGCGACCCCAGCCATATCGGCGGGCGCCGCGAACTGGTGGCACCGCTCTGCCAGCAGGCCATGGACCTGGGACTCGATGGTCTCATCGTGGAGTCGCACTGCGACCCCGACCGAGCATGGAGCGACGCCGCACAGCAGGTAACCCCCGACGTGCTCGACTATATCCTCTCGTTGCTCGTCATCCGCGACGAGACACTCACCACCGAGGACATCCGTGAACTCAGAAAGCAGATCGACGAACTCGACAACCAACTTATGGACCTTCTTGCCAAGCGTATGAGGGTGTGCCGCGAGATAGGACAGTATAAGAAAGAGCACAACATGACCGTGCTGCAGCCCGCCCGCTATGGTGAAATCCTCGACAAGCGCGGTGCGCAGGGCTCGCTCTGTGGCATGGGTGCCGAGTTCGTGAAAAAGGTGTTCGAGAGCGTGCACGAGGAGAGTGTGCGCCAGCAAATGGAAATTATCAACAAATAGCAAGCCAACATGAGAATACTGGTATTGGGAGCAGGAAAGATGGGAAGTTTCTTCCTCGACCTGCTGAGTTTCGAGCATGAGACCGCCGTATATGAGAAAGACCCGAAGCGCATGCGCTTCACCTACAACACCCAGCGGTTCACCCAACTGGAAGAGATACGTGAGTTCGCCCCCGAACTCGTCATCAATGCCGTCACGGTGAAGAACACCATCAAGGCGTTCAACGAAGTCATCCCCTACCTGCCTGCCGACTGCATCATCAGCGACATCGCATCGGTGAAGACAGGGCTGAAGGACTTCTATGAACAGGCAGGGCGCCGCTATGTCTCCACCCACCCGATGTTCGGTCCCACCTTTGCCAACCTGCAACAGTTGAGCGAGGAGAACGCCATCATCATCAGCGAGGGCGACTACATGGGGCGCATCTTCTTCAAGGACCTCTACCAGCGCCTCGACCTCAACATCTACGAATACACCTTCGACGAGCACGACCGCACCGTGGCCTATTCGCTCAGTATCCCCTTCGTGAGCACCTTCGTCTTCGCTGCCGTGATGAAACATCAGGACGCGCCGGGAACCACTTTCAAGAAGCACATGAACATCGCCAAGGGCGTGCTCAATGAAGACGACTACCTGTTGCAGGAAATCCTCTTCAACCCCTATACCAGTGACCAGGTGGCGCAGATACGTACCGAACTCAAGGAACTGCTGCAGATTATCGACAGCAAGGATGCCGACGGCATGAAGGCTTATCTGAAGAAAATTCGCAACAATGTGAGGCGCGACATCAAAATAGAAAGATAGAAGTCGCTTCTCATATCATTCTGCCATCATGTCGCTCTCACTCCTCCTCGTCTCCCTGTTTACCTTCGTGGAACTGAATTGCGAAAACCTTTTCGACTATCAGCACGACGAGGGATTCAACGACTATGAGTATCTGCCGGAGGGTACGAAAAAATGGGACAGAAACAGGTATTGGCAGAAACTCAACAACATCGCCCGTGAACTCGTGGCATGTGGCAGCGAGGGCGACGGAAGTCAGGCTTGGACACTCCCCGACATGATTGCCCTTACCGAGGTGGAGAACGACTCGGTGATACACGACCTCACACGGCGGTCGCTCCTCAGGGGGGCGGGCTATGAGTATGTGATGACACAGTCGGCCGACGAGCGTGGCATCGACGTGGCACTGCTCTACTCTCCTTTCTCGTTCAGGATGCTGAGTCACTACAGTCTCAGCGTCACGCCGCCGGAGGGGAAGCATGCCACCCGCGACATCCTCTATGCCAAGGGACTGCTCGTGACCGGCGACACCCTGCATGTGATGGTGGTGCACGCCCCCAGCAGGGTAGATGACGAGCATGCCACCCGTCCCTACCGCCTGCGGGTGGCAGAAAGGGTGATTCACACTATCGACTCCCTCGCCCGGTATGACCTGGCGGCAAAGGTGGTGGTGGCAGGCGATTTCAACGACTATGTGGGCGACAGCGCATTGGTGAAACTGTGCACACGTCACTTGGTGAATGTCACCCAGGAGGCAAAAGGCACCAACGGCGCTAAAGGCACGTATAAGTTCAGGGGAAAATGGGGGAGTCTCGACCATGTGCTCGTGAGTCCTGCCATGCATGATGTCTTCCTCGACAGCCGCATTTGCGACGAACCTTTCCTCCTCGAGGACGATGAACGCTATGGGGGCAAGCAGCCCCTGAGAAATTTCAACGGTCCTCGCTGGAAACGCGGTTTCAGCGACCACCTCCCCCTCATCGTTCGATTTGAATTGAAGAAGTAGGCTCCCCTCGACCGCATTTTTAGGTGAGCGGAGCGAACACAAAACAATCGCAACTCTGTTGCGTAAGGAATCTCCCCGCGACTCTTTGATGGGTCGCGGATACCTTAGTGACCGAGCGAGCGGATGCGAGCGGTTGCATCCCTTCCCCTGGAGAGGGGAAGGGCCTTGGGTTGGGGTAGAAGCCCCTTCTTAGGGCAAGAAGGGGTTGGGGTTGTTGTGCCCCCTCAAGCCAAAGGCTTGGCGCCCAAAGAAGAAGATTGGAGTCGTTGGAACCCCCAACCCAAAGGTTTGGCTCCCAAAGAAGAAGGTTGGAACATCCAACCCAAAAGGGCACTTCAAAATAATCATATCCTCTTTTTCTTTCACAAAGCCCCAATCACATAAAAAAAGTGGCTGAAAATGAATAGCATTTCCGATTTTTTATCTACCTTTGCAGACTATAGTTATACTATATTGTATAAAAACTCAATAAAACAATAAAAACAGACAACAACGACGATTATGTTTGAAAATCTAAGCGACAGACTCGAACGCTCTTTCAAAATCCTCAAGGGTGAGGGGAAAATCACTGAAATCAACGTAGCCGCCACACTTAAGGACGTGAGGCGCGCACTGATAGAGGCCGACGTCAACTACAAAGTGGCCAAAAACTTCACCGACTCCGTGAAGGAGAAGGCGATGGGCATGAACGTGCTCACTGCCGTGAAACCCGGACAGATGATGGTGAAACTCGTGCACGACGAGTTGGCTACGCTGATGGGCGGCGAGACTGTTGGCATCAACCTCAAGAGCAAACCCGCCATCATCCTCATGTCGGGACTTCAAGGTTCGGGAAAGACCACCTTCAGCGGCAAGTTGGCCAACATGCTGAAGACCAAGCAGCGCAAGAACCCCTTGCTCGTGGCCTGCGACGTCTACCGCCCCGCTGCCATCCAGCAGTTGAAGGTCGTGGCAGAGCAGATAGGCGTGCCCGTGTATGCCGAGGAAGACAATAAGAACGTAGTGGAGATAGCCCACAACGCCGTGCGTGAGGCCAAGGCCAAGGGATACGATGTGGTCATCATCGATACCGCCGGCCGTCTTGCCGTCGACGAGGAGATGATGAACGAGATAGAGACGCTGAAGAATGCCGTCAACCCCGACGAGACCCTCTTCGTGGTCGACTCGATGACCGGTCAGGATGCCGTGAACACGGCGAAGACCTTCAACGACCGTCTCGACTTCGATGGCGTGGTGCTTACCAAACTCGACGGTGACACCCGTGGCGGTGCTGCCCTCTCCATCCGCACCGTGGTGACAAAGCCCATCAAGTTTATCGGAACGGGAGAGAAGATGGAGGCTATCGATGCCTTCCACCCCACGCGAATGGCCGACCGCATCCTCGGCATGGGTGATGTGGTGAGTCTCGTGGAGCGCGCCCAGGCCCTCATCGACGAGAAAGAGGCGCTGGAGTTGCAGAAGAAGATTCAGAAAAACAAGTTCGACTTCAATGACTTCATGAACCAAATCCAGCAAATCAAGAAGATGGGCAACATCAAGGACCTCGCTTCTATGATTCCCGGTGTGGGCAAGGCCATCAAGGACATCGATATCGACGACGATGCCTTCAAGGGCATCGAGGCCATCATACAGAGCATGACTCCGAAGGAGCGCACCCATCCCGAGTGCCTGAATCAGAGTCGTCGCATGCGCATCGCCAAGGGCTCGGGCACTACCGTGCAGGATGTGAACAAACTCATCAAGCAGTTTGACCAGACCCGCAAGATGATGCAGATGGTGACCAACACCTCGAAAATGAACATGATGATGAACGCCATGAAGGGCAAAATGCCCAACATGCCCAGATAATTTGAAAAAATGACACTGATTGACGGAAAAGCCACTGCCGCCGCCATCAAGGGCGAGATAGCCGAGGAAGTGAAGGCCATCATCGCGGCAGGAGGAAAACAACCCCATCTGGCAGCCATCCTCGTGGGTCACGACGGTGGGTCGGAAACGTATGTGAAGAACAAAGTATTGGCCTGCGAGGCTTGCGGGTTCAAGTCGTCGCTCATCCGCTTCGAGGATGACGTGACGGAAGACGAACTGCTTGCCAAGGTCGAGGAACTCAACCAGGACGACGATGTCGACGGTTTCATCGTGCAGTTGCCGCTGCCCAGGCACATCGATGAGCAGAAGGTCATTATGGCCATCGACTACCGGAAGGATGTCGACGGATTCCATCCCGTCAACGTGGGAAGGATGGCCATCGGCCTGCCTTGCTTCGTCTCTGCCACCCCGTTGGGCATCCTCACCTTGCTCCGCCGCTATGGCGTGAAAACCTCGGGCAAGAAATGCGTCATCCTCGGTCGCAGCAACATCGTGGGAAAGCCCATGGCACAACTGATGATGCAGAAGAACTACGGCGACGCCACCGTCACCGTTTGCCACAGCCACTCCGCCACGCTGCGTGAGGAGTGCCGGCAGGCCGACATCATCATCGCCGCCATCGGTCAGCCCGACTTCGTGACTGCCGACATGGTGCGCGAGGGTGCCGTTGTCATCGACGTAGGGACGACCCGCGTACCCGACAGTACCCGCAAGAGCGGCTACCGCCTCAATGGCGACGTGAAGTTCGACGAGGTGGCACCGCGCTGCGAGATGATCACCCCCGTGCCCGGTGGTGTGGGACCGATGACCATCTGTTCGCTGATGAAGAATACCTTGGCTGCGGCAAAGAAAGAGTACTACCAATAACCACTTGCGTGATGACAGCCGAGGAGTATTATAAACTGGGAAATGAGTATCGGAAGAAGGGCGACTGGCAGATGGCCATCAACAACTATATGGAGGCCATCGCCTTAGACCCCGACAGTCCCGCCGTGCAAGCCAAGGAAATGCTCGACGACATACTCAATTTCTACCATAAAGACTATTATAATCCGTAACAACTGCCTTTTGTGGCATAAAATCTAATCATTATGAGTAAAATCAAAGGTCAAATCTTGGTAAACACAAACAGGTGCAAGGGATGCAGCCTGTGCATTGTGGCCTGTCCGAAAGGGGTGATAGCCCTGGCCGACAAGAAGGTCAATGTGTCGGGCTATCCCTACATCGAGGCAAAGACCCCCGACGAGTGTACCGGGTGCGCCTCGTGTGCTATCGTATGTCCTGACGGATGTATCACGGTCTACCGTAAAAAAATGGAGGATTAGCAGATGGCTGAGCAGGAAGTAACATTGATGAAAGGCAACGAGGCGATAGCCCACGCTGCCATCCGTTGCGGAGCAGATGGATATTTCGGATATCCCATCACACCGCAGAGTGAGGTAATCGAGACACTGTGCGCCCTCAAGCCCTGGGAAACCACCGGCATGGTGGTGGTGCAGGCAGAGAGCGAGGTGGCTTCGATAAATATGGTCTATGGTGCCGCCGGTGCAGGAAAGAAGGCGCTCACGTCGTCGTCGAGCCCTGGTGTGGCACTCATGCAGGAGGGCATCGCCTATCTCGCCGGTGCCGAACTCCCAGGCGTGTTTGTCAACGTGCAGCGTGGCGGTCCCGGACTGGGTACCATCCAGCCATCGCAGAGCGACTATTTCCAGGCTACCCGTGGTGGTGGAAATGGCGACTACTATGTCATCACCCTCGCGCCGTCGTCGGTGCAGGAGATGGCCGACTTCGTGGACCTGGCTTTCGAACTGGCATTCAAGTACCGCAACCCGGCGATGATTCTCAGCGACGGTGTCATCGGACAGATGATGGAGAAAATCGTGCTGTCGCCCTACAAGCGCCGCCGCACCGACGAGGAGGTCATCGAACAGTGCCCGTGGGCATCGGTGGGAAAACCGCGCACCAGGGGCGTGAACGTCATCACCTCGCTGGAACTGAAGCCCGAAATCATGGAGGAGCGAAACATCCACCTGCAGAAGAAATACCAGGAAATCCGTGAGAAAGAGGTGAGGTATGAGACGATGCACTGCGAGGATGCCGAATACGTCATCGTATCGTTCGGCAGTGCCGCCCGCATCGCCGAGAAAGCCCTCGAACTGGCTCATGCCGAGGGCATCAAGGTAGGGCTGTTGCGCCCCATCACCGTGTGGCCGTTCCCCACCAAGGAGGTGAAGGAGATTGCCCATGGCAAGAAGGGTGTGCTCGTGGCAGAGATTAATGCCGGCATGATGGTAGAGGACGTGCGCCTGGCCATCAACGGCGAAGTACCGGTAGAGCATTTCGGTAGGCTGGGCGGTATCGTCCCCGAGCCCGAGGAGATTGTAGAGGCATTGAAAACTAAATTGATGAAGTGATGGAAGCAAACGATATTATCAGTCCCGAGAACCTGGTTTACAAGAAACCGACGCTCCTGAACGAGGTGCCCATGCACTATTGTCCGGGATGCTCACACGGCGTGGTGCACAAACTCATCGCCGAGGTGATAGAAGACATGGGTATGGAAGAGAAGACCATCGGCGTGTCGCCGGTGGGATGTGGCGTCTTCGCCTATAAGTATATCGACATCGACTGGCAGGAGGCTGCCCACGGCAGGGCTCCCGCTGTGGCAACGGGCATCAAGCGCCTGTGGCCCGACCGCCTGGTCTTCACCTATCAGGGCGACGGCGACCTGGCGTGTATCGGTGCCTGTGAGACTATCCATGCGCTCAACCGTGGCGAGCACATCGTCATCATCTTCATCAACAATGCCATCTATGGCATGACAGGTGGACAGATGGCTCCCACCACGCTTATCGGTCAGAAGACTTCTACCTGTCCGTATGGCCGTGAGCCGGCGCTCCATGGCTATCCGCTGAAGATGACAGAAATTGCCGCTACGCTCGAAGGCACATGCTATGTCACCCGTCAGAGTGTGGAGAGCGTGGCATCCATCCGCAAGGCAAAGAAAGCGCTCCGCAAGGCTTTCGAGGCTTCGATGGCAGGCAAGGGCTCGTGTCTGGTGGAGTTTGTCAGCACCTGCAACAGTGGCTGGAAACTCACCCCGCAGCAGGCCAATGAGTGGATGAAGGAGAATATGTTTAAGTTCTATCCCAAGGGCGACCTGAAGGACACCACTGGGGAGTAGGATTGTTTCACCAAAAATTATTTGACTATGAAAAAAGAAATCATTATATCCGGATTTGGTGGACAGGGCGTGCTCTCCATGGGCAAGATCCTGGCCTACTCAGGACTGATGGAAGGGAAGGAAGTGACGTGGATGCCGGCTTACGGACCCGAGCAGCGTGGCGGTACTGCCAACGTGACGGTGATTGTGAGCGACGACCGCATCTCTTCGCCTATCCTGAGCCGTTACGACATCGCTGTGGTGCTCAACCAGCCGTCGCTTGACAAGTTTGAGCCGAAGGTGAAGCCCGGCGGTATCCTCATCTACGACAGTTACGGTATCATCAACCCGCCCACCCGCAAGGACATCGAGGTGTACAGCATCAACGCCATGGACAAGGCAGCGGAGATGAAGAACGCCAAGATTTTCAACATGATTGTGCTCGGCGGACTGCTCCATGTCTGTCCGGTGGTCACCAGCAAGGGTTTGGAGAAAGCACTCTACAAGACTCTGCCGGAGCGCCACCACAGCATGATACCGCTCAACATGGAGGCTCTCCAGGCTGGCGGCGACATCATGAAGAAGATGTAACAGGAAGATAAATACTCAGCGGGGATGTGTCATCATTGGTGTGGCACATCCCTTCTGCTTTTTATAACAGAGATGTAGTCCGTATATAATAATGCTTGATAAGTATTTCAGAATCATAGTTTTTGCAACAGGAATTCTTGGTTTGAATTCATGTATTGAACACGAAAGCCAATTCGTGAATGATGATTATTATCAAGTGAGAAACGATTACGACTCCATGATAATCGTCAATTTTAGGAAAAGTATGTGGACAGGCAAAGAGGAAAAAGACACAACAATCCTTTATCGTGATGACGGACAGTTCAAGTTGGATGACGGTTCAGTGTTTTTCTCCAACAAAACGGATACATCTTACATTAGAAAGCCAGTTGATGCTTTTCAAGAAGAAAAACAGTTGATAAGCATAAAGAGGAAAGAAGGTCTGAATTACACTACACTCCAAACCTTTTGGCCAAAGTTTGAAGGCTGCAAAGCATCTTTTTCTTATGATTCCTGGAAGTTGATATCTTCTATTACCTATATTTATGATGACCGTTACCAACTCGTCAATATCTTGGAAAACGGAGCATGGTTCTTCCCCGCGCCATTATCTACTTCAACCGACGGGATAAATGAGAATGCGGATGGAGTCTATTGTTACAATGGCGGCAAGACAAGGATATTAGAGAATAAGGATAAAATCTATTGCTACAATAACGGCAAGGCTATGACAATGGTTTTCCATCATCACCAAGAAGATGGACAGATAAAAAGAGACAGTCTTCGACTGCATCTTGTGAATGGTGAATATCTGAATGAAGACAATTATCTCTTCCTCTCGTCAAGGGATACCACATACATGAGCCATCCAAAAGATGAAAATGACACGCCGTTTCAGATGCGTATAGACCATGACCATTCGAAAAGTCAGGCATATCCAAGATATAGTATCTACTTGGGCAACCTCTTTGCTGATGACGATTCAGAAGAAAGTCCCTTGGATATTCAAGACATCTTGATGAAACTGAATGCTTCCAGTATAACACTCCTGAATAGAAGTTGGTCGTTTCTATACGACGAAGATTTTCATATCATAGGTATGGAGTATGGCTTTTTGAATTTCCATCTACAATGTAAGTAGATTCAAAAAAAACGGACAAACATCCACCTTCCCGCTTTTTTTGTATCTTTGTGGGACGGATTTCTACAAACAACTTAAAAATAAGGGCTTAGTAGAGTAAAGCGCAGGTCTGCGACAAGTCTCATGTTATAAAATAACGATTAGTGAGTTTGCGACAAATTTCATGATTCATCTGGAAATACCATAGTCTTTAACTCATCTTGTGTTATTTTTGGCAGCGCGGATAGAGAGTATAGAGCCCCTCGCTTTCTGAAGGGAGACAATGGGCGTTTTGAGGAGTGGGAGATGAATCACAGTTTCTGATGTTCATCGGGATTTGCAATCTCGATGCTTTGAATATCAGGATTTTAAAATCCGATAATTTCATCACAATTGTTTCTGTCCAATACGTACGGATTGCAAACCACCAGAGCGCCGCACCAATTGGAAAATTGCTCCTTTATAGTTACTCGAGTCTCAATGAAAGCATAAAAAAGGTTAAACCCTGCCTTGTCGTTCTTTTTCTCTTTTTTTTTCCTTATCTTTGCATATATTCGTAATAATGGTCTATACCTTTGAAGTTCTTTACCATATTAATAATCTTACTAAAAACCTATGAGATTCAAGTTAACTTTACAACTGCAATCAGAAGTAATGGGAAACCAGATACCCATTAATTATCAATATCCTATACAATCTGCAATTTACAGTATTTTGGCGAATAGTGACATCGATTTTTCCACTTGGTTACATAAGAATGGATATCAACAAGAAGGAAAGCGATTTAAGCTATTCACATTCTCCAACCTCATAATACCTAAATATGAAATAGACAAAGGACGTGAACGTCTCATTGTAAAATCTGAATTCGTCTATCTTTATATCAGTTTCCTTCCAGAAAGGAGTACTCAACAATTCATTCAGGGGCTCTTTCTGCAACAAACCATTCAGATTGCTGACTACATTTCTGGCGCTCACTTCTTGGTGCGTGAGGTACAGGTGATGCGTCCTTTAGAATACAATTCCGACATGGTATTCAAGACTCTCTCGCCCGTCTGCATCTCTCTCCGCAACGAGCAGGGCAATATGGACTACCTCTCCCCTGAAGATTCTCGTTATGAAATGGGCATTCTTACAGGTCTTCTTGCACGTTATGAAGCCATACATGGCAAACCGTTTGGTAGAAATCCATTTTGTCATTTGCATCTGCTCAGTGAACCCAAGTCTGCTCTCATCCGTATCAAGTCTGGAACACCCAGCGAGACTCGGGTTAGGGGCTATCGCTTCCAATTCAAAATTGAGTTGCCTGAAGAGTTAATGACTATAGCTTATGAAAGTGGCTTAGGTGAGAAAGGAAGTCTGGGATTTGGAATGATAGGATAAACTTTACAAGTCATGATGTACATAGTAAAATATAAAGGGAAATTTGGTTTTATAAAACCTTGGACTGCTGTCAGAGATGGAGAGACATTCAGCCAACAATTTCTAACTCCTTCCATAATAGAAGGAATTGAAAAGAAATTGTTTCCTGAGTTATTGAACAATAATGGCGTTATATGTAAAATAAAACGACATAAACTGAACTATGCAGCATTAGACATTCAACAGGAGGTAACGCAAACAAGAGGATGGAAAGTCACAAAAAAGCAAATGTCACGTGAACGTTCCATCTTAAAAAGAGGTGTGATGATAGACCCTGTTTTGTATTTAGCATTAAGTAATAGAGCTGATGCTGAAATAGCCGTAAAACAACATATCTGCCTTTGTAGAAATGAAGATGTGATGTTGCCTTGTTATGATATTATTGAAATGTCTGAGGAAGAATTTGATGAATTAGAAGGTTTTGAATTGCGTTTTGGCGAATCTGAACAATCTTTCTTGGTTGGATTTAATCGTTTTGATGACGGAAAGCCCATGTATGGTTGGATTGAATATAATGGTAACAAACTATTATAAATGGTGAACAAATACAACTGCATTTTGGCAAAACATGAGGATTGCGGTGGAATGCCGTTAATGACACATTTGAAAAATGTGGCTGATGCAGTTGCTGTATTTGCTCGTCATGCGGGTCTGGATGAAAAACTTGCCCGAAAAGGAGCTATATTACATGATATAGGAAAAGTTAGTCCTTTATTTCAACGAACCTTGAAGCATGGCTATATCCATCAACCTGGATTCGTGTTTAGACACGAGATAGCTTCATTGTTGTTTATTTCACTTTTTGCTGTAGAGGAACGCCCTGTATTAATTGACATGGTTGTGGCTCATCATAAATCCATTCGCAAAGATATTGGTGAGAAGGGTTTTCTTGATTTAGATGATAATATGGACTGTTTCGCACGACATTCCATGGAGTTTGAGAAATGGAGTCCGATAGCATTGTCTATATTAAAAGAATTAGGAATAGAAACTCATTCCATTAGCCTAGATGAAGCGGCAAACAATTATCAATATGCTGTTGAACATTGCAAAAGTAAAAAAATGAATGTCTCTTTATGGAAAGGTGTTTTGATGGCTGCAGATCATTATGCATCGGCTCTGGATGAGAAAACTGAGGATACTCTTGATAAACTATTTATCAAGCCAGATTTACATTTTTATAATAGAAAACATCATTTGTATCCTCTTTCTTTTGTTGACGCAGACGATGAAAGGAAACATACATTAGTTACTGCCCCGACGGGTGCTGGTAAGACGGATTTTTTGCTTCGTCGTTGTAAAGGTAGGGTCTTTTATACTCTGCCTTTCCAAGCATCTATCAATGCCATGTACGACCGAATCAAAAGCGACTTGCATGATACAGATGCTCAAGTCTGTCTACTCCATGCAACCTCAAATTTAAAAATTCGAGACTTGGGCATTGAAGAAAGAATCCTTCAACACCACCCAGGAGCATCGGTTAAAATAATGACTCCTCATCAAATGGCATCCATAGCTTTTGGAATCAAAGGGTTTGAAGCAATGCTTCTCGACTTGAAAGGTTCTGATGTGATATTGGATGAAATTCACACTTATTCGAGTGAGATTCAGGCAATTGTTCTCAAGATTATAGAGATTCTCAAATCCATCGATTGTAGAATACATGTAGGAACAGCCACAATGCCTTCAATCTTGTACAGTAAAATTATAGATTTATTGGGCGGGACTAGTGAAGTTTACGAAGTTTCTCTTCCCAAAGATATCCTCAGTTCTTTCAATAGACATATTATTCATAAGGTAACTGATTTCGTCTGTTGTGAAGAAATCATAGAAAATGCTGTTAGTGAAAGCAAAAAAGTGCTGATTGTCTGTAATCAAGTTAAACGGGCGCAGAAACTATACGATTGCTTGGCTGAAATATATCCTGACACAGATAAAATGTTGATACACAGCCGTTTTAAACGAAATGACCGGATACATCTTGAACAATTGTTGAAAGATGATTTCAACACATCAAACAATGCATGCATTGTGGTTTCAACTCAGGTGGTAGAAGTGAGCCTTGACATCAGTTTCGATGTAATGATTACAGAATGTGCACCGATTGACGCCTTGATTCAACGTTTCGGTCGTATTAACCGCAAACGAACAGATGAAACCATCGGTAAATACAAAGATATTTATGTGATTCAACCATCTGAAGACAAAAATGAAGCCCTTCCATATGACATCGACATCTTGAAAAAAAGTTTTGACGTTTTGCCGAATAGCGATTTGCTTGAAGAATCTTCATTGCAGGGGTTGATAGATTCTGTTTATCCCGATACTCATTTTATGAATATTGACTTTTCAGGAGTTGTCTTCGTTGATGATAAGTGGATGATAAAGGAATTGTGTCACAATGCAAAATCAGCATTACTAGATGTCCTCGACATTAATTCTGCGGTATGTATAATAGATAGTGATAAAGATAAATATTTAAGGGAACCTTATGAACGAATGATGTATGAAATCCCGACCAGTTACAGAAGCATAGCTTACAATCGATTACAACAACTTGATACGGGTTCACGGCCATTCGTTGTTCCTGACAAGGCTTATGATGGCGAAAAGGGGCTTATGTTAGAATATGCCAGACCTGGAATGTTTTCTCATTATGAATTCTTATAAACATTGACAGTATGATTACAGCGACCATAGGAAAGATATTTCTTGATGTTTACAACAAAAAGTATGGCAAGCAATACGATGCTAAAACCTTTTTTGTTGAAGTATATCATCCTTTATTTTTTGATCAGAATAAATATCTGATGACAGCAGGTAACACACCACTGGAGAATCCCAAAATTAGTTGGGCAGATATGATTGCTGGTAAAAAGCCATATGAAAGTAAAGAACAACGGAATATAAGATTTAATAACCTTATGTCCAAATTTGAAATTGGATTTCCAACAACAGAAAACTCATTGGGATTTGGTTCAACGGATATAAATTCTACAACATCAGGGCAAACCACTAATTTGGTTTATCCATTCAAAGAAGATGATATTTATTACTCATGGTACGGTGTGAGTCTTGGAATAGGCGTGCAAGGTGGCCTGTCTATTTTATTTTCTGAACCCCAAATTCTAATGGATTTGTTTGAGGGCTGGAAACTATATAGAATGCTCTTGTCTGAGAATGATGCCCTCAAGGGGAATCAGGTAAATACTTGGAATGGCCAATGGTTAGCTCACGTCTATGATGAAGATAGTTTCTATCCAGAAAAACCGTTAGCAGATTTTAATCCCTTTGTTACCACTAAAAATGGTATGAGTATTTCAACTTTATCATGGACAAAAGTTTTAATTGGCATTTCAAAGCGTTTTGACAATCCTAAATTGATGGGTTATGTCTATAATTTGGGGCAAACCAATACCACTGTCGGCTTTATTCCATTCAGCCTTGATCATATTAGGAAACCTATCCAACTTTATTCCAAACTGTTTGGAGCAGATGAAGGAAAGAAAGCAGAAGATTTGTGGGGAACGGAAACTGGTTTTAGAGTCTGTTGCCAAAATGGTATAATAGGAATTGATGCCATGCAGCCCAAAGGATTACGGTCATATATGAATGGTTCAAAAAAACCAAAGAAGGTTACTGATGAAGAACAAAAGAAACTGTTTAATACATATATAATTTGGATAATTGCTATGCTAAACAATCAAGATTTATGGAGCAAATCTATGGGGTTTGCCCATGTTCTTCTTGATTATTCAAAATCGGGGAAGAACAGCAAAACGGTAAATAGCCAAAGAGTTAATACAATTTTGGCTGCTACAAACAAGAAATCTTTCATTTCTGCTTTGACAGAGATAGTCGGTGATTGCACGGAACGAAACAAAATTGTTGAATTGGCAGAATTTGTTAATACTATGCCAACAGACAATGTTCCTTACTTCTTGACACTTTTAAAATTTTGCTATGCATCAATTAATTAACTAATTATTAATATTATGGAACCCTATATCTATTTGCGTGTTCTTAAACATGCTGAACATACTGTTTTTTGTGTAGAAGATGGTCAAAAGACTTACAGAGACCCACTTTTCAATGGAAGATTAGTAGCTTATTCAAGTGGACAACAGGTTAAAAGATCTTTGCTCCAGACTTTGGTCGATTCACTCGGTGAACAATTGGCACCAGTTACTTTCAATTATAGAATCAACAAGAACGATAATCTTGAGAACAAAGAACCTTGGTCTCCTTGTGATCCAACCTTTATAGACCAATTATTTGGAGGGTGGATGCGAGCAGGAGATGGGATTACTAAAAAACGTCGTAGTCCATTGTCGATTTCTGCGATGAGACCTTTGCATCCGTTATTGGTTGCTGTTGAAAATGAGAATTTGACATTCGATCGCAGTGACAGACCTGACAATAACCCAATTGTCGTTAGAATGGAAGGAAGGGAAGAGCCTTTGACGGAAGAAGAAATAGAAGCTTATTTGTTAAAGAATGAACGCACAATACCTCGTCGCGCTTGGATTCCAGACAATCAACGTACAACAGGTCTTTTTATCTGCGATATTGCTATTGACTTACGTACGCTATTCTGTGTGTCCACCAATCAGCATGAACCTGAAATTTCAAAAGAAATGATAGATTCATTAAAAGGAAAGGGGTGGGTAGTTAGTAAGAATGTCTTTGGCGAATGCCTTGTTATGCCTAAAGAAAGAAGAGATGTGATAATACCGGTCTTTGCAAATGCTCTTTTGAATTGGAGAATTACGTCTAATCAGTCGCGTACTTTCAGCCTAATGGAAACTTTAGCTGTAGCCATTAGTGACAATGCAAATACTATTCCAGGGGCTATTCGTTCAAAGTTGATAGACGAGGGTGAACGCCAATCTGCAAAACCTATTATTGACGAAACTGCAGGTGCTGAGGTTTATGTCACATTACCATGCGCCAGTTATGTAGTTACCGAAAATGAAAGTGCTGATGCATTGAAGGAAGCAGAAAAGAAACTTATTCAAATGATGTGTGAATTTGATTACGAAAATCAGTAACCCATGTCTGACCAATCCTCAAACATAATTATCTACAATACTGCCGACGGAAAGGCATCGGTAGTGTTGTATGCTCGTGATGGTAAGATATGGCTGAGTCAACAGCAGATGGCTGAACTTTTTGCCACCTCTAAACCAAATATTAGTATGCACATTGCAGGGATATTGAGGGACAAGGAGTTATGTAAAAATTCAGTTGTTAAGAATTTCTTAACAACTGCCGCCGATGGGAAGAATTACAACGTAGTTTACTATTCGTTGGAGATGATTCTGGCTGTTGGTTTCCGTGTCCGTGGTGTGCGAGGCACACAGTTCCGACAATGGGCAAATATGCATCTTTCTGAATATTTGGTGAAGGGCTTCACGATGGATGATGAACGGCTGAAAAATCCTGATGGACGCCCAGATTATTTCGATGAGTTACTGGAACGTATTCGTGATATCAGGGCTTCGGAAAAGAGATTTTATCAGAAACTGCGCGATTTGTTCAGTTTGAGCAGTGATTATGAGGCACGCGAGAAAGCCACACAGATGTTTTATGCCGAAACACAGAACAAATTGCTCTATGCTGTCACACACAACACAGCGGCAGAAATAATAGTATCTCGTGCAAATGCCGAAGAACCAAATATGGGACTGACAACATGGAAAGGTAGTATAGTGCGTAAAGGTGACATTGTCATCGCAAAAAACTATCTGGTGACTGAAGAGATTGACACATTGAACAGAATCGTAAATCTATTCTTGGAATCTGCAGAACTAAGAGTAAAGGAACGTAAAGACTTGACTCTCAATTTTTGGCGACAGAACGTGAAGGACCTTCTTTCGTTTCAAGGTTTTGATGTCCTCTCAGACAAAGGAAAAGTGTCAAATCAAGAAATGGAAGAATACGTCCGCAGTGTCTATTCACAGTTTGATGCTCGTAGGAAAAAGTATGAAGCTCAACTGGCAGACGAGGAGGATTTGAAACTGTTGGATGACTTGGAACGAGAAATCAAGAAGAAAAAGAAATAAGAGCATGATGTTGACAGGCACACATTTTAACTATTATCAGTTATGCCATACCAAATTGTGGCTCTTTGCCAACGGCATCAACATGGAGCATGTGAGCGATGATGTATATGATGGCAAGTTAATACACGAAGGTAGTTATCCTCAGCGCCCAGAACGGTACGAAGAGGTGACTATCGAAGGCGTCAAAGTGGATTACTTTGACGCTAAGAGGCGTGTCATCCATGAAATCAAACGTTCGGACAAGATGGAGAAAGCCCACGAATGGCAGGTAAAATATTACATCTATATATTTGAACGCAATGGTATAGGTGGATGTACAGGCTTGTTAGAATACCCGACAATGCGACAGACAATGCCTGTTATCCTTACCGATGAAGACAGGGACGAAATCCGACAGATGGAAAAGGAAATCAGCAACATCATTGAATCTGATGTCTGTCCTCCTCTTGTGAAGAAACGCTTCTGCAAGTCATGTAGTTATTATGATTTTTGTTTTACTACCGAACTTAAAGAAACTGAATGAAGAAGACATTTTATTTGTTTAATTCAGGGCAGATGGAGCGCAAGGACAATACCTTGAAATTCACGCCTTTTGCTATTGATGAGGAAGGTAAGGAGTATGCGGCCCAACCTCGCTATCTTCCAGTGGAAGATATCAATGAGTTTTATTGTTTCGGGGCACTGAAAGCCAATAGTTCGCTATTCAATTTCCTGGGGCAAAAAGACATATGTATGCATTTCTTTGATTATTATGAGAATTATACGGGCTCTTTCATGCCTCGTGACTCATTATTGTCTGGGAAAATGCTGTTGGCCCAGACTGCTGCATATCAGAATAAGAAGAAACGTTTGGTTATTGCTCAGAAGTTTATCGATGGCGCTTCATATAATATGGTGAGAAACCTGATGTATTATAAACGAAGAGGGAAAGACTTGAGTAGTAGTATTGATGCTATTAATGAACTGGCTTTGAAAATTGAAAATACAGCAGAAATAGATGAACTAATGGGATTGGAAGGGCAAATACGTCGTGAGTATTATGAGGCTTTTAACCAAATAATATCTGATTTTGAGATGGGAGAACGAACCAAACTGCCTCCCAGGAATGAAGTAAATGCCCTCATTTCTTTTGGAAACATGATGTGTTACACACAATGTCTGCGTGCTATCCATCAGACTCAACTGAATCCCACAATCAGTTATCTTCATACTCCCGGAGAACGTCGTTATTCCCTTTGCTTAGATTTGTCAGAGATTTTCAAGCCAATAATTATTGATCGGGTCATTTTCCGTGTTCTTAATCGCAGGGAAATACAAAGCAAACATTTTGACAGGAAAATGAACTCTTGTCTTTTAAACAATGTTGGTAAAAAAATATTTGTCAAGGCTGTAGAAGATAAGTTGGAAGAGACTTTTCAACATAAGACCCTTGGTAGAAAGGTTAGTTTTCGTCATCTTATAAAACTTGAATGCTATAAACTGGCCAAGCATTTGTTGAATATTGAAGAATATAAACCTTATAAAACATATTGGTAGACTAATGTATGTAATAGTTGTTTATGATTGTGGTGAAAAAAGAGTAGGAAAGATGCTCAAATTATGTAGACAATATCTACATTGGATTCAGAATTCTGTATTTGAGGGTGAAATATCAGAAGTGAAATTAAAAGAGCTAATACAAAAAACTAACGCTATTATGAATAAACAAGAAGATAGTATTATTATTTTCAAGCATTCATCCAAGGTTATGATGCAAAAAGAGATAATTGGAAAAGAACGAAGTCCTTTAGATATCTTTTTATAAAATGTCGATGACCTATTATTTGACATCAATTGTGATAAGCGAAATAGTCGCTATTGATGTAAATCAATGAATATCAGTTGATTATAAGTGATGTCAATGCTACTTAGAATTCATATGATTGGACATCGACATCATTTCGTGTGTAATTTTTGTCCTTGCCCTTCGTATCTTTCTGATTGATAAATAAGAAACAAGATAAATTGACAGGGGTGCTAATCGTACTAATGTAGAATTGAAATATCATGAGCAAGCGCGTCTATATCTCCGGCCAGAGTGCTAATCGTACTAATGTAGAATTGAAATAACAGCCCCGCATCCACTGCCCGCGCCGCTCCGTTCGTGCTAATCGTACTAATGTAGAATTGAAATACGCTTCGACCGATGGCGCGACAACCTGACAAAAGTGCTAATCGTACTAATGTAGAATTGAAATAGAAATACATAAACATTGGTGAAGACATATCAAAGAGTGCTAATCGTACTAATGTAGAATTGAAATAGCGCATCAAGCCTTGTCAGTGCACCGATGGCAAGTGCTAATCGTACTAATGTAGAATTGAAATCAATTCAAGGCATTCAAAGCCGCCATTGACAAGATGGTGCTAATCGTACTAATGTAGAATTGAAATGTTAGAGCATCGTCATTACATTGGCTTTGAGACAAGTGCTAATCGTACTAATGTAGAATTGAAATCCTATCTTCGTTGTCGCTATGATGCCTGAAGGGTGTGCTAATCGTACTAATGTAGAATTGAAATAATGGCTGCTCCTCGGAGAGGGTGATTTTTACGCCGTGCTAATCGTACTAATGTAGAATTGAAATGCAACATCAGTAACTTCATTGTCATTGGCATCCTTAGTGCTAATCGTACTAATGTAGAATTGAAATAAAAATTTAGGATAGACGGAATCGAGAAAACGCTTCGAGTGCTAATCGTACTAATGTAGAATTGAAATGACAATAAAAAGTGAATGCAGCACACTATTTTGATAGTGCTAATCGTACTAATGTAGAATTGAAATAAAGCAAACAACACTATTTTATGTAATTGTAAATAGTGCTAATCGTACTAATGTAGAATTGAAATGAGGCATCGCCATTTGAGGCTGCTGAAGAGATGGCAGTGCTAATCGTACTAATGTAGAATTGAAATAGGCTTTGTTATTGAGTAACGAATTGTCTAAAAAAGTGCTAATCGTACTAATGTAGAATTGAAATTCGACAGCAGCCAGGGAGGCACACCGGCCTATCATGCGTGCTAATCGTACTAATGTAGAATTGAAATGCGGAAGAACCGCAATGGATGAGGATGCCATCATAGGTGCTAATCGTACTAATGTAGAATTGAAATGAGCCTTGTTAATAGGTCGTTTACCCGATTTGCCGTGCTAATCGTACTAATGTAGAATTGAAATCGGATATCATCCGGTGTGGCTCAACTCGGAGACGGCAAGTGCTAATCGTACTAATGTAGAATTGAAATTGAGTCAAGAACAGGCTGTGGCTCATTGACTTTTGTGCTAATCGTACTAATGTAGAATTGAAATGCAGTAAAACAACAAACATACATACATACAAAAATAGTGCTAATCGTACTAATGTAGAATTGAAATTGATTAAGAAAATAGAAAACGGGAAAGTTTTAAAGTGCTAATCGTACTAATGTAGAATTGAAATATTAAGTTTGACGCAACACAATTGGAAAACAGTTTGTGCTAATCGTACTAATGTAGAATTGAAATGCAAACCGACATGGAGGATGCCGACGGCCTCCCGGTGCTAATCGTACTAATGTAGAATTGAAATGATTTTCGCTTAACCGTTGCAGCCACAACCGCAGTGCTAATCGTACTAATGTAGAATTGAAATGGTATACGACTTTCAGTATTATAAGCCTGAAAATAGGTGCTAATCGTACTAATGTAGAATTGAAATGAGTAATAGCCAACATATTTTGATACGTAAGATAGTGCTAATCGTACTAATGTAGAATTGAAATACGGCAAATCAGACATGAAGCGGTTGGTGGATGTGTGCTAATCGTACTAATGTAGAATTGAAATTTACTGAGAAATCTGTTGCAACTGAGTTGCTAGGGTGCTAATCGTACTAATGTAGAATTGAAATTTGAATGAAGTTTGTTTAAATAAGTTTTTCTCATCTAGTGCTAATCGTACTAATGTAGAATTGAAATACGATGCAGACGTTACCATTTTGCACTCTCAATTGGGTGCTAATCGTACTAATGTAGAATTGAAATAAAGCAGGAATCCTAGAAGGTAATTCCGAATTCAGTGCTAATCGTACTAATGTAGAATTGAAATAGAATAACATCAACTTCTTTGCTAACGTCATTTATGTGCTAATCGTACTAATGTAGAATTGAAATCGGATATCATCCGGTGTGGCTCAACTCGGAGACGGCGTGCTAATCGTACTAATGTAGAATTGAAATGATTCCAGGACACTCACGAACAACTATGACGGCTGTGCTAATCGTACTAATGTAGAATTGAAATTGATTTCGAAGAAAAGAAGATACTATATCAAAAAGTGCTAATCGTACTAATGTAGAATTGAAATAACCGAAAGCAGCAACGACGCGAGCGGCAACTCAGGTGCTAATCGTACTAATGTAGAATTGAAATTAAGAAAGAGGAAAACCAGCAACATCAGTAAGATTGTGCTAATCGTACTAATGTAGAATTGAAATAACTTCAGGAATAAGTGATTTGCAAATTTCGGATGTGCTAATCGTACTAATGTAGAATTGAAATACAAGATAGATTTGTTTAAACTTTGAAACCAAATCAACGTGCTAATCGTACTAATGTAGAATTGAAATCATCGACGGGAATATCGTCAGCGCTGTCACGCCGGTGCTAATCGTACTAATGTAGAATTGAAATGCGGTAGTCGAGGTGGAATTTGACAACGATATAGTGTGCTAATCGTACTAATGTAGAATTGAAATCGAGGTAGTTAATAATCAGTCCGAAGTGGTTATAGTGCTAATCGTACTAATGTAGAATTGAAATTCCGTTGAAGTCTTTTTTCTGCATGGAGTGCGCCAGTGCTAATCGTACTAATGTAGAATTGAAATTACGAAGACGGTGGAGATGGTTTTCGTGCGCTCAGTGCTAATCGTACTAATGTAGAATTGAAATAAAATCATATTAGGATTAAATCCTGCAGCTTGCATCGTGCTAATCGTACTAATGTAGAATTGAAATCGGTGTCTATCGACGATACCTACACTGCTGCTGACGTGCTAATCGTACTAATGTAGAATTGAAATGTCGTTTGCCGAGCGCGAAATCGACAAACTGGAGGCGTGCTAATCGTACTAATGTAGAATTGAAATCGGATGGCAGCACGCCTGGCTCGGTTTCCTCGACTGTGCTAATCGTACTAATGTAGAATTGAAATGCGTTTTGGGCACGCATGCCCTTCGTCCATGAGATGTGCTAATCGTACTAATGTAGAATTGAAATGAACTTACTTGGTGGCTAAACGAGTATGCCGATGAGAGTGCTAATCGTACTAATGTAGAATTGAAATTGGCGTGCTCGAACCTCACGTGGCACCAGTACAGGTGCTAATCGTACTAATGTAGAATTGAAATGTTCGAGCAGTTCGCCCACCTTCTTGGCGTATTCGTGCTAATCGTACTAATGTAGAATTGAAATTTGTGATACCCTCTGACTTTGCTGCACATTCGTCAGAGTGCTAATCGTACTAATGTAGAATTGAAATTTTTTGAAAGTGAGGAAATTTTTAGTGCTAATGACGGTGCTAATCGTACTAATGTAGAATTGAAATCTAAAACCAATATCAGAAGAAGTAGGCAACACGGCAGTGCTAATCGTACTAATGTAGAATTGAAATGTTCCTGAGCCGCGGCGAGGCGGAGGACATCGTGAGTGCTAATCGTACTAATGTAGAATTGAACAACATGTCATTAGTAGAGAACAGTTGTCGAGAGAAATCGAGGACTCTTTTGGAATAGAACGATTCTATTCTAAAAAACCTCTACCTCCAATATGCCGCCGTAGGGAACGGAGTGTGAGAAGGCGTTCTCCTCGCCGAAAAGTCCGGCATAGATACCCGCACTCACGATGACACCGCCATGAGCGAATACTGCCACCTGGCGAAAAGGCTGTTGGCGCAGTTCGTCGAGAAATGCCGTCACACGGGCATGGAGCATCGGGAAACTCTCGCCGCCGGTGGCAGGCAGGTGCATGTAGTCGGCATACCACCGTTGCAGGGCGGGGTCGGTAATCTCGTCATAGCGCTGCATCTCCCATTCGCCCATGTTCATCTCCTTCAGACGGTCGTCGACGACAGCGTCGGGATAGCCACAGTAGGCAGCCAATTTCCGCGCACGGGAGAGCGGCGAAGAGTATACTTGGTCGAAGACCTTACCCTCAAGGAGCGAAAGGGTATGCGCCGCCTCCTCCTCGAAGGTGTCGGCTACCGCCACGTCGCTCCATCCATAGCACGTGCCTTTGGGCACCGCCACGCTAGTATGTCGTATCATGGTTATTTGCATATTTGAGGTTTGAGGTTTAAGGTTTAAGTTTCGCTTGATTGTAGGGAGTAATGATCTTTTAACTCGCCCTCAATACAATAGCGCAGACCACGAGATAGACACACAGTTCTACGAGGAGGAACATCGCACCGCAGCAGTCGCCGGTGTAGCCCCGCAACTTGTTCCAGATTTTCAGGTAGAGGAAGTACATCACCAGGCACGGCACGAATACCACGAGATGCCACTTGGCGGTGAGCACATCAGAGAAGAACAGCAGCGGAAGAATGGGCAGCAGTCCCTGGAATGCCAGGCCGATGCTCCCTGCCACGTTCACTTTGCGGTATACTACCCTGTTCTTTGCCTCTGCCTCGGTACGTGCGTAGGGCATCATCTGCACCACCTGACCCGCGAGCATCTTCGAGAAAGGGTCGGCTGCCAGTACGGTGAGGGCTGCCGTGGTGGGAGGAAGGTTGGACAGGGCGAGGAAGAGCAGGAGGAAATACAGCACCAGTCCCAGCACACCGTAGGTGCCGATGTGCGAGTCTTTCATGATGCGGAGGATGCTGTCGCGGTCGTTGCCGCCACCAAACCCGTCGCAGAAATCGGCGAGGCCGTCTTCGTGCAACGCTCCGGTCATCAGCACCCTTGCGAGGATGGCGAGAGCCACCACGAGGGGGTAGGGGAAGAGGGCGGGTGCGAAATAGAGGATGGCAGCCATCACACCGCCGGTGAGCCAGCCTGTGAGGGGCCAGAACTCCACCACAGCCCGGTAACTTTCTTTCGGGGGTTGGTAGACTCTCCAGAACGGCAGGCGGGTGAAGAATATCAGCGCTGCCCACAGGTTCTGGTACCACTTAGAGGTGTTTCGTGAAATTCGCATGACGTTTAGAAGTATTTCGTGAAATTCGCATGACGTTTAGAAGTATTTCGTGAAATTCGCATGACGTTTAGAAATATTTCGTGATATGCGCATTATCGAAGTTGTTCATCTCGTTGACCATTCTCACGGCACTCTCGATGATGGGGAAGGCGCAGAGGGCACCGGTGCCCTCGCCCAGGCGCAGACCCAGTTGCAGGAGCGGACGGGCATCCATCAGATTGAGCATCCGGCGGTGTCCGCTCTCGTCGCCGCAATGTCCGAAGATGGCATAGTGGAGCACGTCGGGATAGAGGCGTGAGGCAGCGAGCATACACGCCGTCATGATGAAGCCGTCGACCATCACCGCCATGCCGTGCTCTGCTGCCCGCAGCATCGCCCCGATGGCACCCACCATCTCGAAACCGCCGAAATAGCGTGTGATGAGGCGGGCGGAAGAAGGTGCGTTCGGGTCGTTGGCGGCTTCGGGATGCGCTTGGGTGAAGTGCTGGAGCGCCTCGCCCAAAACATCGTGTTTGTGGCGCAGTCCGCTGTCGTTGAGTCCTGCTCCCACACCGATGCACTCGTCGAGGGGGATGTTGCCGAAGAGACTCATCCAGATGCTCGACGGCGAGGTGTTGGCGATGCCCATCTCGCCGATGCAGAGGATGTTGCAGCCCTCTGCCCGGCAGTCGTCCACCAACTGTGCGCCGGTGTCGATGGCCTGCCAGTATTGTGCTTCGGTCATGGCAGCCTGGTGGAGGAAGTTGGCGGTGCCACATGCCACCTTGCGGTGGAGGATGCCGGGCACCGCAGAGAGGTCGTGGTCTACCCCGATGTCGACGATGCGCAGGTGGAACCCATGCTGGCGGCAGAACATGTTCACGCCACCGCCACCCTTGGTGAAGTTCACCATCTGCTGCCAGGTCACCTCACGCGGCGACACGCTCACCCCTTCGCGCTCGATGCCATGGTCGCCGCCGAAGAGCAGGTGACAAGGGTGGGAGAGGGTAGGAGAGGTGGTCTGCTGGATGAGGCAGAGTTGGGCGGCAAGGGTCTCCAGTCGGCCCAGCGACCCCTTGGGCTTGTTCAGGTTGTCGATTTTCTGCGTAATGGCAGGCAGCAACTGTTGGTCGGGTTGCTGTATATGGAATGTTCTCATAGTCGGGATTTGATGTTGACGGGTATGCCGCTCACCATCAGCACCACGGTGTCGGCACGCGAGGCGATGTATTGGTTCATCCACCCTTGCAGGTCGGTGAAACGCCGTTGGAGGGCGTTGTCGCTCACCCCGCCAGAGCCTATCTCGTTGGTGACGAAGATGAACGTGGCATCCTGTGAAGTGAAGCGGTCGAACTCCTCTTTCGCCTCGGCAAGCAGTTCGTCGGTGCTCACCTCCTTCTCTCGTGAGGCAAAGAAGAAATTGGTGAGCCAGAGCGTGACGCAGTCGATGAGTACCACCCTGCCACTGACGTCGTGGCGGCTCAGGTAGCGCTCCTCCTCGATGTTGGTCCAGCATGGTCCTCGCCTGCAGCGGTGACGCTCGACACGCTCTCTGAACTCCTCATCCCACACCTTTGCCGTGGCAATGTAGACGGGATGGTCGCTCAGTTGAAGTGCCATTTCCTCGGCATGACTGCTCTTGCCCGAGCGCTGACCGCCAGTTATCAAGATGATTCTTTTCATGTTGCAAAGGTAGTGAAAACCGAGTGCAATGCGAAACAAAAATCGATTTTTGTTTCCATTGCCGAGGTGAATCCTACCTTTGCTACAAAGTGGCAAAGTCAGTGCAAAGTGAGAGAAAAGCCAAAAGAATCGAAGATTATTTTGCTTTTCCGCAGCCTACCATCACCGCAAGGCGGCAATGTCAGTGCAAGGCGGGTGAAAAACCAAATTTTGGAGTAGCGAAACTTGAGATAAAAATAAAATGGTGTAGTAAAGCAAAATAATAGCTCCTTTCTTTGTTTTGTAATTTGTTTTTTCCTATTTTTGTCACGACATGAGGTTAATCTCCTGAGTAAGAAAAGAAAGACTTGGCTTTCAAGCCATCAAGGATGGCAAAACCACTAATATCAAGTTGTATATAAGATAATTATAATTTCTATAGTATATGAAAACCAATATTTTTATCCTTGCGATGTTGTTTATAGCCCTGATGTATCCGATGAACTCTTTCTCACAGGATGAACCTATGGAATGTTATCCCATCGGTACGACATGGGAAGAGGCATTCGTAATATATGTAGGAAGAGAATTGCAACTTCCGAGAGATTTTTATCGTGTGAAAAGCGAAGTTATTGGCGACACTGTGATATCTGATATCCAGTATAAGACCATAGAACGAGTGAGAACAGAGGATGTTTATGATTCATCCACAGTAGGCACCAAGGACACCTGTTTTATACGCGAGCAAGATGGCCGTGTCTATTTCCGGGATTGTAGATTATATGAAGAAGAAGAATCGATTCCCATCTATGATTTCAATTGGGAAAACCTGCCAGACCATTTCTGGGTCAACAGAAATGACTTTGACTTAAGTTCTTTTGACTTGATTCAAGTTACGCTTCTCGACGGCAACACTTATGACTGTCTTACGGATACTATTAATTTGGTACCATATAGGATTATCAGAACCATCGGACAAGACTTTTGCGGTTTGATTAAGCGGTCGGGAGTAATCAGGCAAAGAACCCCCCATCAATTGAAACTCACCAAGTTCACGCGGAATGGCGTGGTGATTTTTGAGGAGGATATTCCTACCCCTGTTTTCAGTAATATCCATACCATCCCTTCGGAGGATAATCCTAAAGTTCTGGGGGTCTTCACCCTGCAAGGCATGAGGATGAAAGAACACGACTTGAGCCCTGGCGTTTACATTATTGATGGGCAGAAGACAGTGGTGAGATAATGATACATAAACCATTCTGACGGTAAAAACATACAAATCGCATTGTCATCTTATATTTTTAGCGCATAAAGTTTGTTTTAATCAAGTTTTTTTCCTTAATTTGCACCAACTATCCATTCAATTGACGGCCAGCGGCCTTACATGTATAACCTATTCGTGGGATTTCCGCCCCACCATAACAACAAATCATACGATGAAAAGAATTTTTTTGTTTTTTGCCGCCGCTCTCATGGCATTCACGGTATCGGCACAGACCGTGGAAGAGAGCAAGAATTATGATAACTTTTATGTTGGCATCAACGGTGGTGTGGCTGTAAAGACCACAGGAGTGAAATGGTGCAATAACCTTGACCCCACTGTCGGCCTGCGTATCGGCAGGTGGTTCACACCGGTCTTCGGTCTTGCCGTCGACGGTACAGCATACTTGTCGAACAAGCCCTACGTTTCTACCGGTACGATTGTCCGTGCCACCAATGTGTCGCTGTTGGGAACGCTGAACTTCACCAACTGGTTTGGCGGATACAAGGGCCAGCCCCGTTGCTTCGAGGTCGTAGGCTTCTACGGACTGGGATGGGGGCACCTGTTCTGCTCCGACCACGACATGTATGAGCCAACCAACAAGATGACCTCAAAGGCAGGCGTCGACCTCACCTTCAATTTCGGCAGCGACAAGCAGTGGCAGTTCATCATCGAACCGTCGTTCACCTGGGCCTTCCTGGCTACCTGCAACCAGCCGGGCATCCAGCCTGCCTACAAGGCAACGTACGACAGCCAGCAGCCCCAATATAATGTCAACAACTCCGCATTCCAGGTGAGTGCAGGCTTCGCGTATAAGTTCGGCAACTCCAATGGCACGCACAACTTCAAGATTGTGGGTCCCGACAATGCTGAGATTGACCGCCTGAACGGCATCATCAACAGTCTGCGCGCCGAACTGGCACAGAAGCCCAAAGAAGTGGTGAGAGAAGTGGTGAAAGAAGTGGTGAAGGAAGTGCCCGTGGCAGGCAGGGAAGTGAAGGTGGAGAACCTCGTCTTCGTGACCTTCGCACAGGGCAAGTCGGTGCTCACCGCCGAGGCCCAGACTGCGCTCAACAGCGTGAAGGCAGGTTCGCACGTACAGATAGTGGGAACAGCCTCGCCAGAGGGTGACCCCGAACTCAACCAGCGCTTGTCGCAAGCCCGTGCTAATGCCGTGGCCGACTATCTCCGCGACCGTGGCGTCGTTGTCGACGAGGCTGTGGGCAAGGGCGTGCAGGGCACGACATCCAACCGCCTTGCCATCGTGTATGTGAAGTAACGCAATACCGCGATAAGGCAACAATAAATTATCCCCTGAAGGCAAAACCTTCAGGGGATAATTTGTTTGAGGAGGAAGGGGGCTCTTTTTATCTTTTCCTTTTTCTTATTTCCGATAAAACTTAAGATACTTGCTGTTGTCGCTCCATTGTTCGTTGGGAATCTCATCCCATTCCATTCTGTCTTTCGAAAAACTCACGATATGATATTCAAAGACCGTCTGGCCATAATAGGCTTCCGTGTTCTGGAGTTGCAAAGTGATATGGTTCCCGTCGATTTTGTACCTGAAAGATTTTGTGGCATAGGGGCCTGTGCCCGTGCCATCAGGATTGAAGGTGAAATTCCACATGTCGGCGGTGTCTGCATATTGGGGATTCTTGCTATGATGGCTCGCCGACCATTCACCAATCAACGATAATGAATCGACAGCATCACTGCCATCATCACTGCTGCAACCAACCAGCAACAGCAGGAGCATTCCAATACTCAATAGTTTTCTCATCGACATTTTTGTTTGTGTTGTAGTTCTCGACTTATACTGATATAATGCAGCAAGTGCCCAATTCTTGCATAGATGACGGTTAAAAAATGAAAAATGTTTCGCGACCGCATCTTTAGGTGAGCGGAGCGAACATAAAACAATCGCAACTCTGTTGCGTAGGAAATCTCCCCGCGACCTACCTTCGGGAGCGGTACCTTAATGACCGAGCCCGAGTAGGGCGGTTGCATCCCTTCCCCTGGAGAGGGGAAGGGCCTTGGGTTGGGGTTGAGGCCTTTCCTTATGAAGAGGCCACTGAAAAAGTCTAAACTGTTAATTTCTTTAACGATTCAACACGGTTACAAATGGTAAAAATATTTTATGAAATTAAATATAATTAACGTTGCATATTTGCCTATATCGTTGATAATTAGTAATTTAGCGGAAACATTCCGCTATGCTTGTAGATTACAGCCAAACCCGCTTGAGTGAATATGCACGCATCTATGACATACTTATCCCGCGTGACAACATATTCCGCCGCATGAACGAAGAGATAGACTTTTCCTTCGTCCGTAAAGAATTGCAGGACAAATACTCGGCCGATATGGGCCGTTCCGCAGAGGATCCTGTGCGCATGTTCAAATATCTGATGCTAAAGGCCATGCACCCTGCCTCAGACGCGGACGTGGTGGAACGCGCCTATACCGACATGTCATACAAGTTCTTCCTTGGACTCAACCCTGAGGATAACGTGATAGACTCGTCCCTGCTCTCAAAGTTCCGCAGGCAGCGCTTGCAGGACATAGACCTGCTTGACCTTCTGATATCAAAGAGCGTGTCAATGGCCATTGCCAAGGGAATCATCAAGCGTAAGAGCGACATCATTGTTGATGCCACACACGAACTTGCAGGCGTGACCGTTTACAAGCCTATCGATTTTATGAGGAAACTGTGCGTTCAGGTGTACAAGGCCTGCGACCCCTTTTGGGGTGACACTTTCCACAGAGATGACATTCCCGAATTCCCGAAATCAGGAGGCGTTGACGTTGTAAAGTCATATTGCCAGTCCCTCATCCGGATATTGGAGGATAATGGGATGGCCCAGATACCGGCCATTGGCAACAAGGTGAACCTCCTGAAGGAGGGACTTGATGATTTGGAGTGTCAGGTATATGGTGCCTTTGACAAGGACGCCAAATTTGGAAGCAAAGGGCCGGGGAAGTCTTTCTTCGGATACAAAGCCCATGTCGGCATGACTCCCGAGAGTATTGTTGTGGCAGCCGTTGTAACTTCCGGTGAGGCTTCTGACGGGGACTACCTTGTTCCACTAGTGGAACAAGCCAAACAAAATGGCATAGAGGTGGAAAGCGCCATAGCAGATGCCGCTTACGCGAGTAAGGACAACCTCGATGCTCTTAAGGATGATGTAAAGGTGGTCGCGCCTGTCAATCCTGTAATCACGCAGGGGCATCGCAAGGGTGTTGACACTGGTTTTCATTATAACAAAGATGCCGACACTTATGTCTGTCCTGCCGGCGAGTTGGCTAAATACAAAGAATACCAAAAGGCCAAGCAGAAGAAGACCGACGCTAACGGAAAAGTCACACGGTGTTTTAGAAATGCGAAGATGAGATATGATTTTGACGTGAGGAAATGCAAGGTTTGCCCCTTACGGGAAGGATGCTATAAAGGTGGCAAGTATAAGACCTATTCGGTTACTATCCTCTCGGACACCCATAAGGAGCAGATAGAGTTTGAAAAGACCTCGGAATTTCGTCAGAAGATGAAGAAGCGACGAAAGATTGAGCCTCTCTATGCACATCTAAAGAACGACCTTGGCATGAAGAAAAACATCTCATACGGCATTAAAAGTATGACGATGCAGACCGCCGTGGCTATTTATATGTCGAATATCATGAAAATCATGAAATAATAGGGGTGACAGAGCGTTTTTTCACCTATTTGTCCTCTTGGGAATCAGTTTTAGTAAAAATATTACACATTTTTAGCCCGGGCCAAAAAATTTCATTATCAATGACATTTGCTAACGTTAAAATGTGTATAAAGGAATTTTAGACAGCCTACTTTTTCAGTGGCCTCTTATGAAGGGAAGGTGGGATGGGTTGGAACATCCAAGCCGTAGGCTTGGCCATTGTTATTCAGGGCTTCATTTTGTGTGTAGCCCAATTCGTTACTCAATAGAAAAACCTCAAGAGTTTAACAAGTAAATGGGGACTGTCAAACCATCATTTCACAAAAAAACATTTTTTTCACTCCTTTCAGACAGATTTTTCTTCCCTTTTGTCTCTTTGTCTATAAAGAGGCTCAGTGTCGGATGTAAGTTCGCGGGTTTTTCGGGAAAAACTTGTGTAGCCGGTGCCCAGGCCTTAATTTTGCAAGTGTAAAGACAAGAAAGTTATTTAAGTTTAGTGAAATACAGATAGATTTTATATTAGGTTTTGATTATTAGGTTGATAAATGATTTAGGTTAGGTAAAGTAAACCGCATCACCAAGGCGTTGGTGATGCGGTTGCTTTTTGTATGGTTATTTGACTCAAACCAAATTGCTTTCTGCCTGCTCGCGGGCCCTGTGCTCTTCGTCGATGGTCTGGAAGTCTTTTTTCCTGAGCACGAAACTGTTGCTGAGGTATTTCTCACGCACGATCTTGTTCTCTGCCAGTTCCTCCGGTTTTCCCTGGAAGAGGATACGGCCTTCGAAGAGCAGGTAGGCCCTGTCGGTGATGGTGAGGGTTTCCTGCACGTTGTGGTCGGTGATGAGGATGCCGATGTTGCGGTATTTCAGTTGCCATACGATATGCTGGATATCTTCCACGGCGATAGGGTCGACACCGGCAAAAGGCTCGTCGAGCATGATAAACTTGGGGTCAATGGCCAGGCAACGCGCAATCTCGGTGCGTCGGCGCTCACCACCCGAGAGTTGGTCGCCCTTGTTCTTGCGTACTTTCCCCAGACGGAACTCGCTGATGAGACTCTCGAGTTTCTTCGTCTGCTCCTTCCGACTGAGTTTGGTCATCTCAAGCACCGACCTGATATTGTCTTCCACGCTCATCTTCCTGAACACGCTCGCCTCCTGGGGCAGGTATCCGATACCCGCCCTTGCCCGTTTGTAGACAGGGAATCCGGTGATGTCCTGATTGTTGAGGAAGATGTGCCCGGCATTGGGAACGATAAGTCCCGTGGTCATATAGAACGACGTGGTCTTCCCCGCCCCGTTGGGTCCGAGGAGTCCCACTATCTCACCTTGTCTGACGTTGATCGACACGTCGTTGACCACCGTACGCTTACCGTAGCGTTTCACCAGTCCTTCGGTGCGGAGCACCATGCTTTCTGAATTGGTCGTTGTATCTATTTCCATGTCGCCTTACTTTCTTGCTGCAAAGGTACGATTAAGCGAGAGGAAAGCAAAAAAAATCGAAGATTATTTTGCTTTCCCGAGCGTGAGTACCTTCGACCGAAGGTCAAAGTTAGTGAAAGCCGAGAGGAAAGCAAAATAAATCGAAGATTATTTGCTTTCCCGAGGCGCATCCTAATTTCGCCGCGCAGCGGCAAAGGTACGATTAAGCGAGGGGAATACGAAACAAAAAAGCATTTTTTTGTTTCTATTTTCGAGCGTAAGTACTTTCGACCGAAGGTCAAAATTAGTGAAAGCCGAGAGGAAAGCAAAAAAAATCGAAGATTATTTTCTATTCCCGAGTAACGAATTGGTGCAACACGCAGTAGGGGGTGTGTCAAATTGAATTTTTAGTCGCCTACGGCGAGAACCGACGGTCACTGTTCGCGTAGCGAGGGAAAGTAAATCTTTCAAATCTATACAAATCTTTCAAATCTTTTTCTATTTGTTATTTGTTTGATTTGTAACGATTTGTTAGATTTCTGCGCGAAGCGCACTCCCCTCTTCAGTCGCCTTCGGCGAGAACCAGTAGTCGACGTTCAAAGCGCACTCAATCATTTTGACACACCCTCTACAGGTATAACACCATGAGGGATATCTGAGACGATTATCTGTTGAGCGAGATATAGTTGAAATGCTTTCTCCGTTTTAAATAATCCAGATGATGCTCATGATGATATGCCTCCTTCTCAAATCTAATATGGTAATATGCTTTTGTCCAGTTTTTATATTTCAGATAGAGTATAAACCACTCTATTCCATACCATATAAAGAAAGGCAGATACAGCAATTCTTTCTGTTGAGCCGAATGAATGAGTTCGTGGTTGAGTTCTACCCTGTCAAGGTCTCTCAGCGTAAAGATGAATCCAAAGAGATTTATCGCCAAATAGTTTCCTCCAAAAGGATGTCTTTTGATTTTGATGATGTTGTTCCATCTTCTTTTGTTGCTGCCCATATTTTTGTCTTTTTTGTATGTCCCGGTTTCTGTTAAAAGGATATCTTTTACATGACAAAAGTAGCATAAAACCGCCTATTGAAAAAACAAATGAGCCCCCGTTGTACGAAATCCCTTTTTTCTTGTATGAGTGGAGTGGCAGAAAGCAAAAACCCCAGAAGTCATAAAGAACTTCTGGGGTTCGCTTTGTTTTAGGTCCCCTCACTTTTGCTTTGTGGTAGGGGCGGCGTTTATATTACCAGTATTTCTGGGTCATCTTGTTGTAGATAATCTTGCTCGGGAACACCTCCACGGTCTTCTTGCTGGTGCTGGTCAGGTCGTCGAACCATCCTGAGACGGTGGAACTCCAGGGGTTCATGAGTTGTTCGCCGGTGAATTGGTGGAAACCGGTAAATGAGAGGCCCAAGCCGTCGCAGTCGCAGATGGTACGACCGGCCTTGTTCTTCACCCTGACGATGATTTTCGACAGGACGCCCACTTCGTACTGGGCATTTTTATCGAGGTTAAGGTTTTCTTTCCTTGTGGGTTTCACCTTGAGAACGAAATTTTTCGGGCAGTCGGCAGGAGTCAGGTTGCACTTCCAGGTCCACTCGTTGTCGGTCATCGTCATCGAATGCTCTTGACCTTCCTTGTCGGTATAAGTCACCACCACATCGTCTACTGCGAGTTCCTGACTGGCGAGGCTTACTTTGTAGATGATTTCGGCAGAAGCCAGTTCCCTGTTGTCACCATTGTCTTGTTTCACTTCGAAGTCGTTGTCGTCTTTGTCACACGAAGCAAAACTTCCACATACGATCAGTCCACAGCAGATGGCGAGCACGCCCTTGAAAAATTTGTTGTTTGTTTTCATTTTTTTGTTTGATTTTTATTGTTATTTTTTTTTTGTTTTTTTCTTTTTCCCGTGTCATCGTTTCCGAGACCGGTGGGTTTGTTTCTTTTTCCGATGCAAAATTATCGCGGCTTTTTCACTCCGCAATAGTTTTTCCCGAATTTTGCATGGAAAGGATAGGACAGACAACCTCCTTTCGGACAAATGTACAAAATACACTTAAAGATTGTCCGAAAGGAAGGGAAAATATTAAAAATTAAAGATTAAAGATGAAAGATTAAGATGGGGAAATGGGTAAAGATTAAAAATGAAAAATTAAAAATGAAAGATTAAGATGAATAGATGGAAAGATGGGAAAAAATTAAAGATGAAAGATTAAGATTAAGATGGAGAAACGCCTCTGCTGTGACGCATCAATGGTTTAGGTATTTCTGGCGGTGGCGAATCATTACACCTCTATACGATTGCGGATTGCTTTGCCTTTTTCCGCTGATGTCCCAACAGCCGACATGCTGCCTGCTTCTCCAACCTGGGTTCTGAATGCCGGTTATTATAGCGTCGAAGTCAGACTCGTATTCCTGCTCGATATACTTGTCCAGCCATGCATAGTAATCGGCCAGAGACTCTTCTGATACCGTTCCCGACTCACGGGCATTTTCAATCACGCTATAGCCCCGGTCTATGATTTCTCCTTCTATCCTGACAATCCTCTGCATAATACCTGTTTCCTCCCTATTGTAGAGTTTTGAAAGGTCTATCTGTTTGGTGGCATTCTCTTGATAGGGGAAGATGATGACTTTCAAGGCCTGACCTTTCTCGCACAGCCATGAACGATTGTCAGCCATCACCGTTTTCGCTGGTAATAGGTTGTTAGCCGTTAGCATCAGCGGAAGTGCTACAGTTGACACAGGAGGGCCGGAGATTGACCACATGACAGTAAGAAGAGGTGATTCCCCAGCCTTCACGCCTTGCATAAGCACGGCATTCGTACTTGAATGACGGGGGATATAACCGTCGAAGTCGGTCGGTCTCTCATCATCCCATGTGGCAGGAGCATCGGCATAGAGGTCTGTGCCATTGCTGTGTACCAGATAGCGGGGCAGGTTTTGCAGGATGTATCGCCAGTTGAACTGCTGTGAGGCCATTGCCTCCGAGACGAAAATCTCTGCAGCCTTCCAACGGTCCTCGCCCACCTTTCTGTCCAAATCACCCGCAAGGCTGTAGTTCGTGCGAATCAGCACCCCTCCAGGAGCCGTTTGGGGGTCGTTGGCATCATATTTGGTGTATCCGTATGGCCCTACTTCATAAAAGGCAGCATTACCCAGGGCATCGATGACGGCATAATTGGCACGCACATCTACAGGTTTCTCCAATCTGTCTATCAATTGCTCAAACTCTGTCGCTGTAGCGCAATGGCGCAAAGCCATATCGAGGATTTCCTTGTTCATAGAGGCATACTCTGCACCGGAGTAATTATACGAAAGTGAGTTGGCTATGCAGAACCCGGTTTCATTGTAACCGCTCCAAGGCCCTTCCCATGTATCTTCACGCAGGGCATATTGGGCAATGAATCTGAAACCCTCTTGCTGGTCAATCCTCATGTCAACCATGTAAGCATTAGAACTGTCTCTGTTCTTGAACAGCATCGGGCGGCCATCTTCCGTGGCAGACGCTGCCGCTATGATGAGGGTGCATCCCAACGCCCTCATGCAGAATGGCAGTGCTAGCAATGTCATTATGAGCAGTTTCTTTGTTTGCATCAAGCGAGAAAAGATTAAAAATTAAAGATTAAAGATGAAAGATTAAGATGGGGAAATGGGAAAGATGATAATAAATTACTAAAGTTTCGCAAGTGTTTTGACACCTGCATAATTTAACATAAAATAGGAATAAAAAAAGCTTCGAAGTTTGCTCAACTCATTGGAAATGAGT